>NZ_JAPPRH010000004.1:0-2274 GCF_026672535.1 Lelliottia sp. SL45
AACGACCTCCTTCTGGAGATTTTATTTCTATATCAGCATAACTTACATTCGTAGTAAAGATAGTCAAAATAATAACATTTAAGAAACTTGGCTTTATCATAACCTTGCCTTTAATGAATTAAACCGAGCAGAATAATCTGTCATTCTCCCGGTTAATTTATACTCTTCCAGTAGTTTGTTTTCATTTACTCCGCTCTCATCCCCCTTGTTTGTGGGTCTAAACTTACAGCAGGATTATTGGCATGGAAGTTTTCAATTGTTTTTTAAAAATCAGGAATAACATAAGCAGGACAGTTTACAGAATGGTCTAATGCTACGGCCCTACCAAATTTACTCTTGAAAAAATTTAGTAAGCCTCGAATTTATCCTTTGAAATATTATCACCTCTGGAATTTTTACCTTCGTTAGATGAATAGTCAAAGAATATGTTATCAACCTTCACTGCTTTACCATTATCAAAAAAGTAAATAATTTTATTAAATTTATTGCAGCAATCGTCTTTTGAGTTAAAAGTAATGAGTTTTTTATAAGGATTATATACAAGAGTGCCATTTACTTTTGATAAGTTCTCATCTTCAGTCAATCCATTATCACCTGAGAGATAAACAGTCTGACTTCCATTATTTGGACGATGATCCGTTCTGACTACCAAGTCGTAAAAACCATCACCATTAATATCCACAAACTCCAAAGATGGTGGATCTATAGCATCAGTAACAATTATGCTTTCATTTTTATTTTTAAATGCCAAATTTATTTTATAGGAGCCTATATCAGAATCATCAGACTTAATATCTTTCAACTCACCGTCTTTGAATGAATTATTGTTTTGAATTGTTACGGGAACACATTTTTTATCACACCACTTACCTGTATAACCATTATCTGTATGAACAAGTGTTATAGCAGCTGTGCCGTTACTTGTCTTTTCTTTTAACTCAATAGAATTAGAATTTACCACTCCGTTTAACAAGATTCTATTTTTATATTTATCATATATATAACTTCCAGAGACAGTATCTCCGGAAGTAACAAGATTCATTGTAATATTACTCTTCCCAATGGTCCCACTATACATCGAAGAAACTGAATAATCAGTATTCATCACGTCCGAAGCACTACAAAATAATGGCAATGCGCATACAGTTAATAATAACGATATTTTTTTCATTAAACTCACTCCAGACCAAATGCATTCTTGGCGATAGATAATTTATTAACTCGATCATCCATATGATTCGGCTCTCTAGCTTTGTCTGGATAATAAGGATGCTCTTGCACCGCCCATCCATTGACATAAACTGAAACCCAATAAATATCGTCCCTATCAGCCGTAGCGTTTAACTTAGGTTTTATATACTTCCAAAAATATCCAGATGCTAATGCGGCATACCGTGGATTTTCTGATAACTGTTTTGCTCTAGACACTGACGATGTTATGTCAAACGTACTGTCATTAAGCTTAGTCCTGAGATATTCCTGGCACTTTGTGTAATTATCACGGCCAGTAATCTGTAACAACCCCCTGCCTTTAAATAGTGGACCATCTCCGGCATGAGTATTACCAAGATCACTGCGACCTTCATAAGCATTTCCCGAAGCAGTTTCTTCTGTATATCTGAAAAAACCTGTTTCGTGGAGAATCTGAGCCATAAAATGCGATTTTCGTAAAGGTGTATTTATTTCAAATAATTTCATAGTTTCATTCAGCGGTTCCAGATAAATACTAACCTTACCTTCACTATCGGAAGGGAGCATTAATTTTAATTGCTCGTATGTAATAAGTTGATCACCATCGGATAATAAAGCTGATAAAAATGCAATCGGATGCATATGCCACGGCTCCGGCCCCAGTACCACACCCTTTTCCGACACTGCCTTCATCCATGTCATCTTATCCAGAAACGATTCCAGATACGTTTTCCATAACGGTGCATCCCTGGTTAACGTATCCAGGTATGTCTTCCAGAGCGGGTCATCCTTGCCGTAGTACCATTCACTGGCGTGCTTCGCTATCACACGGTACAGGTGGTCCCGGTAGGAAACATTGTGAACTGCCTGAAGATATTCCTGTTCCGAGTAATAGCCGTCCTGGTTACTGTCGATCATCTCCAGCAATCGCTGGTAGTTATATTTGTTCAGGGCATGAGTGGTACGCGTTTCATCCTGTGCCGCTTTATACAACTGCTCCAGAATCCCCTTCACCACGTTATCCGGTTGTTTTATGCCATCAATCAGGTCAAAACTCTCCGGTGCCTTATTCAGCGTCATGTT
>NZ_JAPPRH010000005.1:0-22293 GCF_026672535.1 Lelliottia sp. SL45
GGCTGTTTATCCAGCCAGCCGAGCAAATCCTGCCACAACGTATCCATATCCCACTCGTAACGGTGCGCAAGAACGCTAAGGTCACCCTCACCCTGCTCCAGCAGCTTCAGCAGCCAGTGCTCCGGCAAGATTTCGGCGTGCGCCCGGCTCTGACAGAGCGAAGCCGCCCCTTCCATTGCGCGGGCACAGAAAGGATTAAGACGTCGAAGGAGGATTGCCGTTTTTTCCATGTTTGCTTGCTCACTGTTGAGTGACCATTCAGGCACGCTACCGCCCCTGGCCGTTACCGAGGCCCATAAGGTCTGTTCCGGGATATGATGTTTTTGCTGAACGCCCGTAGCGGCAGACGCTCAGCAAAAAGAAAAGCGGACAGACAAACTCTGCCCGCTTGCGACTTACGCGGTGGCGCGTTCGCTCCAGGAATCGGAATGAATGATGTTGCCGTCCTTGTAGGTCCAGGTGATTTTTTCGTAACGCAGTTCAATGCGCTCAAGGTGGTTGTGCTTCTCTTTAGAAGGATCCTTGATGTCATACATTTCAGGATTCACTTTCACCACTTTCACGTTTTCCAGTCTGGTGTTGAAATACTCCACTTCCTGGCCGGCGTCGTTGATTTTGTACCACTTGAATTCAGCAGACTTCAGCGTCTGGCCGGTGGTCACGGCTTTGTACAGATACGGGCTGGAAGAATCGATTTCCTTGGTAAACAGGAACGGCGTGTGAATGCGGGTGCCGGTCAGTTTGCCGGTGTTGTTATCGGTCGGGATATACAGGTTGTGTTCCTGAGCAACAACTTCGATGCTTCCTTCGCGATCTTTCACATCTACAGAACCCTTGATGTCAGCGCCGCCATCGTCTTTCAGCCACAGATAAACCGGGATTGCCATGTTTTACTTCTCCATTTCTTGAGTTGAAACGTCACGAACATCCTGTGACGCAAGTTTTGAGCCTGGCAGACGACAGGCATCAGCCTGCGGTACCAGACTGATCTCGACACGCCGGTTATGCGCACGGCCATCAGGCGTGTCGTTTGATGCAATCGGTCGGCTGTCACCGTAACCCTGCACGGCAAAGCAACTTTCCGGTACGTCCCCGGTATCACGCATCCAGTTACGGACGGCCTCAGCGCGTTGTAAAGACAGGGTCTGGTTGAGCTGAACGCTACCGGTATTGTCTGTGTGGCCGCTGACCACGATGAGCCAGCCTGGTCTGGCTTTGATTCCGACCAGCGAGTTAACCAGCATTCTGGTCGAGCCCGGTTTCAGCACGGACTTACCGGAATCAAACAGCGACATGCTGTCGAGACGAACAATTTTCGGCACGGGTTTTGATTCAGGTGCTGGCGGTGGTGTCCATGTATCGATAGCCTGCTGCAGGGCCAGCCACATGCGTTGCCCTGGGTAATAGCCCAGGCTGTAACGCAAAGGCTCACCCTGGCTCTGCCAGCGTTCAAGCAGGAGCGCATCCTGCTTCAGGGCGGCCAGTGATTCTGCCTTAGGGCGATAGTGGTTCATCGGGATGGCATTCCAGCGCTGTAAATCGGTACTCACCTGACGGATCAGGTCACGGTTATTGAGCGCAGAAATACCCAATGCGGTCAGGGCACACAGCCACATCAGCAGGATCAGGAGACGGGTACGCTGGCCCCCCTGCACAGTTGATGCAAAAGGTGCCAGAAGTGGCAGAACCGCATCCGGAAACAAACTTGCCGGTGCTGTCTGCCCGGTTTTTCTGAAAAACTGCAAACATGTGCGGGTATATAGCCAGTCGGCCCAGACTGACTCGGTACCGGGAAGGACAGTACCGAGGCGCATTGCCACAGAGAATGCTCGTTCTGGAGGCGTTAACCGATCAGGCTTTTCCAGCTCTTCAGCCAGCGTATGACGGATAAAGGAAAATGCCTCGCTGACGGCTGGCAGTGTCAGGATATTGTCTTCCGCCTGCTGCCAGTCAATGAACGCCTGAGGCGAATCATTTACCGGACAGACAATCGGCTTATCACCCCGAACGATTATCCAGGGCGTTTCTGGCCCGGAAAATTCTGCACTCAACACAACCGGTAGTGTGAAACCCGTCAGGGATTTAATCTGCTTACACTGCTGGCGAAGCGTTTTCAGTGCGGAACGAACAACGGCTTCATCCTGATGATGGTCTGGAAGGCAGCGGTACATCACCGAAAGCTGCCCAACCTGGCGCGGGAACTGCGTCTGGATACTGCGGACAACGTCAGTTAACTGGTTGACGTCACCCGCCCGCAGCCACCATCCCTGGGCTGTTTTACGCAGAGGACTCCCCTGAAATAACGCGTCCAGCATATCACCACACACCAGTACAACGGGCCCCTGGGCGTCGGGTAAAGGCAGTTCAGCGGCCAGGAGGGTAACGTCAGATGTGGGCTCTTCGCTCCGACAGTTTTTAAAAACAGTCCAGCCTGCCAGAACGAGGATCAGCAGCGTGGACAGACCGTTAAAAACGTTGCCTGTCGGGATGAAATACCACAGCAACCATAACAACGTGGCAACGGCTGCCAGGGCGTGCAGGACTACCGGAATGATGACTGATCTACGCATTAGCCATGCAGCTCCGGTATTTGTGCAGACAAGAGTGCCTGGAGCCAGAGATGGCCCCCCCACCAGGTAACGCCCGTAAGAATCACGGCGAGCGCTATCCAGAACCAGACTGAGCGCATCAGACTCCAGCGATGTTTACCCATCCTGTGAACAACCAAAGACAGGCCAGCATCAGGCGGAGAAACACGTTCAGAAAGGGTTTTCATTACCTCATCACGCTCCGACTGGCTGACCGCGTTCAGGCTGTATAGCCCCTGAAAGCCCAGCGCTATCACCCGGTGATAGCAGGTTAAAACGGCCGGGTCTGGTGAGGGCTGACGCAGAACTTCTGCAATGCGATCCCATAGCGCTTCACCTGCCCGAAGTGAGCCAAAAAAACGGGCCTGAAGCGGCGCTTTACGCCAGGCCACCTGGCCTTCATCTGCTTTCGGCACCTCTCCTTCCTCGCTTTTTTCAGACTTACGGCTCATCACCGTTTCGTCCAGCAGGGCACATTGTGCGTAGGAAATATGCTCAACACTGGCGTCGTCATAACCAGCACGCTCCAGTGCTTCCCGTACACTTTCAACCTGCTTAACGGACTTGTCGTAAAGCGCGTTGCCGTTGAGAGTGACGGCGCCTTTCTTCAGCATGGTGACGGTGAGCCAGGTCTCCGTCATCAGCTGGTCGATATCGATATCCTGTCTCATGAGCGCAATACCGCGAACAGTTCAAGTTCAAGAGCACCAAGCAACTCCGGTACATAGAACATACACACGCCCTGCTCCTGCATTTCATGCGCAGCGGGACTTTCCATATCAAGTGCGAAGTACTGGTTTTCCATACGAACAGGCAACGCTGCCGGAACCCTGCTCACCGGGATCAAAGGGATACCTTTGAGTGCAGCACCATAGATCTCGTTGACGTCATCAGGCGAGCCCGCCTGACAGAGTGCAGGGAATTTTTCGGCAACCTGCCAGGCCGGGATATCCGAGCGTACAGAGAGATAAAGGTCGGCCTCTTCACGCAGGCGGATATCGTGGAGGCTGGCCTTCCAGGTCTGTCCGTCCGGTCGGGACATTTCCAGAGCAATGACCCGGGATGGCAGACTGGCTTCCAGCAGACCTGTTATCAGGTCAAACAGCGGAGGAAATGTATTGGCCGGTTGCTCGTGGTCATAGCCCGGTATGGCGTCAGGATCATGGTCCAGGGAAAAAGTCAGCATACTGCCAGCCAGACGAGCGAGCTCCGCCCACACCTGCTCTGGCGGACGGGAAGGAAAGCGTTCGTATTCCGTCAGCACTCTGGCGTGGGAATTCAGCGCATTCAGCAACCAGAAAAGGGATACATCGGCTACGGCAAAATCGGCGAGTCTTTCGTTACTTTCACGACGCATGGTCATCAGTCGCTGGCGTCGGGAGCGAAGCTGGCGATTGAGCAGCACCAGACGTTCGCGAAGGACCGGACTTGCCGCAAAAGATGCCACTGGAGGAATAAAAGACGGATCCTGTCGCCACGCATTTTGTCCATCACGGATCAGTCTGGCCACAGGGCAAACTTTCCAGGAATCATTGCTTTCATGGGCAAACCGGATGGTGAAATTATACCGGGCAACGGCCATGGATTCTTCTTCAGACCCGAAGGCATCCTGCAACGTCACCCATTCTTCACGATAACGAAGCGGCCGGTCTGCGGTAATGCCTTCCTGTTCTACGTTGGCAACACCCGGCTGCATGTGAGGCAGTGCGATGACAACGGTTAGAGAATCGAGACCTGTCAGCTGGCTGGCATCTAACTCACGTGGTGCCGGAGGCAGATCGCTCTTTTGTGCGTCAATCAGCGATCCGTCTTCCAGCCAGAGGCGTAACTGCGTAATCTGGATCAGACCAGACGAAAGAAGGCTGTCATTAAACTCAACTTTTTCCACACCCCAGGGGAACGGGGATGCCAGTGCAGATACACCGCGACTTCGAAAAGACTCCCATTCAGCCTGCTGCTGGAACTGCTGAGGGGACAGTAAAGCCCCCTCGTTCCACAGTGGACGATAAATTTTCATCCCTGCTCCTGCCCTATGCTTTTGCTTTCGGCATCTGGGATACCAGCGACAGGCTGACGTCCATGCCTTCCACCTGGAAGTGTGGCACGGCGTACAGCTTCACGCGGAAGAAGCCCGGATTATCCTCGATGTCTTCCACCACCACTTTCGCATCACGCAGCGGGTGAGAGGCCTGCAGTTCGTCGCCCGGGTCGGTCATCTCGGTCACCAGACTGCGCACCCAGGTATTGAGCTCAAGCTCCAGCAGACGGCGGTCCTTGGTGGTGCCGATGTTTTCACGCTGGATAACCTTCAGGTAGTGTGCAATGCGCGACAGCAGGAAGATGTACGGCAGACGGGCGTTGATGCGGCTGTTGGCGGTCGCATCAGCCGTGTCGTACAGGGCCGGTTTCTGAGTAGAGTTGGCGGAGAAGAAGCAGGCGTAGTCGCGGTTCTTGTAGTAGCTCAGCGGGATGAAGCCCAGGTTCGCAAACTCAAACTCGCGGGTTTCCGGTATCATCACCTCTGACGGAATTTTCACCTGATTGCCGGTACCCAGATCGTACAGATGGATTGGCAGATCCTGGACGGCGCCGCCGGCCTGCGGGCCGCGGATTTGCACGCACCAGCCGTTGCTGATAAAGCTCTTCACCATATTGGCGGCAAAGGCAAACGAGGCGTTAGTCCACAGATACTTTTCGTGGTCAGGACCTTTAACTTCTTCCACGTAGTTAAAGCTGCGTACCGGGACGGTGTCCGGGCCATACGGCAGGCGCCCCAGCACGCGCGGCATCACCAGGCCGATATAGCGGGCATCGTCGGTTTCACGGAAGGATTTCCATTTGATGTATTCCGCGCGGTCAAAGTAGTTACCGATGTCCTTAATCGCCGCCACCTCTTCCATCGAATCCTTCAGGAAGAACGCCGGGCCGGCCGAGCCGATAAACGGCATATGCGCGGCGGCGGCAACCTTCGAGATGTTGCGCAGCAGGGCTACGTCCTGCGCGGAGGCGTCAAACTCGTACGCGGAAATCAGGGCCGCAACCGGCTCTCCCCCCGGAGAATCGTACTCTGAAACGTACGTGTGCTGATAGAGCCCGCTCTGGATAATCTCCGGCGCGTCCTCAAAGTCCTGACGCAGGTCGTCTTTGGACATATCCAGCAGCTCAACCTTCACGTTCTGGCGAAAATCGGTTTTATCCACCAGGGACTGCACCCCGCGCCACAGGCTTTCAACAGCCTGGAAGTCCGGGTGGTGCATCACCGCATCCAGCTGGCGGCTAATCTGGTAGTCCAGCTCCGCGATGTGGTGGTCGATGAGGTTGCGGTCGAGCTTCTCCACTTTTGAGCCCGCTTTCGTCAGGCACTCCAGAAACACCTGCATACCGGCCGTCAGGCGTTCATTCGCGGTCGCCTCCGACATCGCCTGCGCGTCCTGCCAGATATCCAGCGCGCTGAGCTCAGACACCGGGTTCAGGCTGATTTTTTCAAACAGGGAGGCATACACCCCGCCGGCGGAAGGACGGTCCAGGACAACGGTTTCGCCACCGGTATTCTTTTCATTCTGTACAGACATGAGCATCTTCTCTTTGTTAATCCGTTACGTGCTGCGGGCGTTATGGCTGTTTCGGTGCCAGGGCGGAGAGTTCACCGCGCAGTTCAGCGCTCAGTGACGGGTCGAGGAGGATTTTTTCCAGCTCGCGGCGAAAGGCGGTGTTGTCCATCAGATTGGCCTTCAGGTCGCGGAGCAGGTTGCGCATGGCAAGCATGGCTTTGAGCTGGGGAATTTGACGGGCAACCTGTTCCGGTTCAAAATCCTTCATGTCGCGAAAGGCGAGCGTAATCGCATCTTCGCTGCCGTCGCCGGCCAGGGTATTCTCCACCGCCATGCTGACTGAGGGCGAGAATTCCGCCAGCACGCTGTTCATGTTATTTTTATTAATGTTGACCTTCTGGCGTTCAGAAAGGGGACGCTGTTCTGCACCGTTGCTGAAATCACCGGCAACCAGCAGCTTCAGGGGGAGTTCAACCTTATTTTTAGCTGTTCCCGTATGCAGATCGAGCTTTATGTTGACCCGGGACTTCGGTATTTCTGACTGATAGCTCATTGCCTGTCCTCCGTTTGTTTTTTATTTACCTTGCCTCAGTCAGACACCGGAAAAGGGCTGAACTGAAACTACATCACCCAGAAATACGCAATTCGCGCAAACCTGTGCCTCATGTTTTTGACAGCGACACCGCCTGCCCTGATGCAGGTTTATCCTTCCCCGCTTCGTACAGAGCAGTATTGCTCCGGGGTCCGCAGAGCCCCTTACCTGACTTACGGGTATTTAACGTCGTTTTTTAATTCAGGCATACTAGAAAAATTACAGGTTTCAGAATTTAATTGAGAAGGTGATTATGCTTCATTTTCCTTATTTCCTTTTTATCGGGCCGTATAGCCGCCATCGACCGGAAGTAATGCGCCGGTTATAAACGATGAAGCTTCACTCATTAAAAAATCAATAAAATATGCGACATCCTCAGGGGTCCCTATTCTGCCTAATGGCTGCGCCTGAGCTTCATCCCTGTGAACCTGCTCAGGATCCAGTCCATTTTTTAAGGCATAACGCTGGACAGCATTTCGATAGAGGGGCGTGTCTATCGTCCCGGGACATACCGCATTACAGCGAATACCAGACTGTGCATAATCCAGAGCAACAGTCCTTGCCATTGAGGCTATTGCCGCCTTTGATGAATTGTAAGCAAAGCTGTCTGGCTTGCCGATAATAGCCTGATCGGAGGATACAATGACGATGCTGCCTTTCCGTTTTTCTTTCATAAAAGGGATCACAGACCTTAACAGGAAGTAGGTGCCTTTGGCGTTGACATCCATAATTCTGTTAAAATCATCTTCTGTCGTTTGCTCTATATTTGCAGAAAAATGCACACCAGCGCTTACCACTAATGCATCAATTCTGCTCTCCCGGGCAAAGACGGAACTGACAGCCTCGTCCACGTCATTGCGATTTGTTACATCACATTTGACAAATATTCCGCAAGACTCTGGCGGTTCAGACTCTGGCGCAAATAAATCAAAATTGTAAACACGATAGCCACGTGACAGGGCAAGGAGCGCGGTTGCTTTGCCTATACCACTGGAGCCACCGGTTACAATACAAATCTCAGACATGACGTCCCTTTCAGTTAAATTATATCAAAAGACATAAAAATATATCCTTACTGTCAGCAATAGTCAGTTGCGCTGATTGCTTCTGAATGTCAGAGGCCCTGCATAAACTGGAATAAGGGATGGCGTTACAGCTTTCACAGCCCGACACAAAGATGCTTTGGATTTTCACTCGCTCCCGCCGTAACGCCATCAGGTTAAGTTTGCACAATTTATAATGCGATGTAAATGGATACCAGCCAAAAATAACCCGCCCCTTCGATGTGTAAAATCACACAAAAAAATAACCACCCACACTATTTAAAATGGCAAATATGTTTATCTTGATATAAATAAAAACCAAAAATAAATATTGTTATTTTTATTTAATTTGATATTGCTGTTTCAGCGGGCAATGTACTGCATGCAGGATGGATTAACTCAACGTCATTTTCGCTGTCGCGGGAATATACCGGCAGAGTATCGGCAAAGGATCACAGGCACAGGACAAGGAACCAGCAATGAAGCCATACAGTGAATTCAGCCGCCTGGCAGAACAGGCGGTCAATGCGGAACGAGAAGGGAATTATGACGATGCCGCGCTGTCCTGGCAGGATGCATCAACAGCAGCGCGGTTCAGGGTTAATCTGGAGTGGGCTCAGGCACGAAAGGCATACTGCGAACAGCGCTGTGTTCGTGGCTCATCACCTGAAAAAACCGGGGGAGAATACCGTCATGGCTGATATTGCAGATGAGGCGCAGGGCGCTGAAGAACAGCTCATCGCGCAGGGTTTAACCTCCATTCGCGCGCAGCTTGCCTCTTCTGGCACTGAAGAGTGCCGGATTTGTGGCATCAGCATACCTGAACGCCGTCGCCAGCTGCTTCCCGGCGTCAGTACCTGCGTGGAATGCCAGGAGCGCAGGGAGTTTTATCAGAAAGTCGGCTCCGTCCGCGTTGCTGATAACGACGCAGACTGACCCGTAAGCAACATAAACCGGCGAAAAGAACGCCGCCACTCCACTCAGGAAGGAGACACCATGTACACGACCCGCAATACCCCGCGAAATTTCTGGCATTTTCTGTCGCTCATCCAGCCCGTTTTATTACGTTGTCTGCATGGTATTATCGCCGTTTTGGTGTTCAGCCAGGTCATTACCAGCAACGGTATTACTTTTACCGCTGACGGTAATCCGTAAGGCCCTCTCACCCTCGTGCATATCACCACGGGGCTGGCTTTACTCATACTCAGCGCCATACTGATTGTTTACTGCATAATGCTTCGCGGTTTACGGCATTACTTTCCTTATCTCTGGGGGGATACGGCACAAATCCGTCTGGATGTTCGCACACTGATTAATCGCCGACTGCCTGAGGCTTCTCCGCGAGGGCTTGCGGCCTCCGTGCTGGGGCTGGGACTCGGCGCAGTGGCGCTTGTTGTGCTCTCCGGTGCCGGCTGGTTTATGCTCTGGCTCCTTGCCTCCCCCCTTGCACCAGCCCTTCGCGAATGGCATGTCACGCTTACCGGGCTGATTGAGGTCTACATTGTCGCGCACGGTGCGATGGGGCTGCTTCATTTTACGCTGTGGTACGTCCGGCAGCGCACGGGCACAGACTGATATTCTGCTCAGACCTCACGCCCGCACGGAACCAGGGGGCCGGCGCCAGTCTTTAAGCAGTCAGCCTGTCAGAGGCGGCGTACATCGCCGCCAGCCACCTTGTGAAACGCAGATGTTTTCCCGGACTATCTTAACGGTTAACGCCATAAAGCTGCCGCGCGTGAAACCCGACCCCATCGGCCCGGTGGTTTTCCCGTTGAGCTTCCGTGCTGTTAAGCTCCCCCGCCAGCCCACACCTCCCGTTCCGAAAAAACCATCAGAGTTCAGACTGTTGCACGCTTCTTCACAGCGTTCACTCAGCTGCGGGCCAGGCACGCCCTGCGGTTTACCGGTCGCTCACGGGTACGGTCAACAAAGCGCTTCAGGCACCGTCAGATGACGGCTTAAGGATAATGCGCTCAGGCTCTGCGACCTCAGACAGCAGGGCAAATGCCGACAGGGTATCGCGTACCGTATCCGGCTCACCGGTGGTCATGAACGTGACCGGCCCCAGCAGCCTGCCTGCGTCCGAGAACTGGCGCACCAGCTCTGATTTGCGGACCAGCAGTGCCCGCTCCCCGGCATACTCCCTATGAAGACTCTCCCGCCGCCATTCCTTATCCGTCACCACCGCATTTACCCAGCCCTGCGATTTAAGCCTGTCAATGGCGAACGTCAGGCGGTGCAGTTCAGACTGCGCCTGCACCGGACCATTACTGGCGGCAAGCACGCCCTCCAGCCGCTGCTGAAGCTGCGCGCCCGCCCCCTTCTGTCGCCCGCACCGCAGCAGGTCCTCAATTTCATCGGCGATGGCGCGGGAAAAGCGCTTCTGCCGCTGAGCTGTCCCGAGCCAGCGCATCAGGAAGGTATGTGCCATCAGCGGGGACAGCGCCTGACCGTCTAGCTGTGCAAGCCTGAGGGCCACAAGCGCACACCAGGCCAGATGCCCCAGCGCGGCCAGGGTTTCTTCTGCAGTAAATGTGTTGTTCTGTTTCATGGTGCCGGAGTATAAACGGAGGGATAAAAGATGAAAGAGTGTTTTTCTGAAATTACCGCACGAGTACTGAATAAGGCGACCGACTTGACGCGTGTTAACCCCGTCAGTGAAAAAGGTACCGGTGAATTAAAATACACTCAGATGCCAGCTCCCCGGAAACCAGAGACTGAGTGATATAAATGCAAATGTGCTGAAACGCTCATTAAACATCACTGCACTCTGCACACCGGTAACGACAGGTATATAAATCGAATAAATTGCGGTGCTTGGTGCCTCCAGGTGAATCTGTATTTAGCCACTACAGATCCGCTCTCAGGTACGCTTGTTCGGGTAATACCAACTAAACAGCCCCGCCGCACAGGGGGATTCACCGCAACCGGGATGGCGCTACGGCGTCCACCGCCTGACTCAAAGATGCCTTGATTTTCACTCGCCGTAACGCCATTTCGGTTGAGAGGCGATAAGTTACAATATTCGTCAAAACCCCAGTGTGCAAAAAATGCGGAAATATAGCCAACCCGCCGACATAGCTTAAAAAATAATGATGATTATGTTGATATGTAAAATTATCACTAAAAGTAACTTGCCAGCTTCACCCGATATGAAACAATGAAGCGTTTGTTGTATATCCACACTATCTCTTGTTTGTCTGTACTGTTTTTCGAGTTGCCGCCACGTGCGGCTTTTTTTATTTTTCTTATTGTATAATTTCACACAAAACGTGTGTGACTGATTATTTCTTAACGTTGACTTTTCACTGAAAAATTTATAACTCGGTATCTTGTCGTATCGCCCAGTACCATCAGCTCAGGGACGACAAGCAGAAATGCGCCGGCACAGGGTTGTAGTGAGCGCTGAATCAGGTCGAGTCTGAACAGCATGGCGTAGGTTACCCGCTGGCGTGGGGATGCCAATTCTGTCATCGGCGGATCAAAGAGGCGTCGACAGACGTCATTGCCGTAGCGCTTACATCTATATTGCTGCCAGGCTTGATTAAAAGGAAACAGAACGATGGATTTAATTGGGAAACTACGTGGTATTTTGAGACGTCAGTCGGTCAGGGGAGAATCTGAACCTTCATCAGCGCATGAACGTAACACGAAACTGGAGGGCAAATGGCTTACCGTGGATCACCCATACTTCTGCGGTCACGCAAACATTTCACCGGATAAGCGCTGGGGTAACAGGCTGCGATGATTCGGATGGTGACAGACATGGAGGCCACAGGATGAAGGGCAATGGCCGTGTCATTCTGGTTGATTATGCGTCGGACAGGATTGTGCATGAGCTAAAATGTTTTGCACGCCCTGTCGATGCCGCTGTTTCTGATTCTGGTAGTTACATAGTCCACGATTGTGGTTTCGGTTGCGCACTTCGCGGGGATGTCATCGCTATCAACACCAGCGGTGACGAAATCTACCGTCGGCACTACCGCGCCAATATCTTTAATATTGGTTTGTCCCCATGTGGCCGATACGCAGCCGTCCAGACAGCAAATGCTGACAATAAAGACAGTAACATTCTTGAGGTTCTCGACCTTAAGAAGGGTAAGCGAATCTTTACTGTTCGTCCCATCGGGGCATGGGCCGATGGCTATTTATTCGATACAAACGCTGACGGAGAGTTAGGCCATCTACGCGTCAATCTTCGGAACCTCGGATACTTCCGTTATTCCGCCACAGGTGAATTCCTTGATGCTGAATCACTACAGGTAGCCAGGCTGGACAAAGGTGATTACACCACGAAGATTATGGCCGCGCAGGAATTGCTTAAGACAGATCCTACAGATGAAAGCGCCAGGAAAGCCCGGAGCGTCGCTGATGCAGCTCTTGCGCAGGGTGCTCTGGAAAGATATGACTGGGGAGCGTTAGCACACAGGGTCAGGGGTGAATCGTTTGAATTGCTCGGACAGTTATCTGATGCTCTGGAAGCCTATGAACAGGCACTTGCAATGAATCCTAAAGTGGGCGTGCAGCGTCGGGCAACGACTCTGCGTAAAAAGCTTTCTGCAAAGGAATAAAACGAACCTCTGAGACGGCATAGTAAATAAGGGCTATTTGCATTCCAGGGTTGGAATTCATCCATTCTAACCCTTGATTCTTAGTCGGACAAAAAGCTGCTTCTGGTTGGATTTTTCTGTTTTTCACCACCCTGCGAAAATCTAACATTGGTTGGATTCTCAGACGCGCCCTATCTCGCGTTAATCCAACTCTCCACCTTCTGCCAGCTTCAACAATGTCGGAATGTGCGGTCCATACTCGACCTTGCCTCGTCCTGCTCGAATACCACTGCCAACCTTGCGGGCTTCTTTGGAGTACAACGTCTTTGCATGGATGATCTCATAGCTATAACCCCGACCTAACCTGTTGGACATCTTGATCAAGCCGTTGAGCCCTTCGGTATACCCATTGGTGATTGAGAACGGCGCATCCCAGTAGGCAAAGATGTCGTCGTAATGGTTGTGTACCGTTTTCACCAGTTTTTTGAAAGGCTCCATGCCATAAGGCGGCAGGCTGTTCTCCCAAGCCTCAAAGGCGTTCTGAGCGCTCTGCTTGTCGGGTTCGTCGTAGATGCAGAAGAAGGCTTCCTTGAAGCCATAGGCCATGGCAAATTCTGGGATCGCCTGTTTTACAACCTCCAGCGCCTTTTGCTCTGCGGGCGTCAGGTTGCCGGGTCGCTTCAGGGTGAGCCAGCGAATCGATTTTTTGACGTAAATGCGATCTTCTTTGCTTAACTGTGCCTGATAGTTCTTGCGCTCCGCTTCCAAGGCTTCAGAGGCCATCTTGACGACATGGAACTTGTCGATCACCAGTTTGGCGTTGGGCAGATACTGAGCAAAGGAACGCTTGAAGGGTCGCCACATATCCGTACAGACCCATTCCACCTTGTCAGCATCCGGCAAATCCTTGAAGAAGGGCTTCAAATGCTCTTGAGTACGATGCTCCAACATATCAAAGACGTTGTTGGTTGCCAGATTGGTGATTACACAGCGATACTCTCCGGCCAGGTTCACTTCGTCAATACCCATGATGACCGGGGTTTCGTAACGAACGGTTTGGGAGAGTTCCTCAATGAGATCGTGAGCGATGTTCTTGACGGTGTTCACCGCCACACCGGTTTGCTCGGCTAAAGCATGGAAGGTGGTTCCCAGGCACTGTTGCCGAATAACATCGACCAGCCGTTTGGTGGCTCGGCGTTTGTCATCCAGAAAACTCAACTCCGGCATGGACATTTTTCCGCACGACTCACAGCGAAAGCGCGGGCGCTGAACTTCAAGGCGGACGGGCTCCATGTACAACGGCGTGTCCATGAACTTGTTTTTGCGCGTACCGTGTCTGTGCATAGGGATGTTGCAGTCCCCACATAACGGCACCTCGACCGTTACCGGCTCAGCAACTATCACAAGGCACTTGCCTTCGTGGCGCATATCGACCGGCTTGATGCCTGGTAAATTCAGCAGGTCAATCATCGGCTTAATCCATACCCAGATCGATGTCTTTGCCTTCGCGCAGCAGGTCATACACCATATCAACCAATGCGGTCATGCCCTGACGGTCAGACTTGAGCACCTGGGTTGCCAGCTTCTGATGACTGGACAAAGCACGAACAACCGCTTGCTGCACAGCCCCGGGGAGGTTGCCTTTCATAGCCTGCTCACGGGTGTTGCTTTCCACCTGAGCCATGACGACATCGCTTTCACCGGTAATTGCTGAAATCTGATTAACGAAAGCCACCTGATCCTGGATCGGCGTCGCCTCACCAAACAGGCTGTTGAGCCTCTCGATAATCTCTTTGACGAATTTCGGCTTGTCGCCTGCCGCGCCACCACCGCCTGCACCTGCTGGTTGTAATACCGAGGTTTTGCCTTCGTCTTCTGCGTCATCGGGTCGAGCATTGATGTCAAAGCCAGTAAGCACCAGGCCTGTCAAGTCCACGGTTTCCGGTGCTTCGTGCTGAAGGCGCTTTTGCAGCAGCTTGGCGAAAGCGGCAAAGTTCTCCAACTCCGGATCGCCAAAATCAATCAGTTGAGCGATATAGGAATAGGTACGGCAGAAGCGCCCCAGGTCCGACTTGAAGCCCATCAGTGCCTTGATTTGCTCGGCATACTCATCCTGGTGGTGATCGGCAGACTTCATGCCCGCCTCATCACCCCTGGCGCGGGCCTTCTCAAACGCTGCTTCCCACGTTGCCATGCCATCTCGCAACATTTTCATCTTGTCGTTATACAAGGCCGTCGCTCCAGCTGTAGCGGCATACAGCGCCTTGTGCTGTGGCGATTTAGTATGGGTGATGTCACGTATGGTCTTGAAGCGGGCTTCTTTGAACGCGGCCAAGTCCTTCTCGTCGTACAGGCCGTGCTCGTCCAGTCGCTCCTTAATCTCGTAGACCACATTGAGGTCTTGCACTTCGCCGATGTGAGCGCCCTTGTCATAGGTGGCAAAGGCCTTGCGCACGTTCTCCGGATCGTTCACGAAGTCGATGATAAAGACCTCATCTTTCCCAGGTGCCATCCGGTTCAGACGGGCGAAGGTCTGCACAATCTCCACATGGTTGGCGATTTTCTTGTCCACATACATGGCGACCAGTTTGGGCTGGTCAAAGCCAGTCTGGAACTTGTCGGCCACCAACATCACCCGGTATTCCGGGCGGTCAAAGGCAAAGCGCAAATCCTGACCGTGGACATCCAGGTTCATGCTCTGCTCGGTGAACTCCTCGTTCTCATCGACGATAAACACATCATCCTTGAACTCTCTGTCATCCTGGTGCATCACCTGCTTACCGGTCATCTTGCCGGAGAAGGCCACCAGTGAATGAATAAAGCCGTACTCGCTGTGCTGCTCGATATAGCGGTCAAACGCCTTCTTGTAGCGAATGGCAGCGGCACGGGAGCTGGTCACGACCATCGCCTTGGCCTTGCCATCCAGCCGGTGGGCGACGTTCTTGGTGAAGTGCTCAACGATAAACTGTACCTTCTGGGTCACATTGGTGGGGTGCAATGACATCCACTGTGCCAGGGCGCGTTTGGCGGCCTTGCTGCTTACCCGCTTGCTGTCTTCAAGCTGCTTGGAAAGGTTGAAGGCCGTTTTGTAGGGCACATAGCCGTTCAACACATCGAGAATGAATTTCTCCTCGATGGCCTGGCGCATGGTGTACAGGTGGAAGGCTTGTGGCGGGTTATCGTCCGAGGCCGGTTGGCTTGGATCTGTTGGGCGCCCGAACAGCATCAAAGTGGAGTGCTTGGGCGTGCCGGTAAAGGCGAAGTAGCTGATATTGTCCGGGCGGGCGCGGGACTTTTGCAGTTGCTCCAGCAGTTCATCCACCGTCATGGTGGACATCTTGCCTTGTCCGCTCATCCCCAGCGCGGCTTGCAGCTTAGCGGCGGTAGAGCCTGTCTGCGAGTTATGCGCCTCATCAATGATTACAGCAAAGTTTTTCCCTTTCAGGGCCTTGTCAGTGATGATGGCTTCCATCGCGTAGGGGAAGGTCTGGATCGTGACCACCACAATCGGCGTGCCAGACAACAAGGCATCCGAGAGCTGCTTGCTCTTGGACTTGGATGACTTCTGCCGGTCAATGGCGGCGATCACCCCAAACTGATGGTCAATCTGCTTCACCGCGTCCTGAAGCTGGCCGTCCAGCACATTACGGTCGGTGACAATGATCACGCTGTTAAATATCGCGTCGCCGTTATCTTCGCGCAGTTTCACCAAGTCATGGGCCGTCCAGGAAATGGTGCTGGTCTTGCCGGAACCTGCGCTGTGGTCACACAGGTAGGTCATGCCTGCGCCATTTTCGCGAGCATCGGCCAGCATCTGGTTCACTGCCGTCCATTGGTGAAAGCGCGGGAAAATCAGGGTTTCTTTCTTCGACCAGTTGCCCTGAATATCCACCACGTCCTTTTTCTCGACGTAGACAAAGCTATGGAAAATCCGCAGCCAGGCATCCGGCTGGCAGACCGCCTCCCAGAAGTAGGCTACCGGGTATTCCTGGGTACCATCGGTCTTAATCTCACCTGGCGGGTTACCCGCATGTACCGTGCCGCTTTCGTCCTTGCGCCCCTTATTGAACGGCAGGAAAAAGGTGTTTTCTCCATCCAGCCTGGTCGCCATCATGATTTCAGAGTCGGACATGGCGAAATGCACCACCGCCCCGCGCTTGAAGGTCAGCAATGGCTCCCAGCGTTTGGTCCTGGCGTCATACGGCAGGCGATCATTGCGGTACTGATCCATGGCCGCTTCGCAGGACTGGGTGAAGTCGGTCTTCAGTTCGACGGTTGCCACCGGCAGACCGTTGATAAACAGCACCAGATCAATGGCAAATTCACGGGCCGGGTGATACTTCAGCTCCGGCACCACGCGCAGGATATTGGCCTGGTAACGCTCAATGACTGCTGCATTGCGCTTGTCTTCCGGTGCAGCCTCGGTCATCTCGATCAGGCCGCAACCGGCAATGGAAAAACCCTGGCGCAACACCTGCATGGTGCCTTGTTTCTCCAGTGCTTTATCCAGGCGATCCATCAGCACTTCAAGGGTTTTGGCCCCGTTGAGCCGTTCCAGCTTGTCCCATTTTTCCTGCTGGCCGCTGGTTTTAATCCAGCTTTCCAGGTCTTCGGGGTACACCGCTCGTTCGGTGTCGTAGAACTTGGAATCACCCAGCTTCCAGCCCTGATCTACCAACCGGTCGATGATGTATTGCTGGAAGTGTTTTTCCTGATGTGCTGCTGATTGCATTTATTGTTTTCCTCGCAAATCAATCTGGCCGGTGACAGCGGCGGTGATAAAGGCGGCGCGGCGTTCTTTGAGCAGGGTGATACTTTGTTCCGCCTTGCTAATCAGAGCATCAATGCGGGCGGTTTCAAGGTCGAGGGTGGCTAGAATGGCATCTTGCTCCTTCAGATCTGGAAGAGGTAGACGAGTGTTCGCTACATATTCATGCTCTAAGCTTTCAACAGTAGCTCCTTCTTTTGCCCATATCCCAAGCAACGAGCGGTTAAGACCCTGTACCCACCGAAGTATAAACCGGGGTCTAACCCTAGTTTCATCAAGGCTCAATGCTTTCATGTCCTGATTTAAGCTAACAGGAACATTATTGATCCCAACCGGTATCGTGTGACGAAGAATACCTGATCGAGCAACCAGCAACACCGCTCCCGAGTCAATCAGTTTCGTGGCACTATTTTCCAGTCCTTTGGTAGTTATATGATCTATAGAATCGGTAATCACCTCATGTTTCATATCCTTTGGAGAGACCCAAGGGATGCAGCCGTTCCAATAGTCTGGATTTTCTTTTGATGGCGTACCACCACCAGAGAATGCAGCAACATGCTTTAGTTTTGTCGCCTCCCAGTGCTCCGGCACCTGCCCAATCCACTCAACGCCAGAATCCTTCATCTTCACGTTGGGGTCTAGCCCCTTGGTGACCGCATGGGTAATCAGCGCCTGGCGCTTTTCCTTCAGTAGCTCGATAAAGCGGGTTTTCTTCTCGACAAGCGTATCAATACGGGCGGTTTCGCGGTCGAGGGTGGCCGCGATGGTGGCTTGTTCTTCTCGTTGAGGAACAGGCAGTACCATAGAGCTGTATTTTTCAGCGCTAACATTCTGTATTGTGGACTGTATATTGCTTCCGCTAATATATTCCCAATAAGAGTGAGACTGAAGGTAAGCGTAAATATACTTTGGAAGAGCCTTTTCTTCGTCACAGCTAGCTTTTATCAAGTATCCTGCAAAGCACGCAGCACCATTAGTCTCTCTGTATAGAAAGCTTTTCCCTACTGTCGCACCGCTTCTTGCGAGCAATATGTCGCCGTCAGACAGTAAATAACTATAAGCTTTATCCCATGGCAGCGTCTTAAATGTATCCTCCCTTAAGGTGCCGTTCTCTGTCAGGTCAGTAATACGGATATACCTTGGATGATTTGGGTCATCACTTTCCGCAGACTCATTAGCTCCATAGGACATAGGAGCAGAAAGGATGTATTTGAACGGCTTCACCTCCCAATGCTCCGGCACCTGCCCAATCCACTCAATACCGGAATCCTTATACGCGGGATATGCTCTGTACTGGCTCATTCGCTGGCCACCTCCGCCAGTAGCGCGGCAATCTCGGCTTCTACTTGCTTCAGGTCTTCATCAATATCTTGCAGCTTGCGCGACGGCTGGTACTGGTAGAAGAAGCGGTTGAAGTTGATCTCGTAGCCAACGCGGCCCAATTGACCATCCCTGGCATCGGTAAAGCTCTCATCCATCCAGGCATCCGGCACATGAGGAAGCACTTCGCGAGCAAAGTAGTCGTCGATGTCCTCCAGATAGGGGACGTTCTCGTAATCAGTTAAATCTGTGTCTGGCACCAGCTCGCCGTTGGAATCCGTGACTGGCTCGGCTTTCGGGTCTTTGTGACCAAAGGCGTTGATCAGCGCGATGATCAATGTTTTGCTGGATTTGACCTTGAGTTGCTTGGCTTCGTCGGACTTGATCGAGTTCCTAACAAAGGTTTCTGCCCAGCTATAGGGCTGCGTTTGCCCGATCAACGGCTTGAGGGCTTCGCGCCAGAATGTCTGATGCGCGTCAGAGAGCTTTTCCCAGGCAGCTTCGGCTTCCAGCCGCTCCATGCCCACCTTATCCAGCTCCAGGGTCATGCGCAGCGGGCGCAGGACCTTGATACGGCGGTAGCCAAAGGTACGGTAGTCCAGCATCCGGGAAAGTGCACCGGTTTCGCCTGAGGCGTAGATGTCCAGAATCTGGCGGCGCTGCTCATCACTGACAATACGGCGCTTGTTGCCCTCGTTGCGGATTGCAGTCCACAGGCCGGTGGCGTTGATCAACTGCACCTTGCCTTTGCGCTCCTGCGGCTTCTTGTTGGACAGAATCCACAGGTAGGTGGCGATATTGGTGCGGAAGAACAGATCCGTTGGCAGAGCTACAATGGCTTCAATCAGGTCGTCTTCCAGCAACCAACGGCGTATTTCCGATTCTCCAGACGCGGCACCGCCGTTAAACAGTGGCGAACCCGACAACACGATAGCAGCGCGGCCACCGCCGTTGATCGGCAGTTCTAGCTTGCTCGCCAGGTGCATCAAAAACAGCATGGAGCCATCGCTAATTTTCGGCAGGCCCGGACCAAACCGGCCCAGCTCGCCTTTTTTGTGTTCCGCTTCGACGGCGGTTTTGTCCTTCTCCCATTTCTTGCCGAAAGGCGGATTGGACAGGCAGTAGTGGAAACGCTCACCGGCAAACTGGTCGTTGGACAGCGTGCTGCCCTGGCGAATGTTCTTCGACAGATCTCGGCCAGGGTCGGACTCCAAACGGCGGATCAGCATACCGGCCACACAAACCGCATGGGTTTCCGGCTCCAACTCCTGCCCGTGCGGCACCAGCACTGGCGGGATCTTGTCGCGGTTACCGTAGTCGCCCACATGGTTCATGGCATCGGTGAGGAAGCCACCCGTGCCACAGGTCGGGTCATACAGAGTACGAATCAAACCGGGGCAGGCCTCAAACAGGGCATCATCCGGGTCAAGTAGCAAAGCGGTCGCCAGGTGAACGATGTCGCGCGGCGTCATGAAGTCCTCGGCCCCTTCATTGACCTCGGCACCAAAGCGGCGAATTAGGTGTTCGTAGATGTTACTCATCACCCGATCCGGAACCACGTCCGGGTGCAGGTCGATCTTGGCGAAGTTCTGGCAAATCTTGTACAGCAAGCCCGCTTTCTCCAGCCGGATCACCGTATTGCCAAACTCAAACTCCTCGAAGATAGCGCGGGCGTTATCCGAAAACAGGGCGATGTAGTCTTCCAGATTGCGGCGCGTCTTGGTGCTACCCAGGGTGCCGAGGGAGTATTCAGAGGTGTTGTAGAAGGGATATTCAGCTGTTGAGCGCAGAATAGTATCCAGCTCAACATCGGCATCCTTGAAAGCGTCATGCGCTTCTCTCACCGCCTCGCGGGTCGGCTCCAGCGCACACTCCAGGCGGCGCAGCAAGGTAAAAGGCAAAATGATCTTGCCAAAGTCCGTATGCTTGAAGTCCCCCCAAAGGTCTTCCGCATTCTTCCAAATAAAGTCAGCCTGTGAAGCTGCCGATCCCGTAAATTCGTTCATTCTGGACTCCAACCACCTTTTGCACAGAACGGTACTGTAGTCAATCTGCGAATGTCAACCAGATTTTGCACAAAAGGGGGTGAATTTCAATTCTTGGCTAAATTTGCGATCTTACCTCAGAATGCAAATAGCCTAAATAAGTAAAGATGATGAGATAAAATGGCGCGAAACTGTGATGATTTTAGCCAGCGCACAAAAAACGAACTGCCTCTTCGGAGCCAGTCTCGTCTCATCCGTCGCACCGTCTTCGGCCAGATGACGTTTGCGCCATACTCTGCGCCTGGCAGCCCCATGTGGCCTGACTTTCCATTCCTCTTCGCCGAAGACCTTCAGGCCAGTAGCATCGGTAACCAGATGCGAGATTTTCCCCGGGCTGGCGCCTTTATGCAGATGTTGACGCGCTTTGCCCGTTTGCTGACCTGAGCGTAGTCAGAGCAGCGGCAGAACCATCAGGTAAAAATCGGGTCAATGAAGCTAATGCCTGGAGCGGCAGGTTGAACACGCGCTTCATCATCATAACCCGGCTGATCGCCATATCGTTGCAGTGGAGAGGTCAGCTACAACCTTCAGGCTGTGAGCTGTCAGTTCATGCAGCAATAGCTGATTCATCAAGCCAGACCGTAATCGAACCATGCTGCCTGAGCGCATTGTTGTAAGCTGACCCGTTGGTGATTTTAAACTTTTGCTTTGCCAGGGGGATCCGATGCGGAAGCATCTCTGGCGATAAGATCCGCCAGTCACCTAAACGTTCGATTGATTCACCAATTTGCAGCCAGACTTCGGTATGTAAACGCAGAATCAATGATCGGTAATCGGCCATTCTCTCGCGGTGCGGCAATCCCGGCGTAACGCTGAGTGCCACCAGTTCCGGGTCATGGTCAACGGCCCGCTGCAGAAACGCACGCGTGCTGACGGCATCAGACGCCCGGATATACGATTGATTCACAATGCAAACGCTCTCTGGATTAAATCAGGGCGCCCCCTCTGCGGCGGTATCGGGTTCATAAGGATGGGGATTACCTGATACTGCAGCAGTAGTTTCTCTGCCAGTTCACTTCTTCGATGCTGTAGATACCGGTCTGGCACCGGTAACAGTGCTTCAGCCCCTGGTAATCGTCCCCGCACCACACGCAGTACCAGGACAGCGTCATTACCGTTGCATCCAGTCCGTTGAGCATATTGCGCAGCTTCCTGTGCCGGGCCTCCGCTTTCACTTCCGGGTCGAGATGAGCGCAGTTCATCAGCACATCCCGGGCCACGGCCAGCGTATCGTGTTCAAACCACGCCGGGTCGCTGAAAGTGCCGGCATGCAGTACCAGACGACATCCACAGGAAGCACAGCTCCATATCTGCTCCTGTGCGCTCATGGCCTCACCGGCCGTCACAAAGTGACCTTCACGGTCATTTGCCAGGTAACATTTCAGCAGGCGCATGCCGTTACCTCTGCAATCCGGATTTCAGCATCAGAGAGCGTCCTGCTGAACTCACCGGTCCGGCAGCTCAGGCAGTAGCGCTCGCCATGGTAATGACTGTCGCAGCCACTGCAGTGCCAGTCATACTGATAAACCCGCGGGCGGGCACGGGGTACATAATATTTAAGTTGCCGGGTAAGACGGGCCTCCTCAGGCTCAGGTCTGACATACGGACAATGCCGATCCCCGTTATCTGTCAGCATGTCGGACCGGTGTTCAAACCACGGTCGCTCAGTGTTGTATTCAGGATGGTAACGCAGCGTACTGCCGCACAGGTGGCAGGTGTAGCGGTCATACGGATACCGTTGTGCCGTTCTGGCTCCGGTGAGACGACCATGACCGTCAAGGGCCATGAAAGATTTGGCATACATCGTGGTTCTCCTTACCGCCATACGACACGCAG
>NZ_JAPPRH010000006.1:0-19583 GCF_026672535.1 Lelliottia sp. SL45
GTGCCAATGGCGCTGCTCTACCCATCATGGTGACATTGCCTGCTGATTCGCCGAGAGCCGCGTCACGACGCTCATCTGACTGGGTTTCCAGCAAGGGACGTAACCTTTCCAGTTGGCTGGTGGTCAGCGTCATTAAGGGCCAGAGGCCCTCACAGCGCGTCAGCCCTGACGTATCAATCATGGCCGTGAGCAAATGTATGCTGCGGATCTGCTCATCTCCGGCGAGCGTGGCGGCAAGCCAGGCCTGTTTCAGCAGGGTCTGGAGAGAGGCAGAGAGCTCCGGTCGGCTGCGTACTGAACGTGGCTGTGCATCAAGCCAGCTCAGGAGTGACTGCCAGACGGCATCCATATCCCATTCATAGCGACGGGCAAGAACGGTCAGGTCACCTTCGCCCTGCTCCAGCAACTTTAACAGCCAGTGCTCCGGCGTGATTTCTGCATGCGCACGGGTCTGGCATAAAGAGGCTGCACCTTCCAGCGCTCTGGCGCAGTAAGGGTTAAGTCGTCGTAGCAGGACTGCTGAATGATGTTCCATGTCGTTCCCTCTTGTTCAGGCACGCTACCGCCCATGGCCGTTAACCGATGCCCATAAGGTTCATGCCGATAAATTGTGAGACTGCTCTGCAAAGCGTCCGTCTGGCAGGCGCTGTGCGGAGCAAAACAAAAATGGCGGACAGAGGGGATCTGTCCGCCAGGGTCTTACGCGGTGGTGCGTTCGTTCCAGGAATCGGAATGAATGATGTTGCCGTCTTTGTAGGTCCAGGTGATCTTTTCGTATCGCAGCTCGATCTGCTCAAGGTGATTATGCTTCTCGAAGGAGGCATCCTTGATGTCGTGCATTTTCGGTGCGACTTTCACCAGCTTGACGTTTTCCAGTTTGGTGTTGAAATATTCAACTTCCTGACCGGCGTCGTTGATTTTGTACCACTTAAACTCAGCAGATTTCAGGGTCTGGCCAGTGGTCACCGCTTTGTACAGATACGGGCTGGAAGAGTCGATTTCTTTGGTAAACAGGAACGGCGTGTGAATACGGGTTCCGGTCAGCTTGCCAGTGTTGTTATCAGTCGGGATGTACAGGTTATGTTCCTGAGCAACAACTTCGATGCTTCCTTCGCGATCTTTCACATCTACGGAACCCTTGATGTCAGCGCCACCATCGTCTTTCAGCCACAGATAAACCGGGATTGCCATGTTTACTTCTCCATTTCTTGAGTTGAAACGTCACGTACATCCTGTGACGCGTTTTTTGTGCCTGGCAGACGACAGGCGTCAGCCTGCGGTACCAGACTGATCTCGACACGCCGGTTATGCGAACGGCCATCAGGCGTGTCGTTTGATGCAATAGGTCGGCTGTCACCGTAACCCTGCACGGCAAAGCAACTTTCCGGTACGTCCCCGGTATCACGCATCCAGTTACGGACGGCCTCAGCCCGTTGTAAAGACAGGGTCTGGTTGAGCTGAACGCTACCGGTATTGTCTGTGTGGCCGCTGACCACGATAAGCCAGCCTGGTCTGGCTTTGATCCCGACCAGCGAGTTGACCAGCATTTTGGTGGAGCCCGGTTTCAGCACGGACTTACCGGAATCAAAGAGCGACATGCTGTCGAGACGAACAATTTTCGGTACTGATTTTGGTTCAGGGGCTGTTGGGGCTGTTGGTGGTGTCCATGTATCGATAGCCTGCTGCAAGGCCAGCCACAGGCGTTGCCCCGGGTAATAGCCCAGGCTGTAACGCAAAGGCTCACCCTGGCGCTGCCAGCGTTCAAGCAGGAGGGCATCCTGCTTCAGGGCGGCCAGTGATTCTGCCTTAGGGCGATAGTGGTTCATCGGGATTGCATTCCAGCGCTGCAAATCGGTACTCACCTGACGGATCAGGTCACGGTTATTGAGCGCAGAAATACCCAATGCGGTCAGTGCACACAGCCACATCAGCAGGATCAGGCGACGGGTACGCTGGCCCCCCTGCACAGTTGAAGCAAAAGGTGCCAGCAGCGGCAGAACCGCATCCGGAAACAAACTTGCCGGGGCAGTCTGCCCTGGTTTCCGGGTAAACCGCAGGCAGGTGCGGGTATATAGCCAGTCGGCCCAGACTGACTCTGTACAGGGAAGGACGGTACCGAGGCGCATTGCCACAGAGAATGCTCGTTCAGGAGGCGTTAACCGATCAGGCTTTTCCAGCTCTTCAGCCAGCGTATTACGGATAAAGGAAAATGCCTCGCTGACGGCTGGCAGTGCCAGGATATTGTCTTCCGCCTGCTGCCAGTCGATGAAAGCCTGCGGCGAATCATTTACCGGACAGACAATCGGCTTATCACCCCGAACGATTATCCAGGGCGTTTCTGGCCCGGAAAATTCTGCACTCAACACAACCGGTAGTGTGAAACCCGTCAGGGATGTAATCTGCTTACACTGCTGGCGCAGCGTTTTCAGTGCGGAACGAAGAACGGCTTCATCCTGATGATGGTCTGGCAGGCAGCGGTACATCACCGAAAGCTGACCAACCTGGCGCGGGAACTGCGTCTGGATACTGCGGACAACGTCAGTTAACCGGGTGACGTCACCCGCCCGCAGCCACCATCCCTGGGCTGTTTTACGCAGAGGACTCCCCTGAAATAACGCGTCCAGCATGTCACCGCACACCAGTACAACGGGACCCCGGACGTCGGGTAAAGGCAGTTCAGCGGCCGGGAGGGTAACGTCGGATGTGAGCTCTTCGCTCCGACAGTTTTTAAAAACAGTCCAGCCTGCCAGAACGAGGATCAGCAGCGTGGACAGACCGTTAAAAACGTTGCCTGTCGGGATGAAATACCACAGCAACCATAACAACGTGGCAACGGCTGCCAGGGCGTGCAGGACTACCGGAATGATGACTGATCTACGCATTAGCCATGCAGCTCCGGTATTTGTGCTGACAAGAGTGCCTGGAGCCAGAGATGGCCACCCCACCAGATAACGCCCGTAAGAATGACGGCGAGCGCTATCCAGAACCAGACTGAGCGCATCAGACTCCAGCGATGTTTACCCATCCGGTGAACAACCAGAGACAGGCCAGCATCAGGCGGAGAAACACGTTCAGAAAGAGTTTTCATTACCTCATCACGTTGCGACTGGCTGACCGCTTTCAGGCTGTATAACCCCTGAAAGCCCAGCGCTATCACCCGGTGATAGCAGGTTAAAACGGCCGGGTTCGGTGAGGGCTGACGCAGAATCTCTGCAATGCGATCCCATAGCGCCTCACCTGCCCGAAGTGAGCCAAAAAAACGGGCCTGAAGCGGCGCTTTACGCCAGGCCGCCTGGCCTTCATCCACTTTCAGCGCCTCACCTTCTTCGCTTTTTTCAGACTTACGGCTCATCACCGTTTCATCCAGCAGGGCACATTGTGCGTAGGAAATATGCTCCACACTGGCGTCGTCATAACCGGCACGCTCCAGCGCTTCCCGCACAGTTTCAACCTGTTTAACGCATTTGTTGTAAAGCGCAGTGCCATCAGGCGTGACGGCACCTTTTTTAAGCATGGTGACGGTAAGCCAGGTCTCCGCCATCAGCTGGTCGATATCGATATCCTGTCTCATGAGCGCAATACCGCAAACAGTTCAAGTTCCAGGGCGCCAAGTAGCTCAGGCACATAGAACATACATACCCCCTGCTCCTGCATTTCATGTGCAGCGGGACTTTCCATATCAAGGGCGAAGTACTGGTTTTCCATGCGTACAGGCAATGCTGCCGGGACCCTGCTCACCGGGATCAAAGGGATCCCCTTGAGTGCAGCACCGTAGATCTCGCGGACATCATCAGGTGAACCTGCCTGACAGAGTGCAGGGAATTTATCGGCGACCTGCCAGGCAGGGATATCCGAGCGAACAGAGAGATAAAGGTCAGCCTCTTCACGCAGGCGGATATCGTGGAGGCTGGCCTTCCAGGTCTGTCCGTCCGGTCGGGACATTTCCAGAGCAATGACCCGGGATGGCAGACTTGCTTCCAGCAGCTCTGTGACCAGGTCAAAGAGCGGAGGAAATGCACTGGCCGGTTCCTCGTGGTCATAGCCCGGTATGGCGTCAGGATCATGGTCCAGGGAAAAAGTCAGCATACTGCCTGCCAGACGAGCGAGCTCTGCCCACACCTGTTCTGGTGGACGGGAAGGAAAACGTTCGTATTCCGTCAGCACCCTGGCGTGAGAATTCAGCGCATTCAGCAACCAGAAAAGGGAAACATCGGCAACCGCGAAATCGGCAAGCCTTTCATTACTTTCCCGTCGCATGGTCATCAGTCGCTGACGTCGGGAACGTAGCTGGCGATTGAGCAGCACCAGACGTTCGCGAAGGACCGGGCTTGCCCCAAAAGATGCCACTGGAGGAATAAAAGATGGATCCTGTCGCCACGCATTTTGTCCATCCCGGATAAGCCTTGCTACCGGGCAGACGTTCCAGGAATCATTGCTTTCATGGGCAAACCGGATGGTGAAATTATACCGGGCAACGGCCATGGATTCTTCTTCAGAGCCAAAGGCATCCTGCAACGTCACCCATTCTTCGCGATAGCGAAGCGGACGATCCGGGGATATACCTTCCTGCTCAACGTTGGCAATACCCGGCTGCATGTGAGGCAGTGCGATGACAACGGTTACGGAATCGAGACCTGCCAGCTGGCTGGCATCTAACTCACGCGGCGCGGGAGGCAGATCGCTCCTTTGCGCATCAATAAGCGTTCCATCTTCCAGCCAGAGGCGTAACTGCGTAATCTGTATCAGACCGGACGACAGAAGACCGTCATTAAGTTCAATCTTTTCCACACCCCAGGGAAATGGGGATGCCAGTGCTGATGCACCGCGACTTCGAAAACACTCCCATTCAGCCTGCTGCTGGAACTGCTGAGGGGACAGTAAAGCCCCCTCGTTCCACAGTGGACGATAAATTTTCATCCCTGCTCCTGGCTTATGCTTTTGCTTTCGGCATCTGGGATACCAGCGACAGGCTGACGTCCATGCCTTCCACCTGGAAGTGCGGTACGGCGTACAGCTTCACGCGGAAGAAGCCCGGGTTGTCCTCGATGTCTTCAACGATGACTTTGGCATCGCGAAGCGGGTGTGAAGCCTGCAGGTCATCGCCCGGGTCGGTCATCTCGGTCACCAGACCTTTCACCCAGGTATTGAGCTCAAGCTCCAGCAGACGGCGGTCCTTGGTGGTGCCGATGTTTTCGCGCTGAATAATCTTCAGGTAGTGCGCAATACGCGACAGCAGGAAGATATACGGCAGACGGGCGTTGATGCGGCTGTTGGCGGTCGCATCAGCCGTGTCGTACAGGGCCGGCTTCTGGGTGGAGTTAGCGCTGAAGAAGCAGGCGTAGTCGCGGTTCTTGTAGTAGCTCAGCGGGATGAAGCCCAGATTCGCAAACTCAAACTCGCGGGTTTCCGGTATCATCACCTCTGACGGGATTTTCACCTGGCTGCCGGTGCCGAGGTCATACAGGTGGATGGGCAGGTCCTGAACGGCACCACCAGCCTGCGGGCCACGGATTTGTACGCACCAGCCGTTGTTAATGAAGCTCTTCACCATGTTGGCGGCAAAGGCAAACGAGGCGTTGGTCCACAGATACTTCTCGTGGTCAGGCCCTTTGACGTCCTCAACGTAGTTGAAGCTGCGAACCGGCACGGTATCAGGGCCGTACGGTAAACGTCCCAGCACGCGCGGCATCACCAGGCCGATATAGCGGGCATCGTCGGTTTCACGGAAGGATTTCCACTTGATGTACTCAGCACGGTCAAAGTAGTTACCGATATCCTTGATGGCCGCCACTTCTTCCATCGAATCCTTCAGGAAGAATGCCGGGCCGGCCGAGCCGATAAACGGCATGTGCGCGGCAGCAGCGACCTTCGAGATGTTGCGCAGCAGGGCAACGTCCTGCGCAGAGGCATCAAACTCGTACGCGGAAATCAGGGCCGCAACCGGCTCACCGCCCGGAGAATCGTATTCTGAAACGTACGTGTGCTGGTAGAGTCCGCTCTGGATAATCTCCGGCGCGTCCTCAAAATCCTGGCGCAGGTCGTTTTTGGACATATCCAGCAGCTCAACCTTCACGTTCTGGCGAAAATCGGTTTTATCCACCAGGGACTGCACGCCCCGCCACAGGCTTTCAACGGCCTGGAAGTCCGGGTGGTGCATCACCGCATCCAGCTGGCGGCTAATCTGGTAGTCCAGCTCCGCAATATGGTGGTCGATGAGGTTGCGGTCGAGCTTCTCCACTTTTGAGCCCGCTTTCGTCAGGCACTCCAGAAACACCTGCATGCCGGCGGTCAGACGTTCATCCGCGGTCGCCTCCGACATCGCCTGCGCGTCCTGCCAGATGTCCAGCGCGCTGAGCTCAGAAACCGGGGTCAGGCTGATTTTTTCAAACAGGGAGGCGTACACCCCGCCGGCGGAAGGACGGTCCAGGACAACGGTTTCGCCACCGGTATTCAATTCATTCTGTACAGACATGAGCATCTTCTCTTTGTTAATCCGTTACGTGCTGCGGGCGTTATGGCTGTTTCGGGGCAAGGGCGGAGAGTTCACCGCGCAGTTCAGCGCTCAGTGACGGGTCGAGGAGGATTTTTTCCAGCTCCCGGCGAAAGGCGGTGTTGTCCATCAGGTTGGCCTTCAGGTCGCGGAGCAGGCTGCGCATGGCAAGCATGGCTTTCAGCTGTGGAATTTGACGGGCGACCTGTTCCGGTTCGAAATCCTTCATGTCGCGAAAGGCGAGCGTAATCGCATCTTCGCTGCCGTCGCCGGCCAGGGTATTTTCCACCGCCATGCTGACTGACGGTGAGAATTCCGCCAGCACGCTGTTCATGTTATTTTTATTAATGTTGACCTTCTGGCGTTCAGAAAGGGGACGCTGTTCGGCACCGTTGCTGAAATCACCGGCAACCAGCAGCTTCAGGGGAAGTTCAACCTTCTTTTTAGCTGTTCCCGTATGCAGATCGAGCTTTATGTTGACCCGGGACTTTGGTATTTCTGACTGATAGCTCATTGTCTGTCCTCCGTTTGTTTTTTATTTACCTTGTTTCAGTCCAGACACCGGAAAAGGGCTGAACTGAAAATACATCAGCCAGAAATACGCCATTCGCGCAAACCTGTGACTCATGTTTTTTTTGAGGGTGGGGATATTGTCCCGTGGCATGCCGCATTAAAGCGATTACCAGACACGGGCAAAGACGGAACTGACAGCCTCGTCCACGTCATTACGAATTGTTACATCACATTTGACAAATATTCCGCAAGACCCTGGCGGTTCAGTCTCTGGCGCGAATAAATCAAAATTGTAAACACGATAGCCACGTGACAGGGCAAGGAGCGCGGTTGCTTTGCCTGTACCGCTGGAGCCACCGGTTACAATACAAATCTCAGACATGACGTCCCTTTCAGTTAAACTATATCAACAGATATAAAAGCATATCTTTACTGCCAGCAATAATCAGTTGCGCTGATTGCCCCTGAATGAAAGAGGCATTGCATAAGCTGAAAAAGGGATGGCGTTACAGCTTTCACAGCCCGACACAAAGATGCTTTTGATTTGGATTTTCACTCGCTCTCGCCGTAACGCCATCTGTATAAGTTTGCATAATTTATAATGCGATGTAAATGGACACCAGCCAAAAATAACCCGCCCCTTCGATGTGTAAAATCACACAAAAAAATAACCACCCAGACTATTTAAAACAGAAAACATATTTATTTTGATATAAAGAAGAACCAAAAATAAATATTGTTATTTTTATTTAATCTGATATTGGTTTTGCAGCAGGCAATGTACTGCATGCAGGGATGGATTAACTCAACGTCATTTTCGCTGTCGCGGGAATATACCGGCAGAGTATCGGCAAAGGATCACAGGCACAGGACAAGGAACCAGCAATGAAGCCATACAGTGAATTCAGCCGCCTGGCAGAACAGGCGGTCAATGCGGAACGAGAAGGGAATTACGACGATGCCGCGCTGTTCTGGCAGGATGCATCAACGGCAGCGCGGTTCAGGGTTAATCTGGAGTGGGCGCAGGCACGTAAGGCATACTGCGAACAGCGCTGTGTTCGTGGCTCAGCACCAGAAAAAATCTGAGGAGAATACCGTCATGGCTGATATTGCAGATGAGGCACAGGGCGCGGAAGAACAGCTCATCGCGCAGGGTTTAACCTCCATTCGCGCGCAGCTTGCATCTTCTGGCACTGAAGAGTGCCGGATTTGTGGCGTCAGCATACCTGAACGCCGTCGCCAGCTGCTTCCCGGCGTCAGTACCTGCGTGGAATGCCAGGAGCGCAGGGAGTTTTATCAGAAAGTCGGCTCCGTCCGCGTTGCTGATAACGACGCAGACTGAGCCGTAAGCGACATTATCCGGCCTTCGTTTTGCCACATGCGCAGCCACTTAAAAATGAGGTTGTGAGCAACCCCGTTTTCTCTCGCGATTTTTGCGACATTGGCTCCGGGGTGAGAAGCCAGTTCAACGATACGAAGTTTAAAGTCGTTGGAATAGACTGTGCGTGATTCAGTTCACCAGTCGGCAGTGTTTTCCATGAATAGAGCTCCATCTGGTTTAGAAGGAGCTCTAACCTAACGATCCCGGAACCAGAATCACAGGCGGCAGTAGCTTGACGCTTACCAGAGTTCAGACTGTTGCGCGCGTCTTCACAGCATTCACTCAGCTGCGGGCAGGCACGCCCTGCGGTTTACCGCGCGCTCACGGGTACGGTCAACAAAGCGCTTCAGGTACCGTCTGATGACGGCTTAAGGATAATGCGCTCAGGCTCTGCGACCTCAGACAGCAGGGCAAATGCCGACAGGGTATCGCGCACCACATCGGGCTCACCGGTGGTCATGAACGTGACCGGTCCCAGCAGCCTGCCTGCGTCCGAGAACTGGCGCACCAGCTCTGATTTGCGGACCAGCAGGGCCCGCTCCACGGCATACTCATCACGAAGATTATCCCGCCGCCATTCCTTATCCGTTACCACCGCATTTACCCAGCCCTGCGATTTAAGCCGGTCAATGGCAAACGTCAGGCGGTGCAGTTCAGACTGCGCCTGCACCGGCCCATCGCTGGCGGCAAGCACGCCCTCCAGGCGCTGCTGAAGCTGCGCGCCCGCCCCCTTCTGTCGCCCGCACCGTAGCAGGTCCTCAATATCATCGGCGATGGCGCGGGAAAAGCGTTTCTGCCGCTGAGCTGATCCAAGCCAGCGCATCAGGAAGGCGTGCGCCATCAGCGGGGACAGCGCCTGACCGTCTAGCTGTGCAAGCCTGAGGGCCACAAGCGCACACCAGGCCAGATGCCCCAGCGCGGCCAGGGTTTCTTCTGCAGTAAATGTGTTGTTCTGTTTCATGGTGCCGGAGTATAAACGGAGGGATAAAAGATGAAAGAGTGTTTTTCTGAAATTACCGCACGAGTACTGAATAAGGCACCCGATTTGACGCATGTTAAACCCGTCTGATGTGCAACAGACCGTTATCTTCTTGCTCTGCAGCCTGGTTCGCTCGCTTCAATCCGCTCCAGGCTGCATTTACCGTTATGCGATAAACATTTCGTATCGCTCTCTGGTGGATTTACCGACGCCTTCAGTTTCAGTCATCACTGCAGATCGAGTGCTTCGTTAAGATACAGGGGGCTTTTAAGACACTCCCCCCAAATGCCTGGCAACCGCTTGTTGATCCAGTGCTCCTTTAACAGGAAGCAATCGTTACTATCCTGACGACTCTCCTCCACGAGATTCTGGATGGTAGCCTCATCCAGTCCGAAGCAATTCAGCAAATTGACTAAACGGTAATCTCTAAAATCCACGCCATCTTTTTCATCAGCAAGCAACTTTTGTCGTATTTTTTCGCCGGTCGCCAGATACCAGCGAAAGCCACGCTCCGGCAGGGAGATCTTCTCAGGCAACATCTTTTTCAGTTCTGTCACAAAATTTTCACATTCTTCAGTTATGCGATTATTCAGTACAGGGAGCAAAGCAGTGTACAGATGCTGGCGTTCTTCCACCTGGGATAAAACCAGGGGAACGAGATAATCCCTGGCATGCTTTCGTATATCCTCGTAAGACTGTTTTACCGTGGTTGCCCTGAGCAGTGGTTTTCCATCATCCTCCCCTCCTGTTTTATTTTTCTCGGAACAATACTTCTCCGCCTTGTTTAATATAGATCCTTTTACCTCAGATGCGTTAATCCAGAGCCAGTGAGAATAACGCGCTCCGCGCAGGATTGTGCTGGCGGCCAGGTAGCACTTATTTTTCTTTGCCTGCAAAAGAATAAAATTACATCTCCTGACCTCATCAAGAGACTGCTGTAACATTTGATATTGATAGTTTACTTCCATTCTTCCGGGGGATATCTTAGCACGAAGCCTTTCCCTCAACTCTAGCAAAAAAAACCTTTCACAACCGTCTTTATATAACCCCTTAATGCCTTCATATTCAAGATGAACCTTTAAAACATCCTTGCCTTTTAAATATTCTTCTATGTGATTCATTCCTGCTATATTATTGCTGGCGACGGAAGGTGACTCTTCAAATAACTCAGGCCCACCAACGAGCATATGCCATTCCGGTATAGCGCTAAATGACATAGACGTCGCTTGAGATAGCAAAATTGTTTTATCTGCCGCGGCTTTTAAAATTTCATCGTTGAGTCCGGAAACAAGATCCGGGCGATATACCAGGTCATCAGCGTTAAAGTTTTCAGGCCATTTATTTTCGCCATTTTTTTTAACGATGTAATCCGTAATCAATTTCATACGGAAATCTTCAAAAACCTTGTCATTTTCGATAAATGAGAGTGCATTTTCTATCGACTCCATTAAACTTTCGTGATTAAGAACTAAAAAAATAATTTTCGAATGCGGATAACCTAATCTTAATGCATTCAGGTTGCGCCACGAGAACTGACACTCCTTCAGAATGTCGGGAATGACCTCACTTATCACCTTATTTCTTGTCGGTTCATACCGTATCCCTCGCTCTGGGTCAGGATTATTCTTGCAGTAGGACGACATATCATCCGTGTAGTCTTGCATTGTTTTATTTTCGTCAAGAGCTTCAAAAAAATGCGACAGAACCCCATCCAGGACTATATGGCGATGTAAATGCCTGCCCGAAAAAGGGGAAATCCCATCAGGGTGGTTTTTATAAAATTCAGTAACAAGACGGTTTTTCATAACCCGATTTACAACGTCAATAAGCTCCTTCAGACACCTGCCGCCTGCATCATCACACTTTATTCTCTCTGTCACCAGAACAAGCTGTAACCATTCAGAACACACTGCACGCAGATAGTCGGCGAAGCGGTTTTGACTGACGATCAGGGGGCTTTTGGCTACTTTTTGAGCAATCAGTTCAACAGACATGGAATATCTCTTTTTTTAAATGGGGGGTTAAAAAATCCTTTTTTTGTGGATTTGCATACGCCACAAAAAAAAGAATATACCTATTTTCAACATCAGACTGTAAATGAATACCGGGCCGGAAGTACAGTATTCAAAAAAAGACAAAAAGAGCAAAAAAAAATATCAGTTATCTGATTTTAATATTCATACCCCATGCAAAATCCTGGCCACCTAAAAAAAATAACCGCTTGAATTAAAAAGGAAGTTCAGGAAAGATTGCCCCACTCAGGTCCCGCGACCGGAATCAGGAGTAATGGAGACGTGTCCGCACTGAAGGCGCACACAGACACAATATGAAATTAAATTTAACGTTCCGTACAACTTAAAACAGGAGGAAGCAACATGTTAACCAGACCAGAGAACACGCATTCGAGAAATTCAGCCCTGAACGATGCTGCCGTTCAGACTGACTTCGCTCCGCATGGCGGTAAAACCCAGCCGGCTAAAACAGACAACGCGCCTGAAACGACTGGCTCAGGCTCCCGAAATGCCTGTTATCCGCGTTTCAATAAAGGTGACGCGTTTATGACCATGAAGGAGGTTATGGTGCTTACAGGTACCAGCGACAAGTTCATATATGCGCAGATCCAGAAGGGTCTGTTCCCTAAACCGCTTAAGTTTGGAAGGGCTTCCCGCTGGATACTCAGCGAGGTGTACGAGTATATCAACGGGCGTGCAACATCAGGCAGTAGCCCGAAAACGTAACGTCATCGCCCGTATTTTGATTGTCATCATTCTGGCACATAAAAGGGAAACCGGAAAAGCACTGATTCCTGGCGACCGAATAAAGCCTCAGCAGGCTGACGCCATCCAGCGGCATAAATAAAAATGATAAACAGAAGGAGAAAAGGTTAATAGCAGGACATTTTATTTAATGCTTCAGCAGTTATCTTTCTTAAAAACAGAAATAAATATTCTCTGAATGAACCGCTGCGCCTTTTTTATAGCGGGCGCATCATTCACGCTCTTTTAAAATATGGAAACCCATCATGTATAATTATCCTGTTATGCATACGGGCACGCATTCTGCATACCCCTCAATGAATGCGGGTCCTGACACCCCCCAACCTTTCCCGTTAGATTCCTGCCCTGTGGCTATTACGCAGGCAATTGAAAGTGTATGCAAAGACAAAAACGTTGCACCAGAGATAGTAGTCAGCGTTTATCTTGCTGCAGCTTCACTTACATGTCTCCCGCTTGTTGAGGTTATACCGCTACACACAAATGTACCTGAACCTGTGGTGCTGGATTATATTATCATCGCGGACTCCGGCGCGGGAAAATCCACGGTCTTTAAACCTGTCATGAAAGTTTTCACGGACTTTGCATCAAAATGTAATGATATCTATCAGGAGGAAATGAAACGCTATAACGGTGAAAAGAGCGTATGGGATGAAATAACACGGGGACTGAAAAAAAATCTCAGGGAGGCCACGGGAAATTATGGCGACAGGGAAAAGGAGGAAAGAGCGCTTGTAGAACATATGGCAAAGGAACCGCGTAAGCCGAAGAAGTTCAAGTTTATCTATCAGGACTTCAGCAGGGCCGGGCTCATCAGCCAGCTTGAAGATAACCCTGAAGCTGCCATTTTCCTTGAAGAAGCCAGCACATTTTTCGCCTCGCCCGCAAAAGATGATCCGGCACTTCTCACGCTTGGGTGGGATGCGTCTCCCTTTTGCTATGTTCGTAAGGGAGTGGATTATGAGTTCACGCCCCGCCTGATGTTTTGCATGCTGACTCAGCCAGATCTGTTCAACAGCTATCTGCTCAAAAACCCTGATTCGGCAAGAGGTAGCGGCTTCCTGGCCCGTACCCTGATAAGCTGCACTCATGAGCTTACAGGCAACACCATCAATAACGCCCCCCTCAGACGCCTAGTCAGCGAGGCCAGCGCCTGGCGGTTCACTTCTCCGGTCGACACGTTCAACAACAGGGTAACAGAGCTGCTGGAGGAGGCCAGAAAACGTTTTTATTGTGGTATGACCGATAAGCAGCAACTGAAGCTGTCTCCTCATGCGGCGGCTTTTATGGCCACCAGACGGGCAGAAATGCAACAAAAAATCGCACACGGAGGACCATGGGAACATATTGCTGATATTGCTCTTAAATCAGGCTCAAACGCCTTAAGACTCGCTGCCGTCTTCCATTACTTTAGCGGCAATCGTTCTGAGGAGATATCAGAGAATAACATTAAGTGCGCGCACAACGTTATTGAGTGGTATATCGCGCAAAGCAGCAAATTATTCTGGAAAAACTCCAGGCGTTATCAATTCGAACGGAATGTACTGGAGGCTTATCAGTGGATATACAATAAAATGTTGCAGAGAAATTTCCCCCTCATACTCAAATCAGAAATTCAGACTTCCGGACCGAGGAATAAATCCATTAATCTTCGTCTGGCAGACAATCTTAATCCCATTCTGACGCAGCTTATCTGGCAGAAGAGAATCATGGCTTTCGAGTCCACACGTGGAGGACCGATCTATATCGCGATTAAACACCCGGACCTGGACTGGTGCCTGAACCAACAGTTCCCTGAAGGTTACACCTTTTTTAAACCACCTCTTCTGGATGGCATGACGTATTTTTATTTACCTGAACTGATTTTTTGAGCCGGCCCATACCTGCATAGATATGCAAAATACTTTATTCTTACCCGACAGTTCCTCTGTGTGTTTTTTCACCACGAAAAATCGACGAGTGTTCTGCGATACGTCATTTCTGCTAATGGTTAGCAGAAATGGCAGGGTTATCTGTGCCGTCATGTAATAACCTGCTTAAACTTCGTCCAGAATGGCGATAATCAGGAAAAAAGTCAGCGCAGGAACCGCGACGCGAAGAAAGCATAACTAGGTACGACAATGAGCACTAAATGCATAAAAAAGCCCCGGGCAGTCATGGCTGTCCGGGGGCCTTATGCGCCAGTCACGACCCGAAAGGTTTTTACAAATATGGCATACGAGCCTTCATTAACCGTTAAGGAATGAATATTTGAATTAATTAAAGCTAGGTGTCTTGTTATTCATTTAACCCATTTATCAGTATCTTATTATAACCATTTACTCACTTCATTATGACTCAATGTGACAGAAGTAATTGTAAGAGAGAAATCATCTTTCACACACCTGCCGGTAAAGCAGGTTTGTGTGAAGAACATTACAGGACATACGTTACCAATAAAGAAAAAAGAGAAAGGAGGTTACTGCTCTGCTGCAAGTATTGCAGTAATTCACTATCGCATACCCGCAATCAAAAATACTGCAATACCGAATGCCGACAGAAAGGTGCGTGTAAATTAATTTCAGCATCAGGTCAGAGCATTCTGTCATCATCCTACTGGCGACATATTGAGAACGCCGTCAGTCGCAATCCACTGTTATTAGGCTCCGTATCGGGGCCGGAGGATATCATGAATATTTACGAGTTGTACAAGCTGAAAGCAAAACATCAGCGTAGCTATGCGGTCGCTGTATACGAAGGGTCTCAGCGCAAATATAAACCGAAAGCGCTGCTTAATCTGGAAGCGGCTCATCTGTACCCGAATGGAAAGGGAGGGGCGAACAGCCCTGAGAATCTGATGATTGTACCAGCCCTGATTAACCGTCGTAACGGAGATGCGCTCCCGTATCAGCATAACGGTTTAGCTGGCATCCAGGCCTCAGGGGAACCTTATCCGATGGAAGGGGGGATGTACGAGGCGATGGTTGAGCGGTTTGGTCTGTCAGAGGTCAGGGAGGCGCTGGGCAGATTACGCCCGACAAAACGGTTCAGAGGGAACGCAGGCAGGAATGTGTCGTTAAAATCCCTCAACCGCGAACAGCCGATTATGTTGCTCCTTCGCTTCGAGCTGATACGTATAAAGCTCAGGAGCGACTCGTCCCGCATAACAGACTTACAACGGCTGGCGAACTTTGAGTACCCGCTTTATGTGGAGCTGCTCGCTATCGTGATTTTTCATGCGATCCTGGCGGGCGATCCCGATCGTCTGCTGGCGCGTATAAAGCGGATATTAAATCCCTTCAACAAGCGGTACTCAATGGAACGCGTCTTCATCATCATGTTCGCCCTTACTGGCAAGTACCTGTGGCGATACTTCGGGCTGAATATTGCCAGCAGGCACGAGATGGTGAACTTCTATAACAGCTTTTACTCGGTGAAGGTGCTGGAGGAGTGTCTCTTCAGCGATGATACGGTCTATTGCTACAGCTACAGCGGAGGAAATATCCGTAAGGAAAAGACCTGTTTTGTCGTTCCGGCTAACATCCTGAAACGCTTAATGTAAAAACAGGCATGTGATGTAACCCGTCGGGGAAGCGCGATGGCCTCTTCCCCGGTTTTCACCTTCCCTTCTCCGTACCGTTCAGGTCTCACCGCAGGCTCACGAACAACCCGTTTTTGTCTCTGTGAGCCTTTACCGGCACGGAATGTTCTCATCCTTGCCTCAGCAATGGCGCATCGCCTGCGCGTGGCTCAGCATCAGCTCAGTAACGACTCACTTAACGGAGTGAAATAATGCGTATTTTTATCGACGATGGTTCAACCAATATCAAGGTACTCTGGGAACACCAGGGCCGGACGCACACCCACGTCAGCCCCAACAGCTTCAGGCGCGAATGGTGCGCAACGCTCGGCACAGGGAAGGCATTCAACTACATCGCGGGTGGTGAGCGGTATTCATTTGACCGGATCTCACCGGATACGCTGCCGACGAATCACATCGAATGGCAGTACAGTCCGCTTAACGCCGTGGCGGTGCATCACGCCCTGCTGACGAGCGGCCTGATGCCTCAGGAGGTCGAGATTGTGGTCACCCTGCCGCTCAGTGAGTTTTACGATGAACACGCCCAGGTTCGCACTGAGAACATCGACCGCAAGAAGAAAAGCCTGCGTCAGGCCGTTGAACTTGATAAGGGCAAGGTATTTACGATTTCCCGCGTCATCGTCCGGCCTGAGTCCATTCCCGCCGGCATCGGGCTGTGCGATAAGCTCTTACCCACGCATTCCGTGCTGATTATTGACCTGGGCGGAACCACGCTGGATATCGCGATGGTTGCAGGCCAGATGTCATCCATCTCGCGTATCCAGGGCTACCCTGATCTCGGGATATCGCTGGTCACCGATGCGGTTGGGCAGGCGCTACGAAGAACCCATATGGAGACCTCACGTTACAATATGGATCAGCTCATCATCAACCGTCACGACGACGTTTTTATGAAAAACAACATCAACGATCCCGGGGCAGTTGAGGAGGTCAGACAGGCTATCCGGCAGGGTATCGAACGTCTCTGCGACCGGGTCATTGAGATCATCGACAGGTTTAAAGGATACACGCATGTGACGGTAGCGGGTGGAGGCGCATTCCTGGTGGCCGACGCCATCCGCGATCACGTGAACCTGCGCAACGATCGTTTTTATGTCGCTGACGATCCTCAGCTCGCGCTGGTGCATGGTCTTCTGGCGCTGGGGTAAGGGAGTATTGCCGATGAACCGCAGAAAAGTGCTGATTTACCTGCGCCCGGAGACGCATGCAGGTGAACGCGTTGCTGACAGCTACCTTGATGCATGCCCGCGTGGCGATCGCAGCGAACAGGCCAGAACGGCGTTGCTGGCAGGCATTGCGCTGGGGCAGATCGACGCCAGGCTGCCCCCGTTACTGGCCGCACTGCTGGCGGACGATACCGGTGCAGAAACCCTGCTGAGGATGCTCACGTCGTTTCTGAACGTGCCTGCGGCGATCCCGGCCCCTGGGGTACCGCTTGAGCAGCCGTCACCGGTAAGCAAGTCGGCCACAAACCTTGCCGGGATGCTGCCGGGGTAGTTGAACACCGTTGCAAAACGGCATAAAGAGGACACTCAGCCCCACAGGGCCGGGAGTCCTCTTTTCGTTCATGAGTGTCAAACGCAAGCTGCAGAAGCACTCTGGTGCGTTAACGCCAGAACGAACGTTGCAGCACGGCTATCACCACATTTCCGGTGCGTAGCGGATGGATGGCTGGTTTTGTGCTCAGGGGGCAAGCGGTGCCATTTTTTCACAGGCTTCATCGCTGTTCTGCCATTTACTGCCTGTCATATTCTCGCCTTCAGAAATTATCAGTGATGGCATCCTGCCCCCCCCCTTCTTATATAGGTTTTAAACCTCTGTCAGTTGCTGTTTTCGTCTGAAGTTTTCGTCATTGCTAACATAATCAATCATATCCATAATTATCCCAGAAATTTTCATCACATCATCTGGCGATTCAATTGTTAATTTTTGATTGACAAAGTCAAGGCGCGCTCTTTTTATCTCATTGCTCTGAGTTTCATTAAGTTCAACCGGGAAAGTAATATATGATGATGATTTGTCGTGAAATCTGCAGATCCAACGATTTGTTTTCCCGTCCAGCAAAATGCCAAAATAAGATTCCGTATCCTTATACTGAATATCAAAATTATCACCGGCAATTTTTTTAACAATGTTAAATAGATCAAGTTCTTTTTTTGTCGTGACAATGTTTTGATTTTCAGGATTAACGATTGGGCCATTTGCATCTTCTTGAGGCGCACTCTCATTGTGCGTGCTATTGCTGATAGCGTCAGTATTGGACAGGCCCTGAACAACCATGGCACTCACAGACTTCTCTACTGCCTGCTTGACAATAGGCGTTATGGAGTCAAGAAATCGCTGATTTAACTGTCTCTCTATGTTTGATCTTGAAGCTACATATCTTACAAATTCCTGGTCTGCATCCCGTAGACTCATGCTTATCACCCTTGTGAACTCAGAAAGAAATACGCTCTCTTCGGCAAGAGTTCTAAGGGTTTCAGGCTTGAAAGTATCGTATCTAAACCTGTACAGCTGCCGGATATCGGAGTCTGTTATTTTGTCCATCCTTACTTTCAGGAATGGGGTTGGGTCCATAATATTTTTCTGCTTCAAATCTGTGAAAAAACGCCATTCAACGCCATTTGTTATTGCTGAAACGGTAACTTCAGGAGTGGAATTGAAATACCTTGAAAGTTGAGGGCAGTGGTTATCGAGCTTTTCTGAGAATGATTTTGCCTCAATAAACATAACGGGGACGTCATTGCAAAATAATGCATAATCGACACGCTCATTGGCCTTTACTCCTGGGAAGTCTGCGTAATATTCGGCTTTAACTTTTGTTGGGTCATAAGGCGTAAAGCCTAAAACATCAAGAAATGGCATTATTAACGCTTGCTTGGTTGTTTCTTCGGTTGTGCAGAATGCCCCCATGTTTTTAACATGATCAGCGTGTAATGAAATTCTGTTTTTAAAATTTTCCATCGTCTTTCCTTTATTATTCCATGATAAAGCATAAAGATTACTTTTTTTTGTTTGCTATACTTTTTAACCGACTTATATCTGCTTCCATATTCATGATTTTTTCAGATAAGGTTTCTATGTTCGATTGTTTTTTTGTTTCGAATTCAGAAACCCAATATTGCAGGGCTTCTACCATCTCCGCATTTGCTGAGCGTCCTTTATTTCTAGCAATAAAAGTGATACTTTCTTTGAGGCTTAAAGGTATTCTCAAATTTACTTGAGGGTTCCTGTATTTTCTTTCTGACATTCGTACCTCCTTGTCGGCAAACAGAATGCTATGTAGGTATCATTCTGCTATCAATGCGTACCAGAGTGATACGTACCTTAGGTGTGTGTGGGTTCTGTTTTACCTTTTTCTCTAAAAGTGTTTTTTTTCAAATGGTTGGTCTTTTAACCTTTAATAAATTGATTTACTTTATTAAAAATAATTTACAATCTATTAATATGATATGCCGGGCATGCGGTAAGCATATGACGGTCTGTCCGGTATCTAAAATGACGACAAATGGCTTTGACATTCAATGGAAGAGGTAGAGTTGAACACCGTTGCAAAACGGCATAAAGAGGACACTCAGCCCCACAGGGCCGGGAGTCCTCTTTTCGTTCATGAGTGTCAAACGCTAGCCGCGTAAGCACTCTGGTGCGTTAACGCCAGAACGAACGTTGCAGCGGTAGAGCGTGTATGGCTAACGAATCGTTGGGATATCGCTTTTCCGCTCCCTTCAAAGGCTCTTTTGAAATGACGTGCATCTTGTGGTCGTTCTATCCGTTTATAATTTGTGAATGATGAATTTGCATTTCACCATTTCGCAAAACTCCCTGCTTAACCTGAACAGAGTGGGCATAGAGTCCTTATGGGTCGT
>NZ_JAPPRH010000007.1:0-5603 GCF_026672535.1 Lelliottia sp. SL45
TTCAGGCCAGTAGCATCGGTAACCAGAGTCGAGATTTCCCCCGGGCTGGCGTCTTTATGCAGATGTTGGCGCGCTTTGCACGTTTGCTGACCTGAGCGTAGTCAGAGCAGCGGCAGAACCATCAGGTAAAAATCGGGTCAATGAAGCTAATGCCCGGAGCGGCAGGTTGAACACGCGCTCATCATCAGAACCCGGCTGATCGCCATATCGGTGTAGTGGAGAGATCGGCTACGGCCTTCAGGCTGTGAGCTGTCAGTCCATGCAGCAATAGCTGATTCATCAAGCCAGACTGTAATCGAACCATGCTGCCTGAGCGCGTTGTTGTAAGCTGACACGTTGGGGATTTTAAACTTTTGCTTTGCTATAGGGATCCGATGCGGAAGCAACTCTAGCGATAAGCTCCGCCAGTCACCTAAACGTTCGATTGATTCACCAGTTCGCAGCCTGACTTCGGTATGCAAACGCAGAATCAATGACCGGTAATCGGCCATTCTCTCGCGGTACGGCAATCCCGGCGTAACGCTGAGTGCCACCAGTTCCGGGTCATAGTCAACGGCCCGCTGCAGAAACGCACGCGGCTGACGGCATCAGACGCCCGGATATAAGATTGATTCACAATGCAAACGCTCTCTGGATTAAATCAGGGCGCCCCCTCTGCGGTGGTATCGGGTTCATAAGGATGGGGGACTACCTGATACTGCAGCAGTAGTTTCTCTGCTAGTTCACTTCGTCGATGCTGTAGATACCGGTCTGACACCGGTAACAGTGCTTCAGACCATGGTAACGATCCCCGCACCACGCGCAGTACCAGGACAGCGTCATTACCGTTGCATCCAGTCCGTTGAGCATATTGCGCAGCTTCCTGTGCCGGGCCTCCGCTTTCACTTCCGGGTCGAGATGAGCGCAGTTCATCAGCACATCCCGGGCCACGGCCAGCGTATCGTGTTCAAACCACGCCGGGTCGCTGAAAGTGCCGGCATGCAGTACCAGACGACATCCACAGGAAGCACAGCTCCATATCTGCCCCTGTGCGCTCATGGCCTCACCGGCCGTCACAAAGTGACCTTCACGGTCATTTGCCAGGTAACATTTCAGCAGGCGCATGCCGTTACCTCTGCCATCCGGATTTCCGCATCAGAGAGCGTCCTGCTGAACTCACCGGTCCGGCAGCTCAGGCAGTAGTGCTCGCCATGGTAATGACTGTCGCAGCCACTGCAGTGCCAGTCATACTGATAAACCCGCGGGCGGGCACGGGGTACATAATATTTAAGTTGCCGGGTAAGACGGGCCTCCTCAGGCTCAGGTCTGACATACGGACAATGCCGATCCCCGTTATCTGTCAGCATGTCGGACCGGTGTTCAAACCACGGTCGCTCAGTGTTGTATTCAGGATGGTAACGCAGCGTACTGCCGCACAGGTGGCAGGTGTAGCGGTCATACGGATACCGTTGTGCCGTTCTGGCTCCGGTGAGACGACCATGACCGTCAAGGGCCATGAAAGATTTGGCATACATCGTGGTTCTCCTTACCGCCATACGACACGCAGGCGCCTGGCGTCCCGGTACGGACAGCCTGATGACGTGTGAACAGCGGGGTTGGGGATATCGCAGGAAGCGGGGAGGATCGGCCGATCGTCCCCTGTATCCTGCACGGGCGCTACGGGAGTGGGCTGTCGCTGTCGTCGGCGCAGTCAGCCTTCTCCAGCAGCGGGCATCCCCTGTTCTGTTCGGGCGCGGCGGCATCCGGATCGTGAATAAAATGGTCGAAATCGAACACGGCTTCGGCCACCGGCACCATCAGCGCACCGCAAAGCACGCAGTAATGACGCCAGATAAACCACGCATCCTGCGCATAAACCAGATCACCGTGTTCGTTCAGGACATACATAACCTTTACCGGCTCCATCGGGTTTCCTCCTGCATGCGCCTGATGTCCTGGTGACGACGTAGCGCGACGGGCTGTTCACCGGCCGCACACGCGGCGTGAATGTTTATCATGTTCATGTTTTACCTTTGCTGAAAATGGAGAGGGAGGCTTCGTGGCCTCGCCTCAAAAACTGTTCCGGGGATATAAAAAATCACCGCGGCCTGCTGAGGGCCGGGGGGCTTAAGGCCGGTATGGCGCACTGATCGTCCTCACAGCGCGGGCACATCCGGGGCCCGTACCAGCGGGTCCGGCAAGGGATGCAGTACCAGCGCTGCGTCACGGTGGCCTGGCGGGCCGTGCGCCTGCGCTCACGGGGCATGCGCGGACACGTCGCCGCTTTTACGATCGCCACGTTGTTGTGCAGGCTGTGCACAAACTGGCGAACGCCATCGAGGGTCGTCAGCATCAGCGTGCCGCCGCAGCCTTCACAGACATACAGAACCCGGTCGCTGAGGCCCGGCGCTGAAGCCCGCACGCGTCTGCCACCGGCACCGATGGCGTAACTGATGGTGGTGGTAAAGTACAATCTCACTCTCCCTGAAGGACCGGTGACAGCGGCATGGTCTCACGCAGGGGCGATGCAGGGACGCATATTGCCGGAGGCTGTAAACGCTGTGCTGACTGAGCAGCACCAGGATCGGCATGGCGGCAGCGGAAGATCTGCCCCATAACATTCGGATGTACGTCGGCGGAGCCGGTAACAGGCACGTTGCGCGCAGCGCAAGCAATGCCGGTTCGGGCGCCGCGCGAAGCAGGCGCAGGGTTGCATCAGCCACGGGTTGCTTACCGTCCATCGCGCATGCCCCGGGTCAGGAGCGGCACGCTGAACAGCGCGCTGCGGCAGAAAGAACAGGATTTAGCCCCGCTGAACTGGCGGTGGCACTGCGTGCAAACCCAGCGGGTTGCTGAAGCATAAATGGGGTGGTTCATGGGATAGCCTTTCTGTATCAATGGCACGGGAAGCCCTGCGACAGGTTCAGCGAACGTCGCATGCGGCAGGGCGTGTGCAGGTTAAGGAGGGCCGGATAACGTTCTGACTGGCAGGGTCACGGTCGCGGCGGTTCGCTGGCGTGGCGCATCACGTCAGGTGTTGCGTTTTGTGGGTTCTCCTTTCGGCGGGCGCGGGATGTAAGGGCAGGTGGTGAGGCCCCGTTCCGTCAGCTCAGGGACGATATGCAGAAAATGCGCCAGCACCTCGTCGGTGGCGGGCACGATTTCCATCGGGCAGTCGCAGTGGACGCACCAGAATTTCCAGGGTGCCCTCATACCTTCCGCTGATACCAGGTATCCGAATTCGATAACGGCATGAGGCACCGGTTTTTGTTCCATATGACTCCTGAGGGTTAACGCAGTCCGGACAGCAGAGCCGCTGTCCAGAATATGGTGCACCGCGGTAAAAACTTACCGCTGGCTTGCCCCTATCGACCGGGCCGCCGGGCTGTACGCCTTGCTTCGCTCTTTGGCAAGGTAGCTGGCACGGAACATGAACCTGCTGTAACTGTCGTGAAAATCGGCACGCCTGGTGTTGAGCACGCAGCTCGCCCTGTCAGGAAAATGCACCAGGGCCCGGTGTTCATCGTGTCCCTTCAGGTTCAGCGCGCTTAACCAGGCATCCTGAATGAGGGTGCACAGGCTCGATTTTGCCGGATCGAATGCCCCCAGCTGCCAGAAGAGATCTTTGTTGAAGAACAGCACAAGGTGGTAATGGTGGTGGACGGCGCTGTCGATTTCTTTGATCCAGACATAACGCGGCGTACAGCGGTGGGCCTGCCTGCCCTGTTTCTTAAGCCGGTGCCGGTAATGACTGATTTTGCTTTTCAGGGATGCGGTAAACCGGCTTAGCGGACAACCGGATAAGTTTGGTACGCATGTGAGCGCGTCATCGCTGAACCATCGCGGCGAGAAGTGTAAATCCACCCGCACGGCTAATGTCCGGGGGTGATCATCCAGCGCGAGGCGGGTCACCCTGTGCAGTATGTCAAGGTAATCGGCATTCAGCGGTCCCTGAGTGCGATCGTATAAATCCGGTTCAAACATGGTGAAGCTCCTTTATGGCAATACGGATGCGCAGACGCACGTCGGGAGCACGCCGCGCAGGGGGAAAATGAACGGTGATGGAGTAGCAAAAGGTTAAAAACGCGAGCCGCCAGTACGACGGCGTTACGCGGGAAAGGTGCCCCCGGATCGTCACCGCGTCTGGCAGGCCCCATGCTGCCCTGGCCTCCCGCGGAAGGGATCGACATGGCGTTGACGCACCTGCTGCAACAGAACCCCGTTAAAGGCCATCAGCGCTTCCCTGACCCCGCAGATACGATGGCGAACACAAGCGATGCCCGGCGCTGACACCAGGAACCGATAAGGGTTTTACCGCTGCCAGGAACAGGAACATGCCCGGCGTCGCGATGAACCGTCTTATGCCGGATAATCAAACACCTCGTGCAGGATCGGGGCCGAACGGAGGAAATGAATACGCCTGCGGGACTTAACGGAGCAGGAATACTCTCGTGGTGGCAGGACAACCGGGTGAATCGTTACGCTCACTGACAGCCATTTCGACGGCGATCCCTGAATGGATACCCCTGAGGTTAATAACGTCTGCAGCGGGTCATCTGAAGCCTGATGACCTCCCTCCTGGCGGTTAGTCATCATCCGGATGAACAGCGATCGGTTCGCTCCTGGCGTAATTGCACCAGACGAATCGCGCTGATCCCCCTCCCGGGAAGAGGTCCCTGATAATAATCACAGCGGAGAGAAGCCTGCCTGAACGTTAATAAATTCGGATGCGTTTTACCCAGGATAGATTCACTGAAAGCCGTACCCTTCCACGCGTAACAATACCCGTTGAAATGACGGTTACACCTGACGGCAATAGCAATAAGCAGGATGAGAACCACCCGAAGAAAAGACTATTCTGGCTGAGCTATCCCTGACGGCAGTACTAATCAAAATAAGATTTAAGTGAAGTGATTTTACTTAAAGCACTCTTAACCGCATGTGTAGTACTTGTGTGAGTTGTAGTGGAATTAGCGTAATCGTAATGCAACCTGTAGCAAGACTGATAAAATACCCATCGAAATGATGTTCAATCCTGACGGTAATAACAAGACTCCTGATGAGAACCACCTGATGATAAATAATTACCTGACGGATTTCTTCATGACAGTAATACTCATTAAGCTGGCTGGAACAGTTAGCAATACTGGTAATGGAACGTGTGATAATACTTTTAATGTAACAGGTAATAATACTATTACCGACATTAGCCACCACCGGAGCGCGGTGTGAAATCACAGCATGGACGGTGTATTTCTGCTGTTTTAAGCCGAAAAGTTACTCTCGAGTTAGCCTCACTCAAAAATAAAGTCACCCTCCTCAGCAGGCCTCTGTTCGTGAGGCCGCTATCCGCTCAGCCAGCCAGGCTTCAACCTCGCTTTTCAGCCACCGGGAGCTGCGCCCCAGCTTAACTGGCTTCGGGAATTTGCCCTCGCTTATCAGCCTGTAGAACCATTTGTCGGTCATGCCGGTGCAGGTGGTGATGAAAGTCATATCAACAAGCGTGTCGTTCAGTAATGCGGGTGTGTCGTTCATGGGGTTGCTCCTGGATTAAGTCTGGCGATGTGCCACAGGAGACGATGCCGGTTGCCACAGGATGAGGAACGGTCATCGTTCTCATACCA
>NZ_JAPPRH010000008.1:0-10042 GCF_026672535.1 Lelliottia sp. SL45
TGCTGGAACAGGCAATGGTAATAACAGGTAAAGGTAATAATACTATTACCGACATTAGCCACCACCGGATCGCGGTCTGAAATCACAGCGTGGATGGTGTATTTCTGCTGTTTTTAGCCGAATAGTTACTCTCGAGTTAGCCTCACTCAAAAATAAAGTCACCCTCCTCAGCAGGCCTCTGTTCGTGAGGCCGCTATCCGCTCAGCCAGCCAGGCTTCAACCTCGCTTTTCAGCCACCGGGAGCTGCGCCCCAGCTTAACTGGCTTCGGGAATTTGCCCTCGCTTATCAGCCTGTAGAACCATTTGTCGGTCATGCCGGTGCAGGTGGTGATGAACGTCATATCAACAAGCGTATCGTTCAGTAAAGCGGGTGTGTCGTTCATGGGATTGCTCCTGGATTAAGTCTGGCGATGTGCCACAGGAGACGATGCCGGTTGCCACAGGATGAGGAACGGCCATCGTTCTCATACCATGTGCATGACCTTAAAAAAATACATCTGCAGTCATTGCTGTGCGTTGATAGTGTTGCTTTGGTGAAAGGGAAAACAGCCTTGCCATTGTACTCTCCCTCCCAGTGAGTATGGAATTTTACGAAAGCAAAAAGGCTTGTTCATAAATTTTTGACACTTTAAAAAAAGCGAAATTCATGAGCAGCAAAAACAGATAAAGGAAATCGTTTTCATTCGTATTTGTTTTTTTTCACTGGATGAGAAGACTATGGCGACGAGTGTGTTATTGCACAAATCTTGTACAGGACTACAGGCGGTATCGCGAGGCGGGACGATTAAATTACGAACAAAAAGAGGATGCGCCAGAGCGCGTTATAGCTTGACGGGATGAGTCAGAACCGGCTTCTGTAATGCCAGCAGTTATGCAGCAAGCAAGACCTTAATACAGACAGCATATAGCCATAAAGGTAAGCCTGGATTGTCACCAAGATTGAGAACACCTCCCACTAATCTCATCCATTTTTTTATAAAGAAGGTTAAAGTCTTCAGCTTTCCCCCCCTGCCATTGCAGGGTTTCACGTTCTTCTGAATATATGCATACTGGCTCAGAAAAAATATTGTTGTAGAATGCTATTAAATCTTTACGATTGTTAAGGCGAAGTTCACTGATAAGAGAAGACTCAATGACGGGAAAGTCGATCAACCCGTCAAAACTGACACTGAATGGCAGCGCCATAAAAGCGCGCCGTATCCCTGAACGCAAAATTCTCAGAGTGAGATAAATCGCCAGAAACTCCAGAAAAATAACAAAACCCACGTATTTCTCCTGGACTTTCACTAGCTGTTCGGCAATGTGTGGTATGTGCAAACGCCTCATCTCACAGATAAAGATATTAAACAGAACAGGTCTTGATTGCGGGAATTTTCTTTCAGCCCCCTTAAACTGCATGGGGTGATACCGATAATTAATGCTAAATAATTCCATCATTCTGCAAACGCGGGTAAGATTGTATTTATTCACCAGGAAATTAAATAAACTCATTTCGCCTTGCGTCTTAGTTGCAGTTTCAGATACCTCAGATACCTCAGATACCTCATCATTTTCCTTCATTTCTTCAATTTTGTATTTGTTTTTTAAAAACGCAGGGGCGACGATTAACATGTCGGGGAGCAGGAAATTATTCCCTTCAGAAGGAAATGATAATATATTCAAAGAGATATCTGCATTACCCGTAACCAAATTAAGTGATGGAAAGACCTTGTATTTTTTACATGTATCAATCCATGAATAAAGTTCGTACAGTTCCCTGACATCATCCAGACGAACATTCTGCTTACCAGAGGCAGCGGCTCTGCGAACCCTGGCATCAAGGTTGTGCCATGCTCTCGTTTTACGAATCTGCTTCAGTTTGAGATAGAAAGAGTAGGGATACTTTAATTTGCAAATCTCTGATTTTTCATAAGCTTTAGATACATACTGCCGGGGGGCCTTCTTAGGGTATATAAACTTCCTGTTCTTCGGGCGTTTCGTTTTTCGGGGGATAGCCTTGTTTATTCTATAAACAAGATCGTTTTTTTTACGCTCACTGAGTTGACAAAAGCGCAGATAGTGCTTTTCACAGAGCCTTTTACTTATGGCTTCCGGCTTCTGAAAGAGAGGCTCACAACAATTTTTACGCACGCATTTAGCCATTTTGCTGTCCGTAGTTCAGAACGTTTCCCATTCGTATAGCTCCAGTACAGAGAATGAAGCAGAGACTGCACGCACCTTTTATCACGCCATTATCACAGTTTTCAACCTCTGCAGGATACGTTGCTGGTTTATAACAGCGGCTAACGGCCGACGCCGTAGAGGTCCGGGCATTTGCGTTCGAGGTGGTCGGCCACCAGCGCCGGCGTACGGCCAGAAACAACGATGTCTGTCAGATGTCAGCAGCAATGCCCTGGACATGCCGTGAATTGGGCCCGCCGCCGACCTTCGCATTATGCTTTTCGCAGCGGCAGCCGCTGTTGATTTTTACCGGCGCGCCAAAGTGCGTGCGCACATATTCAGGCACCGTAATGAGCTCAGGGGAAATGCTGTCGAATCCGCAGTCGCAATGACATGCAAACTCACTTTGATATATTTAATTAACTGAAATTACCCTTTTAAAATATCAGCAACATGGCAATATCAATGGCGTTTGTCAGCAAGTAGTACTCGTCACAATTTTTGATAGATTTTCTCTGGAAGCATCCTTTGGCTGCCGCACCCCGTGCTGCATTTTTTTATCTGATAATCCCCTGTGCCGCCTGGCGAATACGCATTTTTACGTAATCCACTGACGGTTCAACCAGACCCCGGCACTCAGCGACAACATCACTGGCCGTTGCGATGCAATCTGAACAAATCCTGTAAGACGGAAGGCGCACGATAGCACCAGCGTCCCGACGCCTACCGCACGCGCTGCACTGAATACTTGCGCAGACAGCAGCCTGAGGAATGGAACATTCATCCAGGAAGAAGTAAACAAACGGTAATATATTGATAAAAAGAAGGAAGTTTTTTAGGGGTGGAGGGAGTTAGTCCCAAATTTAGTGCGTGTTTTAACGTAAAAAAGAAAAAGAAGGTGTGAAAAGATGATTAAAAAAGGCCGCGATAGCGGCCTAGAGGTTAGTGACCAGCCTTACAACCCAAGGCTTTTTTTGACTATCTCACCAACAATGGGCCACATCACTGGTTGTACCGACTCCCAAACGGGACCGCAAACCTTTTCCAGTAACGATTTTGCCTGTTTGCCATCGCCATCATTTGCAGCAACCACAGCAGCTGTAATCTCGGAACGCTGGGTATGACTAACTACCTGTCCCTGCTCTTCAAGGATAGAAATGAGCTTTGCAACGATCTCAGATTCTGTACCGGATGTAATGTTCTGAGACTGAGATACAACGTCTCCCTGTCCCAGTTGTGTATTGCTGAAATGACCGCCATTAATGGTGAGATTGTTAACTATACGCTGAACATGCTGCGGACGATTTGGGGCTTTTCGTGACTCTTTATAACCAGCTTCGGTTAAATATACGTACTCACGTTTACTGTATGTCCCAAGAAAGATAAGAGAACTATTTGGATCATTTTCCATCATCACTCTTGGGCCAGTTTTTATCAATTTTGATTTCTCAAGGTCTCCAAAGGCAACATCGAAATCCACAGCATTGAAATCAGCCACATTGCATACAGCTGTAGCTAGAGCTTGAACATTCGGACCTTTATACCCATTTTTCAAATCTTTAGCAGTTAATCCTCGGTCGCTAAAATCTGCCAAGAGCGTTCCTAAAATCTGCTTTGCTGCTTCGTCTAATTGTCCGGCCATTTTAATAATCTCTTTATGCTAAGTCCTCCTAATTCATGGGGGTTAATGAAACAAAAATCAACCACTTCACAAATTATTATTTTTCGGCCAACCCTCATCTGAATCACTTTCTTGAATCTTTCTGGCCATTTCATCACGAAGATCATCTATTTTGTCCTGTACTAACTGAACGGCCTTAGGGGTTAACGCGCAATCTCGCTCCAGTATATCCGGCAGTGTTTCCAGCACCAGAACAACTGCTTTCGCCAGCGCTGCATATTCTCGAGCAACCTCATCGGCAGGGATCAACTCTCGTGATGCGGCTTCGAATCTCAGCCTTTCGTTTTCCGACTGGTACTAGGCTTTTCTGTCCTGCGGCGACATGTCGCCATTTTCTTTCACGGACGGCGTAAGCAGGGCCTGAAGTGCCGGCCCAAGTTCGTACACCTTCAGGTTTTCGCCGTTGCCTGCCACCAGTTCCAGCTCACGCAGTCGGCGCGCGACAAGATTACGATTCATCCCCACCAGCTCCGCCAGTTGAGAGACATTAATCTGCATCCTGCTCAGCCCCATAAAATCTCCTCCGCTGCACGGTCACTTTTGCAGCAAAAGCAACCTGTAACATTTAAAATCAATCAGTTAACCAACTTCTGCTGCACGCATAAAATGCGAAAAATCAGCCGTTTTCCGCGTGTCCACCGCCCCCCCGGTGTTCAGAATCGCCAGGAGGACCCGTAAAAAAGGCGGCCCAAAGACCGCCAAAGGATTACCACACCAGAAATCTTACGCACCCTCTGACTTCACCATGCCGCGCCAGTCGAGTGGAGCGACACCAGCATCAATGCGCACCTTGAAAGTCACGCCGTCCACGGTGAAGCCCTGCTGCTGTTCAAGATACGGCGTGTCGATGCCGTCCAGATACGCCACCTCGATAGTGTCTTCGCCCTGACCTGCCAGCATGTACCAGGCTTTAAGACTCTCAGCGTCCAGCCGCGGCTCCGTGATGACCGTCAGCGCATCGTTGTACGGGTTGAACACGCCGCTGTTCTGCATACGCATCGCTTTACGCCCTGCGCTCAGGCCAGGAATATCGAGAGCAATTTTTAGCAGGTTATTGTGTGCTGCATCGAAAATGGCTTTGCCGTCGCCCATTTTGGGATTTCCCAGCAGTACGGCATAAACCAGATCCCCGACTGTACGGCTGGCGGCCGCACCCATTTTTTGAGGAATACTGGTTAACGCGCTCATGTCGTCGTTAATGATCGCCTGACGGTCGATACTGAACAGCTCGCCGTAGGTCGCCAGTGCAATCGGTTCGCTACGATCTGAGGTTGTAGCGTATTTATATTCAGCCCCCGGGCGCACCTCGCGCAGCGATTTGAAACCATCCAGCCCGGCGCGGTGCGAGACTTTGAAATCTGGCAACGTCCCTCTTTTCGTCCACTGCTGGAATGTTTCCGGGGAGGTCTCCCAGCCCTTCAGAAGTGATTTATTCGCAACGTCAGCCAGGATGCCGCCAAAATCACTGGTGCTGTGGGTAAACGCCATACCCACCATACCCAGCGGATTACCCGGAATACCACTCACGCCGCGATCAACCAGCGAAGCGCGCGCCAGTTCGCGCAGGGTGTAACCGTTATAGCGGTTGCCCTTCTCTGCCTGCGCCAGCCCGGTACGCGCCAGCAGAGCCGCTTTTACCGAATCCCCTACAATGTTTCCGTTACCTGAATACACGTCTATCGCTCCTGGTCCGGCGCAGGGAGTGATCCCCGCTGCCAGACTCGTTAAAATTTTCTGACGAGCCTGCTCCTCGGTGATGGAGCCGCCCACAAACTCAGCACGAATACCGGCCGCCCACTCATGCGACGCAAACGCAGAGAAAAGCGCTTCTGCTTTCTGCTCCCGGCTTTCCGGCTGGCTGGTGGTTTTCATCCCCTCGCGCAGCTGCTCCGGCGTGCGGGTGAATTTTGCCACCAGCGAATCACAGCCCGGCGCCATGGCAAACATCTGTCCTTCTGCCGGGTAGATTTCGTCAACAAATCCCTTTTCTTTTGCCTCAGCCGCCGTCAGCCAGGTTTCAGCATCCATCATGGCTTTTACCTCAGCCTCAGGCAGACCGGATTTTGCAACGTAGGTGGCAAGCATGGTGTTGCCGATCGTCTCCAGCACGCCAGCCTGTCGTTGCATAACGGTTGTTGGTTAGAGGCCCGTTAAGTGTGGCATCACTGACGGGCCTCGTTAATTATCTATTGCTCTTTATCTGGCTGGTACGTACCATCAAGATAACACCACTCCAATGGTACGTACCAATGCAAGATAAAAATTCGAAGGCCACATTTGAACGCTCCGGCAGCACAAAGAAAAACATACGTTTCGAGGATGAATTGCTCGAACAGATTAATTTAGAGCCTATCTCAATAGGGTGTGGGTTTTTCATCAACCTGATTTTTTCACAGGTATGGAAGCCTTGTTTCACCTGACTTTGAGCATCGAGAAACAAGGGAAAAGCCTTTATTCAATAACCTATTGAGATAGGCTCTTAGTTGCTGGTCCGGGTAATTTCAGTGCCTGGGTAAAAGAAGCCTGTCGTGAAAAGCTTCGTAAAAACGGGATAGAACCTAAAGGCTAATTTATAAATTTTTAGCAAAAATTATAATTTTATAATGCTAATTTTTTGATAAAGGATAGACATGAATAATACAACCATATATTTCTACATAGATGAATCAGGGGATAAAGGTTATTCGGATTCCAAGCCCTGTAATCAAATTGGCATAATGGCTGGATTCCTAATAAATGATTGCGATGTGGAAAAGTTTGAAAAAAAAGTAGAGATTGGCTTACAGGATCTACACTTGGAACCATCTAATAAATTGCATATGTCAGCTTTAGAACCTGAACAGCGACAAAAAGCTATTGAATTGGTAAAAAGATTATTTAGAGAATTTAATCTAAAGTTTTTTTATTCTGTTATATACACTGAGTCATACGCATCTTACGTAGGAAAGAGCACGGAAACCAAAAAAGAGTCAATGCACTCACAATTGCTACAAAACATTTTAATAAAAGCATTGACATTATGCACAAAACTTATTGAGAAATTCAAAACCAATATAACTATACAAATTATAAGTGACAACATAGATGCCGGTGTAATAAAGATCATGAAAAACGATTGTTCCCGAATCATAAACTTATTCAATGGTGAAATAAATAAAAGGTTTATTACGAAAAAACAATACACTGAATCCAAAATTATTAATTTGTCACCTGATCCAAGGCCTAAAAATGGAAAGCTCACACTTGAAATAAGAGTGGAAAATTCACCAACCACATTTATTGCTGATGTATTATCCTATACAACCTTTAAGCATTTAACAAAATACATGAAGGAAAATAAAAATGAAAAACTTAATACAACAAAATCGACTTCAGGCCATCCATTAGAAGAATTTTTGATGTTGCAGTACACCACGGATATTGACGACATAAACTTTGAAGGCGTAGTTTTTGGTCCCGGGAGAGAAAATTAATTTCATAGAAGGTATCGGCTTTAACGATACCTTCTATATTTTAATGAGTTAGCTATCATGTCTTCCAGTTTACTCTAAGCCTCTGAAAGAAGACAAACAACTGCTTGAACTTTAGTTTTGCAGCTCTTCTTAAATTTTCCTTCCTGTTTCATTCGCTAGCGAGTTAAGTTAGAAAAATTGGAATATATCAAAAAACCATTTTCAAATTGCTCCCCGCCACAAAGCGAGGCAGGATGAAAACGGATCAATGTGAGTTCGCAAGCTCTCGTTGCTTCTCGAGCCATGCTTCAACGTCTTCCCTATACCACGTGTGGCGACGTCCAATCCTAAACGGTTGAGGAAATCCATTTTCTTTGTCTTGCCAGAATTGAATGAATGCGCTCATTGCCCCATAGCGCAAAATTTTCATAACATCTTTAGTAAATAAAATTTCATCATTAGTATTCATAAAATCTCCTTAACCGTTTACAACCTTCAAACCCTTTTTACCACCAGAGCGGTTAATCACACCCTCTCTCGCTGCTTCAAAGAAATCCCCTACCCACTGCATCATGATTTTACGCTGCTCTAAATAAGTGGTCCTATTATAAATATCCCTTATTTTTTCGCTACTCTTGTGCGCCAGAGCCGCCTCAATCACATCTGGATTAAAGCCCTCTTCATTTAATAAAGTGCTCCACATGGAGCGGAAACCATGCAAAGTAGCCACACCTTTAAACTTACTTGCTGCAAGTGGTGTTTTGATAGTATTTCTACCCATAGGTGCATCCTTTGTTCTTGATTAATAAAAAATATAGCGCCCTTTCTTTATCTTTTCCATGTATCGAAGGATCTGAATAGCTTGCGATGAGAGAGGTACAACATGCTCACGATGACATTTCATTTTATGTTCAGGGATAACCCACAAACTTGAATCAAAATCTATCTCAGACCACTCTGCAAGGATTGCCTCTCCTGGCCTGACCATGGTCAATATCAGGAATAGCAGTGCATTATGCGCTATTTGATAAGCATGAGGAACACTATCCCACCAGCTAAGAAATTCAGGAAGTCTCTCTATTGGCAGCGCTGCTAATGATTTATTTTTCTTTCCATTGAACGCTGTTTTTATCTTGAGTAGTGGATTTACTCTTATAGAGCCAGAGTTTACAGCGTAATTCATTATTTCATTTAGCCGTGATATCAATTTTTTTTGCAACGCGCTTTTATCTGAAACAGTATCCAGAGCCGCTATAGCGATAGGCGCAGTGATTTTTTCGATATTGTATTTACCAAATAAAGGAACAAGATATTTATATACTTCGTATTCGATATTATACAATGTAGGTTTTCGTAGTTCCGCCTCTTTTTTGAATGCAAACCATGTGTTCGCTATGGATTCGAATGTTTGCAAATTTTTAAGCACCGCCTCAGCCCTTCGATTTTTCTTTTCCGTCACCGGATCCACTCCACGTGCGATCATTCTGCGTAACTCGTCACGTTTTTCTCGTGCTTCTGCGAGGGTAAATTCTGGAAAGCGCCCAATGGTGTAGGTCTGCCGCTTCTTTGTTACCGGATGGCTATAGCGAAATCGCCATACTTCCCCCCCCACCTTGCTCACGTTCAGCAGTAAGCCAAAGCCATCATAAACAGCAAAGGCTTTGTCACGTGGTTTCAGCCCCTTAAGCTCAGTAACAGTTAACGGTTTGATTGACATTTTTCTTCCGCATTTTTAGTCCGCTGCATAGTCCATTTAAACCAACAACAAACGATAAAAAGACCATTTATCAAAAAAAGTTAGATAGCCCGTAAATTTATAACTTATTGATAAGAATATAAAAAAGCACATAAACTTCAAAATCAGTAAGAAATGTACCCTACATTGACGAGGGTACCATTCACATCAGGTGACATAACCTCCCGGCATTTGGCGATGGCCGCTCCAGCCCGATGCCACGCATCATTATCCCGGTCTGAAATACGCAGCACCTCTTCCATTGCTGAGATAAGTTCTTCAGGAATCACCGTAGAGTTGCCATCGGCACCCTGAAGCATGGCGGCGCGGCACGCATTCCATCCAGTTTTTTGCTGAACGGTGCCGAATTGGCACAGCATTGCAGCGGCCGCCATGAATGAGCCGAACTCGTAATAGTTTGCCGGGGCATTGACCTGGTAATGACCTCCAACATGTTCAGCCCACTGTCCAGGCGTCCATTCAAAGCGCTCGCGATGCTGCGCATCCGGCACACATACAGCTGATGGAATACCACCATCGATATCGATAACAATCATCGGATACCGCACCGCCTCCAGCTCAGCAATACGCTTCTCTGCGGCTTCAGGTCGGGTGCGCTGCTTTTCAATTGCCAAACATGTCTGGTCATAAGCTCATTGAGTTGGCGTGCGGTTTTCAAAGCGGTCATTTGCTGATTTGATGTCAGATTTAAGTCCCGCAATGCATTTGTCTTTGGCTTCCACTGAACTACATCGGCGGCTTTCTGGCACTGATCAACAATACTCACGTCACAACCGGTATCGAAGCCGTCATCAGTTTCAAAGCGAAACTCAACCGTGTCCCCGTCGATAACTTAAGATACAAAAACTGTCCGGAGATGGCGAGTCAGGATCTTTTAACCTGCGGTAACCAGAAGAGACTTTTAGTTAACAAAATTGCGAAGGGTATAAAGTCAGGACGGGGGCACACCTTCAGGCCGTTTCTGACTGCGAACCCGTCCTGGCTCCGCCGATG
>NZ_JAPPRH010000009.1:0-100469 GCF_026672535.1 Lelliottia sp. SL45
CTCTAACTCTTTAATTACATTCACACATTCAAAATGATGAAAATCTCTCGAATGGGTGGCCAAAACCCTCCTATACTCTATTCAGCACTGGAATTCGAGGGATTCTACTATGTCTGTTCGTTACACAAATCTCGGTGATTTTCTCATCGAAGCAAAACCCTGTTTCAGCTTCACTGAAAGTGGGAGTCTTTTGATGTCTTGGGATGATAGCGGTATATATCTTAAAAATATGATCTTACTCTTTGACTCACAGGACCACCCCATTAATGCGGCTAATGAGTACTTAATTCATTGTAATGCTGTCGACATGCGGAAGGATCTTTGCACTATTGCAAAAGGCTTAACATTGTTTTTTGATTTTCTAGAACGAGAAAATATATCCTGGTGCGATATGCCTCGTGCGAAGCACCAGCGTCCTCTCTATCGCTTCCGTGATTATCTTCAAGCCTTACACGATCATGTTGAGCCGATAAGTGGAAAACGACGACTTGCAAGTTCTACTGCAAAAAGTTACCGCGGAGTTGTTGTTGGTTTTTATACATATTGGATAGAACATTGTGGGGGATTCCTGAGAGCTCCATGTCAGTTTAGTGAAGTTTATATTCCTGATGGCAGAATATTTGGGCATATTAATCGATACATTAAAGTCAGAACAACTGATCTGAAGATTATTGCACGCGACAAAGTTAAAAATACTCGTCTCCCTAATCATTTACGCCCTCTGCTCAAAGAACAGAGGCCTGAACTACAGTCACTTTTAAAGGTTCTTCATAGCAGAAGGGGGTATGCCAGAGAGAACAATAAATATATAATTAAAGCCATTTCACCTGAATCGTGTATAGCAGTATATCTCGCTTTGTATACAGGAATGCGTAGAATGGAGGTTCTTACTTTCAGTAGTACACTGATTCAGCCAGTTCTTTATAACGAAAAAGCCATAACCATCATGATTGGACCTGGCAATAATTGCCATACAAAGCGCGGTGAGTCAGGAGAAATTAAAATTCCGGCATGGCTTATGCATCACTTATATGCTTACAAACAGAGCGCACGATACAAAGCGAGGTTGTCAAAATACCTACTCCATACTTCAGACTCTTTATCTCATCAATATCCACCATTATTACTAAATAATAAGGGAATGCAATATCACGAAAATTCGCTCAATGCTCGCTGGGGAGAAATACGAAATGCGGTACGCATTGATTTCACTATGCCTGAATTTTCACATAAGTTTCATAATCTTCGATCAACTTACGCTACATATCTGACGATTGCATTATTGCAACTGACTCATTCCGACCAACATCCACTGCATCCAAATCAACCTGTCATGACCAGGGACCAGGTTGAGTCAGAAGTTCAGGCTCGTTTGCGCCATTCATCAGCCCAGACTACAGCTTTGTATGTTAAATTCTGGGAGGACAATAATCTTGCAAGGCAGTCTGATCGCATTTATCAGGAGGGGCTGGATCTCATTTATGGCGACGATAAAACGATAGGTATCTGGGGAGATTTGAACCCGGACATGGAGCACTGAAATGGCAAAAATACCTTGTGCGGGATTGTACACTATTTCAGAATGCGACATCCATTCTACAGACTATTCTGATTTGATTCTTACTGTAGAGCATCATGCAACCAGAGAGAGTGTATGTAAACCAATTTATGTCTTTCGTTTGCTTTATGATGGAGTACCGCCATTCAAATCGATCAATAAAGTAAAAATTCATGTTTCCCGTCTACCGTTAATCAACAAGATTTATCAGTGGCTTGTCGCCAGTATTAAAAAATTGAGTGGTAGCACGGTTTATTACGACTTTAATATGGTCGTCTTTTTTTTTCGCTTTTGTGATGCAACTATGCGGCCAGTTGAGTTAACCGAATCGACCGTAAGCGCATATGCGCAACATCTAAAAATGCAGGTTAACCTCAATTATCGTTCTCATAACTATTATAGAGGAATGAGTGATCGGTTCGCAGCATTCCTCATTTGGGCAGGATATGATGAGCTCGCAGACCTTATGCCAAAAATCGTTCGCCATAATATTATGTCCTCTAATACATTGGCATATTCTGACGATGAACAGACAGGTGTTTCTCGCGATCTTTTTCGGGTGTTTAATGTTCTCGTCAGTCGACTTAAAAATGGGGAGCCAAAGACCTGCCCCTTCGAACAACCAGCCACAAACTGGGACTCAAGTCCAACTAACAGTACAAGGTGGCTCAATAAATTATCGGTAACGGCGCTCTTCCTTACTGCTAATTTCACCGGAGACAACAATACACCTCTTAGATATCTGCGTCGAAGCGACATAGCTGAACGCAGGTTCTATTTTGATAAGACAATCAATCTTTTTCGTTTAATCAGTAGCAAAGGGCGGCAAGGGGGAAGGGCTAACGTATGGGACATGGGGTTTACCCGTAGGGGAAGAGATTTTTTTAGCACCTATCTTAGCTGTCTTGCACATTTAAACCTGCCGCAGGATGCTTATCTATTTCCTCGATTTGTCAACGGTCAGTATGACGGCAATATATACTCAGCTGATCTTATTAGTTATGTTAACTGGTTTATCGCTCGCTGCACTCACCAGGTCAGACCTGTAATCAGCCGATTTCGTCAAAGTAAAAGTGATGGTCTTATGGCTGATACGAATTCCATAGCCATGGTTGCAGAAGGTCTGAACAATCTGAACAGTACCGCGGCAAGGCATTACATGAATGGAAACCCACACAATAACCGAAATCGCCTTGGCAGTGCTGCAGAGGCTTTAGAACTTACGATGCGCGGTGCAAGCATTGATGAAGCAAGAAAAGCGGTTGAGGCAAAATATGGTAAGCCTTTGCGAGTGCAGGACATCATAGACAAAGGTGAGCCGGAACCTGCATCGACAAAATCAGGCATACGGTGCAGACAGCCGTTTGGAAAATACGCAAAAGAACTGAAGCGAGAGCTGGTTTCCAGCGGTTTATTAGACCAGTCGGAGTCGGTAGCTTGTTTCAAGTTCCTTGACTGTTTTGGATGTGAATTTCAGGCACTGGTTGCTGAAGTGGATGACATATGGTGTATGTTGAGTTTCCGTGAAAGCTTATCTGAGGCTTTCTTGCGTCCTGCGATTAATCACCATCTTCCGATAACCCGTATTCATGATGTCATGAGTAAAATACATATTATGCTAACTGAGGTTGCACAGGATTACCCGAAGGTTTACGCAGAAGCCGTAAGCAAATTCAACAACCATGCTCATCCTCTGTGGGATGATGAGAATTCTGCGGCAGACTTTTATGAGATCTGGTGAGGAATAAATTGATGAATCCGCGATTTAAACCTGCAAATAGCAATATTACGATCACATCACCTAACTGGGTGGAACTGCATAATGATGGCAGGTCTTCTTTGAATGACATTATTGTCAGCTACGACCCAGATAGCAGACCTCTTAGCTATTTTTTGGACGATATCTGGGATTTCAGAGCCTATGTTCTTACCCGTTCAGGTAACAGCCAGGGAGTAGCTGTCTGGAACTGGGGAAGAATTCCGGAAAGCTTTCGTAAGACAGTCAGGCATTTAATGTACACCCATCTGTTCGAAAAGAGGCGTACCTCCAGCGAGGGAATCTCTGGAGTCTCGGCTAGATTCAACGCATGGTCTGCACTTTCACAGCTTTGTATTCAGTGTGGAATACCAGTAATGTCCGCGCTTGGTGATTCTGGAATGCAACAAAAATTAATGGATGCAATTTCAGCCCGTAAATTAACGGTGACAAGGGTTAAACATCTTCTTGCCGGACTCACTCTGGCCCATCGGTATGGGTTTGTTCATTTCCCCCTCAAAAATGTAACATTACTTGCTGAAAAACTTGCTGACAAAGGTAAAATATCACAACAAACGCTCGCGATCCCACAGCCGCTGGCAGTGCAAATTTATTCCCATGCGATTCACCGGCTAGAAGCCTGGCATAGTTCACGAAACGACCTTGCTTTGCTTTTCAGTGAATACCTGTCACTAGTGGAGCAAAAACGGCCAAAGCCAGTCAGTAACACACTGCTTCGCTATGAACTATTCTTGTCAACGCTCTCAAAGCAGGCAAATTATATTTATGCTCCGTCAGATACGCTGACGGTTTTCTATAACGATATTTTGGCGGCATGCGGCACAGTTATTGGTGCCGTCAGCGGGATGAGAAATGGTGAGTGGTATGAACTTGAGGCTGGCTCATATCATGAACAAACGTTCAAAGGTATCACTCACAGCCTTTTGACTGGAAAAACCAGTAAATACAGCCAGGGTATTCCGGTTCGTCATGCGTGGGTGACTGCTCCAGTAGCGAGAGTAGCAACAGAATTACTGGCGGTGGTAACAGAACCGCGCAGGAAAAGACTGAGGATCGAGTCCGATGTTTTAAGGCGATCAGACAGGCATAACGCCGCGAAAAAGCTTGAAGAACATGGAAAATCACTTTTTTTAGCTCTCGGCGCCCGTGGCGGGAATATTGTGTTAACAAAATCCAGCATAAAGAATGCACTGGACAGACTTGTTGCAACAGCCCCAGCTAAAGATGGTTCTTCAGGGGCGTTTCTAAGGGAGGAGCATCTACCAGAATTTAAAGCGCTCAATAAGCAGTTGAATAAATTGGATATTCCCTTGAATAAACTATGGCCAATCGCCACTCATCAGTTTCGACGAACATTTGCTGTATTCTTGTTACGCAATAACTTTGGGTCGTTTTTGCAGGTGAAGCAACAGTTTGCTCATACGAACCTCAGCATGTCAGTCTGGTACGGACGTAATGCTGAGGTCGCAAAAACATTTGATATGGAGCAAGATCCTGAGATTCAGTCTGAACTTGCTGAAATGAACATGCTGTTGATGACTGATATTGCAGATAAGATCTACCTGACAGATGAGCCGGTTTCAGGTACCGCGGGTACCCTGATTCGCAAGCAGATAGCTCAAGGCAATATTGTGTTCCATAACAGGGAAGAAATAGAGGCGGCGATCCGCAAAGGGGAATTATCCATCGTGGACAACGGACATAGTTTATGCCTTAATCCGGGCTGTGAGCGACTGGAATGTACAATGGATCCACTTCTGAATCCGGTGTTATGCAGCCATGATGTCATGCTGTACCAGCATGCACTATTGCGCGCTGATTTGCGTGAACGTCTCATAGCGCGTCACAGCAATGCTGTCAGACAGAATTTGAATCAGCCTAATATACTTTCAAAAACGCTTGTTGGTATTCGTGCCTGCGAAAAAGTAATGGCAGATCATGGTATTCAGTTTGAACCATATAATCTGAAAAGCAGTATAAATATTCAAAGGTGTGAAAAATGAGCAGAAAACCCAGCAAAACAGAAATCCAGCTGCAACTGTTTGAAGATGCACTGGAACGTCTGCTTAGAAATGAAGGCAAACATATTTCACCGGGAAAAAAACTGTCCATAGCACTGCTGGCTAAAGAAGCAGCAGTGGGTAGCGGGACGTTATATTACAATCCTTATAATGAATTTCGAAAGCGCGCATGTGACATGATTGCCCAGTATAATAAAGGAAAACGTGAAGAGAGGGGGGATATAGTAAATCAGCATGATTTACTTCAGTCACTAAGAAAAGAACGAGACAATGAGAGAAGACTGAAAGTTCAGTACCGCGAATCCTGTGATAATCTTAAATTACAAGTTCACCGTCTCAGTTTTGAGCGAGGTACTACTGAACATGCTTTATATCAGGCCACACTGCGTATTGCCGAACTGGAAGCGAAAATTGAGAATTTAACATCCATACACACCACTAGCTCTGCTCCTGAACCTGCCGGAAATATTATGCAACTTCCTCGAAATCTCCAAAAACGGATGTGAAAACAGCACTGCTAAACCTTGCAGCAGCGTTCACACATTACAATGAAAACCACCCGCACAGGGCCCTGGAAAGCTGGCTGTGTGAAATGATGAAAACCCTTTCGCGACACTCGGAGCGTAAGCGTCGTCTCAGCACCGTCTGGCAGATCCTGAAATTCCTGAGAGGATAGTGGACACCAAATATGGTGGACGCTATCCATGAAATCATTAACCACAGTGCGTAAAAAAAGCCCTAATTATCCCGTTGAGTTTAAAATCAAAATGGTTGAACTCTCGCATCAACGTAAGCGCTCCGTCCTGAGCGTGGTCGTAAGGATTATTTTACAGAAGAGAGGTTCCAGGGCAGCAGTTCATGTAGCCGGTTTGAAGGCCAGGCGTTGATCTTGCTTATAACATCACGCAGCCAGCCTTCCGGCTCCACGCCGTTCAGCTTGCAGGTGCTAACCAGGCTGTAGATGACCGCCGCGGCCTCACCGCCGTTATCAGAGCCGAAGAACAGATAATTTTTTCTGCCAACTGCCACTGAGCGCAACGCGTTTTCACCGATGTTATTGTCGATCTCTACCTGACCGTTGCGGCAGTATTCGTTCAGCGCATCCCATTGTTTCAGCATGTACGCGAACGCCTTCGCCATCTCATCGTGGACCGACAGCGTTTTCATCGTAAGCGTCACATCCAGACCGTATTGACTGTCAGGCTGAGGTAAGATCGACTTTCCACGGCAGCAGATCGCGCAGCCGGTTTACCGGCCAGTCCTGGATATGCCCCAGCACATAGCGCAGCCACGCCTCCGGCTCCACGCCGTTCAGCCGGCAGGTGCCGAGCAGCGAGTACAGCACCGCTGCCCGCTCACCACCCGCGTCTGAACCGGCGAACAGCCAGTTTTTCCGGCCCAGGGCAACGCCACGCAGTGCGTTCTCCGCGATGTTGTTGTCTATCTCCACCCAGCCGTTGCTGCAGTACAGGTTCAGCGCGTCCCACTGCTTCAGCAGGTAGGCGAACGCCTTCGCCGTATCCGAGTGGCGCGACAGCACCTTCATCTGAACCTGTATCCAGTCATACAGTGACTGCATTAACGGGATAGTCTGCTCTTTACGCACCGCCAGCCGCTCCTCTGCCGGGCTGCCGCGTATCTCCGCCTCGATGGCATACAGTTTTCCGATTCGCTTCAGCGCTTCGGTTGTAATGTCGGTCGGTGTCCGGGCATGCACGTCGTGGATTTTTCGCCGGGCATGGGCCATGCAGGCCGCTTCCATGATGCGCCCGTCTTCGTACAGCGCGTTGTAGCCACCGTACGCGTCCGCCTGCAGGACACCGCTGTATCCCGCAAGGTGCTGTTGTGGATGGACACCTTTCCGGTCCGGTGAGTACGCGAACCATGCCGCCGGCGGAAGCTGTGACCCCGCATTGCGGTCATCCCGCACGTAGACCCACAGCCGGGCCGTGCGAGTTTTACCACTGCCCGGCTCCTGAACCGGCACCGGGATATCATCGGTATGCACCTTGCCCGGCATCAGCACGTACTGGCGCAGCAGGTCGTACAGCGGCTCCAGTAGTTCGCTGACCGCACCGGACCAGCGCCCCAGCGTGGCACGACTCAGCTCCACGCCCTGACGACGGTATATCTCTGACTGACGATAGTTCGGCGAACTTCGCCGTGACGATGCGCGCCAGCAGGCCGGGGCCCGCATAGCTGCGCTCGATGGGGTTTGATGGCATGGAAGCCTGAACGATGTGGTCACAGCTGCAGCAGGCCAGCTTCGGCCGCTGCGTTTCGATAACCTTAAAGGCGCTGCTGATAAGCTCCAGCTGCTCCGACTCGTCGCAGCCCAGCAGGCTGAGGTCGCCGCCGCATTCCGGGCAGGCGCTTTCTGCCGGCGACAGCGTGCGGGTTTCGCGGGGAAGTGAGGCGGGCAGCGGTTTGCGGGCGGAAGACTGACGCAGCGGCTGCGGGAGTGCCGGGTCATGCTGCTCACCCGGCACCTCCGCCATTTCCTCCTGCAGGGCGCTGATGCGCTCTTCTGCCTCACGCACCTGCCGCTGCGTTTTCTCACGCAGTTTTTCGGAGCTCTTGCCGAACTGCATGCGCTGAAGCTTAGCAACCAGCGCCTTCAGGCGGTTGATTTCGCTGGCGTACGTCGCCACCCGCTGCGAGAGCAGACGGTTATATTCCGCCATTTTGCGGATGGTCGTTTGCTGCTCCTGCAGCAATGCCCTGAGCCGGGCATTTTCATCGGGGTATGAGGTCTCCATAACCCCACTTTACAGCAGGTTATATGCGTATTCCAGGCCGTTCCGTCCGCTGGGGATGCTTCCAGTTTATGCCTTCCAGCAGCATCGACAGCTGCGCCGGCGTCAGATGAACCTTACCGTCACGGGTCACCGGCCAGACGAAGCGCCCGCGTTCCAGCCTTTTAGTGAACAGGCACAGGCCGTCCCGGTCCGCCCACAGCACCTTTATCATGTCGCCACGACGCCACCGGAAGATGAACAGGTGGCCGCTGAACGGGTCATCGTTGAGGACATTCTGCACGCGGGAGGCCAGGCCGTTGAAGCCGTTTCTCATGTCCGTAACGCCCGTCACCAGCCAGATGCGGGAACCTGTAGGAAGGGATATCATCAGCCACCTCTCTTCAGTTCGCGAACCAGTGCCGACAGCATGGCCGGGGTGAGATTGCCGGACAGCTTGAGGCGTGCACGGCCGATGCTGACCTCACAGCGTTGCCCGGTATCCGGTGGCAGGCTCTGTGCTGATGATGCCGGGACAGCGGGCAGCACGGGTTGAGAGTATTCGGCGGTCACAACAGGAACGATATCGTCACGGATAATGGCTGGTGCCGGATGCTCATCAGATGGCGCATCAACCAGATGACGATAGCGCTGACGCCAGGTGAACAGCAGGTGTAAGCGCCCCGTGAAGGACGTGGGGTAAAAATTAGTTTACAGAGAGGTTGACGTTCCAGGGCAACAGCTCTTTCACGCGGTTGGCAGGCCAGGTATTGATGACGCTGATCACGTGGCGCAGCCAGGCTTCTGGCTCGATGCCGTTGAGTTTGCAGCTTCCGATCAGGCTGTACATCACTGCTGCACTGTCGCCACCACTATCAGAGCCGAAGAACATGTAGTTACGCCGCCCCAGCGCAACCACACGAAGTGCGTTTTCGCACAGATTATTGTCGATCTCCACCCAGCCATTGCGACAGTATTCGTTCAGGGCATCCCATTGCTTCAGCAGATACGTGAACGCCTTCGCTGTATCAGAGTGGCGCGACAGCGTATTCATTTGCCCCTGAAGCCAGTCATAAAACGACTGCATCAGCGGTACCGTTCTGGATTTTCTGATCGCCAGTCGCTCTTCTGCCGGACTGCCGCGGATCTCTGACTCGATAGCATACAGCGCCCCGATACGACTGAGCGCTTCTGTTGTTACTGTTGTTGGATGGCGAACATGTACATCGTGGATCTTGCGTCGGGCATGCGCCATGCAGGCCGCTTCGGTTACCCGCCCATTTTCATAGAGGGCGTTATAACCCGCGTACGCATCAGCCTGCAGGATACCGCTGTATCCCACCAGATGCTGCTGTGGGTGGATACCTTTGCGGTCGGGAGAGTAGGAGAACCACACGGCTGCCGGCATGGTCGAACCAGCGTTGCGATCGTCACGAACATAGACCCACAGCCGACCGGTACGGGTTTTACCATTACCGGGCTCCAGTACATTCACCGGCGTGTCGTCGGCATGCACTTTACCCGGCATCAGCACATAGTGGTTCAGTTCATCATACAACGGACGAAGCTGCTCTCCCATAACATCAACCCAGCGTCCCATCGTATTGCGGCTCAGCTCCACGCCCTGGCGGCTGTAGATTTCAGCCTGACGATACAGGGGAAGATGTTCAGCGAACTTTGCCATGATGATGCGGGCCAGCAGGCCCGGGCTGGCGTAACTACGCTCGATGGGTTTCGGCGGCAGCGGAGCCTGCACGATACAGTCGCACCGGCTGCAGGCCAGTTTTGGCCGCACCGTTTCTATAACCCTGAAGGCTGTGTTGATGATATCCAGCTGTTCGGAGATACTTTCGCCCAAAGGTTTCAGTTTACCACTGCAGACGGGGCATTCGTTTTCTGGTGGGTAGATAAACTGCCTGTCGCGGGGGAGTGCTGCCGGAAGCGAATTACGGGCAGATGAGTCTGATGCTTTCGGCGTATTATCTCCGGCCATTGAGGTGAGCTGCGACTGCGCTTCGCCAAGCCTGTTCTGGAGTTCGGTTATGCGCTTTTCAGCCTGCACGATCTTCTTTTCTATCTTCTCGCGGTTTTTCTCGCTACTGCGGCCGAACAGCATTCTCTGCAGTTTAGCGACCAGCGCTCTGAGTGAGTCGATCTCGCGGGCATAGCCGGTTATTTCATCGGACAAGCGAACGATAACCGCCTGTTGTGCGACCAGCAGGGCCTTCAGTGGCTCGATGTCATCGGGGAGTGAACTGTTCATGCCCCTGTTTTATCATGGGTTATATCCGTATGCCAGGCCGTTCCGTTCGTTTTGGATGCTGCCACGCGATCCCCTCCAGAAGCATGGACAACTGGGTGGGCGTCAGATGCACTTTCCCTTCACGAGTCACCGGCCACACGAAGCGGCCCCGCTCGAGGCGTTTGGTGAACAGGCATAGCCCGTCACGATCAGCCCACAGGATTTTCACCATTTTGCCGCTACGGCCACGGAACACGAAGATATGCCCGGAGAACGGATCATCTTTCAGCGTGTTCTGCACCTTTGAGGCCAGACCGTTGAAGCCGCAACGCATATCTGTGACGCCCGCGATGCTCCAGATTCTGGTGCCAGTCGGCAACGTTATCATCGGACACCACCTTTCATTTCGCGGATTAGCGCCCGAAGAAGCTCCGGGGTCACCGGGTCAAACAACTTTACAACGCCTGATTTAAGATGCAGCTCGCACCGTGGCGCGTTTCCGGGCTCATCTCCAGGAGAGTCATAAGGTTTGTTTCGCCAGAAGGGATTCGTCACTGCCCTGATCGGCTCTGGCGTATCAGTCAGCGCCACCGGAACAGGCTGGCATTCCTGTATGTCATCATCGCTCAGTAAGCCGTCCTCGTACTGGTTTTTCCATTTAAACAGCAGGTTATCATTTATATCGTGCTCTCTGGCGATCCGGGCAACGACAGCACCTGGTCGTAATGCCTGCTTCACCAGGCTGACTTTAAATTCACGGCTGTAACTGGCACGCCTGTCTTTGCGCCATTTTTCTTCGTTAATTTCAGGACGAGTGGATTCATTTTTTCGGTTGGCATAAAGGATGGCATCAAGCTGAGCGAATGAAATTGAGTCAGGCAACGGCCATGCGAAACCGGATGCAATAAATCGCTGAAAAAGCGTATGTATTGTCGAGTGACTGAGGCCAAGACGCTGGGCGATGATCCTGATGCTTAACTTGTCTTCAAATCTTAATCGCAGAGCATCGGGTAGATAAGAACGGAAGCAGGTAATATCTTTTGTTGTCCGGGAATTCATCGTTCGTGTCCATCAATATAGATGGGCGCGATTGTTGCCAGACAGGACAGTTTTCACAAGACGTCGTAGATGGTGCGCTTACTGTCGGCAGAAGAAATTGCGGAAAGAATCAATCCGCAGCTGCGTGGATGGATCAATTATTATGGGAAGTTTTATCCAAGTTAAATGAACAGGTTATAGCGAATACTGGACTGGCGGTTGGTAAAGTGGGTCCGGTGCCGTTATAAGCAATACCGGTGGCATCAAAGTCGCTCCAGCGAAGTACTGGAGCGGATCAGACCGCGTAATAAGACACTGTTTGTACACTGGAAGATAGAGTTGAATAACAGGAGCCGTATGAGGTGAGAGCATCACGTACGGTTCTGTGAGCGGCCAGAGGGGGAGGATCCCTCTGGTCTACTCGACCGCCTGTCCGTGTGCTGTTGCCAGGGAATAAGAAAACGAAGAGCTGGCGGCTGTGGACGTACGTTCGTGACGACCGTAACGCCGGGTCAGAGCTGGCGCCGGCGGTGTGGTTCGCTTACAGCCCGGACAGAAAAGGTCTCCACCCGCAGAGCCATCTCGCCAGCTTCAGCGGTGTTCTGCAGGCGGATGCGTACGCCGGGTTCAACGAGCTGTACCGCAATGGACAGATAACGGAAGCTGCCTGCTGGGTTCACGCCCGTCGCAAGATCCACGATGTGCACGTTCGCCCCCCGTCAGCCCTGACGGAAGAATCCCTGAAACGGATCGGCGAGTTGTATGCCATAGAGGCGGAAATAAGGGGGATGCCGGCAAAGCAACACCTTGCAGAACGTCAGCAAAAAGCTAAACCGCGGCTGAAATCCCTGGAATGCTGGCTACGTGAAAAGATGAAAACGCTGTCGCGACACTCAGAACTGGCGAAAGCATTCATGTACGGACTGAACCAGTGGCCAGCGTTGGCTTACTATACTGACGACGGCTGGGCCGAAGCAGATAACAACATAGCTGAGAATGCGCTGCGGATGGTCAGCCTGGGCCGCAAAACTACCTGTTCTTCGGTTCGGATCATGGAGGAGAGCGGGTAGCGCTGCTGTACAGCCTGATCGGGACGTGCAAACTGAACGGAGTGGAGTCAGAAAGCTACCTCCGCTATGTACTTGACGTCATTGCTGACTTGCCGATAAACAGGGTCAGCGAGCTGCTCCCCTGGCGCGTAGCGCTGCCAACTGAATAACACATCCCCGTCAATACGGTTCTCGCTGCACGCTTACGCATATTTCGGATTAATTCCTTTGCCTGAAAGACTGGAGGTCTTATGAGCAATCTCTTTAAGAACGAAATACCTAAAGCGTAAAGCACGCGTTAACCTGAAATTGGATTTACATACTGGTGGATCTTCTAAAAAACTGAACTTCCCCTGAAGCTTCTGGTTTCAGGTGATTTCGGCAACGGCGCCGAACAGCGTTCCCTTTCTGAACGCCAGAAGGTCGTTATTAATTATCAGTTACGGCATTCTGAGAATCCCTTCCGGGATAGGTTCTAAGGCGCACCTGTAAATGAAACCCTAAGCGATTACATGAATTAATGCACATAAAAAACTGTGCAGATATTTATTATAAAGCTAAGGCGCACATAAAAGAACTGCTATTTTTGCGGGGAGTAAATTAAATTGCTTCTTTGCTCCTCATTAGTGCAAATAATTCTGCAGCTGTTTGATTAGACAGATGCAGCATTATTCGATAGCTCGATTTTTTTAAGGAAAACAGCATGAAAATAAAAACACTGGCATTCGTTGTTCTGTCAGTTTTGTCCTTGAATTCCACGGCAGTTCTGGCTGCCGCCACTGTAGTTAACGGCGGCACGGTGCATTTTAAAGGTGAAGTCGTTAACGCAGCCTGCGCAGTTGATGCCGGTTCTGTCGATCAGACCATTCAGTTAGGTCAGGTTCGTTCAGCAACACTCGCTGCCTTGGGTGACGTCAGCTCTTCTGTTGGCTTCAATATTCAGTTGAACGATTGTGATACCACGGTAGCCACCAAAGCATCCGTTGCTTTCACAGGTACTGCAATTGATGGTTCTAACACAAGTGTACTGGCACTGCAGAGTTCTACTGCGGGCGGCGCGACTAACGTCGGCGTACAAATCCTTGATCGTACCAATACACCGTTGGTTGTGGATGGCGCAACTTTTAGTGCTGCAACCACGCTGAACGATGGCACCAACATCATTCCGTTCCAGGCTCGCTACTTCGCCACTGGCGCTGCAACTGCTGGTACCGCTAACGCTGACGCTACCTTTAAAGTGCAGTACGAGTAACTTCTTCATCAGGCAAGGAAGCATGTAGGGCTAGGATTGCCCGTTATCCAAATAAGACTGGGGTAATAACGATGCTAAAGATGAAGTCGGGTCTGTTGATATTTTTGCTATCACCTCTGACGCAGGCTGTTCAATGGGACGTTATGTTGCCGGGAGGGAGCATGCGTTTCCAGGGGATAGTCATTGCCGAGTCCTGCCGCGTTGAAGCGGATGACCGACAGATGACCGTCAATATGGGGCAAATCAGCAGCAATCGGTTTCATTCTGCGGGAGAGGATAACAATCCTGTCCCTTTCGATATTCACCTACAGGAATGCAGTACCGCGGTTAGCCAGCGCGTTGGTGTGGCATTTCACGGCGTCGCCGATGGTAAAAATCCTGACGTGCTCTCGGTTGGCGAGGGGCCAGGGATCGCTACCGGCATTGGTGTTGCACTGTTTGATAAAACAGGCAGTCTGATCCCACTCAATGCGCCACCAGCATCATGGACACAGCTGCATACTGGCCCGACCACGCTGCATTTTGTCGCTAAATACCGTTCCACCGGTAATCAAGTCACCGGAGGGGTTGCAAATGCTCAGGCCTGGTTCTCCCTGACCTACCAGTAATCAGTGCCAATAACAGGAAATAACAGTGAGTAATAAAGAGGTAAGCATGAAAAATACACTGGGTACTCTGCGTGGTTCACTGGCGGGACTTTTACTGATTGCAACCACCGGTTTTACCGCGCAGGCCCAAGCAGGCGTGGCGCTGGGTGCAACCCGGGTCATTTACCCGGCAGGACAAAAGCAGGTTCAGTTAGCGGTAACGAATAATGATGAAAAGAGCACTTATCTCATTCAGTCTTGGGTCGAGAATGCCGATGGCGAAAAAGACGGGCGTTTTGTTATCACCCCACCGCTTTTTGCCATGCAGGGTAAAAAAGAGAGTACCTTGCGTATCCTCGATGCGACGAATAACCAGCTACCGCAAGACCGGGAGACCCTGTTTTGGATGAACGTCAAAGCGATTCCGTCCATGGACAAATCGAAGCTCAGCGATAACACCCTGCAGCTGGCGATTATCAGCCGTATCAAGCTCTATTACCGCCCGGAAAAACTGGCGCTGCCGCCCGATCAGGCCCCTGAAAGTCTGAAGTTTCGCCGTAGTGCAGGCTCGCTAACGCTGATCAACCCTACGCCTTACTACCTGACGGTTACTGAACTCAATGCCGGTACCCGAGTGCTTAAAAATGCGCTAGTCCCGCCGATGGGTGAAGCCAGCATCAGTCTGCCCGCTGGTGCTGGTAGTGAGATTACTTACCGGACAATTAACGACTATGGCGCACTGACCCCGAAAATGAAAGGCGTAATGCAGTAATTAATTGGGGAGCTGCGCGGGGCTCCCCTTGAACGATAAAAATACCGATTGCCGGGCGACTTTGGACCGGAGAGATTATGTAACATCTTAAATATGGACCTTACCGTTTGGATACTCGGCGTATGACTTCAGGATTTGAGCGTACATTCGCGCATTTTTCTGTTGCTTTTTTACTTGTATCGGCAACTTTCTACGTGCGGGGTGAGCTTTATTTCAACCCACGTTTCCTGGCGGACGATCCAGGTGCCGTGGCGGATCTGTCCGGTTTTGAAAAAGGCCAAGAACTGCCACCTGGAACCTATCGCGCGGACATTTACCTGAATGACGGGTATATGACCACCCGCGATATCACCTTTAATGCAGGTGAAAACGGCCACGGATTAACGCCATGCCTCACCCGAGGGCAGCTTAACAGCTTTGGAGTAAATACGCCTGCTATACCGGGAATGGGCGCAATGGCATCTGACGCCTGCGTGCCATTAACTGAATTGATCAAAGATGCCACTACCCGTTTTGACGTCGGTCAGCAGCGGCTTTATCTGACCATACCCCAGGTGTTTATGGGCAATAAGGCGCGCGGCTATATTCCGCCTGAACTCTGGGACCACGGAATTAATGCCGGACTGCTGAACTACAACTTCTCCGGCAACAACGTCCATAACGGTGTGAGCGGCAGCAGCAACTACGCGTACCTAAACCTTCAAAGCGGGATGAACCTCGGTGCGTGGCGTCTGCGTGACAACACCACCTGGAGCTACAACAGCAGTGGTAATTCGTCGACCAGTGAAAACAAGTGGCAGCACGTCAATACATGGCTTGAGCGCGATATCACCTCGCTACGTTCGCGCCTGACCATGGGCGACAGCTATACCAACGGCGATGTTTTTGATGGCATCAACTTCCGCGGTGCGCAGCTCGCTTCCGATGACAATATGCTGCCGGACAGCCAGAAAGGATTTGCTCCGGCGATCCATGGGGTTGCCCGCGGCACGGCCCAGGTCTCCGTGAAACAGAACGGCTATGAGATCTATCAGAGCACGGTACCGCCCGGCCCGTTCATTATCAACGATCTTTACTCCGCAGGCAACGGCGGTGATCTGCAGGTGACCATCAACGAGGCCGACGGCAGCAGCAATGTTTTCACCGTGCCCTACTCTTCCGTCCCGGTACTCCAGCGTGAGGGCCATACCCGCTATGCCGTCACCGCCGGTGAGTACCGCAGCGGCAACGGGCTGCAGGAAAAACCAAAGTTCTTCCAGGTGACGCTGTTGCACGGGATTCAGGCAGGCTGGACACTGTACGGGGGTACCCAGCTGGCGGGCCGCTACCGTGCTTTTAACCTTGGCGTGGGTAAAAATATGGGCGAACTGGGTGCTCTGTCTGTGGACATCACTCAGGCCAACGCAACCCTGCCCGATGATAGCGATCATCAGGGGCGGTCAGTACGTTTCCTCTATAACAAATCGCTGTCGGATACCGGAACCAATATTCAACTGGTGGGCTACCGCTACTCCACGCGCGGCTATTTTAGCTTAGCTGACACCACTTACAGTCGGATGAGCGGCTACAATGTAGAGACCCAGGACGGCGTGATTGAAGTGAATCCTAAGTTCACAGACTACTACAACCTCGCTTACAACAAACGCGGTAAAGCGCAGCTCAGCGTCACCCAGCAGTTGGGGCGTACCGCTACCCTCTATCTGAGCGGTAGTCATCAGACCTACTGGGGCACTGACAAGGTAGACCAGCAGCTGCAGGCGGGGCTGAATACTGTCATTGATGATATCAACTGGACATGGAGCTACAGCCTGACCAAAAACGCCTGGCAGCAGGGACGTGACCAGATGCTCGCGGCCAACGTCAATATTCCATTCAGCCACTGGATGCGCTCAGACAGTAAATCCGTCTGGCGACACGCCAACGCCAGCTTTAGCTCGTCTCATGACCTTGACGGCGAGGTGACGAACCTGGCTGGATTGTACGGTACGCTGCTTGAGGACAATAACCTGAGTTACAGCGTACAGACCGGCTATAACGGTTATCCCGGCGGCGGTAGTAGCAACAGTACTGGCTATGCGGCGCTGAACTATCGTGGCGGCTATGGCAACGCCAACGTGGGCTACAGCCGCAGCGACGGTGTAAGGAATCTTTATTACGGCCTGAGCGGCGGCGTGTTGGCCCACGCCGACGGCATCACCCTGAGTCAGCCAATGAATGACACTGTCGTGCTGATCAAAGCTCCTGGCGCAGATGGGGTAAAATTAGAAAACCAGACTGGTGTTCAGACAGACTGGCGCGGTTATGCCGTGCTGCCCTATGCCACCGAATACCGGGAGAATCGGGTGGCGCTCAACACCAACAGCCTTGCCGACAATGTCGATTTGGACGATACCGTGGCAAGCGTGGTGCCCACTCACGGCGCGATAGTCCGCGCTGAATTTAAGGCCCACGTCGGACTCAAGCTGCTGATGTCGCTTATCTATAACGGTAAGCCGGTTCCCTTTGGTGCACTGGTCACAGTGGAGGGGAGCCAGGGGAGCAGCATCGTCGCCGATAACGGCCAAGTGTATTTGAGCGGAATGCCGCTGATCGGTAAAGTCCGGGCGAAGTGGGGAGAGGGACCGAACGCCGGCTGTGAGGCCGACTATAGTCTCCCGCCAGAAAGCCAGAACCAGACACTAAGCCAGCTGTCAGCCGAGTGCCGCTAAGGAAATCATGATGATGTTAAAAACACTTTACCTGCTGAGCACCTTTATACCGCTGACGGTTGCCAACGCCAGAGCGGCGGACAGCACCATCACTATCAGCGGCTACGTTCGGGATAACGCCTGCGAAGTCGCTACTGAATCAAAGGATTTTACCGTTGACCTTATGAATAACGCAGCAAAGCAGTTACATACGCCTGGAGCCACCACGCCCCTGGTGCCCTTTCGCATTGTATTGTCACCCTGCGGCAGCTTGGCCACGGCGGTTAAAGTTGGTTTTGTTGGTATTGCCGACAGCATTAATGCAGACCTGCTAAAACTCGACGGCGGCGTGTCAGCTGCGGCGGGCATGGGCGTGCAGATCCTTGACGGACAGCAGACAGTGCTGCCGCTCAACGCCACATCATCCACCATCCAGTGGACCACGCTTACCCCCGGCCAGACCAACACGTTGAACTTTTATGCCCGACTGATGGCAACTCAGGTACCGGTGACCGCCGGACACGTAAATGCAACCGCAACATTCACACTTGAATTTCAGTAAGCTGAGGCTCTGATGAATTTTACCCACACCGGTTGGCTTCTGGCCACAGTGCTGGCGGCGTCCACCCCAACGTTACAGGCTGCCGACGTCACCATTACCGTTAACGGCAAGGTTGTGGCGAAACCGTGTACGGTTTCCACCCTTAACGCCATCGTTGATCTCGGCGACCTATACACCTTTAATCTGGTGTCTGCTGGCTCTTCTTCGCCGTGGCACAGCGTAGCGCTCAACCTGAGCAACTGCCCGGTAGGCACGTCACGGGTCACAGCCAGCTTCAGCGGTACGGCAGATTCCACTGGCTACTACAAAAATCAGGGTACCGCAGGAAATATCCAGCTTGAACTGCAGGATGACGGCGGTACCACGTTGAATACCGGCGCGAAAAAAGAGGTCCAGGTGGATGAAGCAACCCAGTCAGCCAGCTTCCCGCTACAGGTCAGAGCGCTGACGGTCAACGGCGGGGCCACCCAGGGAACTATTCAGGCGGTGATTAACGTCACCTACACCTACGCCTGAGCCAGGAGAAAACGATGACGGTTAATATATTCATCAGTTCATTAAGAACTATAGTTATGTTTTACTTATTTGTAGGGGCCTCATTTAGTACTTATGCTTTTACTTGTAAAGATAGTACAGGGCAAGAACTAAGCTATTATAATGGAAACACTACTGCTAACGTTTTTGTTAATTTGACTCCGCAGATAAAACCTGGCCAGGTTCTTGTGGTTGACCTGTCACAGTCAATTTCATGTAGGAATGATTCTTTTGCAGATCCTCCCAGGAGACATGATTATGTGTCAATATTACAAGGAACTACATTTGGTGGCGCGCTAAATAGTTTTACAGGTACTCTTGGGTACTATGGTAATAGCTATAATCTACCGACGGTCGCAGAAACTGCCTCTTATGATTTGCAGTCAGCTTCATTCATTGGATGGGATGCTCAATTATACCTTACACCAATATCTGCCGCGAGTTCTGTTCTAATACATACGGGTGAGAAAATAGCAACAATAGTAATGAGACAGGTTGGATCAAATTATGATGATGGAAGCAACCAACACCAATTACGATTCACTTGGAATATTTATGCAAATAATAGTGTTTTTGTACCAACAGGAGGCTGTGATGTTTCAGCCCGAGATGTTACTGTAACTCTCCCTGACTATCCTGGTACGGCACCAATTCCATTAACGGTCTATTGTGCGCAGAACCAGAATCTGAATTATTACCTTTCAGGCACTACTGTAGATGCGGGCAACACAGTTTTTGCAAACACTGCATCATCATCGCCGGCACAGGGGGTTGGCGTTCAGTTGACACGCAACGGCACCGTCGTTCCCGCCAATAATACGGTATCGTTAGGAACCGTAGGAACCTCGGCGGTCAGCCTGGGGTTAACTGCCAATTATGCGCGCACTAGCGGACAGGTGATTGCGGGTAACGTGCAATCAATTATTGAAGTGACCTTTGTTTACCAGTAATGCGTTTGTTGCGGATGGCGGCACGAGAATTAATCACATTCTGTCGCCATATACTTTGGCAGCCGAAGGACTTATAAATATGATAATGGGTTGTGAAATGCAACCTGTTCTTCTGTTGCCTTATAATCCGTCTATAATCACAGGAACTAACGTTCGCCGTATCGTAGTATTTATACCCGATAATCACATCATATTACTGACGACTCTGCAACAGAGTCGCTATGTTGCTGAAGCAGTCAGCGATGCCGTTACCAATGCTGCTCCTCAGCCGAAGTCCAGCCAGTTGGTTATGGCATACACTGCTGCACCAAGTTGATGACCTGCACCAGCTTTTTGCACTCCGGGCTGCCTCATCTAATCTGCCTCCCCCTTGCCTGGCAGCGTTACTTCGTAAGCATCCGGTGAACTCATATTTTCATAATTATTTCAGCGGGTAATATCAGCAACATCTTTAACTGACGAAGGATGTTTACTGATGAAACAACGATGGTTCATTGAGCAGAAAAAACAGCATGTCGCCAGCTGGCGGGCCAGCGGTCTTACCCGTCAGCAGTATTGCGAACTTAACGATATTCCCTTTACTTCATTTCGTGAATGGCCGCAGGATGTCGCAAAGGCCGAACGACGCGCAAGCGAACCCGCTGCGTATTACCATGCAGGAGATCGGTGAGTAACCCCCTGTGTCAGCATAGTTGTCGCCTCAATTTTTTAAGGAGATAACAATGCCAGGACAACCAATACCAATTGAGCTCAAAGAGAAAGGACTGATATGGCTTTTGCCACCATACTGCTGGTCACATCGTCAGATAGCCCGTAAGCTGAAGATCAGCGCCTCAGTTGTATCAAAATGGAGATGTGAGTTAGTGGAGCAAGGACTTTTACCTGAAAATGAAAAGATTACCTCCGTTGACGGTGAGGACTGGACACCGGAACGTCGATTCTCTGTTGTTCTTGAGACGGCTACGCTGTCAGAAATGGAGCTTGCTGATTATTGCCGTCGTATGGGATTGTTTGTTGAACAGGTCAAAGAATAGCGGGCTATCTCAATTCAGGCGCATGAAAAAAAACTGACGGAAAATATTCGAACAGACAGGGCATTACGTGACGCAAAAAATAAGTTACGAGAGCTGGAGAAAGAGCTTCAGCGTAAAGATAAAGCTCTGGCAGAAGCAGCTGCACTTCTGATGCTAAGGGAAAAGTTCAATGCCCTCTGGGACAACAGCGAGGAAGACTGACACCTCTTTCGGAGCGGCAGAAAATCATATCCCTTGTAGGTGATGCGGTCAGTCAGGGAGCATCCAAAACGCGGGCCTGTCAGTGCATTGGCATTTCTATTCGGACACTTCAGCGCTGGGGTGACGGTGAGTATATTAAGGCCGACAGAAGGCCTGATATAACGAACCGGATCCCTCGGAATAAGCTGTCGGAAGCAGAGAGACAACAAATTCTTGAATTATGCAATTCACCAGAATTTTCATCTTTGCCGCCAAATGTCATTGTTCCGACGCTGGCGGATAAAGGTATTTATATTGTTTCTGAATCAACCTTCTATCGTGTGTTAAGAGACGCTAACCAGTTGACCAGAAGATCACGGGAAAGCCGGTATACGCGGCCTGACGCACTTAAAGCAACAGGACCCAATCAGGTCTGGAGTTGGGACATTAGTTATCTGGCCTCCAGGGTCAGAGGACAACATTTTTATCTCTATATGATCGTCGATATTTACAGCCGTAAAATTATCGCTGCAGAAGTCTTTGCCAGTGAATCCGGCAAGCATGCGGCAGAATTGCTGCAAAGAGCGATATGGCGTGAAAAATGTTCATCCCAAAATCTGGTGCTTCATTCCGATAACGGAGGCCCGATGAGAAGTTATACGATGCTCGCAAAAATGTATGCACTCGGTGTACTCAGTTCATATTCTCGCCCCCGAGTCAGCAATGATAACCCTTACTCTGAATCGCTATTCCGCACGCTGAAATATTGCCCATGGTGGCCTGAAAATGGCTTTCAGGATATCGATGATGCCCGTGCATGGGTCACCCGCTTTGTGGGTTGGTATAACCAGGAACACAAGCACAGCGGAATTAAATATGTCACACCGGATGAACGCCACCGTGGTGCCGATACTGGAATACTTTCGGCCAGGAAAGTGGTCTACCAACTAGCCCGCCAACAAAATCCGGAACGCTGGGGTAAAGAAATTCGCAACTGGAGTCCTATATATGAGGTATACCTGAACCCCGAAAAAGAAGCGGCATAACGTAATTTTATTACAAAAAGCGACAACTACCTTGAAAAACGCCGTTATTGGGTGATCTCCGTTCATGAAAATACGCATTTCTGTCGGCGGCAGCGTGCGGGTTTCGCGGGTAAGTGAGGCCGGAAGCGGTTTGCGGGCGGAAGACTGTCGCAGTGGCTGGGGTAATACCAGATCATGCTGCTCGCCCGGCACCTCAGCCATCTCCTCCTGCAGGGCACCGATGCGTTCTTCCGCCTCCCGTACCTGACGCGCGTTTTTTTCACGCAGCTTTTCGAAGCTTTTGCCGAACTGTATACGCTGCAGTTCAGCAACCAACGCCTTCAGGCGGTTATACTCCGCCATTTTGAAAATGGTGGTCTGCTGCACCTGCAACAGCACTCTGAGCCGGGCGTTTTCATCGAGCAGTGAGGTATTCATATCCCTACTTTAAAGCTGGTTATATCCGCAAGCCAGAACGTTTCGTCCGCCGAGGATACTTCCAGTTTATGCCTTCGAGCAGCATGGATAGCTGTGCAGGCGTTAGATAGATTTTACCGTCATGGGTCAGCAGGGCCGCCAGCGGGAAGGTGGCGGTGCAGCTCTGAGTGTCCACGTCTGCGCTCATGACGCTGCAAGTGGAAAGCACCGTTGAGTGTTCGCTGTCCCTGGCTATCTGCACCGCTATGTTGGGGGCCGCAGTGGCCAACGGTTCGGTATTTGCAAACAGCGTTGCGTTGGTGCCGTCCGGCGTTCCGGTATATGTGGCTTTGACCGTTGTGGTACCGGCGGGCAGTTCTCAGGTTGAGAGTAAAGCTCTTCCAGGTTCCAGCATGCCCCGCTACCGACACAGGGCTGACGGTACAGGATGAAGCGATAACCTTTCCGGTAATATTGACATTGGTGGCGTGCGCATTTGTGCCCGGCAGGACAGTGAGGGCGGACAGCAACATGTTGAGCATAAAAACACGTTTAAACACAAATGGCTCTCGTGCCAGGGGTAACACAATCAATTGTAGGTAAAGCTCATCAGCACCACGGTACTGATGTTGCCGACGGTGCCACCGCCTGCGGTGCTGTAGGGGCGAGCCTGCAGGTCAAAGGTGGCTTTTTTGCTGGCGTCTACGTTGACTGTCATGGTGCTGTTCTTGCCCTTGTCGGCGACGGTGCCGGAACGGTTTTGCAACTGAACAGAGACATTGGTGGCATAGCCGATGCCGGTGGTGTTGGCGTACTTGTTGGCATCGGCGCCGTCGGCGGTGCCGTCAAAAGTTGCCCTGACTGAGGTGGTGCCGGCCGGGCAGTTGCTCAGGGTGACGTCGAAGGTCTTCCAGTCGCCGTATGAGGCGGCCGAGTTCATCACGGCAGCAGTGACATCAGGCATGGAGACGTTATAGATGCCGCTGTTGTCGACGGTACAGGCGGCGGCCGTTACCTTGCCGGTTATGTTGATGGTCACCGGGTCGGCAAGCACGCTGGTGATGGTGAGTGCGCCCATTACGACCAGGGGAAAAAGTTCTTTCTTAACAGAATGCAAAGTCGTCACGGTGAATATCCTTATTATTTGAGGTTGCGTGCGTTCGCGACCAGTCACATAAGAAAAATTGGAAAAGACTACTTATTATTTATTGGTAAGTCAGGTTCAACGTAGCGGTAGCATTCGCATCACCGGGGGTCACAGTGCTCGCAGTCTGGAAATAACGCGCTGTAAAGGCAGACGCCGGGAATTCCAGTCCGCCGGAGGAATTTTTAAGTACCACGTTAGTGTTATTTCTTAATATCGCTCCATCATACAACAGCTGAATACCGACGCCGCTGGCCACCCCCACAGTTCCCGCACCAGTTAATTGAATCACGCTGTTATCGGATGTCCCGGTATTTTGGGTGAAGCTGAGCGAGGCATTAATACGCGCCCCCGCATCACACTCCAAGCCAATGGTAAAAGGTTGATCGCCTTTGGTAGAATTGACGCCAGTAAAACTGCTGGATAATACCGTATCCAGATGGACATTGACACTGGGTGTTGTAATAGAACAAGCAAGTACATTAACTGTAACAGGAGTGAAACTATAGGTAAACACAGGGCCTCTATCAATGCCGGTAACAGATGTTCTATGGTTCATGGCAATTGCTGGAATATTTAAAACACCAGAAACTGTAGAGCCTGTTTTCACTAAAGACCAGGTGTCAGTAAATGTTGTGACGCCATTATAATCAATCCCCCTTTTTACCGCTGAGTTGTTTATAGCCGTGTTCGTCATTGTTAGATATGTGCCAGTGGCGGAGTTAAGGTTTACCCATTTAAATCCCACACCGTTTAGAACTGTGTTTCTGTAGTCGGCGACAGGACTGCTACCATAATCGATGTTCGAGGAGCTTAAATATATATCCCACGCACCATCTTGATCTTGAGTGCTTCCTGTTGGATCACATGTTATTTTTGTAGTGCTTTGCGCAGTGGCAATAACAGTACCCACAGCAGCATCCCTCTGAACAGTGACAACAGCAGGGAAATTAACAGTTGTATTTGGTGAAGTGCAAGTCCCCCAAGATGCTTTTGAAATTATTGATAGAAAAAAATACATTGAGTAATAATAACGTATGCGTTTATTTATTACGTTCATAAAATATAAAATCTCTCTTATGGATTAAACTATAATTATTGGTTAGCCACTTATAGACATTGCCCGTTAATGGTCGCAATCCCGTTCACATTTTGTGGCAGGCTGTAATTCACGCGGCACTGTTCATCCTGGCTGCTGCCCCATTGCACTTTCAACTGGCCGCGTTGCATCAGACCGGTTAGGTACACCTGACCAGCATCCCCGACAATAAAACCCTCAGCATCTTTGCTGTCGCTGGCTGACACGATGGCTCCAAACGGCACCGGCTTGCCGCCCTGGTACAGAAGCGTCATCAATACCCGGTTGCCCACGCTGGTCTGGTAACGCGCCCTGACCACTGCACCCCGCGTTGGCACTACGATCTGCGTGGTGATGGCCACCTCGGTGTTGTCGGCGAAGCTCTCAGTATTGAGCGTCACGTCGTTCTTGCGGTACGGACTGGCATACGGCACTACTGCGTAACCCCGGAAGTCGGTCTTCACTCCGGTCTGGCCCTGCACGGCGACGCTTTTCGCATCAGGTGCGGCAACCAGGACCACGGTTTCACCCAGTGGCTGGCCAAACGTCACGCCGTTTTCATGGGTTAGAATGCCGCCCTGCACACCATAGTTCAGGCGTTGGCTGTCGTTGTCATACGCATACCCGCCGTTGACTTCGCCGTAAGTGGCCCGCCAGTCTGCATTGACACTGCCACTATTGCCCTGGCCTTTCGTGCCATACCCTTGCTGCGCGCTCCAGTTCAGGTTGTTGCACTCCAACACCGTGCCGCTCACGCTCACGCTGTGGGTGGTGTTACCGTTCTTGCTGCTGTTGGCAATGTAGTTGACGTAGTTTGTGCTTCTGTCCCCGAATAACTTACTCAAAGGCACGCTCACGTTGACCGCAAGCAATTGGTCCTTGTCGTATGTACGGTCGCTCTTGCCTGACTCAGCGGTGCCGTAGGACGCCTGCGAGTTGCGGTTGTAGGTGTAGTTGACCCCGTAACTGATGCCGTCCCAAGAGTTGTTGTAGCTCACCCCGTAAGATTCCATACGCCGGTCGCTATTCCAGTAGTCTTCCCGCGCCGCGGTTATACCCAGGTTGCCGCCTCCATGCCACAGGTCCTGTGACAGCGTCAGCTCCGCACGGTTGCGTCGTCGTTCCGGCAAAGAATAGCTATTGCCACTGGTGTAGGTGTCCAGCACTTCCTGCATGCCCCGGTAACCGTCAGTGGCATAGCGGTAACCCGCTAGCGAGAATTTAGTGCCGGTGGTCACGAAGTTCTTGCTGTAGCGAACGCGCCAGGACTGCCCGTTTTCCTTCTGTTGGTCTTTCTGTTTCGACCAGGCCTGCGTCACGTCGACCGACAGGGCTCCAAAATCGCCCAGGTTCTTGCCTACACCCGCCGCCAGCGACTGATACTTGCTGGCAAACTGGCCGCCGCCGTAAATGGTGAATCCTGCGGGCAGGCCGTAAATCAACGTTCCTCCGCTCAGCGGGGTCTTGTCCACGCTGTTGTCGTACGAGCGGTACACCCCTGCGTTGGCCGAATATTTCAGGCGGCCTTCACGCTGTAACACCGGCAGTGAGGCAAATGGAATGACCAGCAACTGCTCGCTCCCGTCGGATTCCTTTATAGTGACGTTCAGGTCACCGGAGCCCCCGGTCGGGAACATGTCGGTGATTTCAAAGCTGCCCGGCGACACGTAGGCCTGGTAAATCACATAACCGTTCTGGCGAATAGTCACTTGGGCATTGCTGCGGGCGATACCACGCACAATCGGCGCATAGCCACGCTGGCTTTCCGGCAACATGTCGTCATCGGATGCCAGTTGCCCCCCCCGAAACGGGATACTGTCAAACACATCGGCCGCGGTAGTGGTGTCTCCAGCTGTCAACTGGCCCTCGAGGGCAATGATTTCGCGCTGGGCATAGGTGTAGACCGTGTCCCACTTGTCGTTGGTCTGTCCATTGCGACCCTCGGTGCTGCTGCGGGTCCAGGTGGTGTAGTTGCGCAACCGCCACGGGCCGATGTTTATACCGGGTCGCAAGTTGACGTACTGGTTGCTGCTGCCATTGGCGTGCCCGCTCTTTGCATAGTTGTTAGAACCGGTGAAGCTGTAGTTGAGCAGGGCAGCCGGAATGCCCTCATCCCACGACTTAGGATCCACCCAGCCACGGGCGTAGTTGTTGACCGCCGACTGCGGAAAGCTCAGCAACAGCTGTTGGCGTGGAAAGTGGAAATCGCTGCTGGCCTGAGGAATGGCCTCCAGGTTGGCGCAGGCACCGCCCGGTGCTCCAAGACCCGGGAATTTTTTGACCAGCACGCCCCAACTGGCCAGGTCGCTGACCGGGATGCAAGGTTGCAGTGTCTCATTGCCCTTGCCGTCTTTGCCCAGCCGGAACTCCACGTTACGGGTGTCCATCATTTCGTTGTTGAGGAATAGGTCAACCCGGTAGATACCTGGCAACTGACCGCCCTTGTCTTCAAAGGTGCTGAGGTCTACTGCGTTCTGGCCTTGCGTCCCCAATTCAAGCAGGGCGGGGTTAAAATAGTCCCGCGCCTGTGCCGTCATCATTGTCCCGGACATCAGGGCCATCTGAGCTGCCACCAGGTGTGCCAAATGGCTCAAGCGCACTCGGAATTTATTTTTATTGTTGATCCTTCGCTACTCCTCTCGCTCCTGAATACCTATCTTCAGCATCAACATGCTATCAGCGCATTGATGTGTGCTCTGCGCCGATGCCCCCGTAATCACTGATGATTTTCCAACTGACCGGGCCACTCGTATTGGCCGGGACGGTAAAGGTGGCCTGGCCCATAGGGAGCACGTAGGTGATGTCCTTGACCTCACGTCCGCCGACTTTGACCTGCTGGAAGTTCATAACGAACGGCGTCGGGTTGGTGACGGTCAACCGGTTGCCGCTCTGTGCCCAGGTTAGTTTGCTAGTGAAGTCTTCCGGCACGCCCTTCAGACCGTGCGGGCGGTAGAGCAGTTTGATACGGGTCTTGACCGCAATCTGCAGGGTGTTGACCCCTTCTTTTTTACTGCCCCTCGGGATGGACTTGACATTCAGCCAGTAAAGCGACTCGCGATCTTCCGGGAGGCTGCCGCCGGTGCGCACAATACGCAGCAGGTTCTTCTGGTTACCGTCGAGGCGAAACAGCGGAGGCGTGATAATAAAGGGAGCTTTCTCAGCGCCACCGTTTTGGGTCTCCGTCCAGGACTGGATCAGATAGGGGTTGATGTCCGTGTTGGTGACGCTCAGTGAAGCCTCCTTTTTCCCACCATTGTAAATCAAGCGGGTGCCACCGACGGTGACGCCGCCGACGTTGGTCGCCTGAGCGAAGGTGCTGCTCAGCAATAAAAAAAGGCAAATGACTTTAAACCCGGTATTCATGACAATTCCGTACTCCGAAAAAAGCGGGTCGACCGGAGTCTGCCCGCAGGGATAACTTCCCAACCAAGACGTGGCGAGGAAGCGACAATCGATTAGTTGTAAACGATTGTGAAGTTGCTGGTCGAGTTCGCTGGGCCTGCCTTCACGGGCAGTGAGGTTGCCAGGTAACGGGCCACGAATTTCAGGTCGTTGGTCCCGGCTGTTAGCTCATAAGCGGTAGAGGCGGTGTACAACGGCACGACGGCGTTGGATTTATCCATTAACTGAATACCCACGTTGGTTGCCACGCCAGTTTCTTGCGTTAGCTGCAGGATGGTGTTGTCGTTGTCATCTGCCTTGCCATCAAACTTCACTTGTGCCGAGGTTACTGAATCCGGGCAGTTGGTCAGGTTGATTTTGAACTCGGTCGGTGCAGCACTGCGGTTACCGGTGGTGAAGGCAGAACTGGCAACGGTACCCAGAGTCACGAGCAGCGGGTTATTCATGTTGTTGGTGACGGTGCACGCATCATCGGTGATAGCACCAACGAATTCGATTTTACCGTCAGCAGCAAGGGCAGAAGAGGACAGAGCTCCGGCAACCACAGCAGCAATCAGATTCTTTTTCATGTAAAACTCCCTTTGGTTCGAGATGCGCGCATCTCATTTGATGGTTATTTATTTTAACGCATGTTATTCTTGGCTGTTAGGAACGTAAAGTGAGCAGATAATTGTTCATTTTGTTCCAGACTGACAATGAATAATTCCTTTGTCGATAGCCCTACATTTTCCTCAATCCTTACTATTATCAGTTACGACATTCTTACAATCCCTTCTGAGATATGCTTTAAGGCGAGAAAAATTTTGCTATGTTGTGTTAACGAAATTTTTTTCGTTTTAAGACTAGCAACCAGCAATAAAGTCAAAAATTTAAAATAAAACATTCTGAGTGATATTTTTGGTTGTTTCAGGTGTCGTTAACTTTTGCTCGGAAAGCTGTCCGGAGATGGTGGGTCAAGATCAGTATCAGAAATTTTTTTACCAAGTTCGACCAGAGCAGGTTATATACCAGTGCTCAATGAAGGTCCTTGATTTTGTTAAGAATGAGGATCAAGAATGCCGTCATGGATATTCATGTGATGCCCGAGCAATGAATCGCACAGGAGATGCTGCACAAAAGCAGAGATTGTCGTATGCGTGACAGAATTCGTTGCGTCCTGCTTGCTGCTGATGGGGGGCTGCAGTTATGACCTTGAAATCTCAGCTGATTGATGAAGCGACGGTTAGTCGCCATCTGAATGACTGGCTTAATGATGAAAAACTTAACCCCGAAAATGGCTACTTACAAAGCCATCTCAGCGAAGCGCAAACCTCAGGGCTTATCTGACACTGTTCATCACGCAGGCCTTCATTACTCTTGCAGAAGAATGGTGTAACATTCGTTATAGCGTGCCGGGTACGAATAAATTGCTGCACCGCAACGGCTTCAGCTACAAAAAACCAGCAGTAGAGCCTCCTAAGTTCAGCGAGCTCATCCCATTCATCGACGGCGTTCTAAAAAACCACAATAATAACCCGCATGTTTAAATGTAAATCTTGCGATGAAGACGTCTCAACATAAAAAATGGCAGACCTTGTTATTTGATGAACAGGAAAGGCAAAAGTTGAAAAAAAACAGGCTTACGTAACCAGACTTTATTGCAGGACTGGTTTCAGGGTTTAAAGTACGATGCCCTGGATGTAATGAAAGTAACTGGGATTATACATAATATTTCGCGATGAATGTCTGAATGAGCACTGGTTCAGCGATATAGTTCACGCCAGGTGCGTATTACCACTCAGAGAGATCGCCTAATAACATCCATCGAGATCGGGTAATAACCATCGTTCATCTTCGCCAGAATACGCAATGAGTGCACATCACTGTGTATCTTCAGCTTCCCGTGGGCCTCACTGACATCTCATTAAGTGGATATATTGCCATCAGCGCGTGAAGAAGTTGCAGTTACGCTTCAGAAGGAAAGTGATGCACTCACCGGTCGGACCGACGCTCCCGCAGTTCCACGACCACTCCGCCAGACCCGTACACGTAAACCGTTCCCCGAATCGCTGCCGCGTGATAAAAGGCGCATGCTTCCAGCTGAATCCTGTTGCCCGGACTGTGGTGGTTCGTTGAGTTACCTGAGTGAAGATGCAGCAGAACAGCTGGAGTTGGTGCGCAGTGCCTTCCGGGTTATCCACACCGTACGCGAAAAACACGCCTGCACGAAGTGTGACAGTATCGTTCAGGCTCCTGCGCCTTCACGCCCCATCGAACGAGGTATAGCCGGGCCGGGTACTCACCTCAAAGTACTCAGAGCATACGCCGCTGTATCGTCAGTCAGAAATACATGCCCGTCAGGGTGTTGAACTGAGCCGTTAGGTGCTGTGGGGTATGCAGTCGATTACTGTCACCGCTGGACGAAGCCCTCCAGGGCTATGTGCTGACCGGTGGCAAACTCCATGCGGACGATATGCCAATGCAGGTGTTGTTGCCGGGCAATAAAAAGACGAAAACAGAGCGGCTGTGGACGTACGTTCGTGACGATCGTAACGCCGGGTTCAATGAGCTCTACCGTGAAGGCCGGATAAGGGAAGCCGCCTGCAGGGTTCCCCCCGCAGAAAGATCCACGATGTGCACGTCCGCCCCCCGTAAGCCCTGACGGAAGAATCTCTGAGGCAGAGCGGTCAGTTGTACACTATCGAAGCGGACATAAGGGGAATGCCAGCAGAACAACGCCTTGCTGAACGTCAGCGGAAAACGAAACCGCTGCTTAGTGCACTGGAAAGTTGGCTGTGTGAAAAGATGAAAAACCTGTCGCGACACTCGGAGCTGACAAAAGCGTTCGTAGATTCACCATGCGGTGCTTGAGGTGTTTTAACAGTCACTTGCCCGTTAGTGATGGTGCTAAGCAAAACAAGGCTTTCATCTTTTCCCCCTCCGTTTATACTCCAGCACCATGAAACAGAACAACATATTCACTGCAGAAAAAAACCTGCCCGCGCTGGGGCATTTCGCCTGGTGTGCTCTTGTGGCGCTCAGGCTTGCACAGCGCGACGGACAGGCACAGTCGCCGCTTATGGAACATGCCTTCCTGATGCGCTGGCTTGGAACAGCCCAGCGGCAGAAACGCTTTTCCCGCGCCATTGCCGGTGAAATTGAGGACCTGCTGCGGTTCGGGCGTCAGAAAGGGGCAGGGGCGCAGCTTCAGCAGCGCCTGGAAGGCGTGCTGACCGCCAGCAATGGTCAGGGGCAAGAGCAGTCTGAACTGCATCGTCTGACGTTCGCCATTGACCGGCTTAAATCGCAGGGCTGGATAAATGCGGTGGTGACGGATAAGGAATGGCGGCGGGAGAGCCTTCAGAGAGAGTATGCAGGGGAGCGTGCGATGCTGGTCCGTAAATCAGAGCTGGTGCGCCAGTTCTCGGACGCCGGCAGACTGATGGCACCGGTCACCTTCATGGTTACCGGTGAGCCGGATGTGGTGTGTGATACCCTGTTTGCATTCGCTCTGCTGTCTGAGGTCGCAGAGCCGAACTTCATTATCCTGAGACCGTCTTCTGACGGCCTCTGAGGCGCTACAGAGAGACGGCTGTGAGCGTCCAGTAAAAAGGCAGAATGGGCGTAGTCAGCCCTGGGTGCAGGCTCGCTTTCAGCAGGGCCGACTCTTCCGGCTGCCACATCCGCTGGCGCCCCAGCAGCCCCTCACCGCAGAAAGCAAGCCCCAGCTCGCAGGCTTTAATTTTTAAGGCTACCCGGGCAATCACCCGGGTGATGCCTTTTCCACGGGCGTAGTAGTGGGTGCGCTTCAGTCCAGGAGCGGGCTTTCCCTCTGCATCACAGTATGCCAGCTATCATGTGGACGCCGGCCAGCGGACGGCCCAGATCCTCAGCAATTACTCTGACCGTGCCGTAGTCCTGCCCGACGTAGCGCATTTCAGCCAGTGTCCAGCGCTGATGGCGGTTTCGTTACTTTCCGGTGTGGCTCATCCTTAAAGGCTTCCTGAAGCAAAGAAACGGAAGGGGAATACATGGTGCATGTAAACAATGTTATTCGCACAAAGATCAACAGACATTTTTATATGACACCATACCCAATAAAATCGATGCTTGATTCTGGCGCCCTGCCGGGCAACCGGATATATTGCGCGGGAATATGTTATCAAGCTGATATACCCTGTTGCTCTGTATTTACTCAGGCTGCCTGCGCATATTTCAGATTAATTTTTTCTCTGAAAGACAGGAGGTGTCGTGAGTAATTCCTTTCAGAACAGAATCCCTAAAGTACGCGTTAAGCTAAAGCCTGACCTGCATACGGGCGGGCAGCAAAAAAACTGCACTGCCCTTAAAACTGCTGGTAGCCGTTTATTTCAGCAACGGTGCAGAAGCGCCCCTTTTCTGAACACCAGAAAGTCAATAGTCCTGAGTCTACAGAAGGGTGTACACAAGCGACATGAGAAAACATCAATGCCCCGTCTGGGTCGCTAAATTATTCTCTCAACCGACATAGTGAATACCCTGAAAATGCTCTTAACACGCAACAACTTTTTAGACTTCCTGCGCCTCACTGCTGTTCTGCTGGTGATCACTTCGCATTATGCCTACATGTTTGATGCCAGCATTCTGATTGCCTTCCCGCGCGAATATCTGACGGGGGGGATCGGCCGGCTCGGCGTCTCACTTTTTTTTATGATATCGGGCGCGCTGGCATATGTTTCTCTTACACGTTACAGCCTGTCTGAATACTACGTCAGGCGGACCTGTTCGGTCCTTATACCCTACAACGTGGTGTATTTTACAGCAGGCCTCGCGCTTATAGTCCTGGGGCTTTACTTCCGCTACCCGGGAAATCCGCTGGAGCAACTGATGAATGGCGAGAGAAGCGTTATCTCGTTACTTCCCTCGATCGCAGGCATTGACCACTACCTGCATGGCGTGTGGGGAGTGGAGACTGCTTATCTTACCGGCGAATGGTTTGTCGGCTGTATAATTCTGCATTATGCCATCGCGCCACTTGTTTTCCGTGCAATTCAACTGGAACCGTTTCTGACGATGATGACTGCACTTGTCATCAGCATCCTTTGTTACGATAGCACCGTCGTAAACCCGTACTGGTCAGCTAAGGTGCGAATAAGTGACTTTGCGTCCGGTATGCTGTTTATACATTTTCTGCCCTGGTTCTTAAAATGGCGTGGCCTGCTTGCCGTGACGGGCATTGCGGTGATTCTTACCGGGTGCATAATGGCTGGCTTGTCACAGAAATCAATCAGGCACGTCCTCTTCCCGCTTGCACCGCGCAGTCTGATTTTTTCAGTGTCATTTCTGTTTATCTTACATGCATGCTATCCCGTTATTAACTTTTTTTTTACTCGACTCAGACTCCATAATATTGTTTCCGAGCTTGCCTCCAGGGCGTACATTATTATGCTTCTTCAGCATGTCGTGATTATATTTATCAGTGCTAATGTCAACATGCCGCAGTTGAATTCGGGTCTGGCTGTCTTGTTTTACGTGCTTGTATTAATAACGACGGAAAGAATTTCTGCGGCACTTAAAACAGCGGTTAAAGTGGCGGAAATTTTAACCGTGAAATGCATGCTTAAAAAAATGTAAAATGAAAATCGCATTGATTTCTCATTTTTATAATTTGGCATTAGATACTGTAAATGAGGGGGCATTATGTCATCAGAAATTAATCTGCTGCATTCCGACACGATGAGCAATATAAGAAGGGTCGTTCACGAAATACTTAACTGGATTGAGGTGAACATTCATCAACCAATGTCGGTAAAGGATATCGTCATAAGGTCTGGCTACTCTAAATTTTATCTGCAGCGTACGTTCAAATCTGTAACCGGTGAGCCAATTGCCCGCTACATTTGCAGACGAAAGCTGGGGGCAGCAGCCTGCTTGCTGCGTGAAAATGATACTGGCATATCAGATATCGCATTAGGACTTGGTTTTGAGGATATCTCAACCTTTTATCGTTGCTTCAGAAGGGAGTTTGGCCTTTCACCCGGCGAGTACCGTAAGCGCTGGAGAAAACCTTCAGAATTTATTATTTACCCGGAGGAGGACGCCACGGCACATTACCGTGAAGGAGACCGCTGAGTAATACGCAGCACTATCAGATGTCGCGATAATAAAGATAATGAAAGGATAGTGGCATCGTCCAGAGTATGTCTCGCCGAGGGAATAAGCAGGATAACGCAGTTATTGAGAGTCTGGCATCGAAAGCAGAATGCTACCACTTCAATGAATATAAAAATGCGGATGACTTAAAGCGAGACATTATTGACTACATTGATTAATAAAAACCATTGAGTATAAAGAAAAACCGGGCGCCCGGAATCAGGTGCAATCTCAATTAAGTCAGGCTGCATAAGTTGTTCAGGTGCCGGGATACAGTTGAAATTGACCTGTCCTCAGTATTAGATGCCACACTCAATTAGTAATGTCGTTTCTTTCACTATCAGCGTTCCCTTTCTCCTGTCTGTCTCAAATCCAGATGGCGACTGATAATTCAGCCCCCCTCTCCAGGCAGTATTTTTCTTTAATCAGTGTAAGTCCTTAAAATAAATCAATCGCAACGCAAAAATTAATATAAGCCGATGAGGGTGTCAAAATAAAACATAACCAATTGCATTTTAGAGGTGGGTGAAATGCAAAAGAAAGGTGGGCTGCTTATGTAAATTAAAGCTTTGAGATGGCATTATATAGGGATGTGAATTTTGAAAAATCAGGTAAATATTTTGTATAAACCATCTTCTTTTTTTTTATTGTTATGTCTTTCATCCTCATCCATTGCGACATCACATCATGAGCCTCACTGGGGCTATGAAGGCGAATCAGGGCCAGCTTACTGGGGCGAACTGAGTGAAGATTATAAACTTTGCAAGAAAGGTATGAAACAATCCCCAATCAATATCACACAAACGGTTACGCAAAAAAGCCTCCCTGCCACACTGAACTTCAGCCTGGTGGAACAGACTATACAGAATAATGGTCATACTATTCAGGTTTCTGCGCCTGGAGGCTCATCTGTGGCATTGAACGAACAACAGTTCAAACTTGTACAGTTTCACGTCCATACCCCTTCAGAAAACACCATTGAGGGCCAGCCTTTCCCGCTTGAGTTTCACTTCGTACACAAGAACGAAGAAGGAAGGCTTGCAGTTGTTGCCGTTATGGTGAAAGAGGGGCTGAGTAATTCAGCGATTGCAGGATTAATTGAAAACGCGCCTTCAGATGCTGGACAAAGTGCGAGCATTGATGAACGTATTTCAGTAGAAAGCCTTTTCCCGTTTTTTAAAGACTACTATTCATACGAAGGCTCACTGACTACGCCGCCTTGCAGTGAAGATGTTAAGTGGTTAGTGATGAAGTCTCCAGTAACAGCTTCTGCTTCACAGATTTTTTCTTTAAATGAAATAATTGGACATTCAAATAACCGCCCTGTGCAACAACTCAATGACAGGGTTATATTTGAATCCAATTGATTCATATCTTTTTTAATGCCATCGTTGCGCATGTTTAGTCTGCATGCGCAACGATGAACATCATATCAGGAGAAATAAAAAAACACCTTAAAATATTATTTTCGCGTGCTCTGCTTTAAGGTTCGGTCAGTGCTGTGACAAATCCGCATTTATTTATTATGATATTTCACATGATGCCTTTCCTTCCAGTAGACCACCACATTAATAATTATGTGGCAGTGTTTCTTTTTTAAGAAGCTTGCCGCGATGCATCTGTATATACTTACCAGCACTCAAATCTTTGAGTATTTTATTTAAAGAACTCCTCGATATCGCAGTCCTGTTCAGAATGAATTCAAATACCGAAGTCCTGGCGCGCTGAGTTTCATCCATTTCCCACAACATTTCCAGGTGCTGCCTGACAAGGCCATATACATTTCTGGAAGCGCAGGCCTCATCCCGTATAAAAAACATATTTGCGACATCCGATGTCACTAAATAAGCCTCTCTCCAGAGGTTTAGTTCTGCAATAACCTCAAGGCCGCGGTCGTGTCTGACAACAATCAGTTCTGCAGGCATGGTTGTTTTAAGGTAGTGATAGATACGCCCTCCAGGTAGAAGAGTCAGCCCTGAAACAACCGGCGCTCTCAGGTAAGACACAATGGTGTCATCAGATAAGCGACGAACTTCAGCATCTCCTGAACGCAGACAGTAAATAAACTGCTCCCCACGGTTGCGAAAATGAATATTTTGTTTTCCGGCAGCAGCCAGAAGATGATAACAATTCATATTCTCGAATGCATTCGTAATGATCGAAGCTGCATGTCTGGAGCAATACATATCCATAGCAATCCTCATTTCCATTATGAGATAGAGATTTAACTTATGCTTAATAAAACCATGAATATAGTGCGTGTTAACAACTTTTGAAATGAAATTTAACAAAAAGATGGTAATTGTGATGCTGAGCGCGTTTTTTTTGCAATAGAGATGCAACAATCAGAAACGAGTCTTACCACTATCAGGAAAGCTGGTAGTATTTTTTCTTTCCGGTATACAGAACGGCATAAAGTAATAACAGTTGTAAGGCTGCATGGTCTGAAACGGCTCCCGGTAATTCAGGTTACTGAAGTTCACTGTACAGCCAGTATAATTTGAATCATTTACCTGCAGAAAGCGACTTAAAGCAATGCAGTGTCCTGGTGAGACTGAAAACTTTACCGCAATACTGCGTACATTACGCAGGCTTCGATTGCGTATTACCACTCAGAGAGAGCGCCTAATAACCCCCTGTGTCAGCATAGTTGTAACCTTAATTTGAAGGGGGCTCCATCTCAGGACAACCAATACCAACTGAGATCAAAGAAGAAGATAGCGCTTATTGACTTTTACCACAATACTGTCGCCCCCGACATTCATAATACAAGTGAGTTGTCGTTCAGTGAATCAGTTGAATAAAAATGGCGATATGAGTCAGTGGAGCATCAAATTTCTTTTTTTTATTGATACGTTCTTATTATCAAAAATAAATCTGGTATAATATCGTTGCCGTCGAAGGCGCTTCGTTGAGTATAGCGTCTGTTACATAAAACGAAGGGGGATATATACGATGCTTTGTGTTATGAGGAGTAAATAATGCTTACCTAATCAGAACCAATCATCGAAATTGAGTGTTTAACACCGGGTAAACGTAACCATGGTGTCAATACAAGGCTACTTCCGACCATAAATGTAAGCGCTCGGATATTATGTCAGCAATATTCTGAGTGGCTGGTAAATATAACGAATGGAGTCATCTAAAAATATTTCCCTGTCGGTAGAAAAAACAGCATAATGAAAATGTATTAAGACAGAGATATTGCCTTGAATGACGACTGGAGCAACCATTAATTTCCGCGGAGCGAGAGTATTGTCAAAGAGGGAGATATGTAACATGCGTTCCCGCAACCTTACCAGTACTAAAAAGATGCAATGGAGCACGTGAAAAAAAGAAAAATTGAAGCCTGTGGAAATGCAAGCACGCAAAAAACAATGGCAAGATTCATTTTAGACCCTGTTAATGCATTAATTAAAGGCGAAAGACGCGCAACTCAATTATATTCAAATGGCATTAAGAACTGATACTGTGTACGTGCAGTGCGTATTTGACCTTCTGGCAAAAAAAAGCCGCACACGGTGCGGCAAAATAATTATAAAAGAGTACAAACAGGGATGGTAGTTTTACCTTCAGGTGAAACTAAGGAAAATTTAGCACGACTTGATTCTTACGTGTAAATAAATTAAATCAATCAGCATTGTAATTCTGAACAAACCACCATGGACATTGGGTTAGTCTGTAACCAGGCAATTATTGCCCTTAGGCTGAGGAGGGTTATGGAAGACAATGTGACAACCTCGTCCTTATTATAGCAATAAAAAATGATTCCCGGTTCGGTTTCTATCTGTTTTCAAACTTAAACATTGTATGCGCGTAACTTATAGTGTCTTTAAGTATGTCAAAACACAATTTTTTCAGGCTGTAGTTTACCGACTGCCATTAATTACATTGCCCCCCCCTGAAATCCAGATAAAAAGAGTATGTTACGCTATAGAGGATGACGCATGTTAGTGATATCAAATGACAGGTACTTCGTACAGGGCGTCACAGAGGCATTTAAAATGAGCAAGTCGTGTGAGCCACTAATTATTATAGATGCCGGGATAAAGTACGCCTGGGTAATGCATCAAAGTATGCTTTTTTCATCTGATTTCACGTGTCCGTTTACTTCAATGATCGGCAGTAACGCTTATAAATTTGAAAAAAACATTTCACTGAGACGGTTCATATCACAACTGACTGGCATTAAGGATCTGAACGCCGCCCCATCATATTCGAGGGTAAAAATGTCATTAACTGAGACCATGATATTCAGTATCCTCTGCTGTGGCGGCGGTACAAATACACTCCGGGCAGAGACTGGACTGAACATATCAACAGTCAGTACGTATCGAAAAAAAGTGTTGAAAAAAATGAAGTTTACCCGTTCGGTGCACGTGAGAGAAGCATGGAGTGCATGGAATGCAGCGTGGCCTGAGCTGATAGCACTGAAAAAAATTCTTCTCACTGACACAGTTGACAAGTAAAGCCCGGCGCAGGTCATGGATATTCAGAATAATCCTCATTAGGATAAACCATTGGTATTTCAGGGGGGGGGATTTACTGAATGCCTGAGTTCCCGAAGGCAAGAGCACGCTTTCGGGAACTCATCCACGCAGCTCAGGCACTTGCCCCCTGGACCGGTTGCCAGCTCAGCCATGACGAATACTTAGACAAGTTAAGATTGGGTGCTGCCGAGCGGAGCAGCGGCAGACGTTCTGTTCCCGGCCCTTTACGATGTCGTCTGTCTTTAACACTCAGGCAATTAAGGTAACAGATGCGTTAAAAGACCTTCACGCCGCAGAAGCAACCAGATACGCCTGTAACCAAAACGTTGGCGTTCAAGTGCCTGCTCTGTGATGCCTGGAGATAGGTGCGCGTCAGCAACGGGATACTGAGCAGAATAACGGCAAGTCTATACAAGGACAAGCCTGCCAGCCTGCTTGCACGACGTTGCGACAGACCAGTCGTATCACACATCAACCTCATGGGTTCCCGCTTCTGGTCTGCCGTCAGTACTTTCGCCCAGGAGCCCCCTGGATGTGTCCCCTGATATCCAGCATGGTTTCTGCCAGAGCTTATTGAGTCGGGCGTTCTCTTCATCAAGCGACTTCAGGCGCGTAACCTCGTACACATCCTGTACCGCCAAACCTCTTACGTCAGGTGTGATATGTGGCATCGGTACGGCAAAGTTCCCCGGCGGGGCGGATAGGGAGTTCTGCTGGTTTGCCCCCTATATTTCCATACCCTTTTTATCACTTAACCCATTACGGGTTCGCCGCCGCAGATATTCCCGTGGCGAACGATACCCCAGTGCACTATGAGGATGCCATTCGTTGTAATGTTCGAAGGCCTCTGCAAGATTCTTTACCGCTGTCAACGCGTCAGTTTTTGGCATGATACTGATGTGATCGCGCTTCATCGTTTTCACGATGCTCTCCGCCATCCCGTTGCTTTCCGGGCTACGTACTGCCGTATGTTTAGGCCAAGTCCTACCATTCTGGCGAACTGACGCGTCTGATAAGGACGGTAGGCTGAACCATTGCCTTTCAGCAACTCAACTGGGGATGCCGGCAGGCTGTTACCGAAGCGACGCTCCACTGCACCCGGCATGACGGCCTGCACGGTTTTACTGTCATATCCACCGGAACTGGCAGCCTAGTGCAGTGACTCGCTATCGCAACAGTCCAGCGCGAACGTGACCCGCAGTTTTTAACCGTTATTACAGCTGAACCCGAAGCCGTCAGAGCGCCATCACTGGTTACTTTCTCCAACGGCCACTTTACCTGTATGCGCCCGCTTCGATGACTGTATTTCCGGTTTACGCTCAGGCAGCAGCGCATTCTGACGCATGATGTGGTATACACGTCTGGCATTGATCATCGCCATGTCGTCAGTTTCTGATTGTCCGCACAGCAGTGCCCATACCCGGCGATAACCATAGGCGGGCAGATCGCCGATAGCGCAATGGATACTGGCCAGCTCTTCTGTATTATCAGGTTTGCGCTTGCACCGACAATCCTGCCAGTCCTTCGACAGACGGGCAATGGCATGCAGGTACGCACGTGAGATCCGGAGGCAACGACTGTAAAGGCTTATTCGCCACCCTCCGGCAACAAGTGCACTATCCACTTTTTTTGTCGGCCATATTCAACGGCTTCTTTCAAAAGCCCGTTTCCATGGTTTTCTTGCCCAACAGGCGCTGCAGCTCTTTAATTTACTTCATCGCTGATGCCAGCACCGACGCGTGCACAACCTGTTCTCCAGCGGCAACAGCTGTGAGGGTGCCTTCGTGATACTGCTTACGCCACAGGAACAGCTGACTGGCAGCAACGACATGCTGACGGGCGACGAGCGACAAGGTCACTCCGGGTTCAAAGCTTTGCTGAACAATAACGATTTTTCCCTGAACACTTTGCCGTCTGCGCTTCTCTGAACCTGAAACATCAATCATCAGGACTCCAGCGACTAGTCTAAAAACTAGTATCAAGACTATCAATAACTTAAGTGATACTAACTGTCTGGAAATTCATGTGGCCAGTCTATCGGCCATTTACTCGTCAGCCAGCTTCAGTGTGCGTAGTGCGTGGGGCAGACTACGGTCAGCTCATGCGAGCCAGCAATTGTCATTCTGTATGTAAACGCCATCAGGCCATTAAATTTTTCGGTTCATGTTCTGGGACGAGTTCATTTGTCATTGATTGTGGTTGGTTTGCTGAAGGTACACACGCCATGCGCTATTTTATCGGTATGTATATTCTTAAATGAACAATTATATTGATATGTATAGCGATAGAATAAAATTAGATGTGATGCCCGAACAGAATATAATCACAATAGCGACAAGATTGTTCAATTTTTTCCAACAAGAAAATGTCTGCCATGTAAGGTGTCTGAACCAATGTACAAATCAAAAATAGGGCATGCGCTTTTGATTCTGTGTCTGTCTGCATGCGCAGAAAATAACAATAAATCTCAAAGCCCAGAGACCGCGCCAGCAGGCTCAGCACAAGGCAAAACAGCAGATTTGCAGGCTTGTCTGAATGAAGCTGATGCCCTTGTTAAAATGAGCAATAAACACATCAATGAGGTCAATTCATTATATCGGCTCATTAAAGATGCAAAGTACTATTCTTCAATCTCTGGTAAAATATCTGAAAAAACACGTGTAACTATTACCCCATACTATGAATTCAGAGTGTATGATTTTTGTAATAAAATATCACAATCAATGTTGACTGAACTCAAATCTGGCGACTCATCTGACATGAATCGTGAGAGCAATATTAAATGAGCATGCGTGCGAAAAATGCGTTCTTACTAAGTGCACTGGTTATCATGAACGGCGAAACACTTGCGAGAAGCTCTGATGACTTTTTAAACAGCATTAATGAAATTAAGATTCCTTCAGAAAACACACCAGAACCCATCTCCTTGTCTGAATCAGAAAAGTCTCGGCACACCTCAGTCGTACCTGAAATAAGGCCGTCACACGTACAGAAAAAAACAAAAAATGAAAATTATTCACCAAAAAAAAGAACGTCCGGAAAGTTAACCAAATCCAGATCAGTGAAAAAGCAATCTTCACCTGGTTCCTCGTCAGTTGAGCAGGTAAAGGCTCAACCAGAAAGTATAAAAATCGCCCCATCTGCACAGCAGGCTTCACCAACTTTAAAAGCTGGAGACTCCGCTTCAGCGCTTAACAAAAAAATCAATGATTTGACCAGGCGTAATGAAGTGCTTGAAGCTGAACTGTCTAAGAGACTGGCACTTCAGGAGGACGCCATGAAGGCTGCTAAAGGCCACGACTCTGCGATGCCTGATCAAAAGCAAAATTCAAATAGCGTGAAGTCAATACTCAACGAAAGAATCACCACGCTAAGCCGCGAGCTTGAGAGTGTCACAGCCAAAAAAAATGCAGAACTGGCTAATTTTAAATTAAATTTCGACACGAAAATAGCCTCCCTGATGCAGGATAAGGTACAGGCAGAAAAGTCAGTGAATGCGCTGAATGAAAAAATCACCGTGCTAACCCGACGTAACAGCGAGCTTGAATCTGCGATGTCAAAGGGCATTGCAGGACAGGAAGAGTCTAAAAAACTGCTCGACGCAAAGATGGCCTCCCTGATGCAGGATAAGGCACAGGCAGAAAAGTCAGTGAATGCGCTGAATGAAAAAATCACCGTGCTAACCCGACGTAACAGCGAGCTTGAATCTGCGATGTCAAAGGGCATTGCAGGACAGGAAGAGTCTAAAAAACTGCTCGACGCAAAGATGGCCTCCCTGATGCAGGATAAGGCACAGGCAGAAAAGTCAGTGAATGCGCTGAATGAAAAAATCACCGTGCTAACCCGACGTAACAGCGAGCTTGAATCTGCGATGTCAAAGGGCATTGCAGGACAGGAAGAGTCTAAAAAACTGCTCGACGCAAAGATGGCCTCCCTGATGCAGGATAAGGCACAGGCAGAAAAGTCAGTGAATGCGCTGAATGAAAAAATCACCGTGCTAACCCGACGTAACAGCGAGCTTGAATCTGCGATGTCAAAGGGCATTGCAGGACAGGAAGAGTCTAAAAAACTGCTCGACGCAAAGATGGCCTCCCTGATGCAGGATAAGGCACAGGCAGAAAAGTCAGTGAATGCGCTGAATGAAAAAATCACCGTGCTAACCCGACGTAACAGCGAGCTTGAATCTGCGATGTCAAAGGGCATTGCAGGACAGGAAGAGTCTAAAAAACTGCTCGACGCAAAGATGGCCTCCCTGATGCAGGATAAGGCACAGGCAGAAAAGTCAGTGAATGCGCTGAATGAAAAAATCACCGTGCTAACCCGACGTAACAGCGAGCTTGAATCTGCGATGTCAAAGGGCATTGCAGGACAGGAAGAGTCTAAAAAACTGCTCGACGCAAAGATGGCCTCCCTGATGCAGGATAAGGTGCAGGCAGAAAAGTCGGTAGCAGAACTAAATGAAAAGGTTAAACTGCTGACAAAAAAAGCAGAACCTCTGGCTGCTGATTCGGGCACAGCAAAAGTAAAACTTGCAACACCAGAAGATAAATACGCATATTCACTAGGTGTGGCATTTTTCCGTAACATTCAGCAGGAGATTACACATTACAAAAGCAATCATATATCTATCGATATTAAAACAATAATGGCAGGTATTCATGATGCGCAAAGAGGTAATACTGCGTTAAAAAACAGAGAAATTGAAAATACCATTAATGAATTTAATAGCAAAATTGAAAAAGGGGTAAAGTCCGCACTATCCAGAATCAAAAAGGAAATTGCAGCCAAAAAAAGCACGAAGCTGCAGGGGAGTTTGTATCTCGTTGTCAGCAGGCAGGGTCGTGAAAAATACGGAAAGGATGAGCGAATTACTTTTGACGTTCGGGAAAGTTTATTGGACGGGAAAATACTCATGAACAGTCTTAATAACCATGTTATGTCGCAAGATGAGATGCCTGAATTCATAACAGTGGCTATAACAAAAGCCCTAAAAGGCGGTGAAGCTGTTATTTATGGACTGGCAGCTGATTTCTACTCTCCATCGGGGATCCCTAAAGGCCTTGATGCCACGACGCCTGTAAAGTTTACGATAACATTACGTTGAATTCACTAAAGCTGCCTTAATTCCTGCGCGGCACATAATCGATATAATCATTGTATATTGAAATGCCTTTTTAAAATTCGCGATAAAAATAATCAAACGAAGACAGCAATAAACTCGAAAATGACAGCGCAGATAAAAAAGCAACAGAACGCCCATAAAAACACATTTAAAAATGTATATTTGAAAAGACGTTACACGCAAGAGCACTATACAATCAATTTTCTACAAACAAATAGGAAATTTGAAAATGAAAAACACAATTATTGCCCTTGCTGTTGCAATGTCATTCGTCTCTGGCGCCTCCCAGGCAGCAGGCCAGGGTTCAGGAACAGTAACATTCACTGGTACCGTGATTGATGCGCCTTGCTCAATCGCCCCAGAGTCCGCAGATCAGACAATCGATCTGGGTCAGATTGCGCTTGCAGGTCTTTCTAACGCTACTTTCAATGGTAGCAGCACGCCAGTGCCGTTCAATATTCAGCTCAATGACTGTACTTTGGGAACAATCCAAACGTCAACCACCACATTCGCAGGCACTGCTGGCTCACCGGGTATGCTGGCGACATCAGGAACAGCCAAGGGGATCAGTGTAGGCCTGAATGAAGGCGATGGCACAGCGCTTCCTGTCGGTACTGAATCTAAAGCTTTCACGCTAGCAGAAGGCTCAAATACTCTTGAGTTCTCCGCTTACGTGCAAGGCAATGGCACTCTTGACAAACCTAAAGCTGGTGACTTCACCGCTGTTGCCACTTTCGAAATGGCTTACCAGTAACCTATAAAAAAGCACCGCACACTGTGCGGTGCATAAGAAGAATAAATGAAAATGAACAATAATCTATGCCTGAGCAAAGTATGTTTGTTAGTGATTTATTCACTCGGGCTGGCATGCTCATTTTCTGCAAAATCAGTTGCAAGTAATGTAATTACATTTAACACAGACGTTCTTAGCGACGCTGAAAAAAAATCTATCGACATATCATCATTTTCTACTTCAGGATATGTGCCGCCCGGCACCTACGACTTCAAAATAAAAATAAATAAAAATGTCGTAGACAACTTCAACGTAACATACTACCCATTTGAAGGCGAAGAAAAATCTGCGCCTTGCATGCCTATGGAGGCTGTGGAACGGATGGGGTTTAAGCAAGATACGCTGAAAATGCTGAAGCCATGGAAGAATGAAGGTTGTACAAATCTCAGCGAACTCCCCGGCTTAACCTTCAAAGCTGATATGAAAGAGGGGATCCTGTACATCACTGCGCCAAATGAATACCTGGAATACACCGATGATAACTGGGCTCCATCTTCGATGTGGGATGATGGTATTCCTGGTGCGTTTGTCGATTACAATGCAAACGCATATGCATCAAAAAGCCCTCAGGATAATAATGTAAATAGCTCGATAACCGGTTACGGGACTGTTGGTCTCAATGCAGGCCCATGGCGTGGGCGTGCTGACTGGCAGGCTAATGAAGGTACAGGGGGGCAAAAAAAGTTGCAATGGAATCAGACCTATGCTTTCAGAGCCATCGCGACAATTGGCGCAAAGCTCACCCTTGGTGGCACATTCTCATCCTCTGATGTTTTTGATTCAATAAAATTCGTCGGCCTGGGTCTCATGTCCGACGATAAAATGCTTGCGCCCAACCTAAGGGGATATGCACCTCAGGTAAACGGAGTCGCTAAAACAAACGCAAAAGTCACAGTAAGTCAGCAGAATAGGGTAATTTATGAAACTCAGGTTTCAGCTGGCCCCTTCACTATTTCTGAATTAAGCCAGGGGGTTTATGGTGACCTGGATGTTAAGGTTCAGGAGCAGGATGGTTCAGTGCAGACCTTTAAGGTCAGCACTGCAAACATACCTTACCTGTCCCGCCCCGGCTCTCTGCGATACAAAGTGTATGCGGGTAAAACAAAGGATAACGGTTCCGACCGTAATGACACGGAGTTTTCGCAGGCTGAGTTTTCATATGGGCTGAGCAATACCTGGTCACTTTACGGCGGCTCCGTGCTGAGCAAAGATTACAAGTCGCTTGCAATTGGTTTCGGTCGAGATCTGTTTGCGTTCGGTGCGCTTGCACTTGATGTTACTCAGTCCCGCGCCAGCGTTAAAAATGAAGATTATGAAGGCCGTTCCTACCGACTGAGTTACGCTAAGCGTTTCGACAGCACGGGAAGCCAGATCACGTTTGCGGGCTATCGATTCTCTGAAAAAAACTACATGTCCTTTAACGATTTTCTCAACGTTGTTAGTGCACCTGACAACGTAAGAAAAAGCAAAAATATGTACACCATTACGCTGAGCCAGCAACTTGAGCAACTTGGATTGTCACTCTATCTGCAGTACACGCGTGAAAACTACTGGAATGATGAAAAAGAAGAACGTTACAGCATGTCACTTGCGCGTAACTTCGATATTGGAAAAATGCGTGGCCTGAGTGCATACCTATCTGCATACCAGAATAAATATGGTTCATTAAATGACAACGGCGTGTCGACCTCTGTCAGTATACCGCTCGGTGACGGTGCACACGTCAGGACTGAATCTTCTGTCAATAACAACACAAGCACTTATCGCGTGGGTTATTCAGACAATCTGAAAAATGGTGATAACTACAGTTTATCGACGGGGCTGACCGGCGATAAATCAGAATCGAGCGCATTTTACAGCCACTCCGGTGATTATGCTGACATTACAACAAACGCATCTTACAGGCAGGATGAATACAGTTCTGCAGGGATGAGTATACGTGGCGGCATGACGGCCACCACCAAAGGTGCTGCATTGCACAGGACGAGAGGTGCCGGTGCATCGCGAATGCTTATTGATACAGGTGATGCATCTGACATTCCAGTGCGAGCATTTGGGGATGACGCAGAAACCAACTGGTTCGGTAAGGCCGTCGTGCCTGATGTCAGTGACTACTCCAGGACACGGCTATCAGTCAATGTGAAGAGCTTGCCTGATAATGCAGAGGTGTCTAACTCTGTCGACAATGCCTACCTGACCGAAGGTGCCATAGGTTATCGTAAGTTCAGCGTACTCGTTGGTGAAAAAATCTATGCGCTTATCAGGCTCTCAGATAACTCACAGCCACCTTTTGGTGCGGTCGTGAAAAACGAAGATGGGCAGGAAGTTGGTATGGTAAGTGACAACGGCGAAGCCTATTTATCAGGTGTCGTTCCGGGCAAGCGGATGCGCGTATTCTGGGACAGCGCAGAGCAGTGCGCTGTGCTAATACCACCGAAGCTCAATGTGACGGCTGGAAATATCCTGCTGCCATGCATCAAATAGCATAAGTAAAGAGACATTATCTGTTAGACGAGGCACTTCATGAAAAAGCACACTGAAAAGTTTTTGATTCTCCTCACCCTGATGACCGGTGAGGCCTCATCTGCTGTGGCACTTGACCGTACACGAGCAATTATTGATGGTAAGCAAAACGCGATTGTTCTTTCGGTAACAAATAAAAACAACAAACTTCCGTACCTTGCAAAAAGCTGGCTTGAGGATGCGGGGGAAAATAAGGTAACCAGTTACTTTGCTGTGACCCCTCCCCTTATTCGCCTTGACCCGGGTGAGGGGAGCCAGATAAAAATTCAGGCTCTACCGGCTTCGAAGTCACTGCCTCAGGACCGTGAGACTATGTTTTATTTTAACGTTCAGGAAATCCCACCGAAAAGTGATAAGCAGAACGTGCTGCAAATCGCCCTGCATACGAAAATTAAGACATTTTATCGACCAGAAGCACTTTACCTTGATTTGCGTGAAGCTGCAGAAGGGGAGTGGGTGGAAAAAATCAGACTCCTCAAAGAGGACGGTCACTACGTGATTGATAACCCAACCGGTTATTACCTCAACGTGAAAGCTGCCAGAGGTAAGCCAGGGGGAGCTCCTGTTGACATAACTACCGTGACCGCAGCGCCCAAAGCCAAAACAGCGATGAAAGACCCTGCGTCTAAGCTTGGTGATAGTCCTGTGCTCGTGTACATCAATGACTACGGTGGTGATAAAGAGCTTGCCTTTACCTGTTCCGGGAGTGCGTGCACTGCTAAGTTAGTTAGGGATAGCTCAAAGTAAATAGTACGTTTCCTTCGACTGCATTATAACATTAGTATCTGGTTAAATAAGGCGCTTATGAAAATGAATGTGCTGCGATTCATGATTTCGAGTGTTGTAAAAGCACCATTTTTATTAATTTTCTTCGTTTGCTCTATAAACGATGTCAAATCTCAAACTACTTTATCAGCTACCATAAGGTGGAACGTATATTCATGGTTCTCTCCTGATCCGTACCCTACAAATTGCCCTGGTTGGACGACTCAATCTGGCCCATACGGATACTATCAAACAGGAGCAGCTCCATATTGTTCTTTTCGTTCTGATGGTACGGGGAACGATAGCTGGACTTTTGGTTCGCCAGGGGTTGCGGAAATAGATTTTGGCGACGGCGTACTACCAGCTGGGGAATACATGACAAAGGTTTTCATTTGCGCTACTGCACCCGGACCTTGTAATATTACTAAAGCAAATTGGACTGCGGGCGGAGATAAATATAAACTGGATGGCACTTCGCCTTTATCGACTCAAACGATATATTCTTTTAACGCATATGCAACCCCCAATAAAGCCACTCACAGTATGTCGTTCTGTATTGCAATAGTAAATACCGTAACAAATGAAGCTTATGGAACTGGACGTGATTGGTCATGCCAAAGTTCGTTGCCTATACCAGTTGCCCCCGAATCTCAAGCTGAATGCACTATATCAAACGGCGAATCCATTGATGTTGACCTGGGTAATGTCGACGTCTCGACTCTGGAAACAAATGGCGTTAATGCAAGTGCTATTACAAAAAACGTAGACGTAGCATGCACAAATACTGAGGCGGGCGCATTCGGTGTACCAGTAACTCTCACGCTCAATTACACCACATTGTCAGGTGCTGCAATTCCATCTGTAGCAACATCAATCGGTAAGCTAGGTGTGGCGGTCAAGTACAAGGATAAGTTCCTCCAAAACGGGGTTGGGATTAATGAATTTTTCAAAATTGGAAATGAATACCTTGACTTCACCTTCATTCCGGTAAAAGCAACAGGAACCTCTACCGGAGAGCCTGTCCCGGGAGCGTTTACGGCATCCGCAACGCTGACAATGATATGGCAATAGGTGTATTCCTTCTCAGGCCGATTATTCCTTTATGTCATGCGGCCCCTCATGATTGGCTTCGCTGCAGTTCTGTTGATTCTCAACATATGCGTGCTGAAGAAACGTGAATATTTACAATATCTCCAGAGGCTTTATGAAAAAACTCTTTTTTTGGATTTTTTTTAGCGCATTTTTGACAAAAACGCCCGCGATAGCCGGAAGTGACTCGGTTGTGTTCAGTATTCACGGAGTTCTGGGCGCGTCGCCCTGCTCCCTTTCTGTTACTGACCTTAACGTGCCCCTGGAAGATGCTGACGTGACTGAGTTGCAGGGGGGGAAGGATGTTTTTGGTGCTAATTTTTTGATTCCTTTTACTTGTTCTTCCGCAGGGGCGATAGTATTTCAGTTCGACGGGAACCATCGCACTGATGCTTCGTTGCTGAATACAACGCAGCCATCTGTTGCTCTGAAAACTGAGTGCACAAACGCCTTTAATCAATATCAAAAGGTTGTTTTCGGAGATGTGTTTCAATTTGGCAACCCTATCGGCCCTGTTAACGTCGATATTAAGTGCAATGTCTTTTATAAGAAAATAACTGGCTTGCCCGATCCCTCTCCAGGCCCCGTTAACGCTTCGCTGACCATGACGATAAGCTTAATTTAAACCACTGAAGTTCAGCTGACTTTACATGGCCTTAATATTTTTAACACAATTCAAACTCACCAGTTTATCTGGTGATAAACTTATCTTTGATTTTATTGTTATATTTAAACGGTGAGTGTAATTAATCACTAAAAATTTAAATTCGCTTCTGAATTCACGTGCGCCATAAGTATTTTCGCAACTACCTGGTTGCTGATTCATTGAAATCCTCAAAATTAATACCAATACACCATTCGCTTATAATGTCCTGAAGTTATGAGACAGCGAAGGGCGGTAGCTTTATCAATCCTTAAAAATTACCATCATTGCAAGTGAGGTTCATCATTGTTGAGCCATGTATCGTTACTATTGTCGCTGTTTTATATACTGGCGCGTACGTTTTTTTGCCCTCGCCTTAATCAGCCATTTCCCACGGTGCCTATATTGATTTTTGTTATAACTTCTGCAATTTATACCTCATGTTTGCAGAACAGGATTTACCCTTATAGCGTGAATATACCCCCGCTGAATGTGAACGTTCAAATGGAGTAAAGATGTGTTTGTTAAATAACGAAGCTAACGTTATGCTTAAAAGTGAAAGCGAAATACTTTCATTTATTTTTGATAATGCTCCTGTTGGGATGGCTCTGGTCTCCCCTGAAGGTCGCTGGGAAAAGGTGAGTGACTCACTCGTAAATATGCTGGGTTACGATAAAGACTACCTGCTGTCTGTTAACTTTCAGGATATCACTCACCCTGACGATATCAGTGATAGCTTACAGAAAATGGCTTACTCTTGTGGTAATCGAAGCAGTTATCAGCTTGAAAAACGCTACAGGCTTGCATCAGGTGGCTATATCTGGGCACTCCTCAATGTCTCAATGATATTCAGTAATGAAGGGAAAATTAAATATTATATTGCACAAATACATGATATCGACAAACTGAAAAAGCGCGAACTTGAATTATTCACTCAGAAACAGACCCTTCATGAGTTGAACCAAGCTCTGGAAAAGCTCGCGACTGTAGACAGTCTCACAGGAATTGCAAACAGAAGAAAGTTCATGGAATGGTTTGAAGAGGCGATCTCACGCGCCAGATGCTACTCTACAGTTTTTTCCCTTGCTCTTGTGGATATTGATTTATTCAAATCTTACAATGACGAGTACGGGCATTATGAAGGTGATGTGGCACTCAAAGTGCTTGCCAGCGAGATGAAACGAAGCCTCAGAAAAAATGACAGAATTGCAAGATTTGGTGGGGAGGAATTTATAATCCTCCTGACGGACACCGATGAAAAAAATAGCTTTCATGCCTGCGAAAGAGTAAGGGTTAACATTGAAGGCCTGACCTGCCTTAAGCGAAAATTCACCGTTAGCATAGGTCTTGTGACATTCACCCCTGCCGAATCAGGCGGTGTCAGTTTCAGTGATTTATACAGATTTTCAGACAACTTACTATATGAAGCAAAAAAATCAGGCAGAAATATGATTAAAGGTTCTGCATTTAACTTCGCATAACAGTCTCACAGCGAGTTTTTTTAATTTTTTTGGTGATTGATTTTTATTTATTAGTGACCTGTTTCATTTTGGCTCGAGTTTATTTCAGAGGCGATAAAAAACGTTTTTTACCTCTCCCTGTCCTTATTTTTAATCCCTTAACGATAAGGGTGTCACTGAAATAATTCAGGTGTGGTTTAGTTTGTGCCAGAAAAAATAATTCGTGTGCCAATGATATTGGTCCCACATAGTTTTACAGTATAAAACGAATAATTTTGATGAAACCGCGACCACCTCTTTTGTAAAAAATGCGCCCTTTAACAGAAGCCTGCAGATAAGCATAAATAATCCTGCGCGAGGGCCATTCGCAACATAAAGCCTTTTACTGTTATAAGGAAACCCCCCAATGAGAATGCGAAATATGACCACGCTTGTGACCGTAAGCATTGGATTTTCCGTACTCCTGCCGACATTAATAAGCATATGGATTGCTAACTATCAGGCTGAAGCATACTTCGTCAAAGAACTGGAGAATTATTCGTCACGTGTTATGATCCGTACCGGCAGAGTAATTCAGCAGTCAAAGCAGGCACTTTCTCTACTTCAGAGCTCAAAAGATATTCCGTGCGGACGCCAACATATTGAGGAGATGCAGCGCATCGTTGTTGCATCTCCTTACGTTCAGGAGGTTATCTATACAGATAATCTGAAACCCCTTTGCACCTCACAGGAAAATCACAGTGATGAAGAGGCTTTCCCACCGCCTTTACGTATCACTCATGACGGATACAGCGTATGGCTCAGGCCTCATAGCGCATCGCAGCGTCATCATTATATGATCGTATTCGGATCCGGGCACTATCTTGTTGTCATTGACTCATCATCTCTGGTTGACGAGATTACTTTTGGGGATATATCAGCAGAAGCTGCAATGATGGACAGTACACATAAACTTGTCTTTGCGGGGAGTAAAGCACTCAATGACCATGTTCGTCAGTTACTTGAAACTCATCAATCTGAGCCCCTGGAATATAATGGTTCAGTGTATATCATAAGTGAACTTCCTGGACAGGGAATAACAGTTGTTGCCTGGTCAGCATTAAAGCCACTTACGGAGCGCAGGCGTCAACAGTTTCTGATATGGCTTCCTGCAGGCATTATAGTAAGCATAATAGGCTCATATTTTTTGATTCGCCTCTTACGTCGCATACAGTCACCGAAGTCTCGTCTCCAGGATGCCCTCTACAGTCGTCATTTTGCCATTCACTATCAGCCAATTATTGAACTACGCACCGGTAAATTAGTAGGGGCTGAGGCTCTCGCAAGATGGCCTCAGGCTGATGGCAGTACTCTTTCACCCGATGTCTTTGTCCCGCTGGCAGAGCAGACGGGACTTATCACTCAGCTGACGTTGCAGGTGATAGAGAAAGTATTTGAAGATATGGGGCACTGGTTACACCTTAATCCCGATCAGTATATATCGGTCAATATTGCTCCGGCCGATCTGAAGTCAGGTTCCCTTCTTACCCCGCTTGCTAAGTTGCTGAAAAAGTGGGATGTTAAATCACATCAGATCGCGTTTGAATTGACTGAACGTGGTTTTATCGAGCCAAAGGAGGTTGCACCTGCAATTGCAGCATTTCGCCATGCAGGGCATGTCATTTATATTGATGATTTTGGTACGGGATATTCCAGCCTTAGTTATATCCAGGAGCTTGATGTTGATACGCTCAAAATTGATAAGTCTTTCGTTAATGTGTTTGGTAACAAAAGTGTTACGCCCTATATCATTCAAATGGCTAAGTCTCTTAACCTGTCTATGGTGGCTGAAGGGATAGAAACCGATCAACAACTATCCTGGCTCCGCGCTCACGGTGTGCAATACGGGCAGGGCTGGCTTTACAGTAAGGCACTTCCAAGAGTTGAATTTATTCTTTGGGCCGATAACCGCCTTCAGCAGTACAGACGAAAGGCCATAATGTAATCCTGCAGGAAGGTAATGGTCACTAAAAATTCATTTTTTAAGCAGCGACCTGGTATTAAGCCGACCTGAAAACAGTCCTTTCATAGCGGCGTTAAATGCACAGGATGATATATTCATTAAAACTAATATAATAAATATTAAAGGTTAATAAGATGCATAACGACCGCTCCAGATTAAAAAAGCATGAGGAATTTAATATGCATTATCTGGCATCCTGATTCCGACTGCGTATTACCATGAAGGAGAGCGATGAGTAACCGGCTTTTTTCAAGTTAGTTGTCGCTTTTTGTAATAAAATTACGTTATGCCGCTTCTTTTTCAGGGTTCAGGTATAACTCATGTATAGGACTCCAGTTGCGAATTTCTTTACCTCAGCGTTCCGGATGTTGTTGGCGGGCAAGTTTGTAGACCACTTTCCTTGCCGAAAGTATTCCAGTATCGGCACCATGATGGCGTTCATCCGGTGTGACGTATTTAATGCCGCAGTGCTTGTGTTCCAGATTATACCAACCCACAAAGCGGGTTACACATGCGCGGGCATCATCGATAGTCTGAAAGCCATTTTCAGGCCACCATGGGCAATATTTTAGCGTCCGGAACAGCGATTCAGAGTAAGGGTTATCATTGCAGGGAAAGATCACGAAAAGTACATTTTTTGAACTAAAATATGTGCATTTTTTGTTCATTAAAGATGCAGTAAAGTGATGTGCAATCCTGGTTTTTAATCTCCTTATGTGATCAAATAACCCCTTAATAATATTAAGGACAATAAGAATGGAACTTGAGAAATTAATGGCTCATATCACGATAATCCCTGACTACAGACAATCCTGGAAAGTGGAGCATAAATTATCCGACATTCTACTTTTGACGATATGTGCTGTTATTTCTGGCGCAGAAGGATGGGAGGACATTCAGGATTTCGGGGAGGCTCACATTGATTTTTTAAAGGGATATGGTGACTTTGAAAATGGTATTCCGGTCCATGATACCATTGCCAGAGTGGTGTCCTGCATTAATCCTAATAAATTTCATGAGTGTTTCATAAACTGGATGCGCGATTGTCATTCTTCAGATGATGGCGATATTATTGCTATTGATGGAAAGACGCTTCGTGGTTCTTATGACAGGAGTCGCCGCCGGGGTGCCATTCATGTTATCAGTGCTTTTTCTACGATGAACAGCCTCGTGCTGGGACAGATAAAAGTTGATGAGAAATCCAACGAGATAACAGCCATTCCTGAGCTGGTTAACATGCTGGATATCAAAGGAAAGTTGATCACAACAGACGCTATGGGATGCCAAAAAGATATAGCAGAAAAAATACGTAATCAGGAAGGTGATTATTTATTTTCAGTTAAAGGAAATCAGAGGAAACTGAATAAAGCATTTGAAGAGCATTTTCCTTTAAAAGAAATAAATAACCCCAAATATGACAGTTATACAACATCTGAAAAAAGCCATGACAGAGAAGAAATACGACTCCATATTGTCAGTGATGTACCTGACGAGTTGATTGATTTTACATTTGCATGGAAAGGTTTGCGGAAGTTATGTGTGGCGGTTTCATTTCGGTCAGAAATAAAAGAAAAACAAAAAGAACCTGAAATGCAGATTCGATATTATATAAGCTCAGCGGATTTAACGGCAGAGAATTTTGCGACAGCAATGAGAAATCACTGGTGCGTAGAAAACAAATTACACTGGCGTCTGGATGTAGCAATGAATGAGGACGACTGCAGAATAAGAAGAGGGAATGCAGCTGAATTATTCTCGGGAATAAGACATGTAGCTGTAAATATTCTGACCAACCACAAAGAGTTCAAAGCAGGATTGAGAAGAAAGATGCGAAAAGCCGCGATGGACAGAAACTACCTCGCGTCAGTCCTTGCAGGATGCGGGCTTTCGTAATCTTGCCCTGCCATTACTGTCAGTTAGCAAAAATTGTCAGAAAAAAATAAATTCTTGATGATGTGCATTCAGTTAAATGTTAACACGAAAATGCCAGCGATGCGCATAAATGACACCTTGCATGCTCAATTTAATGCCACCACGCTCTTTTCCCGTTCTTTTTAAAGGTCTAAAGTGCAGCCTCATACACTATTATATATTTTAAATAAATTAAAATATATAAATCGAGCAATCTTCTGCATAATTTCTAGTCGATTACAGAAAAATTAACTCTTTGCCACGCATCCTGGCCCATTCTCATTTTTCACAATGTGTGCTCTGGCACACTCAGGTTAAATGTCAGAAATGTTCGTATGGCGCACATAATAACTTTTTAAAGCAACTGATATTGCGAGAAAAATCATGAAATCAAGTCGTCATCGTATCATTGCAGCCGCGATTCTGCTTCAGTCGTTAACGCTTATATCATCCTGCGAACGTGAATCAGTACCAACCGTTGTTGCACCTCATGCTGTCAGTGTGGTTACGCTACAGCAACGTCAAATGTCGGTAATAAGCCTCCTGTCAGGACGTATACAGGCTTCACGTATCGCGGAAGTTCGACCACAAGTCGATGGCATTATTCAACGGCGTCTGTTCACGGAGGGGAGCCGGGTAAAGGAAGGCGATGCGCTCTTTCAAATAGAACCGGCGGTCTATAAGGCCTCACTCGCGCAAGCCCTTGCTGAGTTCGACAAAGCCACTGCTGCATTACATTCTGCACGCGTAATAAAGCATCGTTTTGATCAGTTGGTAGAGAATCACTATGTCAGCAGGCAGGATTACGATACTGCCGTCACCAATGTTGATTATGCTAATGCTCAGATTGTTTCAGTAGGTGCTTTGGTCGATAGAGCCAAAATAAACCTTTCACGGACGGTGGTCAGAGCCCCGATCTCAGGCGTTACTGGCAAGTCGTTTTTCTCTGAAGGCGCTCTCGTTTCCAGTGGCCAGTTAGAAATACTGACAACAGTGCAGCAACTTGACCCGGTTTTAGTTGAACTGAGCTGGCCTGTTGACGATTATCTGCATTTACAACAGGAAGTTAAGAATGGGGGTATTGTTCGCGATGATGCAAAGTCAGGCATCATGCTCGAGTTTGATGATGGTCATGTTTATGCAAATAAATGTGATATTTCTTTTTCTGATGCCACTGTTGACAAAACGACTTCCGGGGTCGTTTTGCGTGCAGTCTGTCCTAATTCTGAACACACACTCCTTCCCGGAATGTTTGTTCGTGCGCGTCTGACGCACGGCATCCGTCAAAAAGTTCTTTTTGTCCCTCATCAGGCTGTCTCACGAACCCCCGAAGGCAATGCAAAAGTCATGGTTGTTGACAGTAGAAACCGGGCACAAATCAGGATGATCGCTGTCGCTGAGGCAACAAAAGACCTCTGGCGCGTCACCTCTGGTCTGAAATCTGGTGACAAAGTAATTGTCACTGGTCACTTGAAATTACGTCCTGGTATGCCGGTTTTCGCGAGCGAAAATATGCATCTTTCTCGACTCACTAACGGCAGTAAGGACTAAGCAATGTCTCAATTCTTCATACAGCGCCCGATATTTGCCTGGGTTATTGCTATCATGGTCATGCTCTCAGGCGTTATTGCTATTCTTTCACTGCCGGTTGCACAGTATCCTGATATAGCACCTCCCGCAGTGCAAATCAGCGCCACTTATCCGGGCGCGGATGCAAAAACCGTTGAAGACACGGTGACCCAGATTATAGAGCAGAAAATCAACGGCCTTGACGGTGTAATGTATTTTTCTTCTACAAGTGATGCGATGGGAAATGCCGTCATAACAGTAACTTTTGAAAGCGGTACAGACCCAGACATTGCGCAGGTTCAGGTACAGAATAAACTACAGCTTGCCATTCCCTTGCTTCCACAAGCTGTACAGAGCATCGGTATTAATGTCCAGAAAGCAAGTTCTGCATTTCTGATGGTAGTGGGGTTTACTGCCGCAGAGGGGAGTAAACTTACTCAGTCAGACATCGCTGATTATGTTTCGTCCAGTATTATGGACACGTTAAGCCGCGTACAGGGTGTAGGACAGGTGCAGTTATTCGGCTCTCAATATGCCATGCGTATTTGGCTGGATCCGCACAAGCTGAACAGCTACAGCATGACCGCTGAGGATGTTGTGCTGGCGATAAAATCCCAAAATAGCCAGATTACCGGCGGACAGCTGGGTGCTCAGCCTGCGCCGGAAAGTCAGTTTATGAATGCTTCAATTATTGCCCAGACGCGGCTGAGTACACCTGAAGAGTTTAGTAATATTATTCTGCGAGTAAATTCTGATGGTTCACACATTCGCTTACGCAATGTCGCCAACGTAGAACTGGGAAGTGAAAGTTACAGTACAAGCGCGCGATACAATGGACGTCCCGCCACAGGGCTTGGGATCAAACTTTCACCGGGTGCAAATGCACTTGACACGGCCAGCGCCCTGAAAAATGAGCTTTCAGCACTAAAACCATTTTTTCCGGCGGGTATCGATATTGTTTATCCATATGACACAACGCCATTTGTAGAAATTTCTATTCATGAAGTGATGAAGACGCTCATTGAAGCGATTTTTCTTGTGTTTATTGTCATGTTCATGTTTTTACAAAACCTGCGTGCAACGCTGATCCCGACAATAGCAGTACCTGTGGTACTGCTGGGCACTTTTGGTATCCTGGCCGTCTTCGGTTTTTCGGTGAACACGCTGACGATGTTTGGCATGATACTCGCTATTGGTCTGCTGGTTGATGATGCAATTGTTGTTGTCGAAAACGTAGAACGGGTGATGGCGGAAGAGGGGTTATCTCCAAAAGATGCAACGCGTAAGTCGATGCAACAGATCCAGGGGGCCTTACTCGGTATTACGGTTGTACTGTCTGCTGTCTTTGTGCCTATGGCCTTTTTCAGCGGTTCCTCAGGCATAATCTATCAGCAGTTTTCAGTCACCATTGTTTCAGCAATGGTACTGTCAGTATTGACAGCAATGATTCTGACGCCCGCACTTTGCAGTACGATCCTGAAACCCACAGTTCATAAAAATGAGTCTGTAGTGCTCAGAAAGTTTAACAAAATTTTTGATGCCAGTACTTCTCATTATCAGAGTGCGTTACGCAGGATACTGAAATGTACAGGACGCGTTATGGCAATATATTTTGCAATCTTAGTCGGGATTTGCTGCATGTTTATTGTTTTGCCTGCATCATTTCTCCCTGATGAAGATCAGGGCGTTTTTATGAATTTAGTTCAGCTTCCTTCAGGTGCAACTCAGTCGAGAACTCAGAAAACCCTTGATAGCGTGACTGATTATTATCTTCACGATGAAGCGAAGAATGTAAAGTCAGTTTTCACGGTAGCCGGTTTCGGACTAAACGGCAACGGCCAGCAAAACGGAATCGCGTTTGTCAGCCTGAAGGACTGGAAACTGAGGCGCACAGCAGAAAACAGAGTTGATGCGATAATTGAGCGTGCGAACAAGAGTTTCACACGCAAAGTGTCTGATGGTATTGCCTTTGCTTTCAACCTACCTGCAATCCCAGAACTCGGCTCTGCCACAGGTTTTGATTTTGAACTTATCGATAAAGGAAATAACGGACGTATTGAACTGATAAATGCACGTAATCAGATACTTTTCATGGCGCAAAAGTTTCCACACCTCGTCACGAAAGTAAGACCAAATGGCATGGAGGATTCTGCTCAGTTCAAATTAGAGATAGATCAGCAAAAAGCAGAAGCACTTGGCGTGAGTATTGATGTCATTAACAGAACCATTTCTACAGCTCTAGGTGGCACTTATGTGAATGATTTTATAGACCGTGGTCGCGTGAAAAAGGTCTACGTGCAGGCGGACCAGAAATTCAGGATGCTGCCTGAGGATATAAACAACTGGTACGTTAAAGCAGATAATAATCAAATGGTGCCTTTTTCTGCATTTTCGGGATCAAGCTGGGTATCAGGGCCATCGAGAATAGAGCACTACAACGGACGTCCTTCAATCGAGATACTGGGCGAACCCACTCACGGGAAAAGCTCAGGGTTATCAATGAAATTGATGGAAAAGCTTGCTGAGAAGTTACCTCCAGGTTTCGGTTATCAGTGGACTGGGCTATCTTACCAGCAACAGCTATCAGGAAAGCAGGCACCTGCTCTGTATGCAATATCGCTTTTTGTGGTTTTTCTGTGTCTTGCTGCTCTCTATGAGAGTTGGGCAGTTCCCGTCGCAGTCATGCTGGTTGTACCGCTGGGCGTTTCAGGTGCACTCATTGCAGCAACAATATTCAGTATGAAGAATGACGTCTATTTCCAGGTTGGGTTACTTACCACAATAGGGCTTTCTGCCAAAAATGCTATAATGATCGTAGAGTTCGCGCGACACCTGACTGAGAAAGACAATCTCCCTATCCTGCAAGCAACGCTTGAAGCTGCGCGTATGCGGTTCAGGCCAATTCTGATGACTTCCCTTGCATTCATTCTGGGGGTATTACCCCTGGTTATAAATTCGGGGGCGGGTAGTGGTGCCCAGAATGCAGTCGGTAGCGGGGTCATGGGGGGCATGATTGCTGCAACGCTGCTGGCCATTTATTTTGTACCTGTTTTTTATGTTGTCGTTATGAGAATGACTCCTAAAAAAAGCGGTAATTGAGGATTTGATTTGAATTTTTCATAGCCAGCAAATATGAAACGTTATGCATTGTTGCTGGCTGAATTTATAAGCATGTGATGAATTCGATGAGTTTGTAGTAAAAATTAGGCTTTAGTGCATAAAGGCTATTAATTTTGTTATCATGAAAAGCATTGACTGTGATTGAAGAAAGACTCAGTACTGGCTGGGGCAAAAATAATAGCGTCAAAGTGTATTTTAAAGCAATTTTTGTCGTCATGTTTTATGTATAGTGTGTGATTATAAAGCTTACGTTGGGGATTTAAATTGAAAAAATCAATTATAGCACTCACATTATCTGTATCCTCCAGCGTTTGTTTTGCTGCAGGTCAGGGGGCAGGGAACGTTACCTTCACAGGCACTGTTATCGATGCTCCATGTTCAATAACACCTGACTCTGTGGATCAAACAATTGATCTGGGGCAAATTTCTCTCGCAAAACTGGCGAATGGTACAAGTAATAACGGAATTTCCACACCTGTAGAGTTCACCATTCAGCTCGAAGACTGCTCTCTTGCTCCGGCCCCCGCATTGAACACAGTGACAGCAACATTCAGTGGCCCTGAAGGTGATACACCAGGACTACTGGGCATTACAGGTTCGGCAAAAGGTGCAAGTGTTGCCCTGTACAACGAAGACAGCTCACCGTTAATTTTAGGCGCCCCCTCAAAACCCAAGCCTCTGATCCTTGGTTCCAATACTCTGGCCTATTCAGCAGCAGTTGTAGGTGATGGTTCGAGCACACTGCTTTCAGCAGGTGATTTCACTGCAACGGCAAGTTTTGAACTCACTTATGATTGATGACTTCCAGACTATTTAGATAAATCTAAATAGTCTGGTTATCTAACTGAAACCACACTCAGGCAAGAAAACTATTTTTTATTGTAAAAAATTAAATACAATTTTTTGAATGTAGACATCACTCGATGTTTTTATACCCCTCCTCACTGCGACTATCATTATTTATACGGTGTTACTCTAAGAGCTTGTCTCAACATGACCTTATTTCCACCACACGCAACATGCAACATGGCCTCGTGATTTTCGGGCTTCTTTCTCCATCGCGGCAGGGCGATTAATTCAGCGATGAGTCCTCTCCGACGCCCCAATGATGGCCTTTGAGGTAAGCGTTTTTACTGGAATCTGACGTCTCTTCACGAGACTGAATATGTGGCTCGTAGTGGCTACTCTTTAGATATGTTTTAGCCAGCCTGCATCGTAACTGTTGTACGGCCAGTGCATGATTTTTTGTCCCGGATGCCTCGTCTGAAGGACATCGATTGCATCCGCAACCACTTTGTCGTGCGTGTTCGCTGCTACGATACCCAGCGACAGAGAAAGCCCGTAGGCTTCCGTAATCAAGCTGCGCTTTACGGCTGGGTTCACCATGGGATTGCGGCCTGTTTTTGGGTTCCCGAGAGCGCCGATTTTGTGATGCAACCGTCAATCGACAACCGGGACCAGTCAATGCTGTCAAGATGCTTGCAGACCACTGCCAGAAATGTTCGAATACACCTTACGTTTACGATGAGTGTCGGGCGGGTGACTGGGTTTGCGCTAAGGGATAAGTGGTGCCACTTATTCCAGAGTTCATTGCTGATCAGCCATCTTCTGCCTGTCATATTTTCACCTTCAGAAATTATCATTCACGGCATTCTGACAATCTCTCCGGGGCAGGTTCTAAGACGCACCTGTAAATGCCCCCCCAAGCGACTACATGAATAAATGTACATAAAAGATCGTAAAGATGTTCATTATCATATCGGCACGCACATCAAAGGACTGATAGTATAAGATTGATTATATTACTTCTTTGCTACTCATTGATGCAAATAATCCTGCAGAAGTCTAATCATACTGCAGTGCGAATTATTCGATAATTATTTTATCAGTTCTAATTTTGTTAGGTGCAGTATGATAATCAACCGCTCTGAGACAACACTATCAAGGGTTTACACAGCAATCGCAGGTAATTTCATGCATAAACACACCTTGCACGCCATTGTATTAAGTGCTCTATACTCGATTAATGTGCTAGCCGGGAATATAGCTAATATATATTTTTCAGGCAAGGTAGTTTCACCAAGCTGCACAATTTCAACGGGTTCTGTCGATCAAACAATCAATCTGGGCAGTATTGACATTTCCGACATAAGGAAGAACAACAATACTGGTATGACCACTCCAGTAATCTTCACCATCAATGTTGAAAAATGCGCAGGATTTAGTAACGGAGTTGTAACGTTCACAGGAGATGCACTTACCGGAGAAGCGGGAACAATAGGCATCGTCGGAACAGCAAAGGGAGCAAGCGTTGTGCTTTACGACGCTGACGGCAGCAGGCTAAACACAGGAACAGCGTCAAAACCCGTGGAATTGGTCCCGGGCGTTCCAGAAGGCCAGGTTGGGGGCATTACCGTATTTACCTTTTCTGCAGGTCTCGTCGGACAAGGACCGCAGTTCCCCCCTCAAGCCGGTAGCTTTACTGCAACTTCAGTATTTTCAATAGATTATTTTTGATACGAAGATGCTTCGCCTGCGAAAGCTTATCACTAACCGGTCTCTCAAAGCACTACAACGATTTTATCAGCGACATGCCGAGTTATGGTTATCGACGCGTGTGGGGTCTCCTGCGCAAGCAACGTCGCACAGAGGGACAGCCACCTGTGGACGCTGCGTATTACCATGAAGGAGATCGGTGAGTAACATTGATGGAGATCGGTTCGTGTCACTTTCACAGAACCATTTTTACATTAACTTCACTGATCTCCTTCGGTCAACGTGGTTTGCATTTTTCGCATTGATTCCCCTTTAAGTTCTATCTTGATACTCCCGTGAACCAGGCGATCCAGGATCGCATCAGCATGCGTTGAGTCCCCGATCATCTTGTACCAGCTTTCCACCGGCAACTGGCTCACGACGATGATTGAGCCTCGCTGGTACATCAGATCCACTATTTCCAGGAGGTCGCTGCGTTGTTCTGACGACAGGTGCTCCAGCCCCTAGTCGTCCAGAAGCAGCAGATCGCTGTGATTCAGTTTTGTCAGTAGTTTGCTGTATCGTCCGTCCGCATGCCCCTGGTAACACAGATCCATCAGTGCTTTCAAACGATAGTAATAGACCTTATATCCTTGTCGGCAGGCATTATGACCGAGCGCGCAGGCCAGATACGTTTTGCCACTGCCTGTCGCCCCCGTCAGCAACAGGTTTTGTTTCAGGTTCAGCCAGTTTCCCTGACCGAGTGAACGGATGAGAGCCTTATCCAGGCCTCTGCTGCTACGGTAATCCAGTTTTGATAACTCGGCGCTGAGCCTGAACCGCGCCTGTTTCACCAGGCGCTCTGCTTTCCTGTTTTCGCGACAGGTCAGTTCCTCTGAAGCCAGTAACGACAGACGTTCCTCGAACCCCAGCTCCTGGTATGCGCCAGGTTGCGCGATCTGGTTTTTTAGTGCATCCCGGAAGCCGGTGAGTTTCAGTTCCGTCAGTTGTTCATAAAGATGGTTCATTATTGGCTTCCGTATCAGTGGTAGTATTTGCTGCCGCGAACGTTTTCATGTTCCAGCGTTGATAACAGGTCAGGTTTGTTTGTAAGCGTCGTCCCAGCACCGTCTGGTAGATCCTGAAATTCCTGAGAGGATAGTGGACACTAAATATGGCGGACACTATCCATGAAATCATTAACCACAGTGCGTAAAAAAAGCCCTAATTATCCCGTTGAGTTCAAAATCAAAATGGTTGAACTCTCACACCGACCAGAGATCTCCGTAGCACAACTCGCACGTGAGCATGGGATCAACGACAACCTGCTGTTCAAGTGGCGCCAGTACTGGCGTGAAGGAAAACTCCGACCTCCTGCAACAACAGAGAATCGCGTGCCTGAGCTGCTGCCGATAACGCTTGATGCTGAAGATGTCCCTGCAATGTCCACCCGGTCACAGCCTGTAACGGCGGTACCTGAATCACTCAATATCAGCTGTGAAGTGACGTTTCGGCACGGTTCACTCCGTCTGAATGGAGCCATCAGCGAAACTATTTTGAACCTGCTGATACAGGAGCTCAAACGGTGATCCCACTACCATCAGGAACCAAGATCTGGTTGGTCGCCGGTATCACCGATATGCGAAACGGCTTCAACGGCCTCGCCGCAAAGGTGCAGACAGCGCTGAAAGATGATCCGATGTCGGGCCACGTCTTCATCTTCCGGGGCCGCAGCGGCAGCCAGGTCAAACTGCTGTGGTCTACCGGTGACGGGCTGTGTCTGCTGACCAAACGGCTGGAGCGCGGCCGCTTCGCCTGGCCGTCAGCCCGTGATGGCAAAGTGTTCCTGACGCCAGCGCAGCTGGCGATGCTGCTGGAAGGTATCGACTGGCGTCAGCCTAAACGGTTGCTGACCTCCCTGACCATGCTGTAAATCTCTTTATCCTGGTTGTCACTGAATAAGCCTGGTAAAATGCGGGCTTATGAACGACACCTCTCCTGACGACATCCTTCTACTGAAACAGCGCCTGGCCGAACAGGAAGCGCTGAACCGTGCTCTGCTGGAAAAACTGGCCGATCGTGAACGCGAAATAGACCACCTGCAGGCGCAACTGGACAAGATGCGTCGGATGAACTTCGGCAGTCGTTCCGAAAAGGTATCCCGCCGTATCGCACAGATGGAAGCCGATCTGAACCGGCTGCAGAAAGAGAGCGATACGCTGACCGGTCGGGTGGATGACCCGGCAGTACAGCGCCCGCTGCGTCAGACCCGTACACGTAAACCGTTCCCCGAATCACTCCCCCGTGACGAAAAGCGACTACTGCCTGCGGAGTCGTGCTGCCCGGACTGCGGCGGTTCGCTGAGTTATCTGGGCGAAAATACCGCCGAACAGCTGGAGCTGATGCGCAGCGCCTTCCGGGTTATCCGGACGGTGCGGGAAAAACATGCCTGTACTCAGTGCGATGCCATCGTGCAGGCCCCTGCGCCTTCGCGGCCCATCGAGCGGGGGATCGCCGGACCGGGGCTGCTGGCCCGCGTGCTGACTTCGAAGTATGCAGAGCACACGCCGCTATATCGCCAGTCAGAGATATACGGCCGGCAGGGTGTGGAGCTGAGCCGCTCACTGCTGTCGGGCTGTGTGGATGCATGTTGCCGGCTGCTGTCCCCGCTGGAAGAGGCGCTTCAGGGCTATGTCCTGACCGACGGCAAACACCATGCGGATGACACCCCGGTCCAGGTGTTGTTGCCGGGCAATAAGAAGACGAAGACAGGACGGTTGTGGACGTATGTTCGTGACGACCGCAACGCAGGGTCAGCGCTGGCGCCGGCGGTCTGGTTCGCCTACAGCCCGGACAGAAAAGGCATCCATCCGCAGACCCATCTTGCCGGCTTCAGCGGTGTGCTGCAGGCGGATGCGTACGCCGGGTTCAACGAGCTGTACCGAAATGGCCGGATAACGGAAGCTGCCTGCTGGGCTAATCCCCGCCGAAAGATCCACGATGTGCACGTCCGCACCCCGTCAGCGCTGACGGAAGACGCCCTGAAACGTATCGGCGAGCTGTACGCCATAGAGGCGGATATAAGGGGAATGCCTGCGGAGCAGCGGCTTACTGAACGTCAGCGAAAAACGAAACCGCTGTCGCGACACTCAGAGCTGGCGAAAGCGTTCGCGTACGCACTTAAGCAGTGGCAGGCACTGACGTACTATGCGGACGATGGCTGGGCCGAAGCAGACAATAATATCGCTGAAAATGCCCTGCGGACGGTCAGTCTGGGTCGTAAAAACTTCCTGTTCTTCGGCTCTGACCATGGTGGTGAGCGGGGAGCGCTGCTGTACAGCCTGATCGGGACGTGCAAACTGAACGGGGTGGATCCAGAAAGCTACCTTCGCCATGTGCTTGGCGTCATCGCAGACTGGCCGGTCAACCGGGTCAGCGAACTGCTTCCCTGGCGCATAGCGCTGGTAACTGAATAACACATCCCCGTCAATACGGCCCTCGCTGTACGCTTACTAATCAGTATGTCGGAAGATCTCTAAAAGTGAATGGTCTGATTTGCAGGGATGCTTACACGATAGGGGGATGCAGTCTGGAGGTATATCTGGCGTATTCGACAAAATATCCATCACTCAATAAGAGTGGGGGATAAAAATATCAGACTTTCAGAATCAAGCTGCATCCCACAGACATGAGGTTTGCTCTAATCAATAGGGGCGTAGCCCCCCCCTGTATGGCTACAGGTGAATAAGGTGCGTTATACCAGATGAAAATTAGAAGCGTTATTTTGCGCCGAACTTTTCGGGGGCGTTTTAGTCTGCTTCATTATAAAAATCTGTCATATAGCCAATTTTAGACGAACCCCCTTGCGCTCTCTGCATTCCACGCAGGGGAGTAACTGTCGACGACGTTAAGGAATGCTTACACCGCACATTCTGAACTCGTCTGAGCCAGACGATGCAAGCTGCAAGCGGAATGGATGTTAAAATTTGCTCTATGGGTTGCTCTTTAGCACCCTGCACCTCATCTGCAGTATCTGTTTCACTGTTCAGATTGTTTGAAGTTATAACCGCGAACACAGCGCTGTTCGCAGTATGCCTTTCTTGCCTGAGCCCACTCCAGATTAGCCCTTACCCTGGCAGCCATTGAAGCATCGTGCCAAAAACGCGCGGCATCTGCATAGTTACCCATCTGTTCCGTTTTGACCGCACGCTCTGCCAGGTGGCTGAATTCGCTGTATGGCTTCATTCTGGTTTGTCGTCCTCTGCTTTTCATCAAGCACAGCATTCCCTGTTGATATACACGTCGGGAAAGTGAAGATGATGTTTTAATCCATCCCGGCGTGCAGTAATAGATTGCTGTAACGTAAGTGCGCAACATGTCAGGGAATGAATACCGAATCAATTAACGGTAAATTAAATAAATCAAATAACAAACAAAATCAATGTCATTAATAATCATTAATGAGTGTAAAAAAAACACACCAAATTAGGGGTTAATTTTACTATTATCGCTCAGATAAGGGTTAAATCACCACGAGGTATGGGATTTTTTTTGCTTCAGGATTATTTACATCTCATTATAAATTAAGCACAATCAGTAGCATGGCGTTACGGCAACTAAAAATCAAAAACATCTTTAAAGTCAGGCGGTGGAAGCCGTAGCGCCACCCTCTTTTTCAGGTTCCCCCGCTGAGCGCACTGGCAAGGGCAAGAGGGGCCTCTCAGGCACTCAGTGGACGATGCTAAACAAAGTCGATCTGATGCCACCTGCTGCTTATTACTGTAAATCCTCAGCTCATCATCCAGCAATATACGTATCGAGACCGGCTGACCGCACAGCATTTCGGTAACACTGTAACGATTGCCGCCAACCTCTATATAGCTGTCCCAGGACACATGGCGGATGTCGAAGTAGCAGGTATCGGGTAACGGCTGCAGATTCTCCTGCGCGAAGCGCTGCTCTGGTGTTTGTCTGAACTGACGAAGCTCACGTTTATCAGTAACATCGGCTATCCAATGCTCCAGCTGCGGGTTTATATGGGTGAAGCTGTCGAACCTGCTGTATCGGACGAAGAGGTTTTTTTGGTTTTGGCCCTGCGCGGACGTCAGGCCCGTGGCAGGAAGTCATAGTGGTCGGCAAGCAACAGGAACCCGGAGTCGAATACCACCTTTCCGTTGTTATTTTTTAGCACCGCCGCCTTCTGGTTATCAACCAGAACCGTTTTCACACCGTCACCGAAGTTCGGGAAGGCGCGAACCAGCGACTCACAGGTGTGTTCTGCATCCTGCTTTGGCGCGGGGAAGACATGGAAGCGTCGGGAGAACCCCCGGCGTATTAACCGCGAAGTTAACTTTATACCGCTGCCCGGCAACCTCTGCATCGACTTCGCCCCGGTCGTGCAGGAGCTGGTCCCCTGGCTGATTTTCGAAGCGAACCGTTCTTTTTGATGGTCGAATTTTACGTTTGGGCTGGATGTAGTAACGCAGAATGTAACGTCCGCCCATATATCCCATTACCTTTATTTCCGCGAGGATGACTTCACTCTCCCGGACATCCTCTGCCTGACGCATGTCGATGTAATCTATCGTTTCAGCTGAACCATTTTGTGGCGAGTCTTTCTTGCTGGCGGTTCAGGGTCTTTGAGATAGCGCCTGAAAGTCCGCTCAGCGCAACCAACCTGACTCCCAATATCGACAATGTACCCACCCTGCTGGAGCATCTGCGCTTTATCATGTAAAACCTCTCTGCTCAGCATGTTGATGTCCTTTCTGGTGTGACAACCTCAAGGAAACAACATGCCGGGTGGGGCGGACCATACTAATGGCGAATTACCGTCATATATTACTGGCGCCAACATCAACAGATGGCACCTCAGATGTCCTGCAATCATCTTTCCCCTGTCAGTGCATACCTGACCGGTGCGCATCGCTGACGGCGACTTCGTTGCTTCCTGTGGAAACTCATTTTAACGCCCCTCCTGAGGTGGCATAGGCAAAAAGAGGAATCTAATCAGAAGGCAACGAATGCCATTCATGCAAAAAAGCAAATAACCATTTTGATAGAATGCAATGCGTAATAATAAAGGTTCTTAATTATAGCACCCTGCATCGTGGCTGTATATTATACCTATATATTTTCAAAGACTTCGATATATCACGTTACTCACCGTTGACCTGCATGCTTCACGTTTACCTTTTCCCTGAAATGCCGGAGATTAAATGAGTCATTTTTTCAGTAAAAGATAGAAAAGTTCCGTTCAAATTTGCTTCTTAATTCTCTCTCTGGCAAATCAGTGAGCTCTTAAAACTGATGCTCACCGGTGATTTCACTGGCAGTAACGATTCACGGGCCCCAAAAAGTGACGATAATTGAAATTAATATAAACAGTGTGCTGGCGTAACTGCTGCTTTCGATAAATACGTTAGTCGAGAGCACCCAGGCGGGTCAAAGCAGCGAAGGGCATTTCACGTCAGCCTTCTGCGGCATTAGCGATACTGAGCCGGGATAGGTAATGCGTCTAATTGTTCAGTTGAAAGCGTGCATGTCATGAGACAACGGCCATGCTAACGCATTGCACTGATACAAAAATAGTCTTACATAAAGTTTCCCCTTCACCATGAGGACTGCAACATAATTCATTCTGAATGCTGCCCCTAACGTATGTTCATGTTAGTGGCAAGCGGGATGGTTTTTTCTGTCTACTTTTCTTTGCTGAACGCCTTCCGTGGCGTGAGTTCAGCTAAAGAAACCAACAAACTGGCAGCCTGACCGTGTGCGTTCTGGTCACCTTGAAGGTAAACAGCGAGGGGCGGTAGCGTACCTGAAAGTTATTAATAGATTAAATGGGCAATCCAGCTATCCCGTTATTTCACCTTAATCCTTACTGTGCCGTGGCTATTGAAGGGGCGCTCTTTCTTCTCCAGCTCTGCGTCCGCGCATAGATTTTGCCGGAGCGGGCCAGGGAAAGATCACGAAAGTACATTTTTTGAACTAAAATATGTGCATTTTTTGTTCATTAAAGATGCAGTAAAATGATGTGCAATCCTGGTTTTTAATCTCCTTATGTGATCAAATAACCCATTAATAATATTAAGGACAATAAGAATGGAACTTGAGAAATTAATGGCTCATATCACGATAATCCCTGACTACAGACAATCCTGGAAAGTGGATCATAAATTATCCGACATTCTACTTTTGACGATATGTGCTGTTATTTCTGGCGCAGAAGGATGGGAGGACATTCAGGATTTCGGGGAGGCTCACATTGATTTTTTAAAGGGATATGGTGACTTTGAAAATGGTATTCCGGTCCATGATACCATTGCCAGAGTGGTGTCCTGCATTAATCCTAATAAATTTCATGAGTGTTTCATAAACTGGATGCGCGATTGTCATTCTTCAGATGATGGCGATATTATTGCTATTGATGGAAAGACGCTTCGTGGTTCTTATGACAGGAGTCGCCGCCGGGGTGCCATTCATGTTATCAGTGCTTTTTCTACGATGAACAGCCTCGTGCTGGGACAGATAAAAGTTGATGAGAAATCCAACGAGATAACAGCCATTCCTGAGCTGGTTAACATGCTGGATATCAAAGGAAAGTTGATCACAACAGACGCTATGGGATGCCAAAAAGATATAGCAGAAAAAATACGTAATCAGGAAGGTGATTATTTATTTTCAGTTAAAGGAAATCAGAGGAAACTGAATAAAGCATTTGAAGAGCATTTTCCTTTAAAAGAAATAAATAACCCCAAATATGACAGTTATACAACATCAGAAAAAAGCCATGGCAGAGAAGAAATACGACTCCATATTGTCAGTGATGTACCTGACGAGCTGATTGATTTTACATTTGCATGGAAAGGTTTGCGGAAGTTATGTGTGGCGGTTTCATTTCGGTCAGAAATAAAAGAAAAACAAAAAGAACCTGAAATGCAGATTCGATATTATATAAGCTCAGCGGATTTAACGGCAGAGAATTTTGCGACAGCAATGAGAAATCACTGGTGCGTAGAAAACAAATTACACTGGCGTCTGGATGTAGCAATGAATGAGGACGACTGCAGAATAAGAAGAGGGAATGCAGCTGAATTATTCTCGGGAATAAGACATGTAGCTGTAAATATTCTGACCAACCACAAAGAGTTCAAAGCAGGATTGAGAAGAAAGATGCGAAAAGCCGCGATGGACAGAAACTACCTCGCGTCAGTCCTTGCAGGATGCGGGCTTTCGTAATCTTGCCCTGGTGATGGCACCAAGCCTTCGCCTCGATACCTGACGCTGTCCCTATCTACGGTACAGCGGGGCAATATCACGTTATCCTGCATATGGTGGACGCTGACACGCAGGCGTTTTCTGCCATTCTTGCGCGTCTTAAATTGCAGGCCGGCAGTCTTTGCATGCTGACCACCAACCTGGTGTGTATTACCAGTCAGAGAGATCACCTAATAACATCCATCGAGATTGGGTAATAACATTTGGCTGGTTCACTGAACAACCGGCGTTTTTCATGGTAATACGCACCTGGCACTGGATTAAATGAAAAAAGCCACATGGCTGCCGCTAAATATTGAGCAATGCAAACCAGTGATAACGGAATAATAATATTCATCGTTAATTTTAGCTCACCCCTGATACCAACTATCATTCAGAATAGTCAGGTGCGGCATGTGGATGCAGAGATAATATAAAAGTGCGAAACCAAATAAATAAAGAAGTTCTGCTATAAGTTTTTTATAAATGTGGAGAGCCATATGCATACAGAAATCGTCAACCAATGCACTCATCGCAGAGCGTTTATGGCAACGAATGCCGAGCGGTGTAGTCATTGTAAAATAAAAAAATGTTTTCCGGGGTAAGGATACGAGATTTACTTTCGTGGATATTAAGTGCGTTACTTCTTGCTACCTTTGTCATATTTACCTCTTTTTATGGATGATATATGTGGTTTGCTATTCCAGCGAACGGGAATGTAGCCACTTGAACTTATTTTCAACAAGCGCCCGTCAGGGTGGAATTTCAAATGGAGAAACACATGAAAGAAATTAATATTTCAGATGAAGCAAGCAGGGCCGCTAAGTGGCTTGTGAAAAATCAAAGTTTATTAACCGAATACGCGGTCAATTTTATTTCGGCCGCAGTACTGTTGATAACCGGACTAATATTAGCCCGCATTATCAGCGCTACGCTGGACCGTGTACTATCACGCCGCGGCATTGACCTGACGGTATCGGGCTTTCTTGCTGTTATGGTCCGCTATACCATTGTGGCCTTCACGGGTATTGCCGTACTCGGCTGTCTGGGTGTACAGACCACGTCGGTCATTGCTGTTATGGGGGCCGCTGGTCTGGCTGTGGGGCTTGCCCTGCAGGGTTCGCTGTCAAACTTTGCGGCCGGTGTGCTGCTGGTGTCACTGCGTCCTCTGCGTGCAGGTGAGTTTGTTGATGTGGGCGGGGTGGCCGGAACAGTTGACCGGGTGAATATCTTTTCCACTACCCTGCGCACGCCCGACAACAAAATCATTATCGTGCCGAACGGCAAAATTATCGCTGGGGACATCATCAACTTCTCGCGCGAGCCGCAGCGCAGGGTGGATATCACCGTATCCGTTGCCTGGTCTGCCAATATTGAGCTGGTGAAGCACGTGCTGAGTGATGTCGTTATGGCCGATACCCGCATTATTCAGGAAAATGGCATCACGGTACGACTGAATGAGATAGCTCCGCCGGCCCTGAACTTCGTTGTGCGCTGCTGGACAGATACTGCCCTTTACTGGGACGTCTGGTTTGACCTGACGGAAGCCATCAAGCGCGGGCTTGACGAAAGCGCCATTCCTGCACCGCGCCCGCAGATGGATGTCAGCATCAAAAGCGGATATGTATCATAACATAAGATTCATGGGCGATGAGCACGGTAACGCATCACCGCTACCTGTCTCAGCCCCTTCCGTGCGTTCTGCAGCGCCTGCGTTGTTCGTCTCTTTATTATGGGCATTACGGGCGCTGCCAGTGCGGGCTGGTTTTAGTGCACATAATATACGGGATTATATCAGTAATAATTCTATATAGATGGTGGCCGGAAATGAATCTGCCATGACATCAACATGTAAAGAGGAATTCATGTACCCTTCATTCATCCTGACACTTGCCGACCCGTTTAGCCTAAATAGCGCAGGCTCCCGGGCCCCGGGAGTGAATAAACAACAGAAAATGAGGGGAGGGGGCATGCATAGTTTGCCTCCCTCTCTCGCGGAGGTTATCCATCTTATCCGTAGTTGCAGCGACAGTTGCCCTGCTTTTATTACGGCGGAAACACGGCTTGTTTCAGAGCTCGGATTCTGTGGTGAGGATATTGAGGAACTGATCCTGGAAGCAGAATGGCGTTTTGGCGTCAAATTTCCTACTGCCGGGGGGGCCTTGCGCAATCTCTTTTCCCTTAAGCAGCATGAGTATTTAGTTACTCCGCAGCAGAGCTTGCAGCTGTCACCGACCTGGTTGCTTTTACAGTTGCGGGGCGAGTCTTTACCCGTGCAGGCAGATATTTGCGTGGAGAATTTTTACCGTGGACTCATTTCGCTGTGGCTGAATGATGGCGAAAAGTAGCCTCATCTACAGTGGCCGCCAGTACCACTGAATGAGATCCACTGCAAAGTTTTACCAGCGTGCGAATATCTTAAGATATTTGACGACAATAAGTCAGTTCTGCATGTTGCGTCACTCGCGAGTGTTACTTCTTGCTTCAGATGAAATGAAGCCATGAGCGTAATCATTATGTAAGCTTATCTTCACTGTATACTTTTAAAGGTGGAAAACGTTCAGTGGCTCATGCTGCCCGGGGGCTATGTAAATTAGCTGAGTTGTACAACATAGCTTGTGCGCTTTCATGGCAGTCAGACAGAACGCCTGGCAGGACAGAGTCACTATCCATCCATTGTCTTCACTTTTTAACAAGCGGTGTGATTCTGCTGATCGGATTCAGGTTTGAATACAAGACTAAAACGGGAGCATCTGTGTTGTATTGAGGTGAGTACTCACTCTGCTCAGAGGACGAAATTGACTGCTCCGGTGCAATGTAGGGAGGCAGTATAATTGCTGCGTGAACAGGGATTATACTGCCAAGGCAGAAGTGGCAGCACATTTTAACGCATTTTAGGAGCCTATCCCAGAAGGGCTCGTCAGAATGTCGTGAATGATCGTTTCTAAAGGTGAAAATGGTTGCGGATACGCTTTACGTCCTTCAGACGGGGCGTCCAGGACAAAAAAACAGACTCTGGCCGGGCAACGGTTACGGTGCCGGCTGGCACATATCTACAAGTCGCAGTTACTAGCCCGCATATTCAGCATAAGAGTCAGATTGCAGTAAAAAAACTCATCGCTGGCTGAATCGCTTTCGCCGTGTCCTGACACGATAGGAAAAAAGGAGGGCGCAGAAAATTACGAGGCCATGTTGCATTTTGCCTCATTGCCTGAAATAAAGCCTTATTGAGACAGGACTGCAAAGTGTGCTGACTGGCTTCAGGCGTGCTCTGCAGAAAAAATTATGTAAATTAATGAAGCAATTAGTGTCATGATGAGCTTCTGTATAAATCATTGTCCTCATCTTGCTTTTTTTTCAGGAGCAAAGCAAGTGGTGTAACATTTTCCGATATGTGTGTACACATATCTAAACGGTCATCACACCATTTAATATTGCTTCCCTTTGCAAACTGAGCCGCAATTTTCCAGTGCAACGCTGCGTTACAGTACTGATGTTTTCTTTCATAACTGGCAGCGAGTTGTGCATTATGATGGTAGCTGTTTGTTTGCTTTTTCATATGTTGGTTTTTAGCTTTATTCGTGACTTTTCTTGTGAGGATTATATCAGATAGAAAATTGATATCAATCAAACCTTAGGTATAAAAAAACATGGTGACATATTAATACAGGAAGGGAGATTGTTTAATTTCAGCATCCTGGCTTGCTGCGATTCGTGCGGAGTGATTTCCCGAAAGTAAACCATCTGCGAAAATTGGGCGAAGTTAAAATATAACATATCTCCAGAAAATACTGACACTTAATTCCTGCTTGAAATAAGTATTTAAAGCATGCGCTGTAAAAAAGCTAATGCATGGATTTTATTTTCATGAATCATGATTGTTGTTAGCAGGCTTATTATATCGCAATGTTTTTTATTTTTACACATTTGATTGGCGTAAAATAAACTTTAAGTCATAAGGTAAGACGTTATCATGTGCTTATTAATACCTCAGGTGAGACACTTATATGGATAAGTACATGGACCTTAACTTAGATGGAAACTTCATTGAGCAGTTGTCTGTCTGCAAGGACAGTCACACTGTATATGCTGCGGGGAACCAGAAAATTCTCTTTGACGATAAAAAGGATATGTTTGTATACATAATCCAGTCAGGGACCGTGAATGTCAGACGCAAACACGATGATATTATTGTTCTTACTGTTAAAGGCCCGTCAGTTCTTGGTCTTACGAGTCTTTTTTCTGGGATCTACTATCATTACCTCTCAACTGTAACTGAGTGTCAAATTATTGCACTTAACCGGAAATCCTTACTTAACCACATAGAACAATCAAACTTATGGCGTGAAACATCAAAAGTTTTGTGTCAAGCTGCTCAGTTTTACTACCGAAGAGATGAAGCTGTCTCCGGGAGTACTGTTTATGAAGTCATAAAGAGCCATCTGGAGATTTTATGGTATTATCCGCCTGAAGATCGTCAAAAAATTTCTGTTTTTGACTTTGTAATGGGCAGAAGTAGCATCTCAAGAAGTTCGCTCAACAAAGTGTTGAAAGATCTCTCAGTCGGAGGTTATATCATTATGCAGCGTGGTAAGTTAGTTGAAATGAAGAAACTGCCTCAGCATTACTAATAAAAAGTAAATAATTACGATCGTTCTTATTTTAATTTTCCTGTTGTTGCCATGATTAGTTCAGACAATGCCAGATCTTAAAACCGGTGCTGGTGCACATTCATTCCATATTTAATAATGAAAGGAATCTAATTAATTCAGCATTGCTATATCTTAAAATAATAATGCCAATCGTTGTGCTGTATGAAAGAAAAGAAGGGGGTGTTCAAAACAAGCATCTGAACACTCCCTATTTGAAGACGGTGTCAGTATGAAAAAATACCTGCATCCAGATACATTGTGTAAGTGTCTGAAGGTGTTTTTTCTGAACCAACTTTTTTAATGACAAAATTGATTATTTTTTCGGCTGAAGAGTTAATGTGCCATCCTTCGGTACCCGCACTTTTCCAGCTACCATCGTCAAACGTCACTGTCAGTTTGTTGTCCGGATTGTTATCGCCTGAATAAGTGATGCTGGCTGATTCACCGAATTGTTTACCATGATAAGGATTCCAGCGAATCGCGCCGCTTTGATTTTCACTCAGCGCTCTCCCCAGATCGATTTGCCCACTTCCTACCACAGTACTTTCTGTTAAGTCGTCTTCACTTAAAATGCGTACGGGTGACAGGGAGATTCTTGCAGGACTGGTTTTTTCGTGAAATCTAATGTCAAAACTTTTAGAAATAACTGAGTCACCAACAATATCTCCCTGAATGGCAACTGCATTTCCGGATGAAATTATAACTATTGACATAACAATGTATTTTATAAATTGCATTTTAGACCAGTTAGTTTTCGAGGCGCAATTTTTTAAAAAAAAGTGGCAAAATTAGATAATGCCACTCATTCTTTAATTACATGGTGAACACACCAGCATCAAGATAAAGATTGTACTGATCGGCTGCCAGATTTTGTTCACCATCTGTCGATACCGAGAAGTCAATTGAAGGCCCCTGTGAGCCGCTTGCATACCAGCCATCGATCTCAATATTTTCAATCGTAGAAGGACTGCTGAAAACAACGTTCAGTTTGTTGTTGGGGTTATTAACGCCATTAAATGATGCCTTGTCTGGAGATTGACCAATTGTTGCTTTTGATGGCGTCCAGCGAATAGCAGCTCTCTGCATTCCTGTTAGCTTTTCGCTAAGCATCATCACAAGTTGTGCAACCGGGGTTTTATCTGCAACAATACCTGATTGTAGAAGTGATGTTTGATTAATTTTTAGTGTTGCGGCAGGTAATTTATTGATGATTTTTACATCAAACTGTTTAGAAACAACAGAACTGGAAACAATTTCACCAGGAATTGCTGCATGGACACTGCACTGTGACATCAGGCTAAATGCAATTGCTGTTTTAATTAGTTTATTGCGAATGATGTTCATACTATAAATCCTATTCTATAATTTTGTATATGACTCCCCGACAACCGGGGCATACTCACTATATAAGAGAGTGACTAAGGAGTAGCCGAAGAGCAATGACTATGAGGCTCGCCTTTATTCACTGAATAACTTTTCTCTACATTTTCAATGAAAAAACGATTGCCATTCAGTATACACACCTGCATACAGATGAATCGTGTACGTATGGCTCAGGACAGTTTTTCGCCACAAAAAGATGCGCCATCGAGAAGGCTGTTTTTGAAAAGCGCATAGTTTCTACTCTTGATTAACTTTCGCGAGTACATACTTACATAACGCTGCCAAATGTAACGGCATCCATGTTTATTAATAGACCTGACTGTCTCACATTTCTGACTAAATGGCGTAAATACCAGCATCCACATACATTGTATATGTGTCAGGAGCAACATTTTGAGTTCCACTGGTTTTTATTGCGATATCATATTGCATGACGTCGGTATCAGCGAAAATCATCCAGCCATCGTTTGCCTGAGACACTAAGATATTAGAAGAAAATGTAACTGTAAGTTTGTTTGCTGAATTAGCCTTACCTGAATAAGTCCTGATCGCATAACTCATTGGGTCTTGTGTACCTTTTGTCGGATCGAACCGTATTGCTGCGTACTGCGCATGCCCCAGCTTACCACCAAGAGATAACGTTGCATTGGCCAGATTCGTACCTGAAGGCAGTGTTCCTGTCTCAAGAGTATCTCCTGGCGTTACGTTAAAGCTGACAGCTGGCAAAGTCTCAGTTACTTTTACCTGAAATTGTTGCGTTGTAATTGCGCTTTCCGGAACCAGCGCATATGCATTTACGGCAGAGCAAAAAATTAAAGCAGCTGCTACTTTCGACTTACTGATATTCATACGTATACTCCGATAAAAGTATTTAGACTGATGTTTGGAAGTTTCTTGCTTTTACTGCTTTCATAATATAGCAAAAAACGCCATCCAAAAAAACTCGCATCATATTCAATATTAAACATGAGGCAAGGTAATTATATGAAAATGACACTCCCATTCAATTCGATTAAATACCTGTCTGACTTTATTTTTTGGTTTCCATGAGCCACGACAGAAAATGTGCTCTGGTAATTTGGGGTAAAAATCAACACCCCTCCTGCACTTTCATTGTCATATCGCGCGTTATTTTTTTGAATTCGAACTCGCAATATATTATCTGAATTATAGAGCCCCCTGACTGTATATGTATTGTCCAGCATTGCGGAATGTTGCGTGTTAATCCATGCCCGGAAACCTTTGTGTTTCCCATTGTATGTAAACTGAACTATAGCAATTCGGGTTCCGTCTGATATCTGTCCAGCCATGAGTGAAGAGGTTGGTCTGACTTTTATTGTCAGCGGCTCGGCTGAGTTCGCCACGCTGCGGAACATAATTAAGGATAATGTACAAAGAAGTAACATTAATATCACTGATTTCGACATCTTAATTTCATCCACTGTTTTTTATTACCTCAGTCACATTGCACATTTAATTTATACATTCCCGCCTCTTTCGGAATGTCAGCTAAACTGTATAGACTGGTACACGTGCCATTCTTCCATTTTACTACCAGTTTTCCTTCATCAGGTAAGCCCGTCATATATACCTGCCCTTTGTCACCCACTATTCCAGCAGCGGACTGATGCTCTGCTACATTGACGATCGCCCCAAAAGGTACTACCTCATAGCCTTTGTATTTCAGTGTCATGAGAGCCTTATGACCTACTCGCGGCATGAATTTTGCTGAGACAACAGCACCTTGCGTTGGAACAACCCTGAAATCTGTCTGAGGCAGTTCCACGCTCTCAGAAAGATCCCCCGGATTAAGGCTGACGGTATTGACCTGGTAGGGAGTGAGGTATGAAACGGTGGTGTACCCTCTTGAATCAGTCTTTACGCCGGATGAGCCATTGACAGCGACCCCTGCCGCACCCGGAGCTTCAATAAGTGCAACAGTATCCCCGAGTGTCTGGCTAAATGTCAGGCCGTTACGGTGAAGCAGCATGCCACCGGATATCTGAGCCCCAGCCTGGCTCATTGACGGGCTGTAGCTGTAACTTCCCCCGGCCTGTCCGAACTTGCCTGACCAGGAGACTTGCAGTGCACTGCTTTTGCTGTCTGATTGTCCTTCCTGATATCGCTCTCTGATATCCCAGTACAACTGGTTATCATGCCCATAGCCATTGAGTCCTGCCTCATGCGATATTCCCTGGTCTGAGGGGGATGTGGCCTGATAGGTAGCGGTGACCTGACTGCCGAAAACCTCTTCAAAAGGTACACTAAGTGACAGGCTGGCCTGCCTGTCCTTCGTGTTTTTGCCTTCACGGTCTACGCGTCTTGCCTGAGAGAGACCAAGAGACAAGGATGCTCCAAAAACACTGAAGCTGTATGTGAGCCCGAGTGAATTATCTTGCCCTGAACGACTGAGGTAGTTTGTTCTGCTTGCGTTAAGGCTTAAGAAACCGAGATGCCCAAGCGGCTGGCTGAGCTGAAGGGATGTGACAGATTTTCTGGCGTCACTGCTGTTGTCCTGAATTCCGTTTCCCTGAGATGGAGAGTTTCTCCAGCTATCAAGAACTTCAGACAAAGAATGGTAGTTACGGCTGGTAAAACGTGTTGCCGTAGCGGTGAAGGAAGTATTTGTTGATTCTACAGATTTACTGTAACGCAAGCGCCAGGCTGTGCCGCCTTCGGTATTCTTTCCCTGCATCTCCCCCTGACCAAGGAGAGCGTCTATAGACACTGCCCCCAGTTTCCCTAGCGACTCTCCAAGCCCGATAGCCCCTGCACGATAGTGTTCGGCTATCTGAAGGCCTGTATAAAGGGTCATATTCAATGGAAGACCGTATATCAGAGTGGCATGGGCAATTTTTGCCATGCGAATATCTGAATCCGCGGGTCTGTAACGCCCTGCCATTATGCTGTACTCTGTGTAGCCCTTGCGTACCGAAATGGCCGGTGTCTGGTAAGGGATCGTGAAGACCTGATTTTTACCATCAGCTTCTCGTACAGTAATATCCAGATTGCCGTTTGATGAACCCGGAAGTGATAAGTCAGATAGTTCAAAGGGGCCTGGTGCTATGCTGGCATTATAAATGACATAACCGTTCTGGCTTACTTCAATGGTTGCCTGCGTCCGCGCAATGCCACGGACGACGGGTGAAAAGGCGCGTTGATTATAAGGAACCATATTCTCATCGCTTGCAAGCATTGTGCCGCGAAAGGGGATGCTTTCGAATATGTTGCCGGGTGTATAACGATCGCCAAGGGTAAGCCTGCTTTTGATTTTTCTGAGATTACGCTCGGCGTAAGTGTACACGTTTTGCCACTTTTTACTTTGATCAGTGTTCTGCCCGCTAGTCTGGTTACGCAATCGCCATGCGCCGAAATTTACACCCGGCTCAAACTGACCATATGTATTGACCTCACCTGCGGTACCTCCGGAGTTTTTGAGGGTTTTACTCGTGTTTACCCGATAATTAAGCTGAAACACAGGAATTCCATCATCCCACATTTGTTCCGGAGCAAGCCCTGACATTGCAGTGCGCATGCTGGCCTGAGGTATGTTGATTAAGAGTTGCAGATTGTTAAACTCAAAATGTGCAGAAGCCATTGGAATGGATGCAATAGCATTACACTCGCTTTCATTTTCAGAGAAAGTGTAATCCTCAACCTTCACACCGTAACGTTCCAAATCATCTCTGCTCAGACAAGGTTGTAATGAGGCTACTTTAGCATTTTCAGTTTTTTCAGATATGAAAGCCACATCCCGGGTCTCAACGACATCGCCATTGAGCACTATATCAACAGTGTATGTCCCGGGTAATTGGCTGCCCTCATTGAGCAAAGACATATCAATGCCTTTGCTGTTTTCACCTAACAAACTCTCATCGAATACATATTTATCGGCGTAGCAATAACCTGGAATGCAGGCAACACTTGCCGTTATTGAAATTAAAGTAAACTTCATTTCTCAGTCTGCAGATAAGCCGCGGAAATAAGACTCATTACGGCAGCATAACGCTGAATGGACCGCTTGAACTCCCTTCATCTGTGATTAATGTCCAGCTAAGCTCACCAGACGAGCCCGCAGGGATTGTGAAATCTTTTGTGCCAAAAGGGGGAATATAATCAGGATTCGCAATTTCGTTCTTGCCCGCCTTCAATGTTCCGAACGACATAAAGAAAGGCGTTTTATTGCTTGCCTGAATTTTATCTCCATGCCGTGCCCATGCAATTGATTCCTTTACAAAAGCTGGCTTTTGCTGCAGATCTCCAGGACGAACCAGAAGCTTAATGCAGCGGGATACTCGAACCTTGATTTGAAGTTCAGCTTCTTTAACTGCTTTTTTTTCGGCATCGTCAATCCATTCATCGCCAAGTTCCGGGGGGATGCCTGTAACACAAAGCCACTTAAGTGACTCTCTGTCGTTCTGTTCACTGCTTCCGCTCATAATAACTCGCACGCGGCTCTGTTGCTTCCCGTCAAGTCGAAAAACTGGAGGCGTAACGATGAATGAGGCCGGCGTCGATTTGTTTTCTTCAAGAACTAAAGACTGGACCAACATCGGATATTCATTTGGGTTGTTAACCTGCATGAAAACGCCGCCTGAGTTTTCAGGGTAAATGAGCCGTGTGCCGCCCAAACCTACTGAATAGGACTGAACTTTCTGTTTCAGGTCATTGCCTGCAGCATTAGAATGCCCTGAGTTTAAAACAGAGCATGCGATCAAACCTAACATGCGTGCATTTCTTTTAAAATTTAACAATGCTGATGCCTCTGGTTGTTATTTGTACATAAAATGTAAAGCTGTGCCTGTTGACGATGTGTACAGGCATTGTTAATGGTTAGACGGTGTTTTCCGTGAATTATATCAAGATAGCCTATGTGCTCAAAGACAATGAATTGTTCAATAAAACCAACGACCAGCATCAAAATAACCTACACAATGTGTTTGTGGTCTGTTTGTTTTCTTCTGGCGACTCGAAATAAATTTGTCGTTGCATGTTGCATGTTGCATGTTGCATGTTGCATGTTGCATGTTGCATGTTGCATGTTGCATGTTGCATGTTGCATGTTGCATAAAAGCAACATGTTGTGAATTCAGAACGCATCTTTCTAAACTGCATATTAAATAAGCTCCCCTCCGGCTATGTGTTATGGCTCGGCAGTTACTGTGATTGTTTAAAAATATCACACCCATTAAAAATAATTTAACTGTGTGGGGAGGTTATAGATATGTGTTACTAAATTAATAAAGCCTGCAACCCCGAATTAATAAATTGTCATGCCGGGATTGCGTTGCCCGATAAGATGAGGCTTTATTAGGGGGGGGATTCTTTAAATATAAAAACTCAACCCCGGCGTAATAAAGATAAAGGCGGGGGCAGCCAGCACTGCTTGCCGGGTATTAATACTCAGCCTGTTGGCCACTTTAGGTTAGTGTGTGCTATTGCTGGTTGGTTATCATGCTGTAAATAAAGGGCCACATCCAGGAACTCAGGTAAAAGCATACAATCATGTAGGATTCTTTCGCATTTAACATGCGCTAAAAATACTTTTCAACACACCATATGATTTTAAGGCGACTTCATCCTGATTCTGTCCTCAAAAAACTTGCACACCCCAGTCAGAATATTGTGATGATTTATTGTATAGCCCCTTGTGAGGATCCCTCTGGACACAGGTGGAGGGATGACCATTCATTTTCGCCAGAATATGCAGCGATAATGGACCGAGTAAAACCGTTGTTTCGAGATCACCTGTCCTTGCATGACTATGATGCGCAACCAGCTGAGGTATAGAAACATTCAAGGGATTATTTTGTCCAAACATGATTTATTAAACAAGATGCATTGATTTTTAAAAGACATTGCATTAAAGGCGTAACGTGTGAGATTTTACAGCTACTAGAAATGTCAAAATCCTGTCGCAGAAAAGGATACCCTGTTGCTATAAGTACTGTAACTTAGAACCTATCCCAAAAGGAATTGTCAGGTAATAAGTGATGGCAATTTCTGAGAGCAAAGTATGGCGGGCAACAAGTGGCAGATCAGCGATGAACTCTGGGAAAAAATGGCTCGACTCATCCCGGAACACAAAACTCAGCACCCATTGGGTACGCATCGCAAGCGCGTTGATAATCGTGCTGCAATGAATGCCATTTTCTTTGTGCTCAGAACGGGTTGCCAGTGGAATGCTCTGAATGCCACAGGAATATGCTCGTCAAGCTCAGCCCACCGCCGCTTTCAGGAGTGGCGGGATGCCGGAGTGTTTGAACGCTTCTGGCAGAACGGGCTGCTTGCCTGTGAGCAACTGGATGCTATTGACTGGTCGTGGCTGTCGATGGATGGCTGTATGACCAAATCACCGCTGTCTGGCTCAAAAAAACAGGCCGCAACCCCACGGACCGCGGGAAACAGGGGGTAAAGCGAAGCCTGATGACGGATGCGAACGGACTGCCACTTGCTGTAGTTGTCGCCGGTGCAAATACCCACGACATAAAGCTGGTTGCAGATACTCTCGACGCCCTTCAGGCGGGCAGACCCGGCAGAAGGCTCCGCCTGTGCATGGATAAAGGGTATGAAGCCGGATGGCTGGAAGCGTATCTGAAAGACCGCCGCTATGAACCTCATATCCAGTCACGGAAAGAGGAGTCAGAAGCCATCAAAAACACGGATTTTATGGCTCATCGCTGGGTTGTGGAGAGAACGCACAGTTGGATGAATCGCTACCGCCGCGTCCTGACACGTTGGGAAAAGAAGGTCGAAAATTATGAAGCGATGCTACATTTTTCCTGCGGCGTCATTGTCTGGAATAAAATCCTATTGGGATAGGCTCTTAAGTAGCTTTGCTAATGTGTTTCACAACACAACTGTTCAATAATGGTGGTAAGTTTAGCGAGTGTGAGCGACAGATATAGCGCTGAAAACCATCCCCCATGTTGATTTTTTTCGCAGGGAAAATAATAGCTTATGATTGTTGCGCTTCAGGGTTAAATACGACACTTACAAACTCAAACCAAACAGAGGAAATACTCAATCATGACAATTCCAGTTTATACTAAATCTATAGAAATCCCGAGAAGTGAACGAGCGGTAATTTTTTTTCGTTATTATGCCCCATGGGGTGACGGTTCTCCAGAGGGGTGGAAAATTCCGGTCCCTCCTCCACAGGTGAGTGTTAATGGCGTCACTCAGCAGGTGAAACTACTTTTTTCCCTGAACAGCGGGGATGAAAACCCACCTGAGCCGTGGGCTTATGAGAAATATATTAATGGTCAAACGCAAGGAGGGTTTGACCAGCACGCACAATATTACTCTGTAATAATTGAGCCAGATGTTACACAGAACAGAAATGCAATTGTCACGGGGATCTTTCAGGTCGCCGGATATTATTCAGTCGTTGCCTATATGAATGTAAGTGAGGATCTTTTTCGGTATTCTTATACTATTCCATTTTTAGATAAGGAGCTGGATGTTTCTGACCCACAAGGCAATCCATATATAGAGGGTAACAACAGTGTTTTCTATTACAACAATCAAAAAACAACAGGTGTGTTAGCGCCCTCACATAATGACACCAAAATAATAACAGGAAATACTAAAAGAGCTGGAGAGGTATATTTTTACAGGCCGACAATGTCCACATCAGTTTCCAACTGGGGCGAAGATGTCGCATCTGATGGTTGTAGCAGGGACTATCTTTATACAAAGCAAGCACAAAATCATGAGGTGCTTATTTTGAGAATAAAGTTACCAATTACATTCGTACGCAATGATTCTCCTGATGTCGTTTTTGGAGAGTATGAATGTCGTGAACTGAGTGTGAACTGTAATATTTCAAGTCTTGATAGCGTACAACCCTTACTGGATTACTGGAGTGTTAGCAGTCGAATGCTTAATGAATTCAAAGATAGTAATGGTTATGCTTATGTCTTTTTCGCACCAACGCATTATACTCAACAAAAACACAGCGAACAGGCCGCTCTGCCACAGCATCCACCGGTAATAACATGGGGTAATTACACCGGTTACCTGCTTGGAGAGCCAACTCATTCTGTTATTATTCGCTACAGGGATCCGGACTCTAAATGGCAGGGAAACCCTGGTAATTCACAGTGTTATTCAGAGGCTTTTCATTCTCCTGTCACTGCCGCCGAACTCGCGGAATATCTACCGGAACTGTTCGGTGGTACACTGGCAGAATTTGAGGGTGGGAACATTGGAGAAGTTAATCAAAATCGTCCATGGCCTACAGTGGAATAAGTATGCACTTACGCTTCTCATCATCTGAGAATACTACTTACATACATTAAAACGTATTCCTGTCGTGGAATAGGTGAATTACTACTCGCAAAGACAGCCCACTAACATTATCGAATGTAAAATTAATATTAGTGGGCTGCATCGTTGAATTACATTTATGAGGGAGATTCCTCTAATTGTTTGAATCTGATGTATAATGTGACATTAAGGCTATCTCATAGTCAGCGTTAACGTTCATTTCCACCGTTGTCATCCTGCTCAGGTTTAACGTCATGGCCAAAACCCTAAAGGCATTTCGATGCCGTGCTTGCCACAGCATTTTTCAACTCACTTTCCCATTAACAATCGCGTATACAGGTAGTTAAAGAGCAGATCACTGAAATGACCTTTAGCTATACGGGCAGAAGACAGAAAATTGACATTAACACCGCCATCCGGACTAAAAAAATTGCGCCAAAGCAAATCACGTCTTCGCCCGTTGGCCATTCTGATGTGGCGCTCTTTTGCGAACTCGATGAGCAAAGGAGTTTCGCTGGCAGTAAAGCACGGCAGCACTTGCTTTGGTACGCGTACAACACAAAGAATGCGGTGTTATACTGGCTAACAATTTTGGCTCCCGAACCGATGAAATCAGCCGGGAGCTGCTACCACTGCACATGCAATTCAACATCGGCATGATCAAGAGCGACGACTGGTAAAGCTATGGCCGGGAGGTGTCAAAGGATAAGCATCTTATCGGCAAAATATTCACCCAACGCATTATGCATAATAAACTGATGCTCCGCACTTCCACTAAGCGGCTGGCTCGTAAAACGATCACTTTACTGCGCTAAGTTGAAACCACGAAAAAGTCATCGGAGTCTTTATCGAAAATGAAATGTTATACTAACCGGAACCATCACCTGTTTAGTTAACAGGTCGAGGATGAATTTTTAACTATAGTATGTTCAGTTGCATCATCTTCCGGGTTTTCATTTGTTGCTATCGTGAAAAATTCCCTGTCAGGGGTCGCAGTCAATAATTCATATGGACTAACGACTGATTTCCGCTGTTACACGCCCATTTCATATCTTACTCTTCAGCAGGTCAATGCCGTCAGTATCTTTTTATGAAAGTATGGAACTGCCTCAGAAAAGACTTCAGGGTTGTTCCGACTGAAGGTAACGTTGTTTCAGCAAAAATCATGACACGAGTTGTCTCATAAGACTATGATTCCGCTGAATAGGTCACCGGGCACGGTTGTACCATTTATTGGCAATGGTGAATGTCGCAGATCATACATCTTAAGTTTGAGTTTGAGTTTGATGATGAGGGACTGATATATAACGTGTTTATTCGAAGAATGAAGGTTTGTGGAAAAGAGAAGAGCGCTGCGTGTACCGCTTCATACAGTTTCGCAAAAATATCTACCATGCATAAAATAAATGTAGAATGCGGCTGAGATAATAAATAACAGTCTAGATAATTAAACCGTCGACATTATTGATGACGATGTAAGTTAATTGTGTATTATTCTTTTTCATTTTACAAAGTAAAAAAGAAACAACTTACAGTAAAAGTCAGGGCGACTTCTTCACTTATAGCAGTGCAGATTTCTGATCCTACATACACTGGTTGATATAGGTCACCTTAGTCACCTCGGGGCATAAAGGTTTCAGGCATGGAAAGACACATAGCATTCCGGTGGACATTAATAATGTAGATCAGTTAAGAGGTCTGTATGACACTGAAAGTAGTTTTCGGGGATGGTATAAAGTGTTAAAACAAATCAGATGGAAAGATATTTTTCAATATTAAGAGTAATAAGTGCGTATTTCATATTGTACTAACAGTCATCACAATGTGAAATCAGATAAAATATGTTAAGCAGTTGTTTTTATTTTAATCAGACTGCAATTTTCAGGGTGAGGGGCGCATTAACATCATGGTTCTTTAGGTTAGTGCATGCACCCACGCAGCTAACTTTGTATTACCTCATAACATTAATTTTTATCGGTAATGATTTCAGTGCAGGATAGTACAATATAATGATGAGATTTTATATTTATGTTAATCGGAAGATTGATGCCACTTTAAATATTTTAAATGTGGCATCTTGTTACAGTTTGTTATCAATGGTAATACAGAATTTACTAAACTACATGATTAGATGGTGTATACACCTGCATCCAGATACATGCTGTAGGTATCTGGTATTACTGTCTGTTGGCCAAAAGTGAAAAGGTTAACTTTGGTCACGCGGGTTTTAGTATTATTGATAAAGTACCAACCGTCCGTGCCTGAATTTGCAGTTGTTCCATCAGGAGAATCGAATGAGACAGTCAATTTATGGTTACTGTCAGACTGGCCATTAATGATTGCGGTGTCACTTTGGCTGCCCAAGGTAACTTTAGATGGAGTCCAGCGGACGGCTGGGTATTGTGAGGATGTTGCATTACCACTGAACGTAATCTCAGCAGTACCTACAATTGTGCCTGCGGAGACTGAGCCTGATACTTGATTCAATGCTGGGGTAAGGCTCAAGGAGACCGCAGGAAGTTCTTCTACAACTTTAAAATCAATTTGTTGAGACACCACATTATTTACAACGCCACCCGCGTATGCAAATGAGGATGTCATTAGCGCAATTAATAAGGAAATTTTAGTGAGATGCATGTGTAACTCCGTTTATTTAGTTAATTATTATTCACTTTAAAGTGATAATTCATACTACCATTGAATATAACCCCCTGAAAAGTCAAAATTAAATAACTAGAGCATTAAAATTACATCATCTGAATTCACATCTGGTTTTCCGAGTGAAAAATTCTGCAGGTTATTCTCCATCTCAGACAGGGGCAGACAGAGCGCTATAAGTGATAATTTCTAAAGGTAAACATGTGCGAATTTAAAAACCATCCCACTCTGAACCTTAAAATAGTTTATCAGGTTAATTCGAAAGAAAGCTCAGTTGTTCAGTTTTGTGATATTCTCAGAGGCACGGACATTGAATAATGTTTATTCATCAATAGATTCTAAGAGTCTGTCTCGACAGAGATTTTTCCAAGATAATTAGACCACATGCAACATGGGTTCGTAATATCGGCTTTCTTTTGCCATCGGGTCAGGATTCGGCGAAAGCGATTCATCCAGCTATACTTTTTTCGACACCCCTGCGATGGGCTCTAAAGTCAGTGCTTTTACTGGCATCTGATTCTTATTTACGGGACTGGATATGGGGCTCGTACGGCGACCGTGTAAATATGTTTTTGCCAGCCGCATCGTAAGTGTTGTCCATGCAGAGCCTGATTTTTTCGTCCCGGACGGCCCGTCTGAAGGGCGTCGAACCCATCAGCAACCAGTCAGCAAATCGTTATGTAATTCACAAGCATCGCACCATTCCTGGATGCGCCGGTCTGCAGAACTCGATGAACATATCCCGGTGGTGTTCAGGGCTTTCTACCGGCAGCCGGTTCTGAGTACGAGAATATGGCATCCATGACAGACGATGAGTGCCGGGCGAGTTATTGGTTTCGTTCTCAGGGAAATAGCGGTGCCATTTTTCTTCAGAGTACATAGCTGCTCCGCCATTTTCTGCCTGCCATCTTTTCACCTTCAGAAATTATCAGTTACGACATTCTTACAAGCCCTTTTTGGGTGTACTTTAACATGGGGTATTTGTGTAAATTTAAACTTGTGACGCATCTTTAAGCAAGATATCTTAAAAAAATCATATAGGTGACGAAGATGATAAAAAATGCATTGTCAACTCTAATGTACTGCGGTCTGGCGTGTTCTTTCGTTTCTGGTGCCTCGCATGCCGCAGGGAGTGGTTCTGGAACCGTAACATTCACAGGCACAATTATTGAGGCGCCTTGCTCAATCGCGCAGGAGTCTGCAGATCAAACAGTCAACTTGGGTCAGGTTGCTCTTGAGGTCCTTAAGCAAGATGATAACCAAGGATTCAGCACGCCAGTGCGTTTTAGCATTAAACTCATTGATTGTTCTGTGGTGGAAGAAAAAGCTAGCGTAGTGTTCAGGGGAGTTACCTCCCCTACTCCCAACGGATTGCTTACAACAACAGGTTCAGCAAATTTTGTCTACATAGGTCTGAGAGACTCAGATGGTACCCGGCTACCTATTGGTGCGTATTCTAATCGAGTTACGCTCGTTAATGGCTCCAACACTCTCGACTTCTCCGCTTTCGTACAAGGTAACGGAAGTGACGAGCCTACGCCTGGTGACTTCACAGGTACTGCCATTTTCGAGATGGAATATTTTTAATCCCCCCACAGAAAAACCACTTACTAATAGAAAAAATACACGGAGTGTTTTTTCTATTTTTATCTTTTTTCTGCATGTTTTGACATGGATATATTCTTTCACTCGATATAACCTAAGTCAATCCGGTTTTGAACATGCTTACCTCTAAGCATATTGCTCACTTCACGGTGAGTTTACTGGTGGGGCACTAAATCACAAACGGATTACGATTTTCTTCAAACTATACAACGAATGCATGATTTTTTAATGACGTCAAAATATCAGTGGTTTGATGAAATAAATTTTCCAGCGTTATCAAAAAGCATCATAGTTACAAACGTTCGAACCAGTCTATATGTCTTTTCACGAGCGAATGTAATACTTATTCCAGCCGTACTTACCGGGCGAACGGGTATTGTGATGACATCGAGCACAGCTTCAACTGAGATTGAAGTGTACTGGCACTAGCGTACACTATCATTTGTTCTTTTATTTAGCAGCCATGCGATAAGAGTTCTTCTTGAGGTATGCTGGTGAGAGATTACCCTGCCGTGAATGACGACGCTGCCGATCGCAGAAGCTCTCCATGAGGCGTTGTTGTAGCAATTCCCCTTACGCTACATTGACGTCTTCATGCCGAACTGGTGCTTGATGGCATGATAATCATGAGCACTGTTCTGGGAGCCAGGAGCAGAGTGGTGGATCACGCCGTTCGCTGTACGCCAGCTCATGATGGCCATAAACAAAACCTGCACGGTGAGCTCCTGTGCCATTTGCTCACCCATAGCGTAGTCCACGCTCTCGCACGTGAACTCCTCTTTAATGCAGGCCAGATACAGCCAGCCCTCCAGGGTCGCGATATAGGTAATATCAGCCACCCAAGCCTGATCGGAAGCCGTTAGTGCAAAGATCTGCTCTGGCAGATTAGGCACGACTGGCAGACTGTGATTCGAGTTGGTTGTGGCGATAAGCTTACATCGCCTCCCTGCGTATTACTATGAAGGAGAGCGATGCCCCCCCTGTGCAAGCATAGTTGTCGCCTCAAACCTTGAAAAACGCCGTTATTACCCGATCTCGATGGATGTTATTGGGTGATCTCCGTTCATGAAAATACGCACCGGGTAAAGAGGGTGAGCAAGAACTCGCTGTTCCACCTCAAGGGCCCCACGTCGTCTTTTTGCTTACGTAGTGTGATGAGCTGGTGTGCCAGGCGAGTCATGCTGTGTAAGGTCAAATATCATAGGCATGAGCTTGGTTTATCGTTGGGTAATGCCCTATCGAACAATCGTTTACCTGAACGTTCAACGGCGTGATGGGTATCTTTACAGACATCAAAGCCAGTAAATACCTGGACTGATTCGTAATCGCTGGATTTGGTCGTTCTGTCTCCTTGTTGATACGGGGTGGGCCTTACCTGGCCCCTATTATCGGTTACCAGCGCCCCATCAGACCCGGAGTCCTCCGTCATCATTCCGGGTCTGACTTGCTAAGACTCCTGGTATAGGGGTGTGAATAAGGTAACGGGGCATCAAAAAATCCTAAATATTTTTTTTGTAAGGATTTTATTAATATGGTTACTTTTCGAGAATGCATCACGGGGCCAGCTTAGTAGGGGGTTATATTAGCAGCTAAGTTTACGTGTCAAATTCATCGGGATGATATTACCAGAGATAGGCCCGATTTTAGTTATGGCGTAATATTTAATCAATTTTTTATTTGAGTCTGCACAAAAAAAAGCCGCACGGGGCGGCGAAAACCTTCTGGGAAAAATAACTCTATCTTGATATTGGGCAAGAATCGCTAAACGCAGATACAATATAGCACACGCAAGGTTCTTCCCTTGGGTATTTTTGAGTGTTCACCATCGTAATTCTGGTTTTTTTAGTGCTGTAACAGCCCTTCATCCATGTGAACTAAGGCGTTGCATTTCAGGTTTTGGATAATTCTTCTCGCTGTCGGAGAGAACGTGTTAAAAAAGTTACCTTGTAGCGATTTTTTTAAAACCACCTGCATTTAATTCTTTCGAAAGTCATCCAAAGGAGGAGATGTATTGCGAATATGTTTGTAGTACAACTCGCGTAAGCAAACTTTCTGTTTTTCAGGCAGATTAGTCGACTCTACAGCTTCTTCAATAGTCATTTTCAGATGCAAGGTCAGGACCTGTATTGCAGTAAAGTAAAACTCCATAAAATGCCTTTTAAGTAATGAGCAGGCGGGCTGAAGCCCTGACTACGTATGAGCAAAAAATGACATGAAAAGTGAATTTGCTCATGGCGTTATTTCTTTCAAAATAATTAGTTCGATTGCCACCACTATAAAAAGACAAATGGCTCTGAACGTAATATCGGCCCCTGTAACGGATTTACTGCACTTAGGGCACAAGATATTCTTGCTGTCATAATGGTCGTTGCATAAGTAGCAAAATTTTTTAGTTGAACTCATTGCTTTTATCTCTGTAAGGTCTGTCACATCCAAAACATTTATTGCAGAACCTTACTTTTTCATTAACTGTATTTGTCGCATCAGGATTTCTGAGTATTTAGTGCAAATTTCTTTTTCTACAACGTCAGGCACACGTAGCTTTGCAAGCGCTGTTTTAAAGTCTATATTTAATTCATTCATGAGCAGAAAAACTGCCGTCAGGTAGTAGTTCACAATCCTTCTCCTTTATTTTCTATATTTTATGTTGATTTACTTCATTTGCTCAATAGCAATGGAATGAAGTGACTCAAATGCGGAATGAAATGCACCCGATGCGCATTAATGTACATTCTGTGTTTTCCTGTTGAATTCCACACTGCTAACAAGTGTAATATTACCTGTGGGAATAGGTGGTATTGTGTTTTTTCTTGGCATTCAAGACATCATCAAATCCGGGTGCGATTTTTTTACAGACCACTTTTTATCTCTGACCAGGTATTGAGGAAATTTTTGATATCTAATTCCTTTATGTATATCAGCAATTCTTTGCGCGATATTTAAGCATCACGACACCATGTCCATCTGCGTCATATAGAGTCTGCATCCTCAGTACGCTTCAGGCCTGCCTGCCATTCTTCTGGCGGAACGCTACAGGATGGCGAGCATAATGTGAGCACCATCGCTCTTGTTACGGGCATGCACAGTGCATATAACTTCAGCCGGGGGTTGTGGCGGAAAGAAACTGGACACCCCAGGTATTAAATGTTGTTGACGGAGGAAAGTGTTTTTCTTCACTCCAGCATGCGTCAGGTTGCCTTATATTCCTTTGATGTTGCTTGCTGGCGTATAACAGAGAGCAGGTTCGTCAGAGAGTTTAATCTGGAACCGGCTTTGTTGAATAAATCAGAGTGAGAGGGCAGAATGGTCCCCACCGGAATTGCCGTTATACAATGCGGATGCTGTTCGGCATGACCGACAACGTCATGTGGTTTACCGCCTTAACCATTGCCATCGCTTCCCCCACCTGCGCGTCACAGTCTCTCAGTCCCGGATTACCGCCCGGCAAGCTCTGGATTCGGAACATCGCCGTTTATGACACTGACCGCCGGTGATGAAGATGCTTCCCTGATTTTCCGGGGGGCTGGTCAATCAGTCCCGGCAGTGCCTGCGCATCCGTCATTTAGCTGAGCGGTAAATCGGCACGAATAATCTTATGCGTCGTACTGCATGCGGACAGAGAGTAATCAGGGCTGCGCAACGGCAGACCCATAAGCTTAAAAATCAAGTCAACGAAACCCTGTAAAGCCCGAAGCCACAGGCTGTACTCTGTCAGTCCATGCAGCAATAGCAGACTCATCAAGCCAGACTGTCAGCGAACCGCGCTGCCTGAGTGCTTTGTTGTTGCGCCAGTCGGTGGTTTTTAACTTTTTCTTTTCCATAGAGACCCGATTCTCAAACGACTGTAGCGTTCAGAGTTGCCAATCATCTAAACGTTCGGTTTATTTAACAAAGCCCTGAGTAATAATCGGTGCCATTTTCCCCCAGAGTTCATCGCTGATCCGCCATTTTCTGCCTGTCATCATTTCACCTTCAGAAATTATCAGTTACGACATTCTGACAATCCCTGCTGGTGTAGGTGCTTAATATCTAATTGGAACATACGGATAGTTAAAAAAAATAAAAATTATCCCTTTCCCAATCAACGATTATGTATTTAAATAAAACGCAATGGATACAGGAGGGAATATGTACATTGATTTTGCATGGGAATATCTAAAGCGAAACAAAGAATATGTTAATGACTGGAATAATTACTCTAAACGCACTGAGACAATGAGCGAGGTTATTGAAAAAAACAATTTCGCAGAGAGGAAGTGGGGGCTTCTCGAATTTGCCAATCCTAATTTGAGTGCTGAAAACAATGTGTTCTGGAGTCAGGCAGTCAGCACCAGGAGCGCCAGGATAACATTATCAAAAACTGGTGATATACCCGCTTCGTATATACTTATGAATAGAAATCAGTTCCAAAATAAAATATTGGTTTTATCCGATGGCTCTGCATGTGTTAAAGTGTATAATGAAAACTCTTATTTCCAGTTTTTTTTGAGCGCATCAGATCTTTGTGAAAATGATATTGAAAATAAATTTGTATATATTTCATTAAACCCAAATTGCTTTGCCACCATTAAAAGAGTAATGCTGTTTTTGTTAGATGGTAAATATGAGAATTCCAAAAAATGCGAGCATGCAAAATCACTTAGAGCTTATGATAAGTATTTATCTGGTATGACTCACAGAGATATAGCAAATGAAATATATTCAGAAGAAGCCAGGGTGAATCATTGGCATAGTGATTCCTGGCTACGGGCAAAGGTACGGTACAAAATACAAAGAGCGAAATCGATGATTAATGGTGGATATCATGGTATTTTGTAAGTATTTAAAATCTGGGTTTTATATGTAACTTGATTATTACGATGTGAAGTAATTATGTGAATTATATGGTGAGTGTTTTTTAGATGTTTATAAAAATTAACAGTATGATTTTATAAGAAACAAGGAGGGCTCGCTACATTAAATAGGAATTTTGAACTTTCTATTTAGAACGCATTCATTTTATATCCACATAGCAGAGATATAAAATGAATTAATGTTCAGAGAATTAATTTCACCTTATCACATCAAAGATGTTTTTTGCATCTATTGTAAAAATGATGATGGTGAGAGGAAATGTAATGCAAGCTTTATCTCTATAGTAATTAAAATTCAAAAGGTGAATTTCAAAATGACTCAAAAAGCATATGAATTGAATGTATCAGCTGTTCCTAACCCTAGCAGCAGCAGCACAAAAGTTATTGCTACATTATATAATGATGGTGTAGCTCCTCCTAATGGGACTCCTGTTACATTTACCGCTTCCGGAAATGCATTTTTTTCCAATGGTTCTAATACTATTACAGGCTATCTTACAGCAGGCCGAACGGAGCAGATTTTAAGTGTTGCCAAAGATGAAATCGTTACGGTGGAAGCAATTGCAATGGGGTACACGCAAAGTACTCAAGTAACATTCACTACAGAGCCTGTCTTGAATGCTATGTCTGTTATGGCTGGCGGCTTTACGTATACACCTGAGCAGGGTTTTCCTAAAACAGGTTTTAGCATGGCAAAAGCTTTGTTTTATATCAATGGAAGCGCTGATTTAAATTCTCAGCACGAATGGAGTTGTGATCAATCCTGGGTCTCCGTTACAAGGGGGGGGGAGTTAATTTTCACAGGGGCGCCAACCTCAGAAACCAAGAACGTAACTGTAACTGCCAGACCATTATCAGGCGTTGGGCGGATTTATCAATATAGTTTCTCTCTGGAGAAGTGGTTTATTAATAATGATGACATTTCAATGAACTGGTCAGATACTCAAACCTGGGTCATGCAGTCACCGGAAAATGCTCTTGCGACAGTTCAGGAAATAAACGGTAGTTCTGATTATGGTAACGGCATTCGTGGAGTTGTAGGTAGTGTCTGGTCTGAGTGGGGTAATATGCTGGCATATACTAATTCTGGATTTGTACCTGGTGGTTACTGGTCAAGTGAAAAAAGCACTGATGGTTACCATTACTTTATTGTTCTTGATCGGGGTGAATGTCGCAGTGTTATTGATGAAGGACTGTGCCATACCTTGTGTTATCGCAGGATTTAATAGCAAACAAAAGAAAAACGCAAAGCGGTAACTTATAAAAAACAATGCAACTTGAATGAGTTGCATTGTATTGTTATTTCCTGAGTATAATATTACATTTGATATGGCTATATGTGCACAGGAATTACCATTAAATAAAAACTGAAATGAGGTGAATATTTATACGTATATGCAAAGCGCTCCACTTCATGGGGTTTTTCTTTCATTTCTTTTGGCGTTTTTTAGTAGTTTTCATCATGGGGAAACTATTTTCAAGTCTATAACTGAGGGGTTTTTATGCGCACTTATAACTTTTGGTATTGTTTCTTCTCTGGATTTCTTTTCCTTTCCTCAGTCGCTCAGTCCTTGTGTTGGGGCATGCGTCAGCCTTCTCGGATTTGAAAAAGTCAGCGTAATGGTTGATATTCAAATAGAGAAGGCAATTAAAAAACTGGGTCAAGAAAAGTACAATCAGATAGCTCGGAAGTAATAATTAAATAACCCTCAACTCGAAATTTATATCCTGCATTATGATTCGCATTCTAATTATTTGAGGTTGAGATATCATGGCAAAACCGGGCCAACACTTATAGTCTAGAGTGTGTCGAGCATAAAGTGGGCATTGTAAACCTCACTTAACATTAGCAAATTTAATTTGTCGTCACTAAACGGAAAGGAAATCTTTCCTTAATATTTAATCCTGTACATAGGGGGATTGCGTGCTGGATAGTTCAGGTTTTTTTGATTATAAGGAGTTTTCCTGTCATTGCGGATGTGGTTATAACGCAGTATCTCAGGAGTTGATTACTGTTCTCATTGATGTCAGGACATACTTTTGTAAGCCCGTTATCATTAATAGTGGATGCCGCTGTGTTGTTTACAATAAAGTAGTCGGGGGGAGAGATAACTCACAGCATATTTCTGGCTGCGCTGCAGATATAGTGGTTAATGAAATCCCCTCAAAAATTGTTGCTGACTATCTTGAGAAAAAATACCCGAAAAAATATGGCATTGGCCGCTATGAAGGATTCACTCATATCGATGTCCGTGAAGTTGCATTTCGCTGGCGAGGATAACCGAATATTTTAGTATGGAGCTCTAACCTGATTTTGGTATGCTAATTTGAGTATCAACATCAGGTTTCTTTATGAAATAAACATGTCGGCGTTTTTCAAGATAGATGTCGTTTTTATGTTGCCCGGCGATATTCATTCTCGGGATTAAGTGCCACTGTGCTGACTGGCGTCCAGTTGCGAGTTTTTCCTGACCAACGCTCTGGATGTTGGAATCGGGCTGCTTCGTAGTCGACTTCCCGTTGTTTGAGTAGTTCTTTATCCAGCCCCTGGTGTTTTGCCCTGGCGTGACAAACTTAATACCGCTATTCCGATGCTGGTGTTGTACCAACGGATGAAACTGTGCACCCACTTTCGCGCCTCACTTATATTGTTAAAGCCCTCGCTCGGACATTCGGGGCAATATTTCAGCGTACGAAACAGTGACTCTGAATAAGGATTGCCGTTGCTGACTCGCGGTCTGCATGAAAGATGAGCAGACGCCAAGTTCGTACATTTTAGCCAGCATAGTGAAGCTCTTCACTGGCGCACTGTTGTCTGAGTGTAAGATCAGCACACTATTCCGAAACTTTTCCATAATGACGGCTCGTTGTAACAGGGCAGCTGCATATTCTCCACGTTTTACTTCCCGTACTTCTGCCGCTATTATTTCTGGTTGTACACATCCATTATCATATACAGATAGTATCTCTCGCCTTTCACCTCTCCCGTTAAATGGGTGATATGCCAGGACCACAGCTGATCAGGAAGCTGGACGGGCGTGCATAAGTTCCATGGGGTTTCCCGTTTCCCCTATGATGCAACGGGTTCTCAGCTTTCAGGATCCGGTAAAACGTTGATTCTGAAGCAAGATATATTCCCCGGTCGGCCAGCATGGAAACTATCCTCGATGGTGGTAGCGAGGCGTACAGTGCTTCTGGGCAGACCTGTAGCACTTGCGCCCTCTCATGTTCTGTCAGCTTATTTGATGGTGCTGGTCGCAGGGCTAATGGACGTCCGTAAGCTTACACCGTGCCGCCACGGAACCATCGCTTGAAGGTGCGATGCATGATCCCTGCCACCCGACACGCCTTTGCACACATGGCTCCACTTTTTACCGCTTCCTTTATAAGCCGGAATATTCGCTGCCTCTCCAGGTAAGAGGTCAGTCGTCCTCTTCGTTGTTCTGGAGGGCTGACAACTTTTCCTGGAGTACCAACAGAGCAGCCATTTTGGCCAATCCCCTGTTTTTCCGATGCAATTCTTTTTCTAGAGCACGGATACGACTTTTCTCTGTTCGGAGAGCCCTCGGCTCATAGGTGTTCTGGCGATGTTTCGGGTGGTTAGCTGTCAGACAGTTTTGCTTCCAGTCGGCGAGATACTCAGGGTAAAGCCCATTTTTACGGCAGTATTCAGACAGTGAGGCAGTCTCAAGCAAAATGGTAAAAATTTGCTCAGCCGATAGTTCAGTACCGGGTTCTTTTTTTCGGATAATAAGTTCCTCAAGTTCCCGTTGTTTTCGCCAGGCATGTACCGTAGCAGTACCAACGCCAATATCATGTGCAACCTGTCTGAGAGTCCAGTTATGAGGCGGCATCAGGTGCATGATAGCGCGCTCTCTTAAATCAGGTGCGATCCGATGTTTAGCCATTTTATAACTCCAGCCCCCAGTGAATAATTCACGCGACAAGTATCCTGTCACTGGGGGATTTCGATTTGTTCCGGCCAAATCTGGCCATTCGTCGGAATCCGTGATCCTGGCTCCGGAATCCTCGATCGGATTGTCAGAATGGGTGATCCCGTTGTCGGAATCCCGCGCTTTTCACTTTAAAACAATGGACAACACTTTCTCCTGATAACACATCTCCCGCAGACGTGTCGCCATGGCAAGACTGAGAACGCGGATGAGTAAAATTAAAGAACTGCTGCGCCTTAAATTTGACTGTCACCTGCCCAACAGGAGCATCTAGCCCTGTCTGAATATCGGGTGTAGCACCGTATCTGATGTGGCCCCCCCCTCCAGGGGAAGCCAGCTGGCGTGGCCCCTGCCGGAAGGTATGACGGAATAACAACTCGAGGCGTTGCTCTATACCGGGCGAGCCAGCGACAGTCATAAACGGATGCCGGACTTCCCGGTGTGCCATCCGGGACTGAAGCGTAAAGGGATGACAAAAATCCTGCTCTGGCAGGAATATCAACAGGATGCCGGCGAAAATGCCTACGGCTACAGCCAGTTCTGCAACCTCTACAATGACTGGCTGAAGCTACAAAAACGCAGTATGCACCGGCATCATGTCGCCGGAGAAAGCTGTTCCTCGACTTCTGCGGGCCAACAATCCCGGTCATCAACCCGGATACGGGTGAAGTGAGACAGGCGCAGATCTTCGTCGCCACGCTGTGTGCCTCAAACTACACCTACGCCGAAGCCTGCGAAAACCAGCGACAGGAAAGCTGGCTGATGACCCACGTCAGGGCGTTCGAGTTCTTCTGTGGCGCACCCAGCTTCTTGTGCCGGATAACCTGAAAGCGGCGGTAAGTCGCGCAGACCGCTATGAGCAGGTACTGAACGAGAACTACCGTAAGCTGGCCCGCCCTTACAACACGACAGTGATCCCGGCGCGGCCACGCAAACCCAAAGATAAAGACGTTCTGGTTGTGGAGCGCTGGTTCCTGATGCGGTTGCGGCATGAAGTGTTCCACACGCTGGACGCGCTGAATCTGACCATCAGTGAGCTACTGCAGGATCTGAATGAGCGGCCGTTCCGCCGTTTACCGGGTTGCCGGAAAAGCCTGTACGAAAAACTGGATAAACCTGCACTGAAGGCGCTGCCGCCATAGCGGTATGAATACGTTGATATCCTCCAGGCAAAGGTCGGTCCGGACTATCACGTGCAGTACGGCAAAGATGCGTAATCCGTCCTCCACGCGCTGGTTGGCAGCCATATCTATATCGAGGCTGTTCGCCTCGATCACCGTGGAACACTGGTTGCCCAGCATCCACGTGCGCAGCAACAGGGCGGCTTCACCACGCAGGCAAAACATATGCCGGAGTCGCACCGCCGGCAAGGCCAGGCTACTGTCCCGGGAGAAAGCATCTGCAGTGCCACCCGTGCAGTGGTGACCTGACATCTGCACCACCGGGCACATCCGGAACAGGCTTACAGGACCTGCCAGGGGCTGCTCAATCTCAGCCGCGAATATGATGATGCCCGGCTGGAGAATGCCTGCCAGCAGCCGCTGTTACTTGAGCGCCAATGGCGACAAGTGCTCCTGAATCTGCTAACGAACCACCGGGACCAGCTGAAAGACGAAGCGCCGGATGAATCCCTTGTAGAGCACAGCAATCTACGCTGTGCTGGGTACTACAACTGAGGAAAAAATAATGCACAACAACCTGCTGGAACAGATAAGGCCCCTGCGGCTGGTGCATATGAGTAACGCGCTGGAGCTGCAATGGTCATAGCCCATGACCTACAGCTTCGAGGAGCGTCTGGAGCTTCTGCTGGAGCACGAACTGCTGCAGCGTAAGGTCTCGAATGCCAATCGCCTGCGAAGACAGTCAAAACTGAGACTGGATGCGCAGCCTTCACAGCTTGATTACAGGCCGGAACCCGACGGTTGCCGATACACTGATGGACCGGCTTCTGCATAACGAGCACCGTGTTGAGTTCAGAGGTGAATCAATGCTTAAACTGGCGCAAACCGATCAAACGAGTTAAAAACCACCGACTGGCGCAACAACAAAGCACTCAGGCAGCGCGGTTCGCTGACAGTCTGGCTTGATGAGTCTGCTATTGCTGCATGGACTGACAGAGTACAGCCTGTGGCTTCGGGCTTTACAGGGTTTCGTTGACTTGATTTTTAAGCTTATGGGTCTGCCGTTGCGCAGCCCTGATTACTCTCTGTCCGCATGCAGTACGACGCATAAGATTATTCGTGCCGATTTACCGCTCAGCTAAATGACGGATGCGCAGGCACTGCCGGGACTGATTGACCAGCCCCCCGGAAAATCAGGGAAGCATCTTCATCACCGGCGGTCAGTGTCATAAACGGCGATGTTCCGAATCCAGAGCTTGCCGGGCGGTAATCCGGGACTGAGAGACTGTGACGCGCAGGTGGGGGAAGCGATGGCAATGGTTAAGGCGGTAAACCACATGACGTTGTCGGTCATGCCGAACAGCATCCGCATTGTATAACGGCAATTCCGGTGGGGACCATTCTGCCCTCTCACTCTGATTTATTCAACAAAGCCCTACAGCGATTGTCTTGTGTATGAGGCTAAAAAATTAGATGAATGCACAGCGTGATGAAAAATGAAAATTCTGATTTTGAGAAGATTTTTTAGCGCCAATAAATAAACATTATACGTTTAATTTTATGATAAATATAGCATTTGATAATTTGAGAATATTAT
>NZ_JAPPRH010000010.1:0-20691 GCF_026672535.1 Lelliottia sp. SL45
TCTTTCAGTGTAGCCGTAGTCAGGCACATACTTCAAGACCTCTCTAAATATCTCTCTCGTATACCTCCTGTTACCAGTGGCTGCTGCCAGTGGTGTTTTTGCGTGCTTTTCCGGGTGGGATCATGTGACCAGTCCCCGGAACAGGCGCAGCAGTCAGGGACGAGACGGCAAGGGTGCAGAGTCCAGCCAGGAACGCTCCATCTGTACAGACCTGAGAGCCATGCGTGGTGTGAGATAACGCGGCAATAACAGCGGAAAAGGCTTCGGGGAACGGGACAGAAGGGGTGCAGGAAGGCGCACCGGGGTAATGTGAAGGGCGACCGCACATTGCTGAAATCCTGCTGAGTTCATCCCCTCGACCGTGACGCATTTTTTTGCGGCCAGCGAGGGGGAACTTCTGTAAACGGCCAACAGTTGCGACAGCGCTGGGGGGAGGGGGGGTTGTCTTTAAGGGAAGTTGCGTCTGCAGTACTGTCTTTCCCCTGTGAGAGAGTTCGCAGTGCCCGCCGCAGTCTCACGGCCGGAGCGCAGCGACCTAGTGAGCGAGGAGGCGCAATATCACCTTTTACCATCATGCTCTTACGCGCCGGTGCTGACGCTGAACATTTCCTCTGCCGACGTAAACGGCACTACACCGCACCCGCCTGCGGTTTACACATGCACATATTTTACGTTTTCAGTCTCACTGTCCTAATCCCTGAACACAGCGCCAGCTCTGGCCTTATTCGATTTTCTTCCTCAAATCTGAAAACTGAATCTTTGCGAAAAATTAAGCAAAAAATGCCGCTTTTTGATCAAAGTCCGTATGTGCTCACGAAAAACGGAATGCGTTATTCCTTTAAAATCAGGGTGATCCCCCTCTTTTCCGTGAGATTTAACATTTTGCATAAACACGCTATTCACTTTTAAAATCGCCTTTAATCAACGGGATATCTGCTTTTCAGACTTGCTGTTTTTTGACACTCACCGTGACCGTTCGCCACCATGATGACGGGGATTTTTTGTGAGCGGGTGACAACTCAGGACTGCGGGAACCTTAACAAAACTTAACATCTGAACGGTGAATACTGCGCAGAAGCTAAACCCTGACATTTCTGTACAGCCAGACTGCGGATCGTGCGCACATTTTCCCGCAGGCGAAACCGATACGTTACACTTCGATTCACATCAAACCCTTACCAGCAAAGGGATACCGGAAACACCGCGCTGCGAATTGGGCTTCGATCTCCGGGGTGCGAAACGCGCTGCGAATTGAACTGCGAATCTGGCTGCGAGATGCACAGCTTGCGAAGCCGTGCGCAATATCGATAGCCCATTCTGTTTCGTCCGTTGCGGAAGGGGATTTCTGAGTGACAGAGCAGGGCATCTGAAAAGCTGAAAATGTTTATACCCCTGTTAACATGTTAATACCCTGCCAGCCCAGAAATGGCGCGGCAATCAGCGCTGGCCTGTAAACATGTTTATACCCCCTGAACGGGGATTTTTTCTGCGCATGAGGGGGCGGGCGGTGTACGCAGGGGGGGACGTGCGATCGTATAACCCCCCCCACCTCCGAAAAGGTACTTTCCAGCATTTGAGAGCACCGGGGGTGCAAAACTCGCACGGATTCACTATTTATGGGATTTTTTAAGGGGGGGGTTGTTGTTTTGTCATTTTACTCCAGCGCTTGCCCTGTGCGGACTTCAAAAAAAAATACAACAACCTGAGGTGCTTTGGATGCAGCCATGTACCGCCGTCCCTATCTTTTCGCGCCTTACTGGTTTTTACATACCCGGAATCACGGGTATGTAGAATTTTCGTCAAGGTTACGTGGAAGCTACGAAAGTTTCGTAGTTCAAAAAGCGAGCTAAAAAGCAGAGCACTTTGATTTTTGTTGTACACATGGTTGTACCCATTTTGATTTAGCGAATAAAAAAATACTTTTAAATCAATGTTGTTGGCGCTGTGTTTGTCTTTCACATCAAGAAAATTAAATGCGCTATCAGGACGATTTAACGGGACTCATGCCTGCACGATGGTCTGATTACGCCATTCACGCGTCTGGTGACGGGTGTTATGTTTAAACGCTCCACCTTCCGGCGTCGCACCTGAAAGACGCGACAAAAGAGCAACGAATCGCGGTGGCCGACCGTCACGCGATACCTGAACAGAAAAAAGGGACGAAATGACACCTGAAGCACTGTATGAGCACGCCGTGACCCTGCTTGCCAGAAAGGACTACAGTCATGGCGAAATGCGCAGGGTTCTGCATACGATGACGGATGACGTTATGACGGTGGAAACGGCTCTGCTGCGTCTTCTGGAGTCCGGGTATATCGATGACCGCCGTCTTGCTGAAAATCTGCTGTCTCGCTTTCTGCGTAAGGAGTATGGCCCGTCCCGTATCAGGATGGAGTTCAGGCAGAAGGGGATTGAACAGGGCGTCGCTGAAAGTGCCCTTGGCGATACTGCGGCTGACTGGTTTGCCATGGCCTCTGAAAGCCGCCGTAAAAAGTTTGGCGATGCTCTGCCGTCAGACCCGAAGGAGAAAGCACGGCAGATGCGGTTTCTGCAAAGTCGCGGCTTCACGATGGAGATGATCATTGAGGCCATTACGCCCGCAAAAGACTGACGCACTGCGCTTGTGACGACCACGCAATGAATTGCCTGGTCGTCACCGGTTATCAGCGAATGGGGTGGGGATTCTGACGCTGGCCGACCACGGCCAGAACCCGGAATTTCTGCGCCGGATCATTCACATCATAGAGAACATGCTGCCCCATCAGGCTAATCCGGCGAACGTCCTCGCCATAGCGTACGTCCACTTCGTAGAGTCGCGGGAAGTCGGCCAGTTTGTCTGCGGCCGCGAGAACGCGATCGGTGACGTTCCGCGCATCCCACAGCGAGGAATTTTCCGCGATATAGTCAAACAGCGCCGTTACGTCCTCGATGGCTCCTTGCTTCCATTCCACGTCATACGGCATCGCGCAGTTCCTGATAGCGACTATGCAGCCGCTGGCGGAGTTGCTCCGTGGTCATACCCGGGCGCGTGTCCGCGCGGGCGGCAGTCACTTTGGCGCGAACCTGATCTTCATATTCGGCCTGGGCCAGCTCTTCGTTAGCCAGACGCTGCAACAGTGCCGCCTTATCCGGGCCACCTTCCGGCAGTATGCGGGGCAGGCTTTCGGCCAGTTCGCGCAGGAAGTTGGCGTTTTCGTAGTGTGTGGTATTGCTCATTGCGGAGCCTCCCGGGTTGATGCGTCGATATGATGGAGTTTAGCAGGGGGATACCCGGAAAAATATGGAAAACCGGCACTGGGGAGCGTTACCCCGGGGGGCGAAACGGATGAAAACAGAGCTTTAACCTGGCAATTTATGCCAAACGGCACATCATGCACCTGGCTGCATAGCCATGCATACCCCACAAAATTCACCAGCGCGTTTCTGACGCGTTTTTGCAGTGCAGGCTGTGGTTTTCATCGGCTTCGGCCTTAAATCGCCCTGAGCGCGTTTTAGCGGTGCCGATAAGAGATGTTATGGTAAATTCAGGTTACAAACACAATTAAGTTGTTGAGTCTGAGCTACAAAGAAATACTTAAGAAGATAAAAGCCCGAGAAAGCGGGCTTTCAGAAAGATAATTTACACGCGAAGCTCAAAATACTTTGGAGCTGGTTTACAAGTCTGTTTTTATAGTTCAAATACTACACAGCCTTTTCCGGCTGCAGCAATTCTTACCAGTTGATCTGTAGATTTCGAGTCAATACCGTAAAGGGCTAGTGTCGCTTTATTAGAGTGTGTTGTATTAGCCATCGCTGCTGCGATTCTAACCAACTGATCTGTAGATTTTGATGATGCTTCTAGCCTTATCCCGCCTCCAGCAGCGGCAATCCTAACTAGCTGATCTGTAGATTTTGACATGGGTATTCCTTTTCTTTAACTGGATGGTGGCATTAATTGACTGATTTTTTGTTCCGCAAACTTGAGCTCTTGCTGGAGCTGGTTTATCTGGATCATGTAAGTCGCTTCTTTTACCCATTGGGAAATGGTGCTTTGGGATACGTTGAAAAACGCTGCTGCCTTACATTGACTCGCCCCATACTTTCTAGTCATTAGGTAAGCTAAAGCCTTGACTTGATTGTGAGTCATTCCTGCATTCATGTTATCAAACATACGAAAAAAAACCTTTTTTGATTCGATATTATTCGATAATATTCGATAAACCCTTAGGTGTAAACAAGACGGGTGCAGTAATTTACTATTGGTTGTAGTTGACGGAATAAACGGGTTGGTAGGCTATGGTTCAGGCAGTAAGAAACTTATGGGTATGGAATGTCACTGTATATGATACCGATAGTAAAACTTATACAGACCCAGTTTCGGGAAAAGAGTATGCGCTGTCTCATCTATCTGGAATCGATAATCATAGTATGAAGTTCGAAACCAAAATTAAGCAAGAGAAGGTGAAAGGAAGTATCGATGTTATGGTGGTTTTTGATCATCATTGCTATACGAGGGAAAAGAACTCCACTGATACGCTCCCAGTACTTGTAACTGATAAATATGATGACGGTACGCAAAAAGAGAGAGTTTTTGATCTCTCTCGTTACGAATTCACATTTAACTTATTGAATATTATCAAAAATATTGACCACAAGCTTTGCCTCGGCAGTCGGCGAAATTTGAAAGCTAACAAGGTCATTAGGGTCGAACATCGAGATAAAAGAAATCCAATCAAAGGTACTTATATTGTGATGAAAATGAAGCGTCTTTCATCAGATTCGATGGGTTTTACTTTGTATGTTGAGACATGCCATGCGAGAAACAACATGCCTCCAGGAATGGATCTTTCTGATGTTGAAAGAAAGCATATGTTGATACTTGGTGATTGGCTTAAAGTACAGCACGAAGATGTAATTGCAGAAACAAAAAAGCCCTGATAAACAGGGCTTTTTTGTTGAACCTCGGCTGCGCTTCTTCAGGTATAAACCTTATCCCAAGCGGCTGTCAGAAGTTTCCTTCCCGCCAACGGACCACATAATGTGGCGACATATTAGCACCCGGAGTATGTTCCTCCAGATTGCAGCTGATGCTAAGTACAACACCAATTTATACTGCTAATGAGCATATTGCAAGTGGGGCGCTAATAGTGGTGCTGATGGAAACTATCTCCTTGAGATCGCGCAGTCTACGTCGTAAGCTTTGCCCAGAAACGAAAAAACCACCCGGCAAGGTGGTTTTTTCGAAGGTTCGCAAGAGTTGACGCTCTTTTGAACCGCGGTAACTGGCTTGGAGGAGCACAGTCACCAAAACTGTCTTTTCAGTGTAGCCTTATCGCACCAGAAACTTCAAGACTCTCCTCCTCTAAACCTGTTACCAGTGGCTGCTGCCAGTGGCGCTTTGCCGTGTCTTTCCGGGTTGGACTCAAGACGATAGTTACCGGACAAGGCGCAGCAGTCGGACTGAACGGGGGGGTCGTGCATACAGTCCAGCTTGGAGCGAACTGCCTACCCGGAACTGAGTGTCAGGCGTGGAATGAGACAAACGCGGCCATAACAGCGGAATGACACCGGTAAACCGAAAGGCAGGAACAGGAGAGCGCACGAGGGAGCCGCCAGGGGGAAACGCCTGGTATCTTTATAGTCCTGTCGGGTTTCGCCACCACTGATTTGAGCGTCAGATTTCGTGATGCTTGTCAGGGGGGCGGAGCCTATGGAAAAACGGCAACGCCGCATCCTTTTTCCGGCTTCCCTTATTCGAGTGATATCCCTTTATCGCATCATTCGTAAGCAGATAACGCCCGCCGCAGTCTCACGGCAGGAGCGCAGCGACCGGGTGAGCGAGGAGGCGTAAGAGTGCCTGAACCCGCATTCCGCACGTACGCACCGTATCCGCTCCCTGCTGTGTTTTCCCCGTCCGGGAGAGGTGCCTGACTTTCTGCGTCAGGGGGCTTTAACGGGGGCTAAAAACATTCATTATTTAAGAAAGGCTTTATTTTTCAGATGTTTGTTATTCTTTTCGCACTCCCCTACAGGGAGGGGCTTTTTCCCGGCATGGCTCCCGCCGCCCTACAGCAGCCATTCTGCGGCCTTCCAGACCACCACCGTGAACAGCGATACCAGGACCGCCATACCCGCCAACCGCACCCCGTTTTTTGTCCCGGCTGATTTTACTGCCGCTCCCGTCGCCTCAATATCACGCAGCAGCGCCTCCTGCTCCGTTCTGGCAGCCGCAAGCCGGACGGTGAACATTTCCATCGTCCTGCTCACCTCCGCCTCGAGCCTCTGCGCCCTGGACTCCAGGCTGGCAACCTCCCGCTGCGCCAGGGAGAGCACCTTTTCGCCGTGGATGTCTGAGATGGTCGCCCGGAGGTATTCGGTCAGGGTCAGATTCTGGCTGCCCGCTGCGGCTTCGAGCTTGCGCCTTAACTCCGCCGAAACCCGCAGGCTGATGGTTGTACTTTTTTCGCTCATAGCGTGCCCGTTTACGCGTGTTTTCGTCACGTCTACACCAGATAAATCAGGCATTCAAGGCTGTATTACGCGTAAATCCGTGCAAACAAAACAGGCACGCTGACGATGTTTACAAACCCCCTTCCGGGGCTGTGCAAAATCGCGTGCCAAAGGGTGCCCCTTTGAAACCCAAAACCGGCTACCCTGAACGGGTATCACAACCCGAAAGGGCGTTATCGTGGCTGTGTCAGGTATTTCCGGGCCAGCCTGATGCGGCGTGCCTGGTAAATTTCGCTCATGGCCTGCGTCTGGGTTGCGCCAGCGCCCATCAGGCTGACCATATGCTTCATGTCGGCGGCCGTGAGGGTGTAAACGTGACGCTGAATAAGTTCTCTTGCGCGCTGTTCGATAATCCCGGCCTCCATCATGGCGGCCAGAAGCCGCCTGTCGGTTTTGTTGAGTTTGTGGGATGTGCTCATGCCCTGCCCTCCAGCGCCCCGGTTAGGTGGTCACACAGGGCTTCGGCGAGTTCGTGGAGCCGCTCGCACTCGCTGGCCTGTTCGTCGAGGTCAAGCCCGTCCAGCTTTTCGAGCAGGAGCAGGGACTGGGTTTTGATAAATTTCGCCATGTTCAGTACGGCGGCGTGTTGCTTGTTCATGGTCACGTTTCCGCGTGTCGTGTGGGTTTCTGCCCCGGATTGTACCGCACGCGTTCCGGGATATAACCCACCCCCGCTAAAAACGCCTGTAATCGCCTCCGGGCGCTTTTTGGGGTGAGGCGTAGGGTTTTGTGGTTAAGGCGTTAAACGTCCGGCAGGTGGCTTTACGCTGCGTTTCATCGTGGGCGTGAGCCGCTCCGTCAGTTTTCGCTCCCGTCTCCTCCCTGAGTCCCTCATAATCTTGCTCCGGGGGGCGCTGCAGGTATGATGCGGCAACCGTCATCCGGGGGGCGTGAAAGCCGCCCGCGCTGGCCAGACATGCCCCGACGGGCAGCACACACATGGAAAAATTTATGTCAGCAATACTACCAAAAATCAGTTATCCGGTGCCGTCGGACAGGAACGGCACCGCGTTTTCGTCAGTGGAAGACCTGCTCGCCGTTCTCGGCCGTGAAAGTTCGGGGCAGTATCTGGTGGGAAGTCAGGGGATGTGGCACGGTGGCATTCACATTACGGATGCCACCGTGCCGTGGTGCGCGCTGAGCACCGACAGCGAGGAGGAAAGGGCGTATCTCCGGCAGCCTTACAGGGGAGAGCAGTTCATCCGGTGCATGGCGGACGGTGAGATAGTTGCCTGGCGCGTATGTAAGGACTATGAGAGCGCAGCGATTGAATGGCGTGGTGAAAAGCTGCTCCTTTCGACATCCTTCGTGCTGGTCAGGCACCGGGTTGAGCCGGGCGATACGCCTGCGAGCGGGCTGACGTTTTACACCCTGTACATGCAGCTTGCTCCCTTTGCCGCGTACGCCGCGCAGGGAGAGGGGCTGGAGCGAAAAAACAGGGACGCTCAGCGCTACTACGCCAGCGCAGACGACGTGCTTGCCGGGAGGGCGGGCGGCACGCTGGCGAAAGACACGGTTGTTACCCTGAGTGACAATATCATTACCCGTCACAGCGACGGCCGCCAGTTCACGGAGGTGACGATGGCCGCAGAGACGAAGAACGCAGCGGGCATCACGGTACCGGCCGGGACGAAGGTCTGGACGGTATCCGACAGGGGCTTCCTGACCTCCGCCACGCCGTCAGTCGCCCCGCCGTCATGGTGGGCTAACTGCTCGCCGCCCTACGTTTCTCAGCCCGCAGGCAGCGTCAGCTGCACCGCCCGCACGAACTGGAATTATTACCTGAGCAGTGACGACGTGCTGCAGGGGGCAAATGCGGGTGCGCTGACTGCGGGTTTCCCGCTGACGTATGAGCCGGGCAATACCGCGCAGCAGGTGACGCGACCGGGTAAAACCCCGGACGAGGCTTCGCGCATGTTTAGCCTGGTCACGCTGGGGCGAGACGTTGACAGGCTGAAAAAGGGCGACCGTGTCTGGGTGGTGTCTGACGGTGACAGCCTGACGCCGGAGGCGGCAACGGCCTCCGGCGAGCATCCTGTTTTTGGTGACGTTGTTGTGCCGCCCGTTCCGGTCAGGATTAGCGCCGGCGAAAGCATAGGGCATATGGGTTTTCACCAGTTGCCGGAGGAGAACGGCAGGCGGTCACGCTATCAGGTTCACATCGAGTGCCTGAGCACGGACGAGGGTTTGCCGACGTTTCTGACGAACCCGGAGGGGGCGGGCGAGCAGTCACCGGCGTTCCTTAAGTATCCGGAAGGCGCGACGCTGTTTGCCAGAAATAGCGAGGGCGGGATGGAGGACAGCAGACGCAAAACGAAGGCGCCGGGCATTCTGACCCTGAGCAGGGTGCCGGTGCTGGAGGAAGAGGGTCAGCCTGCGTATTACCAGATACGGCCGGAAGGTGGCTGGGTTGCAGCGGAAGATATTCAGACGCTTTCGCAGTATGCACTGGCAGAGCGTGGATTTGTGGCGGTGAACAAGGCCGGGGTGAGCTTTGACCTGATTGACGGAAGCCTGCAACCGGATAACCTGGTGAAGGTCATTCTGGAAGAGCTGCATAAGGCGGCCAGGGAAGAGACGCGGCCGGGGTACGTTCTGAATCAGTATAACTACCAGCGGCTGCTGGAGCAGATAGACAGCAACAGGGACGGGTATTACTCGATGGAAGAGTATCTTCAGGCAATTCACATCGTTTCTTACCGTGACCGTCTGCAGCGGATTATAGCGAAGCACGCGAGCGAGTGGTATTACGGCAAGGATGATGCGCTGTGGAAGGGGTATCTGGATAAGATGAAGCAGGACGCGCCGCTGTGGCACGCATACACGGAGGCGTTTATCGATAAGATGGGATGGATGAAGAAAGTGCCAGGCATGGTAGCGGAGCCGTGGCACATGCATCCTGTGGTGTTTCTTGATGCTATAGCGATGAATTCTAAGATGTGGGTGCTGGGTACAACGTCAGAACACTATGAGTCCGGTGGAAGAGGGCCTGGCGTTGTGTCTTCAGGGCGGGGGGATCATGGGGGAGCTTCGTATGGATGCTATCAGTTATCTTCTAAACTAGGCGTTGTTCAGGATTATATTCAGCAATCAAAATATAAAGATAGGCTCACTGGTTTGCAGGTTGGGGTACAAGAATTTGATACTGAGTGGAAAAAGATAGCTAGCGAGCATAAAGAGGAGTTTGCTCACGAACAATATCTTTTTATAAAGAAAACTCATTATGAAGTACAGTTAGGGTTTCTGGCTAAAAAAGGGATTAATATAAATCATAAGAGAGCAGCTATACATGACATGATATGGTCTACTTCAGTCCAATACGGACCATACACAGACATTATAATTAAAGCCACAAAAGAACTTTCTTTTGAAAATGCTACTGACGCTCAAATTATAACTGCGGTGCAAGATTATAAGTACGCGCATGTAGAAACAAAATTCTCTAGTTCCCGTACTCTTTGGCCTGGTCTGAAGGATAGAGCCATAAGTGAGAAAACCAAATTATTGGATTTGACTCAATATAATTATGAGGTTGAGTGATTATGAGATTTTTTAATTTCATTGGTGTGACTGTCTTTGTAATTTCTTTTTCTGCATTCTCACACAATGTGAGTAAATATAGTAAAGAGTACACTGATTGTGTATCTAAGACAGTCAGTAACCCTATGTCAACGGAGTGTGTTGATTCAGAGATAAATGCACAGGACAAGTCAATAGAATTATTCATTGGTAAGCATAATGATATAACCTCTCCAGAGGATGGTAATATTGTAGAACTCAAATTATTTACTGATAATCAGCGTAAATACATTGATGAAAAGTGTGACTTGTGGTTGAGGGTTGGAGGGCAAAATGGAATGCTTTTAAATAAACAGTGTGTTTTGGATGAGACGATTTCGCTTAAAAATTTGTTGTCTGACTTTGTTAGTTCTGTTGATGGTTAATTAAATCATGCGGAGGATCTTCTTGAGATCCTCCAAGGATCGTCGTAGTCTCTTGCCCTGTAAACGAAAAAACCCGCCGGAAGGCGGGTTGGTTCGGGTTCGTTGAGCTGGTAACTCTTCGAAACCGGACGGTAACTGGGTATACGAGACCGCAGAAACCAAAACAGTTCTTTCAGTGTAGCCGTAGTCAGGCACATACTTCAAGACCTCTCTAAATATCTCTCTCGTATACCTCCTGTTACCAGTGGCTGCTGCCAGTGGTGTTTTTGCGTGCTTTTCCGGGTGGGATCATGTGACCAGTCCCCGGAACAGGCGCAGCAGTCAGGGACGAGACGGCAAGGGTGCAGAGTCCAGCCAGGAACGCTCCATCTGTACAGACCTGAGAGCCATGCGTGGTGTGAGATAACGCGGCAATAACAGCGGAAAAGGCTTCGGGGAACGGGACAGAAGGGGTGCAGGAAGGCGCACCGGGGTAATGTGAAGGGCGACCGCACATTGCTGAAATCCTGCTGAGTTCATCCCCTCGACCGTGACGCATTTTTTTGCGGCCAGCGAGGGGGAACTTCTGTAAACGGCCAACAGTTGCGACAGCGCTGGGGGGAGGGGGGGTTGTCTTTAAGGGAAGTTGCGTCTGCAGTACTGTCTTTCCCCTGTGAGAGAGTTCGCAGTGCCCGCCGCAGTCTCACGGCCGGAGCGCAGCGACCTAGTGAGCGAGGAGGCGCAATATCACCTTTTTACCATCATGCTCTTACGCGCCGGTGCTGACGCTGAACATTTCCTCTGCCGACGTAAACGGCACTACACCGCACCCGCCTGCGGTTTACACATGCACATATTTTACGTTTTCAGTCTCACTGTCCTAATCCCTGAACACAGCGCCAGCTCTGGCCTTATTCGATTTTCTTCCTCAAATCTGAAAACTGAATCTTTGCGAAAAATTAAGCAAAAAATGCCGCTTTTTGATCAAAGTCCGTATGTGCTCACGAAAAACGGAATGCGTTATTCCTTTAAAATCAGGGTGATCCCCTCTTTTCCGTGAGATTTAACATTTTGCATAAACACGCTATTCACTTTTAAAATCGCCTTTAATCAACGGGATATCTGCTTTTCAGACTTGCTGTTTTTTGACACTCACCGTGACCGTTCGCCACCATGATGACGGGGATTTTTTGTGAGCGGGTGACAACTCAGGACTGCGGGAACCTTAACAAAACTTAACATCTGAACGGTGAATACTGCGCAGAAGCTAAACCCTGACATTTCTGTACAGCCAGACTGCGGATCGTGCGCACATTTTCCCGCAGGCGAAACCGATACGTTACACTTCGATTCACATCAAACCCTTACCAGCAAAGGGATACCGGAAACACCGCGCTGCGAATTGGGCTTCGATCTCCGGGGTGCGAAACGCGCTGCGAATTGAACTGCGAATCTGGCTGCGAGATGCACAGCTTGCGAAGCCGTGCGCAATATCGATAGCCCATTCTGTTTCGTCCGTTGCGGAAGGGGATTTCTGAGTGACAGAGCAGGGCATCTGAAAAGCTGAAAATGTTTATACCCCTGTTAACATGTTAATACCCTGCCAGCCCAGAAATGGCGCGGCAATCAGCGCTGGCCTGTAAACATGTTTATACCCCCTGAACGGGGATTTTTTCTGCGCATGAGGGGGCGGGCGGTGTACGCAGGGGGGGACGTGCGATCGTATAACCCCCCCCACCTCCGAAAAGGTACTTTCCAGCATTTGAGAGCACCGGGGGTGCAAAACTCGCACGGATTCACTATTTATGGGATTTTTTAAGGGGGGGGTTGTTGTTTTGTCATTTTACTCCAGCGCTTGCCCTGTGCGGACTTCAAAAAAAAATACAACAACCTGAGGTGCTTTGGATGCAGCCATGTACCGCCGTCCCTATCTTTTCGCGCCTTACTGGTTTTTACATACCCGGAATCACGGGTATGTAGAATTTTCGTCAAGGTTACGTGGAAGCTACGAAAGTTTCGTAGTTCAAAAAGCGAGCTAAAAAGCAGAGCACTTTGATTTTTGTTGTACACATGGTTGTACCCATTTTGATTTAGCGAATAAAAAAATACTTTTAAATCAATGTTGTTGGCGCTGTGTTTGTCTTTCACATCAAGAAAATTAAATGCGCTATCAGGACGATTTAACGGGACTCATGCCTGCACGATGGTCTGATTACGCCATTCACGCGTCTGGTGACGGGTGTTATGTTTAAACGCTCCACCTTCCGGCGTCGCACCTGAAAGACGCGACAAAAGAGCAACGAATCGCGGTGGCCGACCGTCACGCGATACCTGAACAGAAAAAAGGGACGAAATGACACCTGAAGCACTGTATGAGCACGCCGTGACCCTGCTTGCCAGAAAGGACTACAGTCATGGCGAAATGCGCAGGGTTCTGCATACGATGACGGATGACGTTATGACGGTGGAAACGGCTCTGCTGCGTCTTCTGGAGTCCGGGTATATCGATGACCGCCGTCTTGCTGAAAATCTGCTGTCTCGCTTTCTGCGTAAGGAGTATGGCCCGTCCCGTATCAGGATGGAGTTCAGGCAGAAGGGGATTGAACAGGGCGTCGCTGAAAGTGCCCTTGGCGATACTGCGGCTGACTGGTTTGCCATGGCCTCTGAAAGCCGCCGTAAAAAGTTTGGCGATGCTCTGCCGTCAGACCCGAAGGAGAAAGCACGGCAGATGCGGTTTCTGCAAAGTCGCGGCTTCACGATGGAGATGATCATTGAGGCCATTACGCCCGCAAAAGACTGACGCACTGCGCTTGTGACGACCACGCAATGAATTGCCTGGTCGTCACCGGTTATCAGCGAATGGGGTGGGGATTCTGACGCTGGCCGACCACGGCCAGAACCCGGAATTTCTGCGCCGGATCATTCACATCATAGAGAACATGCTGCCCCATCAGGCTAATCCGGCGAACGTCCTCGCCATAGCGTACGTCCACTTCGTAGAGTCGCGGGAAGTCGGCCAGTTTGTCTGCGGCCGCGAGAACGCGATCGGTGACGTTCCGCGCATCCCACAGCGAGGAATTTTCCGCGATATAGTCAAACAGCGCCGTTACGTCCTCGATGGCTCCTTGCTTCCATTCCACGTCATACGGCATCGCGCAGTTCCTGATAGCGACTATGCAGCCGCTGGCGGAGTTGCTCCGTGGTCATACCCGGGCGCGTGTCCGCGCGGGCGGCAGTCACTTTGGCGCGAACCTGATCTTCATATTCGGCCTGGGCCAGCTCTTCGTTAGCCAGACGCTGCAACAGTGCCGCCTTATCCGGGCCACCTTCCGGCAGTATGCGGGGCAGGCTTTCGGCCAGTTCGCGCAGGAAGTTGGCGTTTTCGTAGTGTGTGGTATTGCTCATTGCGGAGCCTCCCGGGTTGATGCGTCGATATGATGGAGTTTAGCAGGGGGATACCCGGAAAAATATGGAAAACCGGCACTGGGGAGCGTTACCCCGGGGGGCGAAACGGATGAAAACAGAGCTTTAACCTGGCAATTTATGCCAAACGGCACATCATGCACCTGGCTGCATAGCCATGCATACCCCACAAAATTCACCAGCGCGTTTCTGACGCGTTTTTGCAGTGCAGGCTGTGGTTTTCATCGGCTTCGGCCTTAAATCGCCCTGAGCGCGTTTTAGCGGTGCCGATAAGAGATGTTATGGTAAATTCAGGTTACAAACACAATTAAGTTGTTGAGTCTGAGCTACAAAGAAATACTTAAGAAGATAAAAGCCCGAGAAAGCGGGCTTTCAGAAAGATAATTTACACGCGAAGCTCAAAATACTTTGGAGCTGGTTTACAAGTCTGTTTTTATAGTTCAAATACTACACAGCCTTTTCCGGCTGCAGCAATTCTTACCAGTTGATCTGTAGATTTCGAGTCAATACCGTAAAGGGCTAGTGTCGCTTTATTAGAGTGTGTTGTATTAGCCATCGCTGCTGCGATTCTAACCAACTGATCTGTAGATTTTGATGATGCTTCTAGCCTTATCCCGCCTCCAGCAGCGGCAATCCTAACTAGCTGATCTGTAGATTTTGACATGGGTATTCCTTTTCTTTAACTGGATGGTGGCATTAATTGACTGATTTTTTGTTCCGCAAACTTGAGCTCTTGCTGGAGCTGGTTTATCTGGATCATGTAAGTCGCTTCTTTTACCCATTGGGAAATGGTGCTTTGGGATACGTTGAAAAACGCTGCTGCCTTACATTGACTCGCCCCATACTTTCTAGTCATTAGGTAAGCTAAAGCCTTGACTTGATTGTGAGTCATTCCTGCATTCATGTTATCAAACATACGAAAAAAAACCTTTTTGATTCGATATTATTCGATAATATTCGATAAACCCTTAGGTGTAAACAAGACGGGTGCAGTAATTTACTATTGGTTGTAGTTGACGGAATAAACGGGTTGGTAGGCTATGGTTCAGGCAGTAAGAAACTTATGGGTATGGAATGTCACTGTATATGATACCGATAGTAAAACTTATACAGACCCAGTTTCGGGAAAAGAGTATGCGCTGTCTCATCTATCTGGAATCGATAATCATAGTATGAAGTTCGAAACCAAAATTAAGCAAGAGAAGGTGAAAGGAAGTATCGATGTTATGGTGGTTTTTGATCATCATTGCTATACGAGGGAAAAGAACTCCACTGATACGCTCCCAGTACTTGTAACTGATAAATATGATGACGGTACGCAAAAAGAGAGAGTTTTTGATCTCTCTCGTTACGAATTCACATTTAACTTATTGAATATTATCAAAAATATTGACCACAAGCTTTGCCTCGGCAGTCGGCGAAATTTGAAAGCTAACAAGGTCATTAGGGTCGAACATCGAGATAAAAGAAATCCAATCAAAGGTACTTATATTGTGATGAAAATGAAGCGTCTTTCATCAGATTCGATGGGTTTTACTTTGTATGTTGAGACATGCCATGCGAGAAACAACATGCCTCCAGGAATGGATCTTTCTGATGTTGAAAGAAAGCATATGTTGATACTTGGTGATTGGCTTAAAGTACAGCACGAAGATGTAATTGCAGAAACAAAAAAGCCCTGATAAACAGGGCTTTTTTGTTGAACCTCGGCTGCGCTTCTTCAGGTATAAACCTTATCCCAAGCGGCTGTCAGAAGTTTCCTTCCCGCCAACGGACCACATAATGTGGCGACATATTAGCACCCGGAGTATGTTCCTCCAGATTGCAGCTGATGCTAAGTACAACACCAATTTATACTGCTAATGAGCATATTGCAAGTGGGGCGCTAATAGTGGTGCTGATGGAAACTATCTCCTTGAGATCGCGCAGTCTACGTCGTAAGCTTTGCCCAGAAACGAAAAAACCACCCGGCAAGGTGGTTTTTTCGAAGGTTCGCAAGAGTTGACGCTCTTTTGAACCGCGGTAACTGGCTTGGAGGAGCACAGTCACCAAAACTGTCTTTTCAGTGTAGCCTTATCGCACCAGAAACTTCAAGACTCTCCTCCTCTAAACCTGTTACCAGTGGCTGCTGCCAGTGGCGCTTTGCCGTGTCTTTCCGGGTTGGACTCAAGACGATAGTTACCGGACAAGGCGCAGCAGTCGGACTGAACGGGGGGGTCGTGCATACAGTCCAGCTTGGAGCGAACTGCCTACCCGGAACTGAGTGTCAGGCGTGGAATGAGACAAACGCGGCCATAACAGCGGAATGACACCGGTAAACCGAAAGGCAGGAACAGGAGAGCGCACGAGGGAGCCGCCAGGGGGAAACGCCTGGTATCTTTATAGTCCTGTCGGGTTTCGCCACCACTGATTTGAGCGTCAGATTTCGTGATGCTTGTCAGGGGGGCGGAGCCTATGGAAAAACGGCAACGCCGCATCCTTTTTCCGGCTTCCCTTATTCGAGTGATATCCCTTTATCGCATCATTCGTAAGCAGATAACGCCCGCCGCAGTCTCACGGCAGGAGCGCAGCGACCGGGTGAGCGAGGAGGCGTAAGAGTGCCTGAACCCGCATTCCGCACGTACGCACCGTATCCGCTCCCTGCTGTGTTTTCCCCGTCCGGGAGAGGTGCCTGACTTTCTGCGTCAGGGGGCTTTAACGGGGGCTAAAAACATTCATTATTTAAGAAAGGCTTTATTTTTCAGATGTTTGTTATTCTTTTCGCACTCCCCTACAGGGAGGGGCTTTTTCCCGGCATGGCTCCCGCCGCCCTACAGCAGCCATTCTGCGGCCTTCCAGACCACCACCGTGAACAGCGATACCAGGACCGCCATACCCGCCAACCGCACCCCGTTTTTTGTCCCGGCTGATTTTACTGCCGCTCCCGTCGCCTCAATATCACGCAGCAGCGCCTCCTGCTCCGTTCTGGCAGCCGCAAGCCGGACGGTGAACATTTCCATCGTCCTGCTCACCTCCGCCTCGAGCCTCTGCGCCCTGGACTCCAGGCTGGCAACCTCCCGCTGCGCCAGGGAGAGCACCTTTTCGCCGTGGATGTCTGAGATGGTCGCCCGGAGGTATTCGGTCAGGGTCAGATTCTGGCTGCCCGCTGCGGCTTCGAGCTTGCGCCTTAACTCCGCCGAAACCCGCAGGCTGATGGTTGTACTTTTTTCGCTCATAGCGTGCCCGTTTACGCGTGTTTTCGTCACGTCTACACCAGATAAATCAGGCATTCAAGGCTGTATTACGCGTAAATCCGTGCAAACAAAACAGGCACGCTGACGATGTTTACAAACCCCCTTCCGGGGCTGTGCAAAATCGCGTGCCAAAGGGTGCCCCTTTGAAACCCAAAACCGGCTACCCTGAACGGGTATCACAACCCGAAAGGGCGTTATCGTGGCTGTGTCAGGTATTTCCGGGCCAGCCTGATGCGGCGTGCCTGGTAAATTTCGCTCATGGCCTGCGTCTGGGTTGCGCCAGCGCCCATCAGGCTGACCATATGCTTCATGTCGGCGGCCGTGAGGGTGTAAACGTGACGCTGAATAAGTTCTCTTGCGCGCTGTTCGATAATCCCGGCCTCCATCATGGCGGCCAGAAGCCGCCTGTCGGTTTTGTTGAGTTTGTGGGATGTGCTCATGCCCTGCCCTGCCCTCCAGCGCCCCGGTTAGGTGGTCACACAGGGCTTCGGCGAGTTCGTGGAGCCGCTCGCACTCGCTGGCCTGTTCGTCGAGGTCAAGCCCGTCCAGCTTTTCGAGCAGGAGCAGGGACTGGGTTTTGATAAATTTCGCCATGTTCAGTACGGCGGCGTGTTGCTTGTTCATGGTCACGTTTCCGCGTGTCGTGTGGGTTTCTGCCCCGGATTGTACCGCACGCGTTCCGGGATATAACCCACCCCCGCTAAAAACGCCTGTAATCGCCTCCGGGCGCTTTTTGGGGTGAGGCGTAGGGTTTTGTGGTTAAGGCGTTAAACGTCCGGCAGGTGGCTTTACGCTGCGTTTCATCGTGGGCGTGAGCCGCTCCGTCAGTTTTCGCTCCCGTCTCCTCCCTGAGTCCCTCATAATCTTGCTCCGGGGGGCGCTGCAGGTATGATGCGGCAACCGTCATCCGGGGGCGTGAAAGCCGCCCGCGCTGGCCAGACATGCCCCGACGGGCAGCACACACATGGAAAAATTTATGTCAGCAATACTACCAAAAATCAGTTATCCGGTGCCGTCGGACAGGAACGGCACCGCGTTTTCGTCAGTGGAAGACCTGCTCGCCGTTCTCGGCCGTGAAAGTTCGGGGCAGTATCTGGTGGGAAGTCAGGGGATGTGGCACGGTGGCATTCACATTACGGATGCCACCGTGCCGTGGTGCGCGCTGAGCACCGACAGCGAGGAGGAAAGGGCGTATCTCCGGCAGCCTTACAGGGGAGAGCAGTTCATCCGGTGCATGGCGGACGGTGAGATAGTTGCCTGGCGCGTATGTAAGGACTATGAGAGCGCAGCGATTGAATGGCGTGGTGAAAAGCTGCTCCTTTCGACATCCTTCGTGCTGGTCAGGCACCGGGTTGAGCCGGGCGATACGCCTGCGAGCGGGCTGACGTTTTACACCCTGTACATGCAGCTTGCTCCCTTTGCCGCGTACGCCGCGCAGGGAGAGGGGCTGGAGCGAAAAAACAGGGACGCTCAGCGCTACTACGCCAGCGCAGACGACGTGCTTGCCGGGAGGGCGGGCGGCACGCTGGCGAAAGACACGGTTGTTACCCTGAGTGACAATATCATTACCCGTCACAGCGACGGCCGCCAGTTCACGGAGGTGACGATGGCCGCAGAGACGAAGAACGCAGCGGGCATCACGGTACCGGCCGGGACGAAGGTCTGGACGGTATCCGACAGGGGCTTCCTGACCTCCGCCACGCCGTCAGTCGCCCCGCCGTCATGGTGGGCTAACTGCTCGCCGCCCTACGTTTCTCAGCCCGCAGGCAGCGTCAGCTGCACCGCCCGCACGAACTGGAATTATTACCTGAGCAGTGACGACGTGCTGCAGGGGGCAAATGCGGGTGCGCTGACTGCGGGTTTCCCGCTGACGTATGAGCCGGGCAATACCGCGCAGCAGGTGACGCGACCGGGTAAAACCCCGGACGAGGCTTCGCGCATGTTTAGCCTGGTCACGCTGGGGCGAGACGTTGACAGGCTGAAAAAGGGCGACCGTGTCTGGGTGGTGTCTGACGGTGACAGCCTGACGCCGGAGGCGGCAACGGCCTCCGGCGAGCATCCTGTTTTTGGTGACGTTGTTGTGCCGCCCGTTCCGGTCAGGATTAGCGCCGGCGAAAGCATAGGGCATATGGGTTTTCACCAGTTGCCGGAGGAGAACGGCAGGCGGTCACGCTATCAGGTTCACATCGAGTGCCTGAGCACGGACGAGGGTTTGCCGACGTTTCTGACGAACCCGGAGGGGGCGGGCGAGCAGTCACCGGCGTTCCTTAAGTATCCGGAAGGCGCGACGCTGTTTGCCAGAAATAGCGAGGGCGGGATGGAGGACAGCAGACGCAAAACGAAGGCGCCGGGCATTCTGACCCTGAGCAGGGTGCCGGTGCTGGAGGAAGAGGGTCAGCCTGCGTATTACCAGATACGGCCGGAAGGTGGCTGGGTTGCAGCGGAAGATATTCAGACGCTTTCGCAGTATGCACTGGCAGAGCGTGGATTTGTGGCGGTGAACAAGGCCGGGGTGAGCTTTGACCTGATTGACGGAAGCCTGCAACCGGATAACCTGGTGAAGGTCATTCTGGAAGAGCTGCATAAGGCGGCCAGGGAAGAGACGCGGCCGGGGTACGTTCTGAATCAGTATAACTACCAGCGGCTGCTGGAGCAGATAGACAGCAACAGGGACGGGTATTACTCGATGGAAGAGTATCTTCAGGCAATTCACATCGTTTCTTACCGTGACCGTCTGCAGCGGATTATAGCGAAGCACGCGAGCGAGTGGTATTACGGCAAGGATGATGCGCTGTGGAAGGGGTATCTGGATAAGATGAAGCAGGACGCGCCGCTGTGGCACGCATACACGGAGGCGTTTATCGATAAGATGGGATGGATGAAGAAAGTGCCAGGCATGGTAGCGGAGCCGTGGCACATGCATCCTGTGGTGTTTCTTGATGCTATAGCGATGAATTCTAAGATGTGGGTGCTGGGTACAACGTCAGAACACTATGAGTCCGGTGGAAGAGGGCCTGGCGTTGTGTCTTCAGGGCGGGGGATCATTTGGGAGCTTCGTATGGATGCTATCAGTTATCTTCTAAACTAGGCGTTGTTCAGGATTATATTCAGCAATCAAAATATAAAGATAGGCTCACTGGTTTGCAGGTTGGGGTACAAGAATTTGATACTGAGTGGAAAAAGATAGCTAGCGAGCATAAAGAGGAGTTTGCTCACGAACAATATCTTTTTATAAAGAAAACTCATTATGAAGTACAGTTAGGGTTTCTGGCTAAAAAAGGGATTAATATAAATCATAAGAGAGCAGCTATACATGACATGATATGGTCTACTTCAGTCCAATACGGACCATACACAGACATTATAATTAAAGCCACAAAAGAACTTTCTTTTGAAAATGCTACTGACGCTCAAATTATAACTGCGGTGCAAGATTATAAGTACGCGCATGTAGAAACAAAATTCTCTAGTTCCCGTACTCTTTGGCCTGGTCTGAAGGATAGAGCCATAAGTGAGAAAACCAAATTATTGGATTTGACTCAATATAATTATGAGGTTGAGTGATTATGAGATTTTTAATTTCATTGGTGTGACTGTCTTTGTAATTTCTTTTTCTGAATATA
>NZ_JAPPRH010000011.1:0-21213 GCF_026672535.1 Lelliottia sp. SL45
GTGCTGATATTTATATAAAAAATTAAATTTAGAATGGACATGATCCGGGCTTTCTTTAGGTGAAATCCACGTCAACATGTCCATTCTGTATTTTTTTGAGGAATCAGAATGAATGTTAATAAAAAACAGCTTGCAGCGGCCTTTCTGTCCGGTACTGATACCGGATCAGCGGTTGACGCTCTATCGTCGTTTGAGCGCCGGGAGATTATACGCCTCATCAACAGCCACACTGCCAACCGTGAACGATTCATGCAGAAACTCAAATCGCCGTCATACCAGTGGAGGAAGCCAGCGCCACGGCGCTAATCCAATCGCTCGCACTCCCCATCAATCGCGCTATCAGCGCCGCCAGTATCGCGCATTACAGCACACTGACCGGGCAGCCCGTAGCGCACGACAGTAGCGTTAGTCTCGCCGCCGCTACGCACCTGACGCGATTCATGCACCGTCACACGCTCAAGTAGTCCACCAGCAACCATTGCTTCCAGCGTGCGCCTGGTGGATTCGAGCTGATGCCGGGTGTCGAACGACTTCATGCCGTGGAGCAGGTAGGCAATGCCGGACACATCGAGCGGAGGCGAACCAATCTCACCCATAACCCATTCGAGGTTATCCGGCTCGAAGTAACTGAGTATCTCTTTTTTACGGCTGGTCATTCTCATGGCTGGCTGATTCCTTATTGTGGGATGGCACTATCATACAATAAGAAAATGGCTATCACGCCAACGGTAAGGTTACGGTAAGGTTTTACGGCAAGATTACAGCAAGATTACAACAAGGTTTTGTGGAGGCTACGAAAGTTTCGTAGTTCAAAAAGCGAGCTAAAAAGCAGAGCACTTTGATTTTTGTTGTACCCATGGTTGTACCCATTTTGATTTAGCGAATAAAAAAATACTTTTAAATCAAGATGTTTGTCGCTGTATTTGTCTTTCACATCAAGAAAATTAAATGCGCTATCAGGACGATTTAGCGGGACTCATGCCTGCGCGATGGTCTGATTACGCCATTCACGCGTCTGGTGACGGGTGTTATGTTTAAACGCTCCACCTTCCGGCGTCGCACCTGAAAGACGCGACAAAAGAGCAACACATCGCGGTGGCCGACCGTCACGCGATACCTGAACAGAAAAAAGGGACGAAATGACACCTGAAGCACTGTATGAGCACGCCGTGACCCTGCTTGCCAGAAAGGACTACAGTCATGGCGAAATGCGCAGGGTTCTGCATACGATGACGGATGACGTTATGACGGTGGAAGCGGCTCTGCTGCGTCTTCTGGAGTCCGGGTATATCGATGACCGCCGTCTTGCTGAAAATCTGCTGTCTCGCTTTCTGCGTAAGGAGTATGGCCCGTCCCGTATCAGGATGGAGTTCAGGCAGAAGGGGATTGAACAGAGCGTCGCTGAAAGTGCGCTTGGCGATACTGCGGCTGACTGGTTTGCCATGGCCTCTGAAAGCCGCCGTAAAAAGTTTGGTGATGCTCTGCCGTCAGACCCGAAGGAGAAAGCACGGCAGATGCGGTTTCTGCAAAGTCGCGGCTTCACGATGGAGATGATCATTGAGGCCATTACGCCCGTAAAAGACTGACGCACTGCGCTTGTCCGGCCGGTGACGACCACGCAATGAATTGCGCTCCCGTTCACCGTTTCCCTCAGATACCCCAGAAAATCAGGTTAAGGGCGTTTTTAATGGCTTCGGCATCATGGCTGAGATCGGCCACTGCGTCGCCGGTCAGGCTGGCCGGAACGCCGGATAATTCGGTGGTCATTGCCCGGTACTCTGTGCCGTTGATAATGACCACCGGGAATAACTGGCGGTTAACCTTCTGTGAGAAGTGGCGGGATTCCAGCAGGGGGATCACCATGCGTCGCCCTGGCGTTTCGATAATGTCGCTCTGTACATCCACAAACAGCCGGTAATGGCTCTCACGCGTATATTCATAGACCGTAAACTGCATGTCACCAGCTCCGGTTTTCGTCGGCAAAGGAGCCGTGCTGCGCGATGTAGTTCGCCACTTCCTCCATGCCTTCGCGGTTCTCTGCTTTCCAGCGTTCGGCCTTTATGCGTCGGGCTTCCCGGCTGATAGCGGCATTCACCAGCCCGGAAATATTCACGCCTGCGGCGTGTAATGCCTGATAGTGCTCTTTGTCCACGGTAACGCTGACTCTGTGTTTCATCGGGATCTCCTCATCTGAATATTGTGAGTATATACCCGTAGTGTGCAGACAGAAGCTGAAGTGAGAAAATGGCGCTTATGTCCGTTGTTTTCTTCCAGATAGACCGGCATGCAGTTACGTGCATAGCCATGCATACCCCGTAAAATTCACCAGCGCGTTTCTGCCGCGTTTTTGCAGTGCAGGCTGTGGTTTTCATCGGCTTCGGCCTTAAATCGCCCTGAGCGCGTTTTGGCGGTGCCTGTAACAGATGTTATGGTAAATAGGCGTCCTATTGATAAATACGAAGGAAGTACCCATATAGATAGCGCGGGCTAATTTTCGCTCGTTTATTTTTATGAATTATAAGGAAATTTCCGTATGAGCAAGTCCGATTATAAGTTTGTTAATACCAGTAAAGAGCAAGAGTACGAGCTGGAAGATTGGTTATATCGTAATAAATTTTCAAAGAAAAAAGATAACATTGATAAACTGAAAATCATCATCAATGAGAAGGTAAAAGGCGGAAATACTGCGGATAACATTACGTGGGATGAGCTTGATGATGCGTTGAAGAATAACTCTAAGTGGTTTTCTTCTTTGGCTCTGATTGGACAGTAATAACCTTTCTAAGAAAAGCTCGTCAACCTTTCGGTCGTCGGGCTTTTTTTAAGCAGTGCTAATAACGGATGTTATGGTAAATTTACCGTCATTTAGGGATTATCATCGCGAAAACCATTCCAAAACTTTCTTTCCGAAATTTTTTATAGTTGATTTTGCAACTTCAACAGCAATGTCTTTTACTGTGTCCCAAGCATCACCAGCCCAATCCTTTATCGAGTCCCAAAGACCTTTTTCGGCTGCTTCTTCCATTTTTTCTGTTTTTATATTTTGGCTTGCCTCCCTGTAAAGTGAATACTTTTTTCCATTTGGGAGGATCTCTATTATTTTCTCCATCGTTTCTACGATGTTGTAATTTCTGGTTGCGGAAGCTGTTTGAATATATTGTGTTGAAACACCAAAAGCCTTACTTATCTCATTTATCTTCTTGTTTATATTTAGTTCTTTTTCTGGTTTTGGCTGGTTTTTTTCTACATCCCAAAACCCCATGCCTGTACTCTCATCTAAGATAGGTTCTATTTTATCAACCTGATTAATAACAAAAATCACAGGGCATTGATCTAAATTTGGCTTTAATATTTCTTTATAGGCTTTTTCAGCAATAGCATAGGCACGGTCATCTGCCTTTATAACCCAAATAACAAGATCGAGACTTGGTATTAATTTACTATATAGTTTGAAGTATTCTTCATCTCTTTCAATCGTCTCGCCAACACCGGGAACATCTATTAGAATTAATCCAGGCTCTGAGTCATTAGAGCTAATATTAAATTCTTGCGTACTTCTTGTGCATGCTGCTACATCGCTAACCTTTGCTAGATCTTTTCCAAAAAGTGCATTGCACAGAGATGATTTCCCTACCCCTGTAACCCCAAAAACAGCAACTCTAGGAGTATACCCCTTAATATCGTTGACTTTTTTTTCGATAAGCTCTCGGATTTTTTGTGTGTTTAACTGATTTTTCAATATTTTACTATCCGGACTATTTGTCATTATAAAATCCTTTTAAATCAATTATTTATTTTCATGCAAGGTGTTTTTATGGCGAATGGTAAGTAGAAATACTTTATTCGCTTGATGAGTTGTACAGCATTTGCAAATCGCGATCATGACTCCTAAGCCATCCTCTAACAAATGTTCTTCTTGAGATCCCTTTTCTCTACGCGTAATCTTTTGCTCTGTAAACGAAAAAACCGCCTTGCAGGGCGGTTTTTCGAAGGTTCTCTGAGCTACCAACTCTTTGAACCGAGGTAACTGGCTTGGAGGAGCGCAGTCACCAAAACTTGTTCTTTCAGTTTAGCCTTAACTGGCGCATAACTTCAAGACTCTCCTCCTCTAAATCAGTTACCAATGGCTACCGCCACTGGCGATTTTTCGTGTCTGTTCCGGGTTGGACTCAAGATGATAGTTACCGGAACAACGTGGTAGTCGGGCTGAACGGGGGGTTCTTGCACACAGCCCAGCTTGGAGCGAACTGTCTAAACGGAACGGGACGTGGTGATTTGGGTAATGCTTCCACCACAACACGGATGCCGCAGGACGGGAACAGGAAAGCGCAAGAGGGAGCCATCAGGGGGAAACGCCTGGTATCTTTAAGTCCTGTCGGGTTTCGCCACCACTGATTCGAGCGTCAGATTTTGTGATACTCATCAGGGGGGCGGAGCCTATGGAAAAAACGGCAACGCCGCATCCTTTTCCCGCCTTCTCCTGCTCTCCCAGCACTTACGTTATTCTCCATTCGTGTAAGCAGGTAACGCCCGCCGCAGCCGAACGGCAGGAGCACAGCGACCGGGCGAGCGAGGAGGCGTAAGAGAGCCTGAACCTGCATTCTGCACGTACGCACCGTATCCGCCCCCTGCTGTGTTTCCCCGTCCGGGAGAGGTGCCTGACTTTCTGCGTCAGGGGGCTTTAACGGGGGCTAAAAACTTTCATTTTTTCCTAAATGTTATATTTATCATGTGGTTGTTATTATTTTCGCACTCCCCCTCAGGGAGGGGCGTTTTTCCGGCATGGCTCCCGCCGCCCTACAGCAGACATTCTGCGACCTTCCGGACCGCCACCGTTACCGTGGCTGAGTCAGGTATTTCCGGGCCAGCCTGATTCGGCGTGCCTGGTAAATTTCGCTCATGGCCTGCGTCTGGGTTGCGCCAGCGCCCATCAGGCTGACCATATGCTTCATGTCGGCGGCCGTGAGGGTGTAAACGTGACGCTGAATAAGTTCTCTTGCGCGCTGTTCGATAATCCCGGCCTCCATCATGGCGGCCAGAAGCCGCCTGTCGGTTTTGTTGAGTTTGTGGGATGTGCTCATGGCCTGCCCTCCAGCGCCCCGGTTAGGTGGTCACACAGGGCTTCGGCGAGTTCGTGGAGCCGCTCGCACTCGCTGGCCTGTTCGTCGAGGTCAAGCCCGTCCAGCTTTTCGAGCAGGAGCAGGGACTGGGTTTTGATAAATTTCGCCATGTTCAGTACGGCGGCGTGTTGCTTGTTCATGGTCACGTTTCCGCGTGTCGTGTGGGGTTCTGCCCCGGATTGTACCGCACGCGTTCCGGGATATAACCCACCCCCGCTAGAAACGCCTGTAATCGCCTCCGGGCGCTTTTTGGGGTGAGGCGTAGGGTTTTGTGGTTAAGGCGTTAAACGTCCTTCAGTGGGCTTTACGGCGCGTTTCATTGTGGGGTGTGAGCCGCTCCGTCAGTGGCCTTTGAGAGCGAAGAGGCTGCCTGGGCGTATTTTGAGGCAGAGTGTGAGCGCCGGCTGAAGCGCGGTTACTCCATATCAGCCTGATATTCTCCCTGCCCTGATGGTTTAGTCAGGCAGCCTGGCGCAGGAGCTGTCAATCAGGATATCGTGAAGATACTCCTTTCGTTTCATTTCCCTGAACAGATACAGACTCCCGTAAAACAGCGCCGTTCTGAGCTGATGATCACGGTGGTTATAATACTGAGTCAGTATGTTAAACCACTCATCGACATCTGACTGAAAATCCCGGTTGCTGAAATATTGCGTGTTCACCCGCAGTTTTTCTACCAGCTCAAGCAACACCAGAACGTCAGCATCTGGCTCCTTCTGAACCTCAATCATCCTGCGGACGTGCCATTCGTATTTATCGATAACCGTTGTCACTGTGCGTTCCCTTTTTTCATGTGCGCGGGTTTTATGCGCGCTAGTGCTTCTAATAACCTATTGTTGATAAGGCTTGATAGTTAGGTTCAGCGCCGTTATTGACCCAAGTTCTGAAGTCTGTATCACAACAGTACCTTACAGCGGTCGGAACAATAGGAGCTGTGCCTAAAAATGGGTATCCTATTGAGCTGATGCTAATTCTATCGAATGGTCTGTTTTTCAATGATTCGAATCCCTTGCTGTTGAAGTAGGCCAGCATTAAAGGCAAAAGGCTGTCTTCTTCCTGATCTATTGTGCCTGGGTGAAAGTAGTAACCATATCGATTAAATTCTGGAATAAGCTTTTCCACCAATGACATAAAACTCACTGGGGTAATATTAAGGGCTGAGCAGGCACCAAAAAGAGCATCTACCGTCAATACAGACTGACCATTCTCTATCTTTGTCCACGCGTTTGGCGTTTTTCCAGCGGCCTGTGCCAACACCCCTTGGTGCACACCTCTCTCTAACCTAAGTTCCTTTATGATTATTAGGTTAATTGTTGAAAAACATGAATTTTTTGACGGGTTATCCATTTTTAGCACCGTGTTTAATTTTTTCTCGTTCCCAAACTGAATAAAATTAATGGGGAATGAATTGTTCCTATTGGGAACTTCTTCTGCTTGCGTGTATTTTAATCTGGTGGCTTTGTAAGTCAATTTTTTCTGGCCTTTTTTGTTGACTTGTGGTGCTATACATGTATAGCGTTGTGGGAGGGTGTATGTTAGCTATCAGGTTGTCTGGTGATATTGAAGCTCGTCTGGATTCTCTGGCGAAACAGACCGGGAGAACGAAAACGTTCTATGCGCGGGAAGCGATACTGGCGCATCTGGAAGACCTGGAGGATTATTATCTTTCAGCAGAAACTGCTGCACGCGTTCGCCGTGGTGATGAAGCAGTGCATTCGTCTGAAGACGTGAGGAAGTCACTTGGTCTGGATGATTAACTATTCGGATCGGGCGCTCAAATCGTTACGTAAGATGGACAAACAGACCGCACGACGGATTGTGGATTTTATGGATTCACGCATCGCTGTTTCTGCCGATCCCCGGCAGTCAGGTAAGCCGCTCAAAGGGGAGTTGGGGGTGTTCTGGCGTTATCGTGTCGGAGATTATCGCATCTTGTGTGAAATCCGGGATGACGAGCTGGTTATCCTTGCGGCCACCATCGGCCATCGACGCGAAGTCTACGATTAAAGCCCGCTACAGCGGGCTTTTTCATGCGTGGCGTACAACGGATCTTATGACATGTCCGGTCCCTCATTCGGGCGGAGCTGCACTCTGAAACTTAAGGATTTAAAAAAATGGCGACAGGCTTCTGGATTGTGAAAGGCGATAAAACGACATGCGGGGGTTCAGTGCTGACCGGACACCCGAAGGGGAGGCAGATTGGCCCAAATCTAAACAGACAGGCAACTGTGGGCTGTCAGGTGTCCTGTGGTCAGCACCCCGGTGTCTACAGCGTGGTGGGAGGATACGCCGGTGATATTGTTCACGGGCAATTAGCCGCCAGCACGCTCTACAGCCGTTCTACCTGTCCGTGTAAGGCTTTTTTCATCCCCACCCATACGTTTATGTCACACGGGCCTTATCAGGAGCCTGAAAGAGCGTCAGCCAGTTCAGAGCCTGAGCAGCACGCGCAGGTGGCGAAAGCGCAGTCTTCAGCGGAGACTCCGGCAAAAACGCCTCCTGAACCGCTGCCGCTTCCGGCGCGGATCTATACCACGCAGCGCATCATGGATGACTACGACGCGAAGGACATGCACTGCGGCGACCTGGACGTACTGACGCTGAGAAATACTTTCCGGCTGAATGTTGACGAGGTTTCGATGAAGGTCAATCCGTGGACGCTGAAACTGAAAGATCCGGCAGACCCTTTTGCGTTCTCCTCGCCGTATGTACACCCTGATTTTCAGCCAAAACCGATGCCGTCAGTCAGCAGGGAAGAGGCCGCGCACCTGATGTTTGACGAGTTCAGGGAGCTGGCGAAGCTGTTCTCGTTTCAGGGGCCATACAGGAACGTCATCACGGAGATGATCACCCACATGGAGGGCAACAGCGGGAAGCCTTACAGCAGTCCGCTACTGGACAGGGCGCTGAAAGAGCAGATTTTGAATGACCATTCTGAGCAAAGTTCTTTGTTGAGTATCAACAACACTATTAAAAAATCGATAGATTATGACTATGGATATATACCATTAGTTTTTGAGTCATCGTTCCGAGATGGTATTGGGAAAGATGGTGTTGTTTTACCGAAGTTTAATCGGGCGCTCGACAACACAAACGGGCTGGTGATTACAGTTCATGATACCTGGTCGACGCATATCACGCTGGAATCGCTGGAGGTGACGGGCGACAGCTACAGGGCAATGGTGCACTACCGGGTTCAGGATCACTTCGGGCTTGATGATGCCGATGTTCAGAACGACCTGTTCAGGCAGTTCCGTATTTTTCGGCTGTGGTTCGTGCTCCAGCGCTGGGATCTTTACGGATATAAGCCATTTATCACCGAGATGAATGCGACCGTGGAAATCAGCGGGAGGCGCGGTGAATAAGCTGCTGATAGCGAGCGTTGTTGCGGCGGTGGCCGGTTGCTATCTGCTCTGGCAGTCCCTGACGCCGGTTGAGATTGTGGCCGTGCATGACGGTAATACTATCTTGGTCAGGCATTTTCCGTACCTGAAAAGCCGTCAGATAGCTTGGTGGGAAGCCAATAAGGACATGATAGAACTGAAATATGGGGTACCAAAATACAAAGTCTATGAGGGGTATAAATTCTATGATGTATACATTCACGACTTTGGTAATGGTTATCGCACTGAGCCAGAAGGGGATACTTTAATGTTTTATACCGAAGAAGTACTGTGCTTCGACGATATGACCGTTAAAGCAAGATGTATTGATAAGTCGCCTCTAATGAGTGTAAGTGACAGTAAAAATTTAGGGCTTAAATACTATTTCTATTCAGGATTTTTTGGGTCTAGGATTGGTTAAATGCTGAAATGGAAAAAGGATCTTCTTGAGATCCTTTTTTTCTGCGCGTAATCTCTCGCCCTGTAAACAAAAAAACCACCGCTACCAACGGTGGTTCGTTTGCCGGAGTTCAGAGCTACCAACTCTTGCTTCCGTAGGTAACTGGGTATACGAGACCGCAGAAACCAAAACAGTTCTTTCAGTGTAGCCGCAGTCAGGCACATACTTCAAGACCTCTCTAAATATCTCTCTCGTATACCTCCTGTTACCAGTGGCTGCTGCCAGTGGCGTTTTAGCGTGCTTTTCCGGGTTGGACTCAAGTGAACAGTTACCGGGTAAGGCGCAGCAGTCGGGCTGAACGGGGAGTTCTTGCATACAGCCCAGCTTGGAGCGAACTGCCTAACCGGAACGGGGGCGTGGTGATTTGGGTAAGGCTTCCACCACAACACGTAGACCGTATGGCGGGAACAGGAGAGCGCAAGAGGGAGCCGCCGGAGAGAAATCACCGGCATCTTTAAGTCCTGTCGGGTTTCGCCCGTACTGTCGGATTCATGGTTGAGCTTCGGCTCCCACAGATGCACCGGAAAAGCGTCTGTTTATGTGAACTCTGGCAGGAGGGCGGAGCCTATGGAAAAACGCCACCGGCGCAGCCTCTTACGTCCCTTCTCTCTTTGCGCACATGTTTTGTGGTGGGTTATCCCCTGAATCTGTGGATAACCCCTGAGCTTGTTGTGTGAGCGTATGTCACGCCCGCCGCAGCCGAACGTCAGGAGCGCAGCGACCGAGTGAGCGAGGAGGCGTAAGAGAGCCTGAACCTGCATTCTGCACGTACGCACCGTATCCGCTCCCTGCTGTGTTTTCCCTCTCCGGGATATGTACCCGACTTCCTGCGGTTGGGGTTTCTTAACCATTACGCTGAAAACACCCTGCCGCCCACGGAAACGGCACTACACCGCACCCGCCTGCGGTTTACACATGCACATATTTTACGTTTTCAGTCTCACTGTCCGAATCCCTGAACACAGCGCCAGCTCTGGCCTTATTCGATTTTCTTCCTCAAATCTGAAAACTGAATCTTTGCGAAAAATTAAGCAAAAAATGCCGCTTTTTGATCAAAGTCCGTATGTGCTCACGAAAAACGGAATGCGTTATTCCTTTAAAATCAGGGTGATCCCCTCTTTTCCGTGAGATTTAACATTTTGCAGAAACACGCTATTCACTTTTAAAATCGCCTGTAATCAACGGGATATCTGCTTTTCAGACTTGCTGTTTTTTGACACTCACCGTGACCGTTCGCCACCATGATGACGGGGATTTTTTGTGAGCGGGTGACAACACAGGACTGCGGGAACCTTAACAAAACTTAACATCTGAACGGTGAATACTGCGCAGAAGCTAAACCCTGACATTTCTGTACAGCCAGACTGCGGATCGTGCGCACATTTTCCCGCAGGCGAAACCGATACGTTACACTTCGATTCACATCAAACCCTTGCCAGCAAAGGGATACCGGAAACACCGCGCTGCGAATTGGGCTTCGATCTCCGGGGTGCGAAACGCGCTGCGAATTGAACTGCGAATCTGGCTGCGAGATGCACAGCTTGCGAAGCCGTGCGCAATATCGATAGCCCATTCTGTTTCGTCCGTTGCGGAAGGGGATTTCTGAGTGACAGAGCAGGGCATCTGAAAAGCTGAAAATGTTTATACCCCTGTTAACATGTTAATACCCTGCCAGCCCAGAAATGGCGCGGCAATCAGCGCTGGCCTGTAAACATGTTTATACCCCCTGAACGGGGATTTTTTCTGCGCATGAGGGGGCGGGCGGTGTACGCAGGGGGGTTGACGTGCGACCGTATAACCCCCCCACCTCCGAAAAGGTACTTTCCAGCATTTGAGAGCGCCGGGGGTGCAAAACTCGCACGGATTCACTACATATGAGATTTTTTCAGGAAAAAAATCGTGTCCGTACTTCTTTGGTTCAAGGTGCTGATATTTATATAAAAAATTAAATTTAGAATGGACATGATCCGGGCTTTCTTTAGGTGAAATCCACGTCAACATGTCCATTCTGTATTTTTTTGAGGAATCAGAATGAATGTTAATAAAAAACAGCTTGCAGCGGCCTTTCTGTCCGGTACTGATACCGGATCAGCGGTTGACGCTCTATCGTCGTTTGAGCGCCGGGAGATTATACGCCTCATCAACAGCCACACTGCCAACCGTGAACGATTCATGCAGAAACTCAAATCGCCGTCATACCAGTGGAGGAAGCCAGCGCCACGGCGCTAATCCAATCGCTCGCACTCCCCATCAATCGCGCTATCAGCGCCGCCAGTATCGCGCATTACAGCACACTGACCGGGCAGCCCGTAGCGCACGACAGTAGCGTTAGTCTCGCCGCCGCTACGCACCTGACGCGATTCATGCACCGTCACACGCTCAAGTAGTCCACCAGCAACCATTGCTTCCAGCGTGCGCCTGGTGGATTCGAGCTGATGCCGGGTGTCGAACGACTTCATGCCGTGGAGCAGGTAGGCAATGCCGGACACATCGAGCGGAGGCGAACCAATCTCACCCATAACCCATTCGAGGTTATCCGGCTCGAAGTAACTGAGTATCTCTTTTTTACGGCTGGTCATTCTCATGGCTGGCTGATTCCTTATTGTGGGATGGCACTATCATACAATAAGAAAATGGCTATCACGCCAACGGTAAGGTTACGGTAAGGTTTTACGGCAAGATTACAGCAAGATTACAACAAGGTTTTGTGGAGGCTACGAAAGTTTCGTAGTTCAAAAAGCGAGCTAAAAAGCAGAGCACTTTGATTTTTGTTGTACCCATGGTTGTACCCATTTTGATTTAGCGAATAAAAAAATACTTTTAAATCAAGATGTTTGTCGCTGTATTTGTCTTTCACATCAAGAAAATTAAATGCGCTATCAGGACGATTTAGCGGGACTCATGCCTGCGCGATGGTCTGATTACGCCATTCACGCGTCTGGTGACGGGTGTTATGTTTAAACGCTCCACCTTCCGGCGTCGCACCTGAAAGACGCGACAAAAGAGCAACACATCGCGGTGGCCGACCGTCACGCGATACCTGAACAGAAAAAAGGGACGAAATGACACCTGAAGCACTGTATGAGCACGCCGTGACCCTGCTTGCCAGAAAGGACTACAGTCATGGCGAAATGCGCAGGGTTCTGCATACGATGACGGATGACGTTATGACGGTGGAAGCGGCTCTGCTGCGTCTTCTGGAGTCCGGGTATATCGATGACCGCCGTCTTGCTGAAAATCTGCTGTCTCGCTTTCTGCGTAAGGAGTATGGCCCGTCCCGTATCAGGATGGAGTTCAGGCAGAAGGGGATTGAACAGAGCGTCGCTGAAAGTGCGCTTGGCGATACTGCGGCTGACTGGTTTGCCATGGCCTCTGAAAGCCGCCGTAAAAAGTTTGGTGATGCTCTGCCGTCAGACCCGAAGGAGAAAGCACGGCAGATGCGGTTTCTGCAAAGTCGCGGCTTCACGATGGAGATGATCATTGAGGCCATTACGCCCGTAAAAGACTGACGCACTGCGCTTGTCCGGCCGGTGACGACCACGCAATGAATTGCGCTCCCGTTCACCGTTTCCCTCAGATACCCCAGAAAATCAGGTTAAGGGCGTTTTTAATGGCTTCGGCATCATGGCTGAGATCGGCCACTGCGTCGCCGGTCAGGCTGGCCGGAACGCCGGATAATTCGGTGGTCATTGCCCGGTACTCTGTGCCGTTGATAATGACCACCGGGAATAACTGGCGGTTAACCTTCTGTGAGAAGTGGCGGGATTCCAGCAGGGGGATCACCATGCGTCGCCCTGGCGTTTCGATAATGTCGCTCTGTACATCCACAAACAGCCGGTAATGGCTCTCACGCGTATATTCATAGACCGTAAACTGCATGTCACCAGCTCCGGTTTTCGTCGGCAAAGGAGCCGTGCTGCGCGATGTAGTTCGCCACTTCCTCCATGCCTTCGCGGTTCTCTGCTTTCCAGCGTTCGGCCTTTATGCGTCGGGCTTCCCGGCTGATAGCGGCATTCACCAGCCCGGAAATATTCACGCCTGCGGCGTGTAATGCCTGATAGTGCTCTTTGTCCACGGTAACGCTGACTCTGTGTTTCATCGGGATCTCCTCATCTGAATATTGTGAGTATATACCCGTAGTGTGCAGACAGAAGCTGAAGTGAGAAAATGGCGCTTATGTCCGTTGTTTTCTTCCAGATAGACCGGCATGCAGTTACGTGCATAGCCATGCATACCCCGTAAAATTCACCAGCGCGTTTCTGCCGCGTTTTTGCAGTGCAGGCTGTGGTTTTCATCGGCTTCGGCCTTAAATCGCCCTGAGCGCGTTTTGGCGGTGCCTGTAACAGATGTTATGGTAAATAGGCGTCCTATTGATAAATACGAAGGAAGTACCCATATAGATAGCGCGGGCTAATTTTCGCTCGTTTATTTTTATGAATTATAAGGAAATTTCCGTATGAGCAAGTCCGATTATAAGTTTGTTAATACCAGTAAAGAGCAAGAGTACGAGCTGGAAGATTGGTTATATCGTAATAAATTTTCAAAGAAAAAAGATAACATTGATAAACTGAAAATCATCATCAATGAGAAGGTAAAAGGCGGAAATACTGCGGATAACATTACGTGGGATGAGCTTGATGATGCGTTGAAGAATAACTCTAAGTGGTTTTCTTCTTTGGCTCTGATTGGACAGTAATAACCTTTCTAAGAAAAGCTCGTCAACCTTTCGGTCGTCGGGCTTTTTTTAAGCAGTGCTAATAACGGATGTTATGGTAAATTTACCGTCATTTAGGGATTATCATCGCGAAAACCATTCCAAAACTTTCTTTCCGAAATTTTTTATAGTTGATTTTGCAACTTCAACAGCAATGTCTTTTACTGTGTCCCAAGCATCACCAGCCCAATCCTTTATCGAGTCCCAAAGACCTTTTTCGGCTGCTTCTTCCATTTTTTCTGTTTTTATATTTTGGCTTGCCTCCCTGTAAAGTGAATACTTTTTTCCATTTGGGAGGATCTCTATTATTTTCTCCATCGTTTCTACGATGTTGTAATTTCTGGTTGCGGAAGCTGTTTGAATATATTGTGTTGAAACACCAAAAGCCTTACTTATCTCATTTATCTTCTTGTTTATATTTAGTTCTTTTTCTGGTTTTGGCTGGTTTTTTTCTACATCCCAAAACCCCATGCCTGTACTCTCATCTAAGATAGGTTCTATTTTATCAACCTGATTAATAACAAAAATCACAGGGCATTGATCTAAATTTGGCTTTAATATTTCTTTATAGGCTTTTTCAGCAATAGCATAGGCACGGTCATCTGCCTTTATAACCCAAATAACAAGATCGAGACTTGGTATTAATTTACTATATAGTTTGAAGTATTCTTCATCTCTTTCAATCGTCTCGCCAACACCGGGAACATCTATTAGAATTAATCCAGGCTCTGAGTCATTAGAGCTAATATTAAATTCTTGCGTACTTCTTGTGCATGCTGCTACATCGCTAACCTTTGCTAGATCTTTTCCAAAAAGTGCATTGCACAGAGATGATTTCCCTACCCCTGTAACCCCAAAAACAGCAACTCTAGGAGTATACCCCTTAATATCGTTGACTTTTTTTTCGATAAGCTCTCGGATTTTTTGTGTGTTTAACTGATTTTTCAATATTTTACTATCCGGACTATTTGTCATTATAAAATCCTTTTAAATCAATTATTTATTTTCATGCAAGGTGTTTTTATGGCGAATGGTAAGTAGAAATACTTTATTCGCTTGATGAGTTGTACAGCATTTGCAAATCGCGATCATGACTCCTAAGCCATCCTCTAACAAATGTTCTTCTTGAGATCCCTTTTCTCTACGCGTAATCTTTTGCTCTGTAAACGAAAAAACCGCCTTGCAGGGCGGTTTTTCGAAGGTTCTCTGAGCTACCAACTCTTTGAACCGAGGTAACTGGCTTGGAGGAGCGCAGTCACCAAAACTTGTTCTTTCAGTTTAGCCTTAACTGGCGCATAACTTCAAGACTCTCCTCCTCTAAATCAGTTACCAATGGCTACCGCCACTGGCGATTTTTCGTGTCTGTTCCGGGTTGGACTCAAGATGATAGTTACCGGAACAACGTGGTAGTCGGGCTGAACGGGGGGTTCTTGCACACAGCCCAGCTTGGAGCGAACTGTCTAAACGGAACGGGACGTGGTGATTTGGGTAATGCTTCCACCACAACACGGATGCCGCAGGACGGGAACAGGAAAGCGCAAGAGGGAGCCATCAGGGGGAAACGCCTGGTATCTTTAAGTCCTGTCGGGTTTCGCCACCACTGATTCGAGCGTCAGATTTTGTGATACTCATCAGGGGGGCGGAGCCTATGGAAAAAACGGCAACGCCGCATCCTTTTCCCGCCTTCTCCTGCTCTCCCAGCACTTACGTTATTCTCCATTCGTGTAAGCAGGTAACGCCCGCCGCAGCCGAACGGCAGGAGCACAGCGACCGGGCGAGCGAGGAGGCGTAAGAGAGCCTGAACCTGCATTCTGCACGTACGCACCGTATCCGCCCCCTGCTGTGTTTCCCCGTCCGGGAGAGGTGCCTGACTTTCTGCGTCAGGGGGCTTTAACGGGGGCTAAAAACTTTCATTTTTTCCTAAATGTTATATTTATCATGTGGTTGTTATTATTTTCGCACTCCCCCTCAGGGAGGGGCGTTTTTCCGGCATGGCTCCCGCCGCCCTACAGCAGACATTCTGCGACCTTCCGGACCGCCACCGTTACCGTGGCTGAGTCAGGTATTTCCGGGCCAGCCTGATTCGGCGTGCCTGGTAAATTTCGCTCATGGCCTGCGTCTGGGTTGCGCCAGCGCCCATCAGGCTGACCATATGCTTCATGTCGGCGGCCGTGAGGGTGTAAACGTGACGCTGAATAAGTTCTCTTGCGCGCTGTTCGATAATCCCGGCCTCCATCATGGCGGCCAGAAGCCGCCTGTCGGTTTTGTTGAGTTTGTGGGATGTGCTCATGGCCTGCCCTCCAGCGCCCCGGTTAGGTGGTCACACAGGGCTTCGGCGAGTTCGTGGAGCCGCTCGCACTCGCTGGCCTGTTCGTCGAGGTCAAGCCCGTCCAGCTTTTCGAGCAGGAGCAGGGACTGGGTTTTGATAAATTTCGCCATGTTCAGTACGGCGGCGTGTTGCTTGTTCATGGTCACGTTTCCGCGTGTCGTGTGGGGTTCTGCCCCGGATTGTACCGCACGCGTTCCGGGATATAACCCACCCCCGCTAGAAACGCCTGTAATCGCCTCCGGGCGCTTTTTGGGGTGAGGCGTAGGGTTTTGTGGTTAAGGCGTTAAACGTCCTTCAGTGGGCTTTACGGCGCGTTTCATTGTGGGGTGTGAGCCGCTCCGTCAGTGGCCTTTGAGAGCGAAGAGGCTGCCTGGGCGTATTTTGAGGCAGAGTGTGAGCGCCGGCTGAAGCGCGGTTACTCCATATCAGCCTGATATTCTCCCTGCCCTGATGGTTTAGTCAGGCAGCCTGGCGCAGGAGCTGTCAATCAGGATATCGTGAAGATACTCCTTTCGTTTCATTTCCCTGAACAGATACAGACTCCCGTAAAACAGCGCCGTTCTGAGCTGATGATCACGGTGGTTATAATACTGAGTCAGTATGTTAAACCACTCATCGACATCTGACTGAAAATCCCGGTTGCTGAAATATTGCGTGTTCACCCGCAGTTTTTCTACCAGCTCAAGCAACACCAGAACGTCAGCATCTGGCTCCTTCTGAACCTCAATCATCCTGCGGACGTGCCATTCGTATTTATCGATAACCGTTGTCACTGTGCGTTCCCTTTTTTCATGTGCGCGGGTTTTATGCGCGCTAGTGCTTCTAATAACCTATTGTTGATAAGGCTTGATAGTTAGGTTCAGCGCCGTTATTGACCCAAGTTCTGAAGTCTGTATCACAACAGTACCTTACAGCGGTCGGAACAATAGGAGCTGTGCCTAAAAATGGGTATCCTATTGAGCTGATGCTAATTCTATCGAATGGTCTGTTTTTCAATGATTCGAATCCCTTGCTGTTGAAGTAGGCCAGCATTAAAGGCAAAAGGCTGTCTTCTTCCTGATCTATTGTGCCTGGGTGAAAGTAGTAACCATATCGATTAAATTCTGGAATAAGCTTTTCCACCAATGACATAAAACTCACTGGGGTAATATTAAGGGCTGAGCAGGCACCAAAAAGAGCATCTACCGTCAATACAGACTGACCATTCTCTATCTTTGTCCACGCGTTTGGCGTTTTTCCAGCGGCCTGTGCCAACACCCCTTGGTGCACACCTCTCTCTAACCTAAGTTCCTTTATGATTATTAGGTTAATTGTTGAAAAACATGAATTTTTTGACGGGTTATCCATTTTTAGCACCGTGTTTAATTTTTTCTCGTTCCCAAACTGAATAAAATTAATGGGGAATGAATTGTTCCTATTGGGAACTTCTTCTGCTTGCGTGTATTTTAATCTGGTGGCTTTGTAAGTCAATTTTTTCTGGCCTTTTTTGTTGACTTGTGGTGCTATACATGTATAGCGTTGTGGGAGGGTGTATGTTAGCTATCAGGTTGTCTGGTGATATTGAAGCTCGTCTGGATTCTCTGGCGAAACAGACCGGGAGAACGAAAACGTTCTATGCGCGGGAAGCGATACTGGCGCATCTGGAAGACCTGGAGGATTATTATCTTTCAGCAGAAACTGCTGCACGCGTTCGCCGTGGTGATGAAGCAGTGCATTCGTCTGAAGACGTGAGGAAGTCACTTGGTCTGGATGATTAACTATTCGGATCGGGCGCTCAAATCGTTACGTAAGATGGACAAACAGACCGAACGACGGATTGTGGATTTTATGGATTCACGCATCGCTGTTTCTGCCGATCCCCGGCAGTCAGGTAAGCCGCTCAAAGGGGAGTTGGGGGTGTTCTGGCGTTATCGTGTCGGAGATTATCGCATCTTGTGTGAAATCCGGGATGACGAGCTGGTTATCCTTGCGGCCACCATCGGCCATCGACGCGAAGTCTACGATTAAAGCCCGCTACAGCGGGCTTTTTCATGCGTGGCGTACAACGGATCTTATGACATGTCCGGTCCCTCATTCGGGCGGAGCTGCACTCTGAAACTTAAGGATTTAAAAAAATGGCGACAGGCTTCTGGATTGTGAAAGGCGATAAAACGACATGCGGGGGTTCAGTGCTGACCGGACACCCGAAGGGGAGGCAGATTGGCCCAAATCTAAACAGACAGGCAACTGTGGGCTGTCAGGTGTCCTGTGGTCAGCACCCCGGTGTCTACAGCGTGGTGGGAGGATACGCCGGTGATATTGTTCACGGGCAATTAGCCGCCAGCACGCTCTACAGCCGTTCTACCTGTCCGTGTAAGGCTTTTTTCATCCCCACCCATACGTTTATGTCACACGGGCCTTATCAGGAGCCTGAAAGAGCGTCAGCCAGTTCAGAGCCTGAGCAGCACGCGCAGGTGGCGAAAGCGCAGTCTTCAGCGGAGACTCCGGCAAAAACGCCTCCTGAACCGCTGCCGCTTCCGGCGCGGATCTATACCACGCAGCGCATCATGGATGACTACGACGCGAAGGACATGCACTGCGGCGACCTGGACGTACTGACGCTGAGAAATACTTTCCGGCTGAATGTTGACGAGGTTTCGATGAAGGTCAATCCGTGGACGCTGAAACTGAAAGATCCGGCAGACCCTTTTGCGTTCTCCTCGCCGTATGTACACCCTGATTTTCAGCCAAAACCGATGCCGTCAGTCAGCAGGGAAGAGGCCGCGCACCTGATGTTTGACGAGTTCAGGGAGCTGGCGAAGCTGTTCTCGTTTCAGGGGCCATACAGGAACGTCATCACGGAGATGATCACCCACATGGAGGGCAACAGCGGGAAGCCTTACAGCAGTCCGCTACTGGACAGGGCGCTGAAAGAGCAGATTTTGAATGACCATTCTGAGCAAAGTTCTTTGTTGAGTATCAACAACACTATTAAAAAATCGATAGATTATGACTATGGATATATACCATTAGTTTTTGAGTCATCGTTCCGAGATGGTATTGGGAAAGATGGTGTTGTTTTACCGAAGTTTAATCGGGCGCTCGACAACACAAACGGGCTGGTGATTACAGTTCATGATACCTGGTCGACGCATATCACGCTGGAATCGCTGGAGGTGACGGGCGACAGCTACAGGGCAATGGTGCACTACCGGGTTCAGGATCACTTCGGGCTTGATGATGCCGATGTTCAGAACGACCTGTTCAGGCAGTTCCGTATTTTTCGGCTGTGGTTCGTGCTCCAGCGCTGGGATCTTTACGGATATAAGCCATTTATCACCGAGATGAATGCGACCGTGGAAATCAGCGGGAGGCGCGGTGAATAAGCTGCTGATAGCGAGCGTTGTTGCGGCGGTGGCCGGTTGCTATCTGCTCTGGCAGTCCCTGACGCCGGTTGAGATTGTGGCCGTGCATGACGGTAATACTATCTTGGTCAGGCATTTTCCGTACCTGAAAAGCCGTCAGATAGCTTGGTGGGAAGCCAATAAGGACATGATAGAACTGAAATATGGGGTACCAAAATACAAAGTCTATGAGGGGTATAAATTCTATGATGTATACATTCACGACTTTGGTAATGGTTATCGCACTGAGCCAGAAGGGGATACTTTAATGTTTTATACCGAAGAAGTACTGTGCTTCGACGATATGACCGTTAAAGCAAGATGTATTGATAAGTCGCCTCTAATGAGTGTAAGTGACAGTAAAAATTTAGGGCTTAAATACTATTTCTATTCAGGATTTTTTGGGTCTAGGATTGGTTAAATGCTGAAATGGAAAAAGGATCTTCTTGAGATCCTTTTTTTCTGCGCGTAATCTCTCGCCCTGTAAACAAAAAAACCACCGCTACCAACGGTGGTTCGTTTGCCGGAGTTCAGAGCTACCAACTCTTGCTTCCGTAGGTAACTGGGTATACGAGACCGCAGAAACCAAAACAGTTCTTTCAGTGTAGCCGCAGTCAGGCACATACTTCAAGACCTCTCTAAATATCTCTCTCGTATACCTCCTGTTACCAGTGGCTGCTGCCAGTGGCGTTTTAGCGTGCTTTTCCGGGTTGGACTCAAGTGAACAGTTACCGGGTAAGGCGCAGCAGTCGGGCTGAACGGGGAGTTCTTGCATACAGCCCAGCTTGGAGCGAACTGCCTAACCGGAACGGGGGCGTGGTGATTTGGGTAAGGCTTCCACCACAACACGTAGACCGTATGGCGGGAACAGGAGAGCGCAAGAGGGAGCCGCCGGAGAGAAATCACCGGCATCTTTAAGTCCTGTCGGGTTTCGCCCGTACTGTCGGATTCATGGTTGAGCTTCGGCTCCCACAGATGCACCGGAAAAGCGTCTGTTTATGTGAACTCTGGCAGGAGGGCGGAGCCTATGGAAAAACGCCACCGGCGCAGCCTCTTACGTCCCTTCTCTCTTTGCGCACATGTTTTGTGGTGGGTTATCCCCTGAATCTGTGGATAACCCCTGAGCTTGTTGTGTGAGCGTATGTCACGCCCGCCGCAGCCGAACGTCAGGAGCGCAGCGACCGAGTGAGCGAGGAGGCGTAAGAGAGCCTGAACCTGCATTCTGCACGTACGCACCGTATCCGCTCCCTGCTGTGTTTTCCCTCTCCGGGATATGTACCCGACTTCCTGCGGTTGGGGTTTCTTAACCATTACGCTGAAAACACCCTGCCGCCCACGGAAACGGCACTACACCGCACCCGCCTGCGGTTTACACATGCACATATTTTACGTTTTCAGTCTCACTGTCCGAATCCCTGAACACAGCGCCAGCTCTGGCCTTATTCGATTTTCTTCCTCAAATCTGAAAACTGAATCTTTGCGAAAAATTAAGCAAAAAATGCCGCTTTTTGATCAAAGTCCGTATGTGCTCACGAAAAACGGAATGCGTTATTCCTTTAAAATCAGGGTGATCCCCTCTTTTCCGTGAGATTTAACATTTTGCAGAAACACGCTATTCACTTTTAAAATCGCCTGTAATCAACGGGATATCTGCTTTTCAGACTTGCTGTTTTTTGACACTCACCGTGACCGTTCGCCACCATGATGACGGGGATTTTTTGTGAGCGGGTGACAACACAGGACTGCGGGAACCTTAACAAAACTTAACATCTGAACGGTGAATACTGCGCAGAAGCTAAACCCTGACATTTCTGTACAGCCAGA
>NZ_JAPPRH010000012.1:0-236717 GCF_026672535.1 Lelliottia sp. SL45
CGATCAGATGGATATGCTGGAAGGTAAGTACCAAGATATCTGCGAATGGCAGGGATCGTGGGGTAGGAAGGAGAATGAGCAAAAGCTTATTGAGCTTCAGAATCTTGGAGTTAATTAAGACCGGCTTTTGAAGGCGACTCCGCTAAAGGAGTACGGCTCTATCTGCGCATGCCCAGCTGTGCTGCATGACCTGGCAAAGCCTATAAATAAACAGATCGGTTTGATTTAGTCATCACCCTTCCAACCATCAGGCCGATATTTTTACTGCATCCCCATTAAGGATGGCTGATGAGCACAATTTCTACGGATTTAATTGCACGGATCTACGCAGCCTCCGAATTGCCGTTGAGCAACGACGAGCTTTATCGCGAAGTGCAGCGTGAAACTGGCATGTCGGATGCCGAATTGCACGAACTGAAAGAGTTTGGGTCTGATAAAACCAGAACCAGCGGCGTCAAACACAAAGTACGCTGGTTTCAGCAGACTCTTCGGCAGGCCGGAGTCATCGAACGCGTTCCAGAAAAACGGGGCGTCTGGAGATACGCCTCTAAGACGAAAACAAACCTGCACGAGTCATGGGAAAAGCTCTGTGTTGTCGGTTTCTCAACTTCTCTTGGGGCATCGGTTTTTGGAAACGCCTATGCCTTCTTCAGCAATATCACAGAGCAAATTCATCTTTGCCTGACCTCGCCACCTTACCTCCTTCGAAATTCAAGAGACTACGGGCACGGCGGGGGGCGGGGCGAGCAGGCTTATATTGACTGGCTTCTGCGTATCCTCGAACCGATCGTGAAACAGCTTGTACCCGGCGCAAGTGTGGCACTGAATATCACTCAAGATAGCTTTAATAGGGGCAGGCCTTCACGTTCTCTGTATCTGGAGCGTCTGACACTGGCATTATGTGACAAGCTGGGGCTTGAGCTCATGGACAGGCTTCAGTGGGTGAATCGCAGTAAGCCCCCATCGCCAACGCACTGGGCATGTAAGCAACGGGTGCAGCTCTGCTCATCGTATGAGCCTGTGCTGTGGTTTACCAATGATGCGAGTAAGGTTCGTTCAAACAACTTACGTGTACTGCAACCGCATTCAGAGCAGCATCTAAAATTGCAGGCAGCAGGCGGTGAAAATCGCACGACCTTTTATGGTGATGGGGCGTACCAGCTTAAAAGCGGATCCTTTGGAAATAAAACAGAAGGAACGATCCCCAAGAATACTTTGTTTTACGGCAATAGCTGCGCTGATACGAGATTTTGCCATTCTATTGCCCGCGAGCTCGGTTTTCCGCTGCATGGTGCAACGTTTCCTACCAGGCTTGCAGCGTTTCTGATTGAGTTTTTGACAGAGCCGGGAGATCTTGTTGTAGATCCCTTCGCTGGCTTGCATAAAGTCCCCATCGCAGCCGAGCGACTTGGCAGACGTTGGCTGGCGACGGACAAAATCATGGAATGGCTGGCGATTTCCCGAAACCTTTTTACGGCCGCACCGGGATATAAGAGTAACCCCATTCTGGACGAGCTCGCCGAACTGTATCGGGCTTAATGCAAGTTAACGGTTTTGATAAAGTGGTTTGAAGCGACAAGCGGTTTATCCATTTTGCAGTGTTTCTACCATAAAATGACAATATTAACGGCTTAGCATACACCGCAGAGATAATCAGGTTTCCATTTATTTCCGGTTGTCTGTATTAACGATTGTATTCAATATTCATTTGTTTCTACGATATAGTCTCAACAAAACAAACTGATGGTTGTGACACAGATCGTGTTGAATTAACATCCGGTACATTAACTATATTGGTAATTTTGACGGTTTCTAAATTAAAGGTGGACAGATATGAAGTTAGATACAGAAATGGTTTCTCCTATCGAGTTGCACATTGGCGATCATGTCCAGCGGCATGATGCTTTATTTGAGGTCATGCATATTGTTGAATCCGAATGCGATATTCCCGGCGGCATCCGGGTAGCAGCATGCATTTCACGGGTTATCGGTGACGTTACGGGTAATATTCCTCGTGGTTGGCTGGAAACACCGCAGCGTATGGCTGAGCGAGGTGCTAAGTGGGCTACGAGTCTGCCTGAAGGGCTTTACTTTAACATCCAGGGTAACGCACATGCGAAAGTAAGCCGGGTTATTCGTAATGTGACTAACTGAAGCTTTTTCCTGGATTGCGGTGTAAAAGTTACTTTTCACCGCATCGTTTTCCGTCACTACTAATTCAGAGCTTCTCTGAAATAAGCAGAGTTAAAGCTAACGATTTATTCAGGCCATTTTATTCTAATAATTATCGTACACTTCAAAAATATTTAATATTTTTTCTTCTGACCTATTAGCCAGAAGTCTCGATTCGGTATCATTTACTTATGTTAATTCTTTTGAAAACGAGGTAAATGGCATGCATTCACAGGATCCTATCACGAAATTAACCCAGACGTTGCAACGCGACGATGGTTCTCAGGTTCGTATTGTAGCGCAGCGGGGATATGGTAGTGGGCTTACAGCCTCGCTTGATGTGTACGTTCTCCGTCGTGATTCCTCTGAAAGCAACTGGTCACTGTGCGGAAAAAATCCTCACCCAGAGTGGAGGAAGATGTCAGTTGATGAGTATCAGAAATTTGGACGCTCTGAAATGCTTCGCTATGCCACACCAGGTGAAATTCTCAGGGTGGCATCCGCTATTGGCCAGCCAATGAGCTTCCTCGATGGCAACCCTGCGTTTTAGCCCGAACCTGGCGACGCCTTTTAAACCGGCGTCATTCTTTTTACGAGCAACAGACGGAGAAAAAATGAATCTGAACGAACGAAGCACGAGCGCAGCAACGCCAGATTTGAGCCGACTTTATCTCATTTCCGGGCGCATTATGTTTGATGATGATGATCAGGCCTACCTGGTCGAAGCCGACTCCCCTGGTGATGCAGAGGAGGCTTTCCGGCATCATATTGCTGACAGTGCCGACGACTTAGAAAAGGTGATTATAGTTTCCTCTACAAGTTTCGCTTCAGCTCACAGCAGTCGCGTAATTTGTCGGCCTGCCGTGAAGTAATTTCAACTTCCAATGATATTTCCCTCTTTATAAAAGCCGCCGTCTGGCGGTTTTTATTTGCAAAAATGAATATTAATCCTGAATAATATTAATTTAAGATGAGGTAGTGTTCATATTCTTCTTCTTAATATTTTTTCTAAAAAAACGCCTTCAGGTTATTAGTTGGTATTAGTGTATTTGTTATGATCTTCTCATCAAATACATTAATTAAATAATCAAGGAGTCAACTGTGGCAGATAATTATACTCAGGCGTCGTTTATTATTCCCTGCACTCAGGAGCAGGCAAAAATGGCACAAGAAGCAATCACATTCGTTACCGAAGCAGAAATTGCAGAAGGTGAGCGTTTGCTTGATAAGCCACTGGCAGATTGTTCTCTGACTGAGAAGCTGATCCTCAGTATTATCGAGAGCCACCCTGAGTATGACCCTTCTGAGCCGAGCTTTGGGCAACCATCCTGCCCAGACTGCAATTATGAACTGTTGTTCGCAACAGAAGTTACCAGCAGTGGGCTGGCAGTTTTTCATGGAGAGACCATTGATCTTGACCATGCAATTTGCCTCACAACTGCCGTGCTGTCGGTATTCGACCTCCCGGAAATGGTAACAATTACTGCTGCATTTACATGCAGTAAAAGCCGGACAGATGAATTTGGGGGTATGACTATTCTGGTCACAAAGGATACCCACTATTACCAGGATGGCTGTCAGTTTTCTCGTCTCATGAATGAGGCTCACAAAGCCGGTATCCAGTATGCTCTGTGTAAAGTTACGCATTACCACGGTGAGAGCAGCTATGTGGCAAGCTATGTCCTGAGCTGCGACGTAGCGGATTCAGCCCAGGAGGTCGTTTACAGACGACTTAAGTCATGTGCCGGAAAAGAGCCAGAAGACGGAATCTATATTCTGAGTGAAGAAGACAACACCAGTCTTTCGGTCGATCTCGTTACAGAACTGTCTCCGCTCGATTACGACAAGCTGAGCAAGCTTCTCCCTTCCCTTGACACCCTTTGCGGCGCTTAAGCCTGCCTGTTAACCGTAGCCACCGGTTTCCCCGGTGGCCTGGAGCCTGCCATGACCAATAAATTCATAGTTTCTACCGTTGATTGTATCAATGAATTTGCAAGTGACGTTCCGCAAAGTGTTTCCTTACGGATAGATACAATGCTTGAACAGCGTATCCGCAAATTGGCGGCATACGTGAAAGAAAACGATCTTCATTTAACTGAGTTTTACTTCTATGACGCTAACTGGTCATTTTGTGGTGAAGATGAAATTCAAGAAATAACAGACATGGATGTATATAAGCATAGCGACAGTATAAAGCAGGAAGCGATGCTGCGGGAAGTAATGCTATCAGCACGTACGGAATGCCCGGTTATTAGGGTGATGAAAGATTCATTTCAGCTTTCAGCTCTACCACGCCATTGTAGTGATGACATGACTCTTAACACTCCTTCTATTGCGCTGTCTGAGTTGAAAACAAATAGTACCGCATTTATTACGCCGCCAACCTATAACTAATAGCTGTGCCGGGTGATTAAATTACAATGGATTGTTTTTATATATTTTGGCATTAAATTCGCGTAATTTTAATCTAATATAATTTCGCTAAATGGTTGCACTGTAGTTATTTTAAAGTTCTAATAATAATATCAGTGATGCAGCATATGCCGTGGTTCAGGAAAATATATGTTTATTGAAAAAAGTGACTCATTCCTTGAATTACCCTCAGAAGTTATTTTTCCTGAGGCTGCTAATGCTGCCATTTTGAAACATGATAAATGGGCGGATGTTTGGGAGACCCTGACAACCGATGCCGATCTGAACTATACCGACGAAAAGGAGACTGTGAGTCTTGCTTCTCTGGTCATGTCTGCCACATCTGCTATTTATCAGGCTATTACGGACGGCTGGACGATGTGCGTGGGATACAGTGGCGGCAAAGACTCCCATTCTCTCCTGCACCTGTTTCTGATGGCATTGATCAGGGCAGTACGTAACGGCACAAATATCAGCGAACATCATTTCATTCAGATGTCCGATACGCTGATCGAAAACCCTGAGATGCACTATCAGGCTTCACAGGTTCTCAACCAGCTCAGAATGTTCATTGCTGAACACCAGCTACCGGTCACAGTTCTTGTCGCCCGACCGTCTCTTACGCAGAGCTGGGTCGGCCGCATTCTGACTGGACGCGGACTTCCGACCTGGACTAATTCTTCTACCCGACAGTGCTCTACCGACTATAAAATCGCGCCCCTGCGCCAGGCCAAAGCTCGTTATCTTAAAAACGCCCCGGCATCCGTGCGAAGCAGGGTATGCCTGATGCTGGGATCCAGGGATGATGAAAGTGCCCGAAGGGCAGGAAATATCCTCAAAATGGGAGGGCAGGCAAGGAAAGTAACCCTGACTGAGCACGGTGGTGAACTCTATCCGGTTAAGGAGTGGCGTACTCAGGACATCTGGGCTTTTCTGATGGCCTGTGGTTCAGAATCCCGCTTCCCTTTACCAAGCTTTATGCCGGATAACTTCAGCCTGGCAACGCTTTATAAAGACGCCACCGGAGAGTGTATCTGGTCGCCGGAGAAACCCACCCGATCCTCAGCTTGTGGGGCTCGATATGGTTGCTCGCTTTGCACAGCCGTAGGGGTTGACCATTCAATGGAAACGCTCCTTCGAACTGACCCGGAGAAATACGGTTATCAGGCAGGCCTGAGTCGTCTTCAGCGATTTCTTTCTAAGATCCAGTACGACTGGAGCCTGCGGGATTATATTGGTCGTAAAGTGTTCGAAGGCGGGTATGTGCGTCTTCAACCCAATATCTTTTCTTCGTCCCTGACTGAACGTCTCTTTCATGTCTGTTGCAGTCTTGATTATGTTGAAGCCAGACGTGCGGCTGAGCATCGCAGAAAGTTACTTTCCGGCGTGGTGGACGATACGGCTCATAACCGTCGTATGGCTGAGCCACAATTTCGGCTTGTACAGGAAGCAAACGTTATCCACGTTGATTTCCTCTGGTCGTTGCATTGTTTCAACCCTCGCCCGTTTCGGGCAATTGAGATCTATCGCAGGGTCTGGGAAGAGGCCGACCTGGACCTTCTTGAGGATGAGCCTGACATGCAGCCTGTGCCCCGTACACCAATGCCAGCACCACTCTGGATGAAACTGCCCGGAGGCCGGTTCGGTACAGCTTATGATGGACTGACTGATACGTTGCCGCTGATGACCTATTTTGACGGGCAGGCTGACACCAGGGCTTCACGTAGCCTAAAGACCGGAGAGAGCAATTCTGTCGTCGTGGCATTCGAGGAAGAGGATGAGCTGACTGTTGAAGAAGATACGGCATCCTGGATTATCTGGCATGAATACGACGGGTTACGCCAGCGCATCGCTGACGGTGAGTTCACTCCAACGACTGCTGCTCAGTATCTTCTTCGTTATGGAGCGGTCCGAATCTCAAAAGGGAAGGGCGCTGTCTATCATCGCCTCGCACAACGGGGACAAACCTTTTCCCGCCTGGGGATAGGCGACAGAGTGTCGCTTCCAGAGTTGGTTGCCAGTCGGCGTTTTAAAATACTCAGCGATTCTGCATACCGTCAGCTTGTAGCCCGAAAATTGCGTGGACAGATAAAAAAGGTCAGATTCTGGGTATGCGTAGCTGCCTGTGTTCAGTTGCACGTACACAACAAGACGGCACTCGGAGAAAGAATTTCAACGTTACTCGAAGGTGAGTGGGAACAGCAACAAGGTGCGATCCAGGCGAAGCTGAAGGCGGGAATGATGGATGCAGTTCTAACTCTGTGTAACCAGCGACTCCGGGTTAAAGAAAATACTAACCAGCCCGAGGAGTTCCGCTATTACCGTGCCGTAAGAGCTCGTTTCATGCGTCATTTATCTGAATGCCTTAAGCCAGAAAATGGCGGCGTTATCCGTGACGTAATCTGGGAACTGAGGGTGCTGAGCAGTGCTCACAGTACGACCAAAACAGGTTTTTACTATGTCGATAGCAATCGCCCGGCAGCGAAAGGACTGTTAACCCGCCTGCTGATGAGGATGGTCAGGCAGGTCGTATAAGCGTCTGAAATGCGAAACACACGAAAATGGAGGGGTTATACCAAAAATACTTGGCATTGAATGTGATGTAATGTGGACATCACGTCCAAGCGTTGCTGCATCCAGAAAAGTAACTTTAATCCTGTTGATACAGCCCTTGCATTACCTGTTTACGCATAGCCTGGAAACGTTCTAATTAAACCAGACAAATATAAATTTAAATTAATTAACTCCCCCCCCGGAATCGGGGAACTAAACAAAAGGATCATCAATGCAAAATCAAAATACACCCGCTCAGGAAAAACACACCGTATACCTTTTTAATGCTGAACATGCTGACAAGACAGCCGCCGAGCAAGCCGGGAAACTCTTCACGCTGGACATTGAACACCCAATGACCCTCAACGATCTCTCGCTGCTGTGTGAGTCGGTCGCGGATGCTGTGGGAGCTCCTGGCGGAATTAAATATGCAATCACAACAGAGCCGAATGGGGTTCAGGAGGAATACTGAATCAATGTGGTGTGAGTCCATTTTAATTTGAGGTTTGATGAGTTTTATCGAGAGGCTGAAGTATGACTTTGAAAATGGGAAATTCCGGGACTTCCAAGCCTGAGGGGCCATTTGTATTAATCACTTTTGAGGGGGACGAATTTCTTTTTGATGACAGACATAATGTCGTCAAGATAAATGGCAGGCCAAAAAAAATGGATGTAAAGCGACATTATTTTGAGTCCGATCTGGGAGAAGGGAAAGCGAAATACTGGACTTTAAATATCGAAGAGGCTCATCGGTTCAATTCGATTGATGAAGCGACAGAACAGCTTTGTAAACTGAATCGCCCTCATCTGATCAAAATTCGCAAAGTTGAGGGGGGTATCTGAATGACCAAAGAGATGTTTTTACGGATTTTAAATGAGGCACAGGCTCGTGTGGATAACGATTCGCTTCCGCTTGATGTTCGTATCCGGTCACGCACCACGGTAAATGATTGCGTCATCCGGGCAGATAAAGAGGGGTGGCCTATTGAGTATAAACAGAAGGTCTGGGTAGATGCAGTCAGTGGCGGTTAACTTCAGCGGTTACTTAAGCCAGTTCCTGTGACCGTGAGATTAGTAAAGGCGGAAAATGATATGGTCAAGGTGATAAATATTAACGGGAATTTAGTTGAATTACCTGAGCCCTCAGCAAAGTTATCCAAAGCTGAATCACCTGATGGTAGGTTCTCAAAACCTAAAAATAAGATCTCTAAAATACAGCGAGCTGAGCTGCGAATGAAATTTGGGGGGCGTTGTGCCTATTGTGGTTGCAAGCTTCCTGAAAAAGGGTGGCATGCCGATCATGTTGAGCCTGTTCGACGCGACTTTGAACTGGTGAGAGCCCCGGTCGGCAGCGGCGTAACTCATGTTTCCCGAAGTACGGGTAAGGTTATGCACCCTGAACTGCATGCTATAGAAAACTTATTTCCGTCATGCGCTCCCTGCAACCTTTTTAAAGGAGCTTTTAGTGTTGAAGGAATGAGAAACGAAATTACCAAACAGGTTGAACGGGCTCGCGCATATAGCGTGAATTTCCGTACCGCAGAACGTTTTGGTTTGCTTCATATTGTAGAAAAACCGGTAGTCTTCTGGTTTGAGCAGTATGATGACCAGAAACAAAACGAATAATTTCTCAGAGACATAAAACAAGTTAATCAGCAGTGGTTAACCAATTAAAAAAGTCTATTAACTATTTTGATGCTGCTGAGGATCTGCCAGTTATATCCCTAAAAGGAGAAAATGATGTATCTGCATCTTGTGCCCCGTATTCTTCACCATATGAAAAACAAGTGTACTCTCGTGTCTGTGTCTGTCCCTGAATTGTCACTTGAGCTTAAAGCTGATTCGCTGGTGGCAATGAAACCCTATCCCAACAAGTCCTACCACGTTGTCATGTTGAAGGGGCGACGTGCATTAAATGGCTTTCTGGTAAAAAGCCCACGGACTTTAAATGAGTTCACAATGATAACAATCTGGGAAATAGAAGGCTTTGGAAAAATTAGTCATACCGTAAAAACGCTCGTTCAGGACAAAGACTATGACATGGTCTCCCATGATGTCCTTTTGGCACATGCATACCATCAAAGGGAGGAAGAATTGGGATACCGTGTACATCCATCCTATGACAGTTTAGCTCCCGTCGATTTTGAGCCAACAATGCAATCCCGGTACATAAAGGAATCCGACCTATCTCACGACGTATGGGAAACATATTCATGGGGGGAATTTCTGCGTTCTCGTGAAGAGACATTTCTGGCGATGACCATTTCTTCTTCTCGTTTAAACCACCCTGCATTTATCAGAGGAAACCGGCTTCCTCAAACTGACCAGGCCATCATTATTAGTTCCTAACTCTGCATGGAATAAAAGTCAGACGACGGGGAAGATTTCTAGCATCAAATTAAATAAATGCCCGGTAAGCCGGGCTTTGTTTATTCAGTAATCAGCTTCTAAAATATAGTGGCTTACCGAAATCCACTCCTCCAGCTTGTTAGCTAAAATGCTTACTTATGTATAATAAACTACGTCTGGTTATATATATTTTTTGACTCATTGAACACAACGTCTTAAGGATGCATAATGTATAAGTTTACTCCCGTCCAAATTATCGCTGATTATATACTGAGGTTTCTTAAAAGTAATGCGGATGCCAAGCTTTACGAGGCAATGCAGCGGCTTGAAACAAAAATCGGTCAGTTTATCTCTGATGGTGTTGATGAACATCAACTACGCTCTTCATTAAGCAAAGCCAGTCGATCTCGTTCCAGGGCGACTCTTATACAGGAGTGTGAGAAACTTATTTCCTAAAAAGAGCATCATCCGGGAAAGTTACTTTAACGATAAATGGCTCCCTCTTATCGGTTTAAGTTGACGGCCATCCCTACTATAGCCATTATAAAGCTTGACTAGCATTCGAGTGTGGCGCAACTGATTTTCATAGGGTCCTTATCCATTCTCCAGTTCTCTAACTATATAGGTTCTATTCATGCCCAATAGCTTCGATAAGCCGCAAACGCGCCCAGCACAGAACTCTGATGCCGAACCCTTTTTTCCGAAAAACCTTGGTTCGTTTATAGAGCAGGTGTCCGGAAGAGATCTGGCAATGCTCACAGAATCCGAAAAAGAACAGCTTGCGCACCTAATCAAAATTGGGCGGAGATATGGAGTTTCTGTAGCTATCGTTCCCGATACAGACTCTGCTGAGCTTCATGAATTACTGTCTAATGCCGATTCCATTGAAAGGCAGTTTTCCATCTATGAACGCATCCAGACGAAGATTGCGTTCACGCGGTGTCAGGAAGCATAAACAAAGTGAGAAATACAACTACGTGGTATGACGTAGAACATATTGAAATCACCACAGGCGAGCGAGGCGGCAGGATATGGGTGCTGAAGCTCTCCTGTGGCCATACAGTATTTCGCCGAATACCTCCTATTCGTCTTCATAACCTCACAGCTTTTTCTCTGCGGGAGCCCCCAGAAAAATGTCGGTGCTCTCTTTGCAATTCGAGTCCATAATAAAGCCTTTTTAAAGGCCACAAACTACATATCACTGGATAAATCATCCTCTACAGCGTTCAATCATAAACGCTAACTTTATATTTTATTCATTCTATTTTAAAGGCGATATAAAAGACGGGATCCGATTTAGTCTGTTTGATGCTTGAATCATCTTCAGTGCCCATTATCTTTTACCCAGCGACTGTAACATTAACCTGGGCAGAAAAGTTGTTTTCAAACTAAGTACGAAATTTTTCTGCTCAGGTTATTAGCCGGGTAAGCCACTTTGTTATATTTGTTTCACATTAACAGAGGAGGCGATATGCAAATTGAAAAGGTGATGGAATTACTCGAAGTTCTTTCAAGCTGGCTTGAAGATAACATCAATATGGATTCTGAAATTATCTTTGATAATGACGAAGATAATACCAACTCAGAAATTCTGTATCCTGCTGTAGAAAAGGCTAATGCCGTTTTGCGCAAAATGGCATCGTTATCTTCAGATTCTGTTCATGCAATTCGACAGCGCTTGCAGCTTGCCGTAGAAGGCAAAGCTGAATTGTCCCTCAAGGATGTGAGAGAGCTTCTGCTGGCAACAAAGTATCTGATGTTGTCCACTGAAGAGGGAGAGTAAGCCTGTGACCACTCTCGTATTTCAAATGGCGGATATCAATAAACTGATCGAAGAAATTCGCACCGCAAAAACGTTTTCGGTCACCGCAGATCAGATCTATGACCCGGCATGCTATCCGGGGGGAGCCCTCCTTAACGCTGAGGGACAGACTGAAGAAGAGGCGCGTAAAGCTGGTAGGGTTTTCTTTCCCTCATCCTCAAAAATTGCCAGCACACATCTGGTGCCAAAAGTGCTTCTCGCGCACAGTCATGGTGTATACCTGATCACTAATGCTGAGCTTGAGGGCTCTCCCGCATCCCGCGATACTGTGGCTTACGCCCGGGGGATGAATCCAAAACTGGATGAGGACTGGGATTACGCTTGTGATGCCGCTTTGGGCGGGTCTGATTGTAGCTATACCATTCCCGTTGAGTGGCTGGAGTTAGCGGTAGAGCAGGGTTTTCAGGAGTTTCGACTTCGAATGAGTGAAACCAAGATCAAACTTGTCACCAAATAGTATGTCCTTGCTGTTTCCATTCAAACATTGTCCGCCAGTCGAGCTGCTGGCGGATTGTTTTATATAAGGTCGGGAAGGTATGTCAGGTTTAAGCAGTTCCGCCCAGAAGCTTACAAGGGCGCAGATTTACGTGTTACGACGGATGGCATCCGGCACGATCTATGATATCTCTGGCAATTTCAGACGGGCCAGAGAACGGCGTACGTTTATGGGGAATCCTGATGATGTGACGTGCAGGAGCTCTCCGGTCCTGTTCCGGCTGGGCCTCGTGGAGTTATGCCAGCCAGCAAGGCATCTGGAGCCAGGTTTATACTATCGGCTCAAGTTGAGCTCTTCAGGGCATGAAGCTCTTAAGGCGAACGCACACCTCTAACATTTGAGATAGTTCGTTCGCAGCTAGGAAAGTAACTTTCACCTCAAGTGTGACCCTTACTATCTCATTTATGACTAAAACCCCCCTCTGATATGTCGAAAATGCTCATTTATACGAAAATACTTTCTCTTCAGGTGTGATGTAATTACTGAGAATTCTCCCTGAATGGAAGGCAACCGATGAAAATGTTTTTTACCCCTTATGTTCGTATCGTTTTCTATTTTTGCGCATTGATTTTTATTGTTTACAGTTTCAGTGATTTTTTCCAGGGCGTCCCTGACAGCACCTTCTTCAGTGCGGTCATCACGCTACTCGTTATCGGAACCATTGTTGCCCGGCAACTGGATCGCAAAAAATCTCTCAAAAATAGTACAAAGATTTAAGTTTTCCCTCAGGCCACTCTCGGGTGGCTTTCAAAATTTAATAAGGACCTGCTCATGCATAACCACGAAATTCAGACCATTGCTATTTTTAGTGCTCAGTATAAAAACATCGAAGATGCTGAAAATGCAGGTGCTTTATATTCTGTAGATATTGAATATCCGATGACACTAAATGATTTATCGCGGCTTTGCGATTCTATTGCCGAAGCAGTAGGTGTGCCTGGCGGCGTAAAATACCAGTTCGTGTCCCAGCCGGAAGCGCATGAAACTAGCTTCTGATAACCAGTAACCAAACTGCCTAAAAGCAGGTGCAAAACCATGAAACAAAAAAAGTCTTCTATGTCACGTATTGTGCAGCTGTACGACGGGAGCCGATACGTAAACTGCGAGCAGGCTGATAACGAAGGGGGGGCTCTATACGGTATTGATGAATAAGCCTTCGCAGATCGATGACATCCGTAAAATAGTTGACACAACCGCCGAAGTACTTGGCAAAGCTTTGCCAGTACTCCTCTTTTAAAGCTTACATCCGTGAAGGATATTAACGGTCTTACTACTTTCAGTTTTACATTCCAGTGCCGTCCATTTTAATTTATCGATTTTAGCGGTCGGCACCATTTCATCGTTTCTTTTCCGACTGTAATTCCTTATATATAGGAATATTTCAAAGAATTTATCTCAGGTTATTTGTCGCGTGCTGCCAGTTGTTATAATGATTCCACATAATCTGGAGAGTTAATCATGATCACATCACTAATGAATTTCCGCGATTTAACCGGAGAGGCAGTCATCCAGGCGCGGCAATGCGTTATTAATGCTGAGATCGAAGCGGCCCGGGAAAAGGTAATTCATGCTCGTTCGTTATTCAAAGCGGGTATACATAATGTTGTAAACGGTAGTTCTGGCATTAAGGCTGCGGCAGCACATTTTCTGGTGATAAAACGTTTACAGACTGACACTCGGTATCTGGACGCGGTTATCACTGATAACCTTTGCATGTTTTCTCCTGAGGGTTATCTGTACCTGTTTATGCAACAACGTTATTTCCGATAAAACAATGTGTTAGGGAAGTATCTTGCGATTAAAAACATTAAAAAGGTGACTTGATGAAACCATTTGGACTTGCCGGAAAACCCCGGCCCGAGCCTTGCGGCTGCTGCTGGTATACCCGTGAGGACTGCCCTTACGTCAGCGCAAAACAGATCTATCGCCGCAGGCAGCGCAAGGCAGAACGCCAGCGTCAGCGCAGCACCATTGTGATGGCCGTTTCTGAATTTCGCTGACTTCTTCTGGAAATATCATTTTTTCTCCAGAAGAATTTTAAAATAAAGGGAACTCTTTTTGCGGGTATCTGATATTTATTGTTTATGGTAAATTGCGCCACATAAATTGATTGTGGCGCAGTTCGTAATGGCTAAAGGATATAATATGAAAATCAGCCAGCTGGAATCCGGAATGCAGGTATGGTCCGTGACCCGTTCCAAAATGGGAAATACCGCCATTACAACGGTCATTGTGCACCCCGTTGTCATTTTAGAAATTCACGATAATCACGTTATTGCTCGGTGGAACGGCAATGCACCACGTCGTTTTGGAGAAAAGGCTATCAGGGGCTGGAGCAAGGAGAAGCCTCTGCTTGTCCGTGAACCTTTCGGAAATGCCCGCCTGGCCACCCGGGCTGAAAAAGCCGCTATGCAGGATAAACAGTAACCCCCCTTTTAGCATCCAGCGCCCACAATTTCACCGTCTATTTGCTTTTAGCCTTTCCTGTCATTAAGGGATTCCTTTCTGACTGGCCGGATCCCACGCATAACCTGAACTGTTGGCTAAGCGTCTTACAGCCAAATTCCCTCCTTTATCTGGCAGGAGTGCGTCCGTGAGCTCTGTATGATCTACGTGTTTGTTCAGTAGAGCACATAACAGGAGTGGGGTATGACTGAATTAAATAAAAGCCCGTCCGGTTTTTCCGGAGCTGATGTCAGTAAAGAACAGGCTGCTATAAGGGCACTTGTAGAAAGAGTAGTGATCAACTATCGCAGCCGGACAGCACCTGATCGGGTTCAAAAGGCTTCGGTAGCGTTTAATGGGGGATTAATCCTGACCCTGATGCTGGCCTTAACACTATTGGGCTATCTTATGGTGGAGTTACTCAGGGGATATGTAGCGGATAGCTCACCCTATGTGCCTGGTCTGAGTAATATGCAATTTGGGGGGCTGATGGTCGTTGAGCTGTTTCTATGTTTTTTTGGATGGTTTTTGGTTGTCACAGGGGACTATCCCCGACCGTGGATCTTTCAGGTAGTCCCGATGAAACAGTACTGGTTCTTCGACGAAGTGGATGACGACGACCTTGCCCGGCTTTCCTGTAACCCTTACGTCAAGCGCTGGCTACTTGATGAAATGTCCGGTATTCATCGACTGACCTACACGAGGCTGCATGATCGACTGGAGCGCATCTGTAATATTCCATCCCATCTCGAATACAGCCGTATTCAGGCACATAAGCTTTCCCTAATCAACGGAACCAGTGCCCCTTGAACCGACCCTTGCATCCGGAAACGGAACCGGCGGGAACTGCACTGTATTTACCGGTAACGCGGATGATCTACACTGCTGCCCGTTTCCACTTTCTTAAGTACAAAAAGACTGTCGCCGACATCCGGAAGTGACTCATGTCAAATAAATGATAAATCAGTAATTTATGCAGGTTGGGTGTTTGGCTGATCAGGACGGGGTGATATAATAACGCTGGTGCTGGAGGCTTTTGCCCCAGCCAGCGGTAACACTGTTTGACTGTGGTAAAAGCAGAAAGCCCCGAGTAATTTTTCAATTAACCCGAGGCCCCTGTATGCTAGACACATTCAGAGTAGCCTCTTGCCTGCTTAAATGCAAGGAGAAGAAGGCCATGAAAATGCCGAACCAACCCATTGTTTTGTGCATATTAATAGTTTGTTTAACGCTGTTGATATTCACCTGGCTCACACGAAACTCGCTTTGCGAGTTGCGGATGAAAGACGGAACAAGGGAGGTATCTGCTATCCTGGCCTACGAATCCGGTAAGTAGCTGACAAAGAGGGGGGCAACCCCCTCTTTTCAGGGTGTGGCTTAGTATGCCATCGGCACCTTTTGAAAGGGTTCCTCTAAAGCGGAGGAACCCTTTTTTCTTTTAGTGAAAAGATTGGGTTTAGTTACGTTAAGCAGGGAAAGCGTTCATATCAGCGGGCCACCAGCCATCTGTCATTCCCATCATCAAATTGCAGTTCATTGTGCCCACAAACACTCAGCTGGGCACCGTTCCGCTTCATGCAGGTCCGGTGCATCTTCATTATCAGACGCTAAGCTGATTGGGGTGCATCGTGGAGCAGTGATGCCAGAGGGAGAAATTGCAACCGTGAAATCAAAACTTATCATTCGGCTACCGGGTTGTGGTACTCACCTGGCAGAGCATGTATTTATATCCGGGCTTGGCTGATGCAGGCCTTCATACCTTCTGCTTCTCAAGGACACGGCGAAGTTTTTTTACCTGGGACGCAGTGGAAAGTGTGCCGGTTCTGGGATGGCATGCGCTTGCCTTTTCATCAGGTTTAAGCTCATAGGCTAATGCCAGATCGTTCAGAGCCGCCTCAGCTTTCAGCAGGGCCTCAATGGCCGTGTTCAGGTATACAGTTCGGCTCTCATGGTTCATCAGTATTGTCCTCACAAGGGTAAAATGACAGGCGATACCTACCTTTTACCCTTTGTCTCCGTTAAGAATGGCATCACGGCAGGCTTCCCAGATAACCTGGGCATTAGCATCACACTCCACGAACCCGCCGCACTGATCGTATATCACCTGGTATACCTCAGGGGGAATCTTCCCAGGCGCAACCGGAGTTGAGCGTTTGCCTTTATGAATCTCATCTGCGGTATCACAGACAGCGTCGAGATGCCGCGACATCCACTCAGATAATTTCAGACCCTCTCGATTTGCCTGTTTTACATAGCGAACCTTTCTGGAAACCGTAGATCGCATCTGAATCTGTGTCACAGCTGGCACATCTTCTTTCATGGCATTCTGTAATGCAGCTTTGGGCTTTTTCATGTTCATGGTTGCTTTAAATTATTCTGGAGTTCGTCTGATATAAATGCTGCCGTGATCTGTCAGCGTCGCTTAAATAGTTTATCGCCTTCCGCCAGTTCGCCGTTGAGCTGTTCAATCACGCTCCAGATGAGCCGATCATCCGGCGTTGAGCCTGCACACTCTTTCACGACCGCCACGGGTCTAAATTCTTCAGTGTCTGCCTGCCCGGAGGTGAAGAGCCTGCTCTCAATCCAGTGGGCCCCCTCTGTGCAGCAGTGGCAACTGGTTTCAGGTGGTTCATCCAGACCGTCCACTCCACAGGCTGAGCAGGTGAACAGTTTGCGAGACCCACCAGCCAGTGGCGTATCGCAAGCTGCTGGAAGTGCGCCAGCATTGCGCCAGTACAGCACATGATTTGAATCGTAGCAGTGTCCATGAAGCAGAAGCGAAACGCCGCAACTGCGAGTTTCAATGGCTTTGCCTGTGCCAAGGTATTGCCCGATCTCGTCCCATACGTCCACTAAGGTGTCAGGCAGCGGACGCGTAACAGGGAACTTAGCGCAGTCGTCCGGGGTGCCTTTAATGCAGCAGAGGGCCGAATACGCAAGCTCCTGCATTTCGTAGGAGTACTGACCACATACCACGCGTTCCAGTTTGTCGATTAGTTGTTCTTTATTCATCATACTCAGCCTTATTAAACAAATTCATTACGCCACTGGCACCATCTGGCCGGAGCAGACTGCGGCCCGGTAGTAGAGCCGCAGGGGGTGTCGCTGGACTAACAGGTGCTCAGTGAGTCCCGCACTTCCTCATGACTGGTCATTTTCAGAAGAAGCTTTCCAGGGCAGCGTGGTTCCGCCTGTGAACGGGTGACGTCTTCGTTGATTGCCTGGATATGAGCAGATTCAACGGTCCGACGCTGTACGACATGGTTGCTCAGGTTGAATTCGCACTGGAGCCTTCTGGCATCAGAATCCGCGTTCATTACAATGCGTTCATCAAAGCGGCGGTTCATTCGCAGAGCCTCTTCGTGAGCTGCATCAACAAGGGTGCGTCTGGTGACATAGTCGTTACCAGCAAAGAACGATAGCTGAGCGTGTTCCGAAGAGTAGTCGAAGCTTCCCTTACAACGGACAATCGCGGCTTCAGAGTGCAGGATTAATGAGCTCAACCGTGAACAGACGTCATTGATGGTGCCGGTTTTCAGACAGTCGTGGATAAGTGTCCAGCCGGAAATGCTCAGCGGGCGGCTGGTGGTCACATAGGGATTGTAATGATCAACCGTTACGATAGTACGCATTGAATGAAGCGATTCGGACTGCGTACGTAAGTCACGGCGAACAGTACATGCCACCGAGGCAACATCTTTACATTCTTTGTCGGACATCGAGTCCAGTACGCGGATCTCCACCTCTGCCGCCTTTGAGGCGATATGCGCACTAATCTCACCCTTAAGACGTTTGTAGTCAGCCTTGAAGCTTCCCACGCTGTCAATATCGATCCAGTAACCACAGCTGTAACCAGCATTACCAAACTCGTCATCTTTCTCATAGTTCGGACAGCCGTCATTGCTCCAGCCAGCTTTTTCCAGCAACTCGTCAATAGCGACCAGCTCAGCCATTGGTGCATGTTCGATAATGAAATAATGGACTCGGCCCCAGGCATATGCGCGTGAACGGCCATCTACAGAAGTATCAGAAGTCGTCTGACGGGAAAGTTTCATGAGGTACTCCAGTTCTGCCCGGTACCGCCGGGGCGGTGGTGCGAAAGCCGCACCATGAATGACACTATGATCCTCCTGGCTTCTATTGTCAATACAATTGAAGTGGCGTTGTATTTATTCATTATTTGGACCCGGCTCGTACGGAACGACCGTCGGGACTTACCGATCTTTCTGCGGTGAGCAGGGGAAGGGAACATCCCAACGCTTGTTTCCAGATGTACAGCCTGGGAGGGCGCAGAATGCCAGACAGAATCATCGTGCAGCGGTAGCGAAAGACCCGACAAACGGGAAAAGCATCCTTTTATTCCAAAGCCAACCTCAGCTTTTAATGTTGCCAGTACGTTTCCTAAACATGCCAAATCGGTCTCTTATACGGCCGGATGGGCCCGATGAAAACGATAAAATGAGAAACAGAACCCGACACATCGCTGCTCTCTGGGAAAGCCGGTCAGCAGATGGAGCGCCAGGAACTAAATCCGCTGGTTTTAATAATGATTGAGGAGAACAAGATGAAAGATAACAAGACACGTCCTGTAGACTCGTATGCTCATGCTGATTTCATGGAGTCCGTCTTCAGCAACCTCAGGGCTTTCTGTGATGCGGAATGCCAGCGGCTAACTGCCGGTTATCCCCCAACTGTCAAACCAGAACAGCAAAGCACTGACGGCCAGCTGTCGGCGGCATAAAGCATTACCTGCCAGTTCGTTCAAATTTCCGCTTCCTTAAGCCCGGGCCAAAAAAGCCCGGCTCAATCCAAGAACTGAACGAACCAGTTTACCTCTATATCTCCTCAATCCCCTGCGACTTACAAGAGACCCGCACCGGTTTAGCCATTCCTGTCCTGCCACTCTCTCATCACTGGCCCAGACAACCGGAAAAGTAACTTTTCTCTCTGACTCACCTTCTGAACCAGTTATTTTGCTTAAACGTAAAAACGGCCCACTGTTGTGAAGATTTAAAACGGACGGATCGAGTAGTATTGCCTCAGGAATTTTTTTTAAGAAAAGTTACTTTTTCTTCTGTGCAACCTATTAGAAAAAATGTCGAACCTGGTATTGTTGTGTTGTAGCGCAGTTAAACAACCAACCAAAAGAGAGAACAAAAATGTCCGCAATCGAAACTGAAGTAAAAAACAACAGCAACGAAATCAGCCTTCGTGGTTACCTGGAACGCACTGGTAACGGTGCCCGTAAAGGTAACGGCCTTATCATTGACCCTTCGGTTGTTGTAGAGCAGGAAGGCTTTAACACTCGCACGGCCGGTATGGGCGAGCTCTACTATTCAATGCCTCACGTTGTGGAACACCTGAACAGCCTGGCCGATGCCTACATGGAAGACCCGTTCAGCGTGACGCCTATCGTTGTTCAGATGGTTAATGGCGTACCTGTACTGCGTCAGGGGGCTTGCCGTATCCGTTCCATCGCTATTGCAAACCGCCAGCTGGAAGCAGAAGGGCGTGAACGCATTACTCGTATTCGCTGCGAAGAGTTTCGCGGTAGCGCTTCAAAAGCAGAACTCTTCACCCTGACCGGCAACTCCAATCTGGCGCTGTCTGTCGTAGCTGAAGCGCTTTCAATTAAGCGTCTGGTTGAAGATAAAGAAGAGCCTAAGACCTTTGCGGAACTGGCAAAAAAACGCGGTAAATCAGAGCAGCATCTTCGCCAGATGGTTCGCGTACTGGACCTGCCTTCTGAACTACAGACCATGCTTGTGAGCGATCAGGTGAGCATGTACGTTGCGCTGGACGAGTATATGTACAGCGGTGAGGATGCGGTAGACAACATCAACAAGGCGATCTCCATCTATGGTAAAGCGACGAAAAACACGCTGAAATTCGTCAAAGCTGCCAAGGTAGAAGAGCGCATGGCAGATCCGCAGACTCCGGAAAACTCCGGTGATGAGCAACCGGCAGGTAATGCTACCGTTAACACCCCGGTACCGGATCAACTGAATGATGAAAGCAATACAGAGACGCTGGTTACGCCACCGGAACAGGAACCAGCTCCGGCTCCAAAGGACAGCGCTCCTAAACAGAACCCGGCAGGTAAAGCACCATCCATGTCCAGCGTTCTGAACAAAAAGACCGTGACCGTCATTGCCGACACCGCGATCCCGATTTTTGAACGTATTGCTGAAGAAGCCAAGCTTAAAGAAGGTGAATCTGTCAGCACTGATACTTACACGCTTGTTCTGACCAATGATGAAATGAACGATATCATCAACGCTCATGCTGACCTGAAAGAGTACCTGCGTAAGCATGCTGAGAAGATGAACAAGGGACAGGCATGATTTTCTGACCGACCCCTCCATCCGGACGGGTCGGTAACTTTTTCAGGGCAAGGGGAAACTGGGTAATGAAGAAGGCTGTTAGCAACGTAGACAAGACTAACCCACTGCCAGTCCTGACGGATTCGGTGACACGGGTAAGTATTCAGTGCACGGCAAAAGATGAAAACGGGGCAGGGATCGAAGTGAACATCCTCGACCTGATTCAGGATCATGATACGGATGAAGTGAAAGTGCAGTTTGGGAGCTCGCCTGTTCAGGCTCTGGCGATGCTCCGCCGGGTTATGACAGCACTGGAAAAGCAGGCAAACGCAGAACTGAATACAAACCACTATTCACGCATGCAGTGATCTACTCTGGCAATTTCATCTATGCTGCCTCTGATCTGAATATCACGGGCGAAGCCTCAGGATGAATAACGCTGATGTTAGCAGCTGGTGGAACAAACAGATTTAAATGGAACATTGCAGTGAGTAAAACAATGCGTAACGTTGTTTCGGGTTATATTCAGCCGCTAAGCGGTCCCCGAACACTATGCTAAGCGTGGTCAGACAAAAGCTCAGCAGTATCGTCGACATGCAGGAGACCGTCAGACAGTCCTCACAAATGCTTGAGCCTGATGCAGCCATATTCCTTAAACGCGCTATAGCTGCGAGGATGCTTCAAAAAATAAAATATCAGGATAGTGAAGTTTTAAAAGACTGCCTTGGCGATTTTTTTATTTATGAACAACGTGAAAAATTGCGCCGACTTGGCGTGATTACTAACTGGGGAGTAAATAAAACAGCAGACGGGAAGAATAATAAGTTGTGATGACTCAGGAAATATTAATCTAAAAAGCGTCTTCAGAAACGGAAAAATGCAAATTATATTGCTTCGGGTTATTAGCCGCTGAGGCTGTTTACATATAATGCTTCTAAACAGGAGGTATTATGAAAAAACAACTGGCGTACGCTTCAAACTGTTCTGACAGTCTATATTCGTATATTTACCGCACTCTGCAAAAACGGGCTGGTGATGAGAATGAAAGCCTTTATCAGCAGGCCATTTCCAGCTGCCGTACAGCTAAACAAAAAAAGAAACTGGCCGGGTATTATGCCGGTCCATGGCAGCTGCTATTCAACGCGTGGTGTAACAATCGCGTCCCTAACACAGCGGTGCTGGCTCTTCTACTCCAGCAGTGCTTATCTCATTTCCAATGCGAAGAAGTGATCGCAGCCTGGCAGTAACCCTATCAAGCCCCTTCGTATAGCGGAGGGGCAGGAGATATCTCATGTACAGAAACGACAGAAACGTGGATTCCTTCAACCTGGTTAATGCTCTTCAGCCGGTCTTTCGTAACACCGGCTGTGGGATGTTTGAATATGATCGTAAAAAGCAGAATGAAACCGCTGATTCAATCTTACGAGCGTTGGCGTTAAATGCCGATTTCGCGAGGGCCTTAAAACAGTACGTCCGGATTAATTCTGTACGACGGGTTGTTCAGTTCGATGACGGCTCGGTTCGCTATGGTATTCATGCCGAATTTGAAGGGCATAATAAAATTAATTCCTTCCGTATTTTTAAAGATGAAGATACAGACGCATTTGACTCCTATTTTTATTCGGTTTGCGATAATAAAGCTGAGCTGGTGGATTTTAAAATGGACTCTCTCGATATTCAATTGCAGGCAGTTTTTGAAAAGGTGACAGGTATTTTTCTGTCACATTAAATATTCAAATTTTCAATCCTCGGGCTGATAGACAAAAAACGCACTTTAGAATATAGATGAGATGAATATGAAAAACGTAAATATTTTGGCTACCGATATTGCGGCCATTAATGCTCTTTCTGGCGTAGAACTGACTGACTTTCTCACTGCCGGGTATCAGGTAAACTGGTCAGGAGAAAGGGAGGTTTCGCTGGTGGGCTTTCCGTGTTTAGCAAGCAACAAGCAGCCGGTAGAAGTTGGTCCCGGCATTTTCATTAATCGCGTGTACAGCAGAGACAGCCAGTCTCTGAGCGGGAAATTGCGCTATGACCTGTCTAATGGTCTGGCAACCAGTGCATTTTCATTTTTCTCCCAGTCAGGCTGGTATGGGGGATTCCGTGTCGTATCTTTCCGTGACAACGGGCCAGCTGCGTTAATCAACATTGGTATTGTCCATGAGAATGTTCTGAATGCGTTTTGTGCTGACTTCCCCCGGGCCAATGTGAGCGTAACCCGTTTTCATTGTGGCATGACGCTTGAGCAGATCCGAATGTTCATTTCAGACACTGCTTACGATATGCCGCTTTATAACAACGAGTCTGACTTTCGCAGGCTCGCCAGTTAGCATGGAGGCTGACTTCAGTGCTTACGCCTAAAAGCCGATGAGCGAGGTGGCGGAACCGGTTGGCTTCGCCCAGTCTTACTTACTTCTCTCAAGGCACTGCGCTGCAAGCGTACGTAAAAAAGTAAGTAGCTAAATGGCGTGAGCGATTAGTTCTATACGGGAAGAAGTCATAGTATTCTGAAATGATAGTTATCTCATACGAACGATAGTAATGGAGTTTCTTAATGGGCGTTGATATCTGCTGGCGATTTCAAAGGGAAGAAAAGCCTGGTAAATGGATTAATTTATCAAGCAATTATAAAGGGGACCGATCATATCTCCACTTTGCCTGGCTCGGATTTGATGTAGATCGTGAAAGGGCGAGCACATCAGCAGTTTTTATCCACGCATTACGCGGATTACCTGATGATATACCGTCCGAAGATGATGATTTATTCGGTGAACATTCATACTCATGGCTGACTTCGGAAGAAATTTTGTCAGCTATACCACCCGATAACGCCGGAGAGGTGATCCAGGAATTTGTCGAAGAAGTAAAGCGTCTCCACGTGGAGAACGGCAGCGTCCGTTTCGTCTTTGGATTTGAAGGGTAACCCGTAAGAAAGTAGCTATCTTACCCGGCTAGGTCTCCAATCTCTCAGATGCTCAAAGAGGGCCGGGCATGGTGCCCACACATCCCCTACCATTCCGATTTGATATTCGTCTAATACACCCTTTAAAGAAAACAAGCAGACGGCAATGAGACGTCGGATTAGCGTCAGCAAATATGAGACGTCAGTAGTCGATGTTTGTCCTGCGGAACGTGAATCTGTTTACAGGGGGTAAAGCCGTACCATCCATGAGGGCTCAGAGAGCCGGGGTCTCCTCCAGATCACTGGAAGTTATTGACTCTGGCAGGCCTATCCCTATGACTTTTTCCCGGATGGCAAATTAAGATCGAACAGGGCCAAATTAGTACTCTTTCCTAAACGGAAATACTGAATCACCCTGATATAACTGGTCTCTCACCAGACAGGAGATCATCAATGGAACGTGTAATATTTTCAGTAATCTTTTTTATGATGCTGGGCGTCCCTTTTTACCTTCTTTATAAAATTGCCCGGGACATTTTTGGGACCGCCGGTGCTGGTGAGCCTGCACAATTGCCTCAGGGCAAGCAAAGACGCTCAGGAGGCGCTGGTTCGGGTTCAATCTGGCAAGGACACCATCTACAGGGGAGCAGCCATTTGAACCCCCTCGGAAGTGATTGTAATGGTGACAACAGCATAGCTGGTGGTTGTGATGGTGGCGGTGGAGGAGGTGACGGAGGTGGTGGTGGTGGTGACTGATAGCCTGCAATTTTACCTATTAAGATGAAACCCATGTCCAGCAACCGGAAAAAGAATTCATTTCAACCGCAAAGCCCTGCCTTAAAGTGAAGCGTATTAAACGTGAAGGATGCTGAATTAGAGGGTATCGGTTTTATACTGAAGCGTAACTGGAAGAAGGATCTGAAATTAACTATTGGGAAAGTAACTTTCTGACTCACCACGTACGCCCCTCGGTTATGCCATGCAGTTTGATACGAAAACAGATCATTAAGTAGATTGCTATACGCCGGAGAGAAGTCTATTTTTCATGCACCGAACCTGTTTGGCCTGCAATGGAAGCAGGTATAATAATCACATACAAAGGAGGGCATTATGAATACATTTTTATACGTGCTTTTGGCCTGGATTGTTGTGCTTTTTATCGCCAACAAACTGCTCGCAAGACGTAAGCCCAAGACGGTTAAAATCCTGGTACAGCGCAACGGGAAAGCCGCAGAGGTTGATGCTGTAGTGGTTCAGGGTTCAAAGAGAGCTAACAACAGTTCTGTTGCGGACAGCGATGCGGTAGATAGTTATTTTGAAATGAATCCTTACTCCCGCGAAAACCAGGCGAATGGTTGGGCTATGCTGGCCAGAGACGATGACCAGCTTAAATAATCAGTTGAGTGTGATGTGTAAAGCAGCTTAAAAGTCTAAATGGACGAACAGGGGAGGTGACAAAGATGACAACCAATACAACAACGACCACCTACCGCTCAGAAGAAATCGTGCCGTTCAGACGGCCCAAAGGGGATCTGGATAGTCGGTATATGCCTCAGGTGTATGGAATGGTGCGGAACTGGGCAAGTAACCCTGCTCAATATGGTGAGGGTGTACTGGCCTCCTACCGCCAACCGGCAGTAAACCTTGCCTACCAGGTAAAAGGAACTCGTGTTGTTTTAATTCTGGTACCAGTAGAGTGCGAGCCACCTGGAGTGATAATGACGGAAACAGTCCTGTGGCCGTCACTATCGCTTGTAGAAGTCTTGCAGACCTTGCAGGAGGCCTGGCAAAATATTCCGGCGTTAAACCCCTGACGACTTCTGTCAATATCACCGGCTAGTGATTTACCTCTCTGCTGGTGGTCAGCCCGCCTAAGTTCAAATTATCTCTTTCTAAAGTAGCCCGGATAAAAATCGGTCCCTCTAAAATAGCCTGCCCTGAGTAGGCTACGTCATACAAAGCGGTTGGCCAGTCACCAGCTGGCTGGTGGCCATAATGCTCCACAGGATAAACCGTATCAGAACTACGCAAAGAAAAAGCCCCAACGATTTAACGATGGGGCCTTTTGCAGACATTTTACAGCCTTACCAATGATAGAGCGCTAAGGCTTCGGCTTAGTGAACAGACTTGCCCACAGATAATGGATAAAGTTGAGCAGAATGTATGTTACTCGTTGCTCGAATTTCATCGGGGCTTTGTACTTTGTCGTTATGTTGTGAATATGAGTAAGGTCCGTATAGAGCCCTGGCGACTTCCTTGTTGACTTCAACACCGAACAGATGTGCTGAACAGACTCCGGTGTGAACAACCGTAGCCCTCGTCGTTGTTTGACTTTATTGATAAAATCGTCCATCCCCATACATAACCATTCCGGCTTGATGCCATCAAACTTACAACGTCCGTTTATGATGACGACATTGATACATTCCAGTTCTCTAGCCTTAAGAGCAGACTGAATAGCCCTGATGTGCCCCTGGTTTTGCTTAAACGGGTTCTGCAACTTGAGGGTTCGGGACTGAGTCCATTTCCGCCAGTGGCTTTCCTCCAGAGTACCGTAGAGCTTGCCTACGTAGTTTTTCTGCTCTATGACGTATATACCATGTGGGGCTACGAGAATGTGATCAACCTGCGTAGTGCTATAAGCCGACAACTGAAAGGTGAGATCACTAAGTAGCCCCTGAGCTTCTTCAGGAAGCCCAGATTCAATTGCCTTTGCAGTCCGCCGTTCCGCTATGGCAGAGGTCATAAAACCCAACAGACACAGCAACACGACGAAAATAAGGATAATGAAAGCTACCCCCGTAATGCTCCACAGCAGGTTGAAAGCATCCATGTTACCTCACTGAGGGGTAGCTGGTGGCATTAACAGATTCTACCAGGCGGGTAGTGGTACCGGTAAGGCTCTCAATATTTGAAGACAGGCTCATCAGCATGCCGAGTGCAGAACGGAGATTACGATGAGGCTCATTGTAGTTTTTGAACGTGTCAGTGGAGTACATTTTTGAAAGACGTGTACGGATCTCTACTGACGTAAGATCTCCATCCACCAGGCCGTACTTAACTGCCTGAGGTGTTGGCCATACACGGCCTGAATAGAGAGAAACAGCATCGGCATCATGACGCGAGAGAAGCTTTTTACCCCGTCCAAGTTCAACATCAGTTATAAATTTTTCATGCATCGTGTTCAGGATCTCATTCTGCATGAACTCCCTCGTTGAATCGGACAATGGGTGGAAGGGGTCAAGAGCATCTTTGAATTCACCGGCCGTAAGGGGCTCATTCTTGACGCCTACTGTGCTCATGATCTCTGACAGATTCCAGTGGTCCATACGCACACCGATAGAACCGATCAGGGCATTACTGTCGGCATAAATTGCATCAGCGGGCGATACCGCGTAATAGCATGCGGATGCGCATATGCCTTTCACACTAACGATGATTGGTTTATATGAGTCTGCGATATCAGAGAAAAAACGACCGGTACCGCTGGAGAGTACTTCGAGGGAGTTTTGCTTCGACCGTGCTTCATCGCCACGTTCTGTGCTCCCGGTTTTGTTATTCTTGTCAGCGGCTACAGATGAAAGAGAGCCACCGGCATCTGATACGCGTTCAATCTGTGGCTGGTGGTTTTTAAGCGCGTTTATCTGGCGGTAAATAATGATGGCGTCAGAGGGACCACCACCACCTGACTCTGCCTCGATAATAACTGCTTTGGCATGGGGATTATTGTAAGCTTTGGCAAGAGCTGTTGCGATCACTGTTCCATCGCCCGTTTCCGAGCCGGTACCCATCTCGCCAGAAATCCGTATTACAGCTATATGGTCTTTCTTCCCTTCAGCGTCCTGCCATTGTTCGTAAAGATTGTAGAAAGAAAACCCTACAGCGGTCATGGCAATTAGCGACATAGCAACTTTTGCCGTGGTATGAATGCGAAACATCTTATAAAAACGGTCAGCGTTATCATTGAGCGATTCTTTGATATTTGTAGGGGACTTCCTTTTTTTACTGCTTAACATCTGACCACCTTTACATGAGTTTTTGAAAGTTAGACCACAAGCGATTCAATGCAATTCCCAGTATCAGTAAAGCGACTGGTGGGAAAAGTTGAGCGATATTGTTAAATAGTGACATATTCGGCATGACCAGGTAGACCATCGTTAAAGCACTGATCACCCAAAATGCTCGAAACCAAATACGATAAAACTGAACTGTAACCTTACCAAATACGTACCTCTTCAATTTCCACTGGTACATTCCATCTGCTAGCATGGCAAATAGATAGGGCAGAAAAACGATCAGCCACCCCAGGATTAAGTTCCACCGGAAAATGGACTGATAAAGTAAGAGGGGTATGTTTTTGGCCATAGTGTAATTAATAGAGGTAAATTTTTCAGCAACAATGTTAATACCTCTGGCTGGTTTTTTGGTGTCAGGGATCAGAATAGTATTCAGATAGTCAATTAACTTATAGTCATGTACCAACCAATTTAAAGTCGCTTCACTATTTGCAATAACAGACTTCCAACGGTCATTTGATATGATGGACCGGCTTGCATTAACCTCCTGAGTAATCTGATATTTGAGCTCCTCAGTATTCTGGAAAGCCAAGCTGTAACCAAAATAAATGACCATGCCAAAAAAAAGCATTGTTCTGAGCACTGCTGCTCTGCTTGTATTATCCGCAGCCATTGCCTTCCCTCCATTCACGAAAAAGAGCTAGCCTCTGATCGTGATTGCAATAGTTGTTACGCCACATCGTCGGGATACCCAGGAGCCAGTGGTACTGTTTAGGTATGATTTGGTCGATGAGGCTTAACTCCGCCAGTTCTTTATGCTCTGCGCTTTTCCACTCGATCTGTCCCACATCAGGAACAAATACAGCGGTCCTTGCTTTTGCGGCCTGGCGGGAAAATTCTATAAAGTTGATGCCCCACGGCGTCCAGTATCTGTACTGCTCGTTTAAGCCGATGTTAAACACCGGCAGAGAAAGAGTTGAGTCGGCAAAAGCCGAAATCACATTTTTGCAGACTCTTGGACTATCTATTTTTTCCTGTTCGGTTTTGAGATGAGTCAGCAGTGCACGGTCAATAATGCTGTTAAAGGTGTTTGTATAAAGGCCATTAGGGTCAGGAAGCTGATCTATGGCAGTAATGATTTTAAATTTTAACCGAGAAAGAAAGGGAGAGTCCTCAATAGTAACTATATGACTATGTGTTGTTTCTGGATGAATCTGGGGTTTGATGCGCTGTACTTGTTTAAAAGAGACACTACCTGGCAAATTAATGAATGCGCCCACCGTGCGTGTCAAATCGACGAAATAAGGCAAAAGATAACAACCAAGCATACGGGCATTCTTTTTACAAGATCACACCGTTCGTCATTGTTATCGAAAGAAATACGGAAACTAACGAATTTACGTTCAGCACCTTCGCTGGTGGTCAGCGATTGAATCCATTCATGGCATGAACCTTGTGGTACCGACCAGTAGCTGGTTTCACGGTCCCCAAAGGGATCAGTCGTGATCAACTCTCCCTTTAAAAGGAAAAGCTCAGACAGGGTATTTGCCATGGAGAATAGGGAATCGATATCGTTGCTCTGACAAAATTTTCCCAAATGATGAAACGCGTTTTTTTCTATCTTAGTTAGCCGATCTCGAACTTCCTGAGAATCTGCGTACTTTAAACCCAAAGACTGAAAGCGCCTTTTTACGAGCGAGCGACATTTGCTGACTTTTAGTGCAGAGCTTAAAATTTGCTGGCGCGTCAGGACAATTTTTTCATCCATCAATGCAACTTCCTTAGAAATTTATTAAGATTTTTGATATCGAGATTTTGACGCAAAGTAACTTTTCCGGCCTTTTTGAAAAGCATTTCCGACAGAGTTGTGTTTGGCTTCATTTGTTTCTCAGCAACAGCAATAGGGATTTGGCCTACAACCTTCCTGCCATCTTGAAGCCTGGCAACTATGTGAAACATAGGGACCTGACCCAAGAGATCCTTTGGAATACTCTCTTCTAAGGTTGTCTGCTTTCTTTCTGAGATTGAACCTGAGAAGTTATTATGCGGCAAAGATGTTTCTGAACCGGTCGTATAAGTGACCATATTTGTGCTTATCGCACTCTTACCAAAGTTCTCTACAACAAGCGTCTGAGTAGGAGTATCGTTGACTCGCAAGCTTATATAATTGTTGCAGAGCCCCGTAATTCGATTGGCAGTTTCAACACTTGCCGCAGCAATAAAGTCGGAGATGGTTTGGGTGCAAATAAACAGTGCAATTTTCGCTGCACGACCCTGCGCCAGAAGGTTAATCATAGGGTTGTTAATGGCTGAATGTGCCTCATCAACAAATATACTAATCCTGGAATTAGCTGACATATCACCATCCTGAGCGTTGTAGCGACTACCGGCACAGGAGGTCAGATCTGACATTATTAATTGAGAAATAGCAGCTGCTGTATCGGGGTTTGAAAGGCCATCAAGCGAAATGTATAGCACCCCGCCAGTGCTGAACATCCCTTCGCTTGTTACAATTTCTCTTGATGATACTGAGTTCGGGTTAGGAGATAAAAGCTCATTTAAAGGTTTTTCAATGAGCATATCGAAAACAGGCATAATACCTGCGGTCATTTTAGCCATATGCTCTGGGTCGGACATTGAGTAATCAATAAGCTGGGAAACAGTATCTAACCAGTCTATTTGTTCGGACCCCTCGTAATTCATGAAATGAGCCGTAAACCATTCAGCGAGGCGCTTGAAACGTACCGGCAAGGTATCGTTAGCGACGTACTTAACTTTTTCGGTCCAGACATCGTAACCATAATATCTCGCGTAACATGACTCCATTACCTTAACTGTAAGATTCACAATAGACATGTGGCTTTTCATGTTCTTGTGAATCAGATAAATAGAAGGCTTTTTCTCTATGTAAGAAAGCCCGGAAATCACATTGGAAACGAGAGCCTTGGCATACTGAACGAATGGGTTAACCTCACCGGGAACTGTCACCAAGCTCAAAAGACGAGATGTTAGGTCAGAAACATTTGTATAAGTGTTGCAGACATCAATACAGACCGAAGAGGCTGGCTGGCCAGGATGAAATTTATAGAAGGGAAGACCCAGGGTCTTAGCCTCTTCCATTAGAGATTCTCGCCACTCTGCATCGTTCTTTGGATCTATGACAACAACAACATGACCAAGATGAAGCATGCTAATGCTTAGTAAACGCTGAAGCACCGTTTTCCCGGTACCGACGTTTCCGGTAATCAGAGTATGACCAAACCAATTGTCTTCAGTAACAAATATGGGTTCCCTACGTTCCACAGCAAAAATTGCATTGCTGCCGCCCATCTTACGAGCCATTGCGTCAAAATGTCTCTTAATTGGGTTGAAGACGAATGGCAACTCGATCTCACGTTTATCACTGGAGAGGTTAGCTATTTGATATGCCCGATCCGCATGTTCCGGGCCCCACTCAAACCCATCACAAAAATAGGACTTTCGCTCGGGTATATCCTTATTTTTATTTTGATAATCCTGAACCAGCTGACGATACTTTCGCTCATTGGAGAAAAAGTTACTTTTGTTAATTACACGCAGTGAATCAAGACTAACGAACATGAAATGTCGCTTGAATACACGCCAATGAGCCATCAAAAATGGCGCTGCTGTTTTGCAACGATAAAGGCACAGCAAAAAAAGCAATATTGAGGTGAACAGAACTATTGGGGCGATGTCCAGTCCGTCTGAAGAAAGCCCCATATAAAGCATAGACACCGAACAAATCAAAAGTATTGAGGCACTACGATACTCAAGAATAGGCCGATAAAAATTCTCTTGTGCATGGAGGTTAGTCCTCTTCGAATCTGACATTATAGGTTCCCAGCCTCTTTCAGGTTATTGATAATTCGTTCAATGTCCACTTTCGCCCGGTCTGATGCGGCCAGCAAAGTAGGCATGTTAAATGCATGGCATTTTGTATTGATCACAGCACCAGAATTAACGAGGTACTGAGGAAGTTTATTGAAAAGATCTTGAGCCTCTAACTGCGACCCAAATTTTTCCACGCAAGATTGGGTCAGATAGAGAGTATTAGGAGTACTTACCATAAATCTGTTTTTGCGCTTTCTTTTAAACGCCACCTCCATTTTGGACAGAATTTGATGCAGTACTAACGCAATTTCTACAAATTCAAGTTCTGTAACGTCACCTTCACTTATAAGCGAGAATTCACCATTTTGGTCTGATTCAGTAGATGCAAAGACTTTACTGTTCAAATTGTGACCAGAAACATGTGGTGCTGCTTTTTGTACTTCTGCTTTGTCCGATGATTTATTCCGGTTGCGCTTGGGATTTTGTTTTTCTACCGGTGCTGTTGGGGCGAACAGTCTGGCCAGTGCTGGCGAAAGATGATGCCCCTTAGCGTCTGTGGGCGCATGCTCTTCATTTGATTCTTCAAGTACAGGAGGTAAGGCGGGCTCTTCACTTGCCATCACACTGGTTGGGGCTGCTTCGGTCTGGGAATACACAACTTCAGCTGGTGGTGGGCAGTTACCCTCAGTATCTGGTTCTGAGTTTTCTTGTCCTACAGAAACATCCATAGAGCGTTCAATCGTGCCCTGGGGATCAGCGTTCTGTTCTCGGTTAAGTTCTGGTAATTCTGACGGCTCGGGGAGAAGCTTTTCATTATGGACCGAAGAGCTTGTTGCACAACTACCGACTTCTGGCCGAGAAACACTAAGCTGTGTGAAATCGGTATAATCAATGATCTCAAGCTCTTCATCTTCTTTCTCAAAAAGATGTTGATAATGTTCATATTCCACTGCCTCAGTTTTCAGCGGACCAGTCGCGGATGCACTATCGGTTCCATGATATTCCTCGTCGCCAGAATGTTCTTCGACTGCATTTACACGTGGGGGAGGCAGCTCAAGCGTTTGCTTTGGACGTGGGGCAGAGTTTTCAACAGAAGACTCATCATTAATCACTAATGCCTGATACATAGAAGTATTGAAAAGTGACTTTAAAGTTGTTGGCCTTCTTGGCTCATGATAGGTGAGCTGGAACCCGGCGCAGTTATCGCCGAGCTGGACTAAACGCAGATCGTCAATGTCCCTTACTATCCACATTCCATCGAGAGAGCCTTCTCTGAATGTCAGTTGGAAATAGGGCTCTTCACTGAATGCTTTTTCATCTAATCCCGGCAGCAATGCCATAGTGGCATCTATGTTGAGGTAGGGGACAGCATCAACACACACTATATAGTCATTGGAAAGTGGAGTGCTTAAAAGGAGTTCATGAAGTTGGTTGACCAGGACATGGGATTCCGTGTCCTTTGCCGATTCATCTTCACTTTCTTCTATATCAGGAATGACATGATCAGCTGCTTCCTCACCCTCAGATTTAACTATCTGCGTGTCATTATCAATTTCATTATCACTTTCAGCTTTCTTCTCAAAATCGTCGGATGAGCCTTCATTTTTCTTAGAATGTATATCACCATCAATAGAGGCAGAGGAGCGGCCTAAATCATTAACCTTAAGAACAGCCGTCTCAACAGTATCAGTAATTCTAGTTATAGCGTCCCGACCGGGCACTGGTCTTCTGTATTCAGTAACTGTTTTTTGCTCGTCAATGTAAATAAAGTCTTTATTGGCATTAACGCTAAAAAGACCCGGCACTGAGTCAGGGATTTTATAGGAATCAAAGATTAAACCAATCCACCTTAGCTTAAGAAGGTTATAGAATTCTAGTTTCCCTATCCCATTTCTGAAGATGTTCGATATTTCGTTTTCCGAATAGATACCCGGAATGAAGTAGTGAACGACACGCTCATCATCATAGGGTTCGACGTATCCACGTTGAACTAGGGATTCTACCAATACCGTCTTACCAGCCTCTCCCTGAGGGAAGTTATATTTATGTAATTCGAAATCATTGAGAACAAAATCAAGGAATGCGTTCTCGTTAAGGTATACCTCACCATTTACGATAATGATGTGCATAGGCTTAGCATTGTAATTGTTGATATTGATACTGGTAAAGTTGTGTTTGATGGTACTAATGGCCCTTGCTGCTGCATCATTAGAACGCAGACCCATGATAGGGTCACGTAAAACATTAAGGTCTGTACCAGTAGAATAGAAATCAGCGGTCCTCACGCATTTCGACAAAAAGTCATTCCCATCAGTATAAACGTTTAGGGCGGTGATCATTTTTGAATAAACACGTTCTTTAGTTACCCGATCCAAAAATGCAAGACATACCGGGTTTAGGATTCGTTCAAGGAAAACGCTGGACCAGATATTATGTTGATTATGAATACGCTTTCGCCAGTGAATCTCGTATTCAACCACGTCGTTTTCACGTGCCCAGTCAAGAAGACTTTGTGAGCTTGGCGTCCAAATGATCGAACTAGCTAAATTCAGGCTTACAATATCGAGATCGTAAACCTTTCCGGCATCATGGACTAAACCACAGATAAACGCAGCATAGAGATATACTTTTCTACGGACTACTTCTTCATCTTGATATCCGATTGGCCTCAGCTCTGAGTGATGCGCATTTTTTAAAGAGAGTATGGCCACTTCCAGGCTGTGAGAAAGTAACCCACCAATACCATTATGATGATGATTTTCGGAAGCTGGCAAAAGATGTATCCAGCGAACATATTCAACCAAGGGCTTTAATACTAAATTAGTAAATGTATATGCATCGTCCCTGATGTCGCTATCGCTGATAGCTAACATCATTGAAATTGAGTGCAGTTTTTCCCGATACAGAGACAGGATTGACTGTTCATTAAATGTCTGTATGCCCGTCGGACGAGTTGGATACTCGATGAATTTCAGGACTTCTGGATTTGGATGATCAGGAACAGTGTACTTCTGATCTCCTAGAATCTGCGCAAAAGGAGAGAGGCTTGATATATCCTCAATCATTACAGAGGTTGCATCATTCTCCTGAGATGAGAATATCCCCAAAATCCGTTTAATACATAAATACAGCGCCCTGAAATTCATCATCATACCTTATCGACGTTTGCCTGACAGTTCGGCTGCAATGTATGCCTGCACACTTTTATATTGCATTACTTTGGTGATGAACTCTGCTGGACTGTATGGCCCATCCTTACGGCGAGAAACATTCAGAGTCTTTTTCACATTCTCAACATATAAATTAATACTCTTTATAATGTTGTGAGACATAACCGGATAGTCGCTTACAGCCAGTAAACCCAATGAGTTGTACTCATACATTGTGTTCATGAGCTGGTTCATCTCGAAGATGTACTTGTAAAACCTCATGGTGTTGTGGTTATTGAAGTTGAGTTGTACTGGTTCAAAACTGAAAGGTACAAACTGAGTTGATGACATGAATGAGTCATTCTTGTCGAACTCAATTGACTTAATATAAGCAACAAGATTTTCTTTCATCTTATTGTTTTCTTCATGCAGCTCGTTGAACCAATCCTGAATAGCCTGAACAAGGTCAGGATGTTTAACTGCATCAACCGTTTTAAAGAGAGAGGAAATAGCGATACTCACATCATCAAAACCTCTGATGACTGCTCCATTTCTGGCAGTTAAAAACCGGTTAAAGTCGGGGGTGCCGGGGTTAATAATAACTTTGGCCATACCCTGGTGCTCTGGTCTGCGTTGAGTAGATGTTTGAGCGTTTACGCCTTGCTTTTTATTTGAACCTTTTACCATTACATCTTTTGGTTCAATGTTAATACGCTCATTGTCCGTGATAATTGCGTCGGTCATTGTGCCACCTTCGTTTTTGAGTATTGACGGATTTTTCGTCCAAGTTCGATATATGCTGAATGATAGAGCTCAAGCATTTCTCTGTAAGGCTCCAGCAATGCTTCCGTTTCAGAAATCATTTCGTATTCCCAGCTGGCATGGTTTACAAAACAGTTCTTAGAATATTTTCCACTTTTCATTGGTTGCACCCGTTTTGACATGTGGCTAGGCGCTCTTGTTTTATAAGGGCTGAACTGATGCCAAGTGATCGTTACTTTTCTGGCATTACCAATTAGCTCAACTTTTGGTGCGTAAGAACCCAGATACTCCCTCTTTGGAACTTTGCTATGTCGGGTAAGGTTAATCTCTTGGTGGTTTCGTTCCTTCCACTTGATCCAGTATTTTGTAATGAGATCTTCAGCCTCAACACGCAAACCTTCAATCTGAGCACGTAAATTTTTACGTGTTAGCTCTATAGAACTTATAAGATTCGAATTACTCATGACGCCTCCTGATGTGAAATTACTATACCGGAGGAAATTTCCGTTTTTTTTCACGAACAGAAGATTTTTGTATGCTCTTTGATGAGGGAATTGAACAGATGTAATGCACTCCCTGTTTCCCCCATTCGGTAGGGGCCTTCAGAAACAGTAACAGCGAGTTTAGCCTCACTCCCATCACTACCCCCTAAAGTTACTTTTGAGGGAATGACCATTGTGGATTATTGCTTTTGATAATGTGCATTGCTCTATTAAAGTTATACATATATCTAGTGCCACTTTTCCAAAAAAAATGACCCTATGAAACTTTGTCCATAGTGACACTTTTATAAAAAGTGACCCTATGACGACATTACATAGGGTCACTTTTCAAACATAAGTGACCCTATGTGAGGCATTCATAGGGTCACTTTTCTTTGTTTAGTGATCCTATGTAAGCATGAGGTTGATGAAAAGTAAAAATGTCAGTTTATGACGGTCAGTGAAAGACGTCGTTATTCTAATCCAACGTTGGGAGGGGCTGGGTTTAGGTTTTTTTTTAATCGCTTCACATTTCGTTAGCATGCGCAGGAATTTTTGATAAAATTCTGGTTAGTTTGGTTAAAAAGTGTTACAAGTAAGCGGTGTGGTTGAAGGGATAGATTTAAGGCTTATTCAAGCCTTAAGAAAATACTAAAAGTTACTTTTCACCCTACCGAACACCTAACAAAAAATCCATGTTGAAGATTTGAACAATTGTAATGGCGCAAGGACAATCAGCACATGTCAGAATCTGATAATTTAACTCGTAGCTTACTCGGTAAACTTTTCCGCACTGAGATTTCGCTTATTCGTAGTTACCGTGCATTTTTAATGTTATTGCCTGTGCATGGATCTTCTGCATATCAAACTGGGACTCCGCTTCTCCAGCGTCGCCTATTTGGGAAAGGATTTAGTACAGCCGCTGATTTAGCTTTTGAAGTGGAAACACGTCCAGGTAGTTTTTTGGTTCCGCGTACACTCGGAAAGGAAATTACATGGGAGAGGTTTTTTTCTGCGGTCTTGGACGGTGATTCCAATGTAATTCGTGAATATGATACAAATGATATTGACTATGGTATTTACGATGCCGGTGAAAAAGTGACTTTTCTGAATGGTACAGTGGATATCTATAATCCCAAGAAGATTCATGAGTTGCGTTCTAAATGTGTTGATATACAGAATGACTACTTTATGCAGGTGTTCTTTATTTCAATGCTCGCACCAGAGTTTGTAAGTATTTTCTTTGGTTTAAAACCAACTACAGCTGATGCTATTAAAGACATTGGTTATTCATCGTTAAAAACAATTAACGATGTCGTTCTTTTCCCACGTACAATTGCTTTCTCACAAGGGCATATTGAAGAGAGTGTTTCACTTAAAACGAAAGTTTTTGCCTGGGCTTATGAATTGTCTGCTGACATCCGGTTAGGAAAAGTTAGTGACGATTTGATGGAACTATTACGTTATGACACTATGTTCACCAGTCACCGTCAGGATGTGTTCAACACTTTAACAAATAAAGTTATGTTAAAGGATTATTGATATGGCAAAGGTCGATCAAACAAAAGCTAATGCTCTATTGCGAGCAGCAAGAACTATGTCGCTTGGGGCAAATAAAAATACAATACGAATTTTGTACGGTAATCATGTTGCTGAAAATATCGATTTTGAGCCTGGTGCAAAAACAAAACTCAAAAAGGGTATCCGGGGTTGGAGCAAACGCACAGATAACCGCCGAGCCTTTTCTGCTGTTATTGATGTCGCAGTTAACTATTTTGGTTTTGATCCAATAAATCCGGAAGCGAGTTTTCGGCAAATTGACTTCAACCGAATAATGAGTGTCCTTCATAATCTGGGATACTTTGTATGCGCACCGGAAGTTAATAAAATAATAGAAATCCTTACTTCTATGAAAGAAATTGAAGAACTAGGTGCCTGCGAAAAATGTAAACGCCCATACATTGTGCCAGTGACAAATGATGCTCATTGTCCACGTTGCAGATTATCTTCAACTGCTTCAGCCATAGAGAGGTATTCTCAAGAAGAATTAGATTAAATCTAAAAATGATATCGCGAAACTTGACTTGTCTGAATCTAAATATTGACTTAAGTCAAATTCTGTTGTTTGCTTACAATCAAATATTAGTTACAACTTAAATATCAACTCTTGACAATTAAAGATATAATTTGATTTATCTTTATACAGTCTGCCTTCGTTCCAAAAATGTGCACCTTTTTTTCTGTTGAAAACGTAAAACTACATAGGTTCTCTAAAACCTTCTATGCATGACGACTTCTTAATCGCTTTCAATTTATATATTTTATATTCTTGCCTAAGTTCGCTTCTTTGATCCTTAGCTGTTCCTTCTTTAAATATATAAACAGCATTACTGGTGATGATTTTTTTCAGCTCTAAATACACCTGTTTTCAAAGCAATATTTGCTTTTAGATATTCGATAAAACCATGTTTTTGTTACACCGGATTTTTCACAATGTGCAAGATGGATGATCTTGCCATCACTGAGACTATCTTCTTAGTCAGCTCTCCTTTTCCGTCCTTTTCAACATAAAAACGACCATGCTATACGAGCTCTAACCTTTTTTTTGTATGCCATCATAACCGCATCAGAAAAGGAGAACGGTCTATGACTCGTATTGCATTAGCGCCTTCAAAGATGGTTTTGCTTATGTCTTTGGTAATTACTGGTGCCCACGCCAGCCCTGAGCAACCCCTAATAAAAGATACACCCTTTGTATCAGGACAGGCTTATAAGAAGGGTTTCTTCTGGTATGACGATCCTGCTAAAAAAAGCGAAGCTGAAGAAGAAGAGGTTTTGCCACCAACCGGTGCTGCTAGCTCGCCTTCAAAAGAGGAAAAGGTAGATTTAAATTCAAAATGGCTAAAAGAGAATATGCCTCGACTGTTAACGCAGGCAATGGATAACCCTACCGCAGAAAATCTATCACGTTATTACACGGCGCAAAGGTTAATGCTGGATATCAGTACGCGTTTTTCTGACAAATCAAAAGATTATTTTCTTAAAAACCCGATGATGTCTGAAAAACGCAGGCAACCAGTGGAAAAGGTGGCACTGGATGCTCACCGCACTGTTGTTGAAAAAAATCAGCAAACGGTAATGAAAGATATCTTTACTAAGTCAGGTTTATTTTTCTTTTTCCAGAGTACTTGCCAGTTTTGCCACGAAGAGAGCCAAATACTTCAATTTATGCAGAACTATTATTCGGTAGATATTCTTCCAATCAGTATGGATGGAAGGCCATTGCATAATGGCCTTTTTCAGGATTTTAACATCCCCAATGCACAAATTATTGATCAATTTAAAATTCGAGAGGTACCTACAATTTTCCTGGTTTCAAAGGATGGGACATCAGCTCAGCGCATTAGTGAAGGCATGATCTCTGCTGATGAATTAAAGAACACTATTATACTTGCCGCGAAGGGCATGAATCTGATCGATGACGCTTCGTTCCAGTCAACTCTAGATATTAAAAGGCAATATACCATCGGTGATGATGGCGTTATTACCGTTAATAAATCTGAAATGGAATCAGACCCATTCTTACTTCAAAAAATAATGGACCAAAAACTCGAAGGCTATGACATGCCTACGGCCGATCCGGTCAATTATCTCAATGCTGGCGGCAGTTTTGGAGGCACTTATGCGCAGTAATGCCGTTTTCAACTTCAAAAAGTTACTTTTGTCTCTTTCTGTTTGTGCTGCAATTTTAGCCCCGACTGCAAATGCAGACAACGCAATGCGTAACATTTTCAATGGCATGATGACGTCTACCAGCCCGGCCACCTTTTCCACAGCAACCCGTACAGGCATAGTTGGCGGGTCAATGTCTTACCGAACAACAAACGTTAATACCAACCTTGTTTCCATGTCGTTTCCAAAAGCTTCTGTCGGTTGTAACGGTATTGACGTTTTTCTTGGGTCCTTCAGCATGATCAACGGGGACCAGCTTGTGCAGGTGGCCCGTGGTATTGCCCAGGGTGCGGCTATCTATGCTTTTAACGTTGCTGTTTCAGCTATTTGTGCTGACTGTGCTGCAACGATTAATGACATCCAAAACAAACTGCAAGCGCTAAATAAATTTGCGAAAGATTCATGCAATGCAACTTACTCTTTCCTTTCTGAAAACGTGGGTACGCCAAGCCAGTTCGCTAACTCAGTTAGCTCTGGACCAGCCTCAATTCTGGGATCGATTAATGGTCTCATTCCTGATTTCGGCTCATCGATGACAAAGTCACCTGAAGCTGTCACTTCTCAGGTTAAAGCAAAGGATCCCGAAGAGTTCGCTGAAAAATTCAGTGGTAACCTCTTCTATATGTCGTTCATGGATATTGATAAGGGAACGATGAACATCGGAGGGGTAACGGAGTTATCCGGTTATAAACTGGCAGAACAACTTATGTCTCTCGTGGGTACTGTCATTATCAACTGGGATAGCAAAGGCGAAAAAGCGGGAATGGAAGTCCGCCCGTCTACCATGACAGTCACGGATTACATAATGGGGCCACCAGCTGGCGGAACAATTAAAATGCTCAAGTGTTCTCCGGCACCAGATCCATCATCCCCACGAAAGGCTCAGTGCCTTGTCATGTCAGAAGTTAATGACGGTGGTTTTAAGGGATTGAAGGATACCATCTCTGATCTTCTTTTAAACGTACAGAAGAAAATCATCAACGACGTTCGTGTTTCAGATGATGAATTACGCATTATCTCCTATATCGGCATCCCGACCATTATCGACTCTTTGCAAACATTCGAAGCACCGGAAGGGTACGCATACATTCAGGACATCAGCACTATTGCTGCGACGAGCCTCGTAATCAACATGTTGCGCCAGGTTGAGGCCAAAATTTCAACCATGAGCATACCGAGTGAGTCACTGTCGGGTAAAAGGGATGATCTCAACCGATTAACAGACAATCTCTCAAAACAGGTTAAAGCCGCCTATGAGCTATCGCACAGCCAGGTCGGTACCAGCTCGGACGTCATTTCAACCTGGGATGACCGTCGCCTGCAACGGAAGGCTTTCACTGAAAGTATTCGTGGCACACGTAACTGAGGTCTGACATGGATTACAACATATATACCCTGGGTGATATTGATTTTGTCTGGTCGGCGTTTACCGGTATTGCCCTGATCTTTTCTCAATATACTGGTGTAAAAGAGTTCCTGACCACGGCCGCCGTTGTAGCAGGTGTGAGCCTATTCTATAAAACGTGGCTATGGCTTCAGGCACCGACCAAAAATGAATTACCCTTTTTCTCCTGGTTTTTGGGGTTGATCCTTTTCATGATGGCAATGGTTCGAGTGGATGTAACTATTGAATCTGTAAAGTCGGGAGAGGTCAGGAACGTCGACGGAATTCCAATTTTTATTGCTGCGATGGCCACCGTCACCACTAACTTAAGCCAGGGGTTGCTGAAGGATTATAAAACAGCGTTTGATCCGCTTTCTCCGGTGGACCTGTCTGCAACAACTCTGGACGATGACATCACCCTAGGTCCGATGATCCGATTCGTGAAGTTTTTGCAATGGGGCGGCGATAGCCAGGGCTACTGTTCCGCATTTCCGGAACCGGCCAGCGGGCTAGGGCCAATGAACGTATGTGCTACCGTTCAGTCTCTTGCATACAACTGCCTGAAGGCTACCCAAAACTCAAGCGCAAATATTGCCGGTAAAGAAACTATTTTTAACGATATTTTCTCAGCGAATCTGGCAGATAGCATGGACCGGATTAATCAGGCGATGAAAGGCGCTCTGAAGAATGCTTCTGCCAGTATTGTTGGCGCTAACGGTTCAAAATCTGGTACGTGTGATGAGGTCTGGTCAACTGTGAAACAGGTTACCAGTACAGCGGAAGCTCGCCAGACTATTTCCCTTATAGGACAGACAAACGGCATCCTTACTCCAGACGAAGCAAATGGTGCACCTACCGGCGCAAGCTTTACTGATGTTATGGCGTCAGCAAATGGTATGTACGGTAAGGCTATTGGTTCGTATGACGCCACCCTGAACCTGTTCATAATGAATGAGCTCAGAAATGGCGCAAGCAAATATAAGACCCCACTCGGTCTGGCTTCCGATATGCAGTTGTTTGAGGCTTCTCTGAAGCGAACCAACACAATGGCTTCACAGGGCCAGTTGTGGTTACAACTGTCGGGAGCAGCAATCGCATTCCTTGAGATGTTTGCTTATATGGTTGCTCCATTTGCTTTGCTTATGCTGCTAGCGTTAGGTGGTAATGGTGTTGCCGCTGCGGCGAAATATTTGCAACTTATCCTCTTCGTGAATATGTGGCCGCTTACGGCAGTAATGGTCAACGCGTATGTGAAGAAAGTCGCGACGGCCGACTTGGATACCTGGAGCACCCTCAACAGCCAGAATAATGCCGTCACGTGGATGGGGCTCCCAGGGCTTGCGGAAACATACAGTTCATACCTGTCTGTTGCTTCCGCCCTTTATGCTCTGATTCCGGTACTCACATTATTCCTGATGACACAGTCGATTCACCCGATGATGAATGCGGTTAAGGGAGTGACCCCCGATGCGCCGGTGGATACTGGTCATGTAACGCCCAAAGTATGGGATGGCCCTAACAGCGGTAAATCTTCATTTGGTGACGTGACACGAACCGCCTTAACCAGTACCGGTCAGGGGTACAGCGATGGCGGCGCAGTTGATTCAAGTAATTTCCGTCTTGGAATGTGGAATGCTGGTTCAAGTATCGCTAACAGCCAAGGGCAAGGATCAGCTGTAACCTCATCAGTTATGAGTGCGGCAAGTAATTCATTCCAGGCTGGTTACAGTCAGATGAGCGAAATTGGCAGGTCAGGACAGTCGAGCCAGCAGTTCTCAACCAACCTGCAAACAATGAAGCAGATCTCGGATAAGATTGGTGCCTCTGTAGCAGAAGGTATTGCAACGAAACATGGGGTGAGTGCGTCTCAGATGGCCAGCATTGCTTCAAATGTTATTCTCAACGCTGGGCTTAATGGAGGTGTTGGAACTGGCAATGGAGCCGGGCTGAAAGCGGCTGTAGCAGGGCAATTGAGTAGCGGTGCATCTAAGACCAATACAGGCAGTGACTCGCTTTCAAATGACCTTTCAAAAGCAATCACGAATCAGCTTAGCCAGGATTCTGCGTTAACTGACCAGTTCAGTAAAGCGGCGTCTCAGGTAAGCAGCGATCAGATATCCAATACTAATGCGTTTAAAGAAGCATCGTCGAAAATGAACCAGGCGACACAGACGATGGCGCAAAATATTTCCACATCGGTTTCGACTAACGCAAGCTCCAACAGTGGAATGAGCCTTGATTCTAAACAAAGCATTAACCTGGACAGGTTCTCCGATTCTATTCGCAACAAAAACTTCAGTGATGATGATGTAAGGAATTTTGCTCGTAAGAATGGGCTGGATGAGAATGCGTTTATGGAGAAATTCAACTCCTATAACGATACCTTCAAGGCCAGTAATCAGCTTGGATCGCAGCTTCAACGTACTGACGCGCTTGTGGCTGCAACACGAGATTTCAGTGAGCAAAAAATTGCGATTGATACCGCCCGGGGAGAGACGGCCGAAAGTAATAAACAGGATCTCCGTGAAACCTCCAGCTTGCTTAAAAGTCTGGTTTCCGACTTCGGTGGTAATGCACAGCAGCTGCTACCTATCACCAATCAGCTCGACAGAATTTCAGGCGACGGGTCAGGAATTAATACTATCACTCAGGCACAGGATAGAACTCCTGACAGCGTAAATACGTCTGGCGTGATGAGTGCGTCACGCGTAGGGGAACTGGGGGGAAGTGTAGATTCGCAGGCTAAACTTGGTCTTTCCTCCAACGCTCAGGACGCGACACAGCGTGTCCCTGGAAATAGTGAAGCTGGCTTTACTCCTTATAACCTTGATAACGCGGGCAAAGGCGATATTCAGGGAATACATAACAACAACGTGGGTCGCACTTATTCTGATGAAGAAAGGAATGTGCTTAATTCTCTCAAAACGAATGGACCTGTACTGAATAATCAGGGTGTAGAGAAAGTCGTCAATTCGGGTCAGGATGTCAGAAATGCAGAAGGCACATTTAACGATCTGGAAAAGGCTACCGGAGGTCGGGTGGTTGGTGATGGAATGGATCAACGAGCCACTGCTTTGAACAGTATGTATCAGAGCGGTCAAGTTCGTGGCTTATCTAATAACACTGATAACTACTTTAGTCGTGTTGCCAACAACCCGAACTTAAGCCGGGACGATAAGCGAGCTGAATTGGCACAGCAAGCTGTCTTTACCTATGGTGCCAGCACCATGGCTACCGGTGCCGAAAGAGAGCAGCTCAAAGCGGATACCCAGAAGATCCTTAATGAACTGGGTAACTATAACGTTAACTGGAGTATGAATGACGTTCAGAGCATCCATAGCAGTTTCAACACTCATAACAGAGCTGATGGTTCACTTGAGTCAGTCGTACGGGCAAACCTGGGAGAGGGTGGGTCGGGCGGTGGTCTCGTTGGTAACCGCACTCAGACCGTCACAGATCGCTTGGTTGGGGAAAAGATAGAGGCCAACACTGAGCGGGGCGCGATTTCTGGTGCGCTACTCGGGGGCCAGCAATTTGTTTCGGATACGCTAACCAGCGTTGGGGCGAAACCGGTAAATGAGATGCTTACGGGAGCGGGCATCCTTCAAACCCAGACATCGATAGCAAATGATGCTTCTAACCCTGCAAATATGCCTGATTCTCTCCAGGGTAAGGTCCTTAATCACATGCAGATGTCTGATGGCGTCGCAGCAGTAAGTGACCGGTATCAGAGTATTAGCAGCGACGGCGTTTCGACTTATGCGAATGCAGCGCAGAACTCTGAAAGGGCTATCCGGCAGCAATTGACGGATGACCCTCGCTTTGGGCCTCAGAAAGCAGATGAATTCATTCAGTACATGAAGTCAGAGCTGAGCAACACAAATGAGCCTTACCAGTCACGTGTCGATAGAGCGGATCAGTGGCTTAATGAAAATAAAAAATAAGGGAGGTTGAATATAACCTCCTGAAATGACTATCAATTGATTGTAAATTACTGCTAAACAATAAAGGCCGCAAAGTATGTGTTTGCGGCCTTTTTTTCAGAAGTACCGCTCTTGCGGAACATTCAACTGACAGTTTGAATCAGTGAAGACAAAAATCTATCAAACTCTGTATGAGATTCAATAACATAATCAGTAGATGCTTTGTCTCTTATCTGAAAGCAGTCGTCTGCAAAACTATAAGCGAAAAGTGACATGCCATCTTCTCCGATTAACACCTTATCAGTGAGATTTGGGTCAACGTAGATTTCATTGTCTCGTGCTTCAAAGTTGCGTATGTAAATATTTGACCACAATAGATTTTCGTTCTCTGTCTGAACAAGGTTATAAAACGTAAGTCCGTTGTACTCAAAACCATCCATAGCATTAAACACTTGGGCATAATCAAGCCTGGTTTTAATGAGTTTCTGTATATCTATATAGGCGCTCTTTTTGTGATCTGCCCACTCCACTGGAGGCGGATTGCAGATTAAGTCTTTCAAGACTTCCGGGGCTACCGGGCTGGCTAAAGGGTAGTCATCTGCAACCATCAAACTCTTTAGGCTGCTGAGTAGTTGAGTTAAATCTTTCATGAGCGCCTCTTACTTTCCTACCGGGTAGATAACACCGTTCGGCGATGGCCATAAAACTTTGGTGCTTGAATTATACGGTAGATCCTTCGTAATGATGGATTGTGCTTTCGACAGTGCTGAATGGTATGGTGAATTCTGAATAAGTACCAGGTTGTCTATAGCGTTTGTGCCACCATCATCAAGAGGGATCTTGTGGTGAACCTGCCACCCAGAGGGGACCTTGCCTGTTGCAAGTTTCATCAAATCGTTAGGTTCAAACGTAGCCAGGGCATCTGGGTGGTCTGAAAGTGATTTAAGAAAGTTAGGGCGTACAGTATTGTTGAATTGTCCACGGAGAGCTAAATATTCAGCTCTGTCTCGGCGTATGTAGTTCAATTCGCTAACATTCATATCATCGAGCAAAACATGTGCTTTCTTGTACTTGCCGAGATAACTTTTCAATTCATCCGCAGACCTTGGATTTCGGATAACCAGAAGTGAAGCCGCTGCAACCAGCATACCTGAAGTTGTTTCGTTCAATACCTGGTCATAGCCTTCAACAGCTTCGCCGCCAAGTTGTTCAGCCGTATGTCGAAATCCCTCCACATTTCCATTATAAAGCCCGCCAGCTGCGAGAAGACGACCAGCCGCTTTGGAATTAATGGTTTTTGTTGATTGGGCGTGCTGTGCTGGTGTCGTTGATCGAACATAGTACCCCGGGCGTTTCAATTGACGAGAGATGATATCGCGCAGACGGGTAAAGAGGTACAGGGGCAGGTCATTGCGTAGGTTGCCATTTGATATTACCCCCGGCCCGGTATTGCCGGTTATGTCTTTTCTAAGCAGAACGATCTTACCGTATCTGATGTCGTCAAGCGTATCGCGGTAAGCGAGCCAGGGGCATTGATGGTGGAACTGGTGATACCGGCTGACAAACTGTTTATATCCCTGCGGTAAATTCCATTCCTGAATAATCCGGTTTGGCAGGGCGGTATCTTCGAGGTCATGTACCGCCGTGGCCGGATGTATGATGTGGGGAATATCCTCAAGGTATATGTCATCCAGTGACTTAGCCTGACAGTGATGCAGCATAATGTCCCTTTCTTGTCGAATTCATATGAGACATTATTGCGCATGGTATAAAACAATCAATCCTAAAGTGGATGGGCGTACGAGTTCAGCAGTGACAGGGTAAAAGGAAAGTTACTTTGTTCATCAGCGTCCCATGAGCTGATGGTACCTTGCGTTAAGAGCTGCAAGGTCAGATTCGGTGAGGCCCGTGTAATAATCGGTTTTGTGCAAATGCGGATAACCAGCCGGAAATAATGATTCGTCGTCATCAAGGCAGATAAATGCTTTAACTCGATGTGAAAAGACAAAGTCCTCACACTCGGCAGCCCGCACACCAGTCTGTCCGTGTTTTAAATATACCGAACCGGTTGCACCTATGATTTTGTCTCTATAAGGCATCCGGAAAAGAGATTTCAGATAACTTGTATTAGCGCACTCACGCCATGAGCTGGAGATAACAATCACCATGGCAGGGCAGTTATCCAGCAATTTCTCTAACAGTGGCATTCGCTCAAAGGTTTCATTTTTACACCTGTGGCAAACCCCATCGAAATCTAAAAAAAGCACGACATGCGAATCAGGGAGAGGGGCCCATAAACCAGCTGTTGTTTCTTTATGAACACATACTTCTTCATGATGAGGTTTTTTCTGGATCAAGAAAGAAGAGAGAATCTTAAATAAATTTCTTGCAGAAAAAGACAATATATTACTCCTGAGTCAGTGCGAAATAGTTGTGGTGGTTTACCCAAGCCACTCGATGATCTTCTGTAATATCGGGTTGAATTTATTTAACAACAGGAGTCGGGTTTTGCTCCGGGACATTTTTTGCTATATGGCCATTGTATCGAGGAGGTTGCTGGGTCCATTGATAAAGCTCACCCATCCCGTTACGCTGCTGGATCCGGCGATTGTACTTTACCATGAAGTTAAATATGTACTTTGCACGTACCTTTGGGGTTTTGCTGTTGTAATCTGCAATCCCTTCAAACACATTGCCCTTGCGATCAACAATTTTTCTATAGAGCCACCATGTTCCAACCCAGAAACTTGCGCAAGCATCGTAAGCCAGAACCCGCCACGTTACCGTCGGGAAATGCTTTTTTATTTCAGGCAGATTGGATGAGTTGATCTGCATTGGGCCAATATCATAAGTGCCGTTTGTATTCCTGCTGAAAGTACCAACCTTACCGCCTTCATTGTCAAACAACGTAAAAACCAGTTCAGCATCAATTCCGAAGTAGCGGGCGGCATCCGTAATGCACTGAGTGTAAATCTCATCAGGAACGGGAATAGGTTTCACATCATCTGCTGGTGGTGTAAACACAACGATTTCTCCACTGAATCTACGTTTTATCTATTCTCCCATATATCTATCGACTTTCTTTCGGCTTTACCCGTTGATTTAAGCGTTTAAGCAAAATTATGGAATTTTGGGGCGTGATAATATTAGTGCTCGATTTAAGGAGCAGAAATGAAAAAAATTATTAAGGCATCGGTATTACTTCTTTCATTAAGTACCGCCTTCACGATGAATGCCGAGCCGGTTAATACAATGATACTGCCAGATGCAGCCCGGGATAAGCTCAAAGCCATTGGGCTTTCAATCGAGCACGTCGAACCCTCGCCAGTAAAAGATATTTTTACGGTGATTTCCAGGGAGGGGGTAAGTTACGTGAGCAAAGACGGAGATTACATTTTTACCGGGAGCTTATTCCACGTGAAAGGTAAAGATGTGGTAAACACCACTGAGCAGGCCATTTTAATGGGCGTCCGGGAATTCGCATCCAAAACTAAATCCATCGACTACAAATCACCAAACGAAAAATACCGGCTTGCTATCTTTACCGATATAACCTGTGGATACTGCCAAAAACTGCATCATGATCTGAAGTCTTATCTTGATGCCGGTATTTCGATTAAGTTTCTTGCATTCCCACGTGCAGGACTGAACTCGGTAGTAGCCGGGAACATGGCCAAAATCTGGTGTTCAGCAAAGCCAAACGAAGCTCTGGATGCAGCGATGAATCCGGTTTCAACTATCCCGGAAGGACGTCCTGATGAGGCTTGCTTAAACATTATCAAATCGCATTTCCAGGTGGCCTCAACAATCCCGCTGCAAGGTACTCCTACCATGGTGACACTAAGCGGCAAACCGCAGTTATTTACGGGGTGGCTGAGCCCGGAAAACCTGGTGACCCAAATGGGCGCTGCGCAAAAGTAACTTTTCCGACTGTAAGAGGTGTGTATGAAATCTACTTTACTGAGTACGTTAATGCTGGTTGCTGTAGGTGTACAGCCCGTTTTCGCTGCACAATGTCAGTACGGAGCCTGTGGAACGGAAAACGATCCCGGAATCGAATTTCTGATGTCATCGGTACAAATGGATCAAGGTGAACAACTAAAGGAACTCTCTGGTGTTGCGACCACAGGTGACACCATCTCTAAAAAGATGGAAAGCTACCTGGGAAATAAAAAGCTCAAGGTAAACACCGACAGTACCCGCAAGGGGCCGGGTAATACCACCATCAGGCCTACAGATGAGCTCGCCCCAACGAGGCAACTAAAAGTTATCCGGCCCGAACTGGTAAAAAATCCCGATTCGCAGCTCGTGATAGCTTTCAATGAGCGCCTGGCCTGATTTATTGACTGAGAGCGTCCAGAAGGAAAAAAGATGTCGATACTCAGTAACTTCGTCATCAGAGCAACGGGGATACCTGACAAAAAGTATCTCCGGGATCCCGTAATAAAACGTTGTTATGAACGTCTGAGTCGTAGGGTGCCTGCTCTAATGACGGGGTGGCTTCTGTGCATTCTGGGTTCAGGGTATGTCAGTATGGCACTGGAACAGCCTGATAGCACTGTGTTACTCAGTCTGCTGCTGTTGTATGTTATGTCAGGCATTTTACTGATGCAGTTCCAGTATATGTATTCAGAGCGAAGCATAGGCTACAGGTTCTACCTGGAAGTGCTTATGAATGCAGCTACCAGTACTCAACATAAAGAACAGTTACAGTATCTATTCATTAATAAGCCCAATTCCATCACGATGGGCGATCTTTACCGACTTTATGATTTTAATGGGGGAGGGCGATAGCCACGTTAATGTGCGTGTCCAAAAGTCACTTTTGAACATTCTCTTCCCGCCGTCTGCTTTCAGTTCCAGGGGATCACTGCAACATAATTTCCGGAACGCAGCGGCGCATCAAATTTATCAGTAAAGGCGTCGATCATTGCTGAATAAGCAATGCTGTCTGACGGCACAGGTGCATTGCTTTGCATACTTACTTTCAGAACCTGCTTTGCTCCTTTCGCTGACGGGTATACCTCGACATCCAGCTGTCGCATATAGTGCATCTGCGACATCGTCTCAGTGCCTATTACCCCATCGACTGGCTTGTAGTCGTAGTCAGTATGCGATTCGCCATGCTTGTCAGTTCTCGTTGTCTTTTTATCTACAACGTAGCCTGTCACCCCAGTAAGAAGCTGCTCGCTATACTGCATGTTCTCCTGTGAGCTGCTGATTCGGAACCTGAGCACATAATCTGGCTGGTGAGTGGAAATAATGACTCCTTTTTTTGCTATTCCATCAGCAAAACGGCTTGAAAACATTCTGGACTGAATACCTTCGTCCGGAGGGACTATCTGAAACTTTTTATTTGTAACAGGACGAGGCATTAGATCGTACGCATCTACCTGGTTTGCGAAATGATATCCGCAACCACTCAAAAGCATTGCTGTTGTGAGTATAAAGCCCTGCCTAATCATCCTTTAATCTCCAAAAAGCATTGTTTCACGAATAATTCCGATTTACCGGGCCAGTATAATCCATCGCAGGTTAATAACTAACAGGCTGAAAAGCATAAAGGTAGCTATGTCTAAAGAATTTTATTTAAAACCGATGGCCACGATTTTAATTTCTGCGGTGATTGCTACCGCTGCCTCGGCGTTAATCACGGCAACTTATTTTAAACCGAAGGTGCTCAGTGAGGAAGAAATTGGCAAAATTGCCGCTACTTACCTGGTAAAAAATCCCCATTATTTAGTGGAAGCAGGTAAGGCGCTGGAAAATCAGAACGTGAGTGCCTCAGTGGAACGAATAATTCCATATGCGCCAGCTCTGCTGGATACCAAGGAGACGCCAAACATCGGCCCGGATGACGCCGACGTCGCGGTAATCGAGTTCTTCGACTATCAGTGTATTTACTGCATGCGGGTTACACCTGTTGTTGAATCGGTAATGAATCAGAGCAAAGATGTAAAATTCTTCTTTAAAGAATTCCCGATTTTTGCCGGTTCAAAACCTGTATCTGCCATGGGGGCCGCTACGGGTCTGCACGTCTATCAGAATTTCGGTGCTGAAGCCTATCGTAAGTACCACAACAACCTGATGGCTGTGGCTCATACCTTCATGACCTCTCAACGCAAATTCGAACTCACTGACTTTAATACTGTGGTGGAAAAGTCAGGGTTTAACAGCACGTTTTCTGACAGGGAAAAAAACCGGTATGAAAACGTGATCTCCGGCAACATGCAGCTGGGCGAAGCGCTCGGGATCACCGGCACACCCGGTTTCATCATTATGAATATGAAAAAGCCGAATGCGGCGACTACCACATTTATCCCCGGGGCTATGGACGCAGCAACTTTGCAGGGCGCAATCGAAAAAGCTCGCGGGGCCTAAAGTTACTTTCACTTTTGATGAGTACGGCCATGCCGGTCATGGCCGCTACGCTTTTACAACGAGTAATTCATCCCAGCGGGTCGTATATCTCGGTGATAGCATGGCCTGCTTCATACGAAAATCCTGTTGAATGCCTTCCCCCAGCAAAAACAGAGCTCCGCGCTTTTCTTTATTGAACCGGTCCATAACTTTCATCAGGGCCTGACTGCCAGGCCTGGCCGGGCGCTCATCAAACAGGCTGAGTTGCTCTGTACCGTCAGTCATAGCGGAGAGCATTACCCCTGCTTTCGCATACGCTATCCCGGGTCTGTAAATGCGTTTCAGGATGGTCATGGCTGCATCAACCAGATCGCGGGTGTCCTGTGTAGCGGTAAGCGGCTCGATACCACAATTGCTGTAGCGGTTTTCACCTTGCGCATAATTGCTGCTCTGAATGAAGACTGTGATTTGACGGGTCCACGAGCCATCCTTGCGCAGCTGCTCTGCCGCCCGGGCGGTAAAAAATGAAACTGCCTCATGTAGCTTGCCTATCTCATTAAGGCGCTGACCAAAACTTCTGGAAACGATAATCTGTTGCCTGACTGGAGGGGACTCGTGCAGCCGGAAACATGGTTCGCCATGCAGTTCCCGCCAGGTTCGCTCGATTTCAACGCCAAAGCTTTTACGTAAAAAGCGAACGTCGCTATTATAAAAATCACCGGCAGTGATGATCCCGAAAGCCGACAGGCGTTCACTGATCTTTCGACCAATACCCCATATTTCTCTGGTACTGATAAGGCTCAGGAGCTTCCTGATCCTGGCCTGATCAGTCAAAACTACAACCCCGCCTGTAGCTGCCCATCGTTTGCTCGCATAGGTGCATAATTTAGCCAGGGTTTTGGTGCTTGAACAACCCACACCACAGGTAAGGGACAGATTATGAAGAAGTGTACTTCTGATCAACCGGCCGTAATCTTCATAATCTATTATCTTGTTCATGTTTTTCAATAACATGAAATTTTCATCTATGCTATATCGACTCGATTGAGGCGCGAAGCTTTCCAGCGTTTCATGGAAGCGATTTGAGTAGTCTTCATACAAAGTAAAGTTAGAGCTCCGGACTTCGATCCGGTGTTGCTGAATCAAATCCCTGCACTTAAAAATTGGGGTCCCACGCTTAATACCAACGCTTTTAGCCAGTTTATTCATTGCAATGACGGACGAATCGTTATTGCTGGCTATGATGAGCGGCTTTTTGGACAGCTTGGGATCCATCGCACACTCAAATGCCGCATAGGCTCCGTTAATATCAACGTGCATGTACATGGCTGAACTGATTCAGTGCAAAGGTGACGACGCCCCATATCTCAAGGGATTCGGGATTTACACGTATCGGCTTATAGGCTGGATTAGAAGGCATCAAAAGCAGCTCAGGATACGTGTGTAAGATCTTTACCGTAAACTCTCCATCCACCAGCGCAACGACGATAGAGCCGTGTCGTGCTGTTAAAGACCGATCCACAACCAGTATTGCTCCATCATTGATACCGGCATTGATCATACTGAGGCCCGCCGCCCTGACAAAGAAGGTTGAGGGGCGGTTGCGGACTACATATTCATGCAAATTTAATTCATTATCTTCATGCCCGGCGCACGGACTCATCACTCCACAGCTTAGTAAATCACTGAAAAAAGGTGCCATTTCGTAAGGCTTGTTGCTAATGTGCTCAAGGATAACAGACATAGCTACACTCGAATTCTTGTACTGTATGTATAAACAGTATTGCGAGTTGAAGAGAAAAGATCAAATCTCTCCGGTAACGCTATCAAGCCTGACGAAAAATTAAGCTTTATCATAAACACCAAAAACCATCTTTTACCGATAATGGCGAGCTGGCCTACGAAGAAGGTATACAAGCTAGGATGAAAGGATTCTGATGCCCCTCCCACCAAATTTTTTATCTCCTGAAGACCAGGCTGAGTACGATGCTTATATGTCAAGATTCAGCGAGATAAATCACTATTATGATTATCGCACTGTCCCCGTGATTGACTGGTTCTTTAAACAAGCAACCGAGGCGTTGCATCACGAACTATGGATACCGGCCTGTACGAGCTTCCTGAACGGGATTGAAACATCACTCATGGTTACGTTGAAGTCGCTGATGCTGAAACCAACAGTTAACGATCAGCATCCAGCTCCTGAGCTGGTGGACTTGGAGGGTATCTCCGTAATGAGTAATGCCTTACTGAGAAAGGCCAAGCAGGAAGGGGTTCCGGTAGAATTACTTTCATTTCCAGCCGAGCAGGATATGTTGGTTAAGGTAGCAGCCGGGAGAACACCTGAAGCAGAAATTGTCAGGCTGAGAAACAACCTATGCCATGGCAACATTCTGGAGTTTATCATGTCTGTTGATATCGGTACTTCAGGACCCATACGTATTTTTACGCCTGAATGCTGTCGTGAACTGGCGCATGAACTTTCGTCCATTTCCAGGACTTGGGTGGTAGGTTTGCACAAGTACTGGGTCGACAACAATCTGATTTCCCCCTGAAGCTCCTTGAACCTTGCTTTCAGAAGCCAGGTGTATGAAACCCTATTTGGATAATATTTAAAGCCAAAATATGGGGATCTCGTATTCGGTGACAGGCATGGTATAAATGATGTGTCTGAGCAACCATCATTGATAATCATGGAGTGAGTCATGAAATTAAAATACCTTCTGTTATGTGCAACTCTGTCTGTCGCCTTTACCTCCTCTGCGGTCCTTGCATCTGAAAACGGGAAAAAACCGATCCCGGGCAAATCAGATGTGATGGTTGCCGATATTTGTTTAAAACCTGAAATCCAAAGTGAAACCGATTATAAAAAAAAACGAAAGAACTGGTAAGGGCTGAGTTTGAAGAAAACTTGCCTGTTGGATCTAAAATCAAAGAAAAAGACTTGAATGCCGTAATTGAAGCCTTTGCTACTCGTAAAAGGGACACGCCGGAGCGAGCGGACCATTGCCAAGAAAACGTACGTGAAAGATACTGGGAAATGAACCCGGTGAAAGATAAATAAAGCTCATTCACTTTGTATAATATAGAGGCTTCAATTCTGAAGCCTTTTTTATTTTCAGATTATCTTGATTCTGACAATAATGAAATAAAATTGAGCATTATCGCTTAACACTGGATAAGAAAAAGAGCCATCTTTCTATATTGGACAGGTTTGAATTTAAGGAATTTTGAATTCACAGTTTTCTGCGTTATTAGACGGCAAGGGCAATCTGGTATGATTCACCTAACACACGAATCTGGAAGGAAAGGTATATGGGTGACCTGGTCAGCAAAAATAACATTGACCGTTTAGAGCGATTTCATTCTTTGCTGGCGGGTCAGTACTGGACGTCCACTGACAGCATCCCTGAAGAGGGTATTGTGGCAGGGGATACACTGCTCATTACGTCTTTGCGTTACGTTGAAGATAAGCTGCACACAGTAATCCTACGCGCTCATCCCCGCGTTTACGGTCAGACTGTTGCTATTGTCACTGAAGACAGCAGCGGCAACCGTAGGGAACGTGGCAAAGAAATGCGAGAGCATCGCTTCCTGGTTAAGGATTTTCTGTCCAGTTTTGTATTTGAACCCGACCATAAGGTAATCCGGGATGCAGAACTCAGACAAGCTCAGGAGGAAGTGAATAGCCTACAGGCATCGCTTACAGCCCTCGTGAGCGATGCTCAGGGGCTCCGTGACCTTGCGATTGAGCAATTAGGTACAGATGACCGTGAAAACCCTGTGACGGGCCTTAGCGTTGCGTTAGTGCCCCCTCAAGAGCAGCAGGCGGTAACCTCCCTGGCAATTGGGTCAGTTCAGAATGCTCTGTCCTCTGGTATTTCAGATACCCGCATTGAACAAATCAGAGAAGCGGCCTTAAAAGAAGGGCAGATCAGCACAGCCATCAGCAAAATCATCACACAACGAACGCAGGCAATCGCTAATGCCAGCAAAAGAATGCTGCCCTATTTCGAGGAAGTTGCAGCGGCAAGTCTGGCCACTACAGAAGAAGCCATGGAATATGTGAAGAAAATCCACGATGGCGTTGGCAGTCTGGAACTGTATACCGGCAAAGACGTTGAGGTAGTGAATATCGTGAAGGGTGAATCCGCTCCATCACACCTCCCGCTCCAGGTCGTTCAGGCAAAGCTGATGGTGGATGAAGAGCTGGCCGTATGGTGCGATCTCGATAGCTGGTTCGACTTCTCTGATATGGAAAAATTTCATGAAACTTTACGAACCAGCCCCGGGCTGGTGGAGCAGATTTTTCCGTCCGAACGTTCCATCGTATGTATGGCCACAACACGACGTTATATCGATTACCGCGATCCCTGGGAAAATCATGTCCGCAATGACAGGAACCGGGTTGTATTCCTTCTGATCCGGGACGGTCAAAATATTCATCAGGTTTACTCTTCGGTTGAAAGCCATCTTGGGGCTTCGCAGCTATTCCCTTCCGCCAGCGAACAGGAAGCACATTTCCAGGGGATTGATGGCAGCACCATAAAGTTTGAGGACGTCAGTTATACCGACCGACTGAAGCAACATGATCTTATGGCCCTTCACTACCGTCGTTTCCTGATCCTTATCTGCGGCCTCGATCACCGGCTCAAACTATTTGGTGATTTCTATGATACCAATACCCCTTACAGTTTTCTGAACCTTGAGTTCCAGGAACGGTACTTCCAGTTTCTGCACGACAAAGACGGTTCTGGCCTTTTGGGTATGGCTGAGACACGGCCGTCCCTGCAAAGTTATCTTGAACAGGCAAACTCATGCCTTCAGTCCGGATCCCGGGTAATGTGCAACTGGGATTCGCTGATGAACCCAACGACTGCACCTGGTGCTCTTCAGGAAGACAGTAACTACTCCGGATACAAATGGCTTGGGCGGACATATAAAAACTACGAACCAGTTATTGCGTTCCGACAGGGTGAGGATGTATGTGTCAACGTAACCGTCAAACGATACTCAACGGATCGAGACTTCAATTGTAAGGTGAATTTATCTCTGTTTCGGCAGTCCACCCGGAATGATGCTGAGCTGGGTTTCCTGTGCATGGATACCATTAAAGCGGAGGAGCTCGAATGGTACATTCAAAGACGTAAATTCAGGTCTAATCACCTGTTTTACATTCGCTTCTTCAAGATGGCTTTAAATTATATTCGTGCCGAGCGTGAGGCAGAAGAACCGTACCGGCAGATGCTGAGCCAGGCTCTGGCCGATGGAAATATTGGCCAGCCTAATCTGAGATCAGAGTTGATAGATCGATGCATTGTAGCTTGGCGAGCTGATAACAGGGGGGCGACGCTGGAAGCTGCTATGAGTACAGAGAAGGGCTTCAAAGAGCTCCTGAACCAGCTCTATATGCTCGCTGATGTGGGGCTCAAACATCTTCCCGGGGTTCGTAATTTTATCAGCAGCAAAGGCTATGAGCTGGTCAGGTTATCGGTAAATGCTTCAGGGAAACTTGTTGCATATGCCGCACCAGCAAATTTTGAATGCGACAACCGGATGGAAGGGCATGCCTGGGTTCATCGAATGGTACTTGCTACATCCCGAAATGGCTTAAACGTCACTCATCAACGTTTTGCGAAAATGAAACACTTCTTACCAGCTGAAAACACCCTGTTCGAAGATGAACAGCTGGTGGCCACATGGTCGGGCAAAAAGACTGCTTTCAAAAGCTTCGAAGAGAAGCAGCGTTATTTTGATACATGCTCCCGTGGCGCTCAGGCTCTTAAGCAGTTTTTAAAGCTGAACGATCCGGTGATTTACACCAATCTGCTTGGCCAGTGGATTGAGGCCTATGAAAGTATCAATGAAACCAGTGAGTACGTACAGCAAGTAAACCTAATGGCTCCTGTTGCGGTCAAGAGCGAAAAAGGTAAAGCCAGCCTCATCTATATTGGCACTAAAGACCTGGCCGACTGGTTTTATCAGAAAGCGCCGACACCCGAGTTGCAGGCGCTGTTCCTTGAGGAATACCTCTCAAAATTTGAAAATAAAGAGGTCAATAAAGAAAAGCTACTTTCACGCAGAAATACCGCTCCGTCTCTCAGTTTTTACACCATGGACAACGGGGAAGTACCAGATGAAATCCTCGTCACCAAATCAGTTGATAATGCCAGACGGTGGTATTCAGGAATGTTCACAAGCATGCCAACGATGTTAAATGACCAGTGGTCCTGCCATGTTGCGCATTTTTCCCGTAACGGAAAACTCTATTTGACGCCTGATCTGGTCACTGATGAAGGGGAACCTGGCTTTGATGAAATACTCGGGTATCCGCGCCCGGAGGGGCTGGTACCGGTAACCGTGTGTGAGTTTGAAATTGACCACTTTAACCGACGTGGCACTGATGCGAATGGTGATAAGGTGAATATTACACAGTGGGTCGATATTTATCAGGGTGAGCGTGAGGTTACGGAACTGCTGGGGCCTATTTCTGAAGAAGGGGTGAACATCAAAACCTACAGGATGGACTCTCTTGAGCAGGCGATGAATAACATCTCCCGGGGCTCGACGCGCCTCAGACCGTCAACGGAGAATAGCGAGTGGCAACAACCATCTGAGGGTGTGATCCGCTATGTACTTCGTGCATGGTAAAACGCGGGGTAAGGGACAATAATCCGCACGACCCACTGAAATTTTACAGGCTTAAAGTTACTCATTGGTAAAACTGCTACGTCTGTGTAGAACCCTGGCCCGGAAGTTGAATCCGGTCTTGTTAGCAAGCCAGATATTGAAAGTTAAAAAGGACGACCACTTTAACAGGGTGGTCAGAAGTACAACACTGAATAGGCATGACTCGATGAACAGCGAACCCAATAAGCAATGCTGCAACCGTGCTGATGAAGACAAAAAAGAAAGTCAGTCTTGCAATAAAGACGATGAACTGGCGCAACTCCTGGCGAATCTTGAAATAACTGATAGTGCTCTGTACCTGAGTAACGAACGTATAGAGGAAATTGCGTCTACAGACTCTGATGCGGAGAAACGCCAGCTTGCCGGTCGCCTACTGAATTTGCAGCGATACAGAGACAACACCTCTGTTCTTCACGCCCTCAGTTTTAAACATCAGCCAGGTTGTTATCCTCTCAATCCGCTTGATGACTGTCTACTGAACAAGCTCAGTGATTTTCAGGGTCGTTCAATTTCTCTGGATGGTGGGGATGATAATGCATCGTGATGACGTTCATTCCCACATCAGAAAGGTGAAGTATAAATGATAGAAGCACGCTATCAAGGTAAGCCTATTAACAGTATTCCTGAAGAAGCGTTTGCTGAAGGGTTATCGCGATCCGGTTTAAGCCCTGTTCTGCTACTGGCATCCCCGACCACAGTACCCATTACTACGGATGAGCGCTGGTGGCTCGCAAAGGAAAACGTGTCAGGACATTACGGCAGGATTTTTTATGCTGCGGTGCGGGAGCTGGTCATAAGGTCGGAAATCCTGTCAGCAGTGGGAGGTATTTCGGATGAGAACTTCACGTCCGAACACATGGGTTACTTCGAGCGACTTACATCTGATGAAAAAGAAGTCGTGTTTAGCGATTATTTGCGCACTCTCGCTGAATGCGGTCTTACCTGCACTGCGAATAATCTTGTCAAACTGACGCAGGATTTATACCCGATTGATGCAACTCCTGACAACATTAGAAAGCTATCCACGGACAGGGATGCACTGAACGAACTACACATCGATGGTATGGTACTTTTTATTACCGGCCCTGCGCTTTGATTATGGAGATAATACATGCGGTGTTATCACTGTTAAGGGTTAAGGGTTAAGGGTTAAGGGTTAAGGGTTAAGGGTTAAGGTAACATTCTTCTAGAATTACAGAAAAATAGAGGTCTAACATGATAGTAAATAAAAACAGGTTTATGCATAAAAACGGGAAAAGGTTTAAGTCCATCGGAAGGTATTTAAGATTTTGGCAAGCAGTAGCGTCCTCTGGTTTACCCATGAACATGGTAATACGGGAAAAACCATACCAACTTATGGTCGCTTTGATTGCTTTATATACGGCCATCCCTGTTGTTACAATAGTAATTTTATCTGGTCAGCAATCGCATAAGTTGGAACTAATTGCTGTGTATTTCATTACATTTATCACGATGGTGTTTGTTTTGCGTCGTAAGATGGGGAAACGTTGGCTGGATTTATTTGAAGAAAAATTAGCCATTTATAAACCTAATGATAAACTCGCGCTTAGCGAATTACACGAAAGCATACGTGAGAAAAATGGGCTAGACTTGCAGGATCTACAAGATTGGTACTGGAAAGAGAAGATGACATATGCTTATCACAAAGAACATAAAACAACCATAAGCTATCAAAAATTCAAGTAGCATTTTAAAATGTCAGGGGAGGGCTATTGTGATTTATTAAGTCGGCAAGGTTATTAGGTAGGGGTGTTCAATATGATAAATTCTTCGAGTGTGGTTATTTCAAGAGTTGTTCAGGTCCTTTGAGATAGCTAATTATCATTACAGACTTTATCGAAAGGTATGAATTATGAACATTACCGACAAAGAACTTAGCTCAAATACAGTGAGTCAGTATGGATGGAACTTAGGAGAGTTCAATCACTCAACGCCTTTTACATCTCATTTTATTTATATCACCGACTATCATAAAGATAATACATGGATGATTTCACTTTCGCAGGAGGATTTTAATACGACCAAAATTTCAACATCGTTAAGTCTAGATGCCTGTGTGTCCATGCTCGGAAAGATACTAAAAAAAATGTCTAACAAAATCGGTATCTCACAAACGGAAGAATCTGAATTCGCATTTCTTTTAACAAACTATATTAAACAAACTTTGACTTTTAGAGAATGGCAACGCAATGCTGAAGGAAATCAACGACTGCACTTTCTTATTAATATCTACGGTGCAAAAGAAGACGGTGGCGAAGTGGTTTTAAGACCATTTATTGCAAATCCTGATGAATTAATGCTTACTCCAGCGGATGTCGTTGGATTTAATTCGCAGGTTATCAAAGTTGATCGGCAGCGTCATCCTGAGTGGTTCCGTTAACAGGTCACAAGGGTTAAGAGCCTAAAAGGCTGCGATAGGGTATACGCAGCCTATTCTGTATAGCCGTCGCGTAATAATTGTTCTAAATGACTATCGACCGTTTCCTGATCACCAGGAATATATCGAGGCCATCCTGTTATATCGTTGGCGCGTTTCACTATGTATGGATGAAACCCAAACTGTTCGGAAGTGATGTCAATATAATATTGCACTTCTTCGAAATTCAACTCACACCAATAATGGCCAAAGCCACCACTCTCTATAAATATACCGCCATCATCTGCACCGTTACCCCCACGAACAACAGCATCTAGACCTTTAGTTTTTGCTAAATAACACACAAGATAGCTTGCAAAAAGGCAAGTGCCTGCCGTCTTCTCTGTGCCGGACTCCGTTAAAATTGAAAGTAGCTTTTCATGCGCCACTCTTGCAATGCCTGATACCAATTCCGGTGACATGTTAGCTCCAGTGAAATTGTTAGATCGACTTAAACAGATAATAACTCAATATTTTCATGAAGTAATTGTGGTTTCTTAAACCAATAACCGGAACCACACATCCAAGGTTCACCTGGGAAAACAAAACCTTCTTGAATAAGGTATTTGCGGAATAGGGGAGGCAGTACATTTTCAATTTTCAAAATGTAATTTTGTTCATCTGCAATACATTTCAATTCTGCGAGAAGCGCTCTAAAAATGCCTGTTCCGGGTTTTTTAACAGAAATGGTTGAAACTACCATGACCGGATATCCCAGGACCGAACACATGCCTGCTCTTGACCGGATGTAGAGTTCCTCGAAATGATGTAAGCCGTGTACATGAGAAGACCTTATGGGGATGTTACCATTAGATGCCTGCGTTATAAGGTCGGCGAAAACCTTTTTGATTTTCAGCAAATCTGCCTGAAAATTTTGTTCGTTCAAAGGAAAATCAGAGTGCGAATTTGTCATTAGATATCTTATGTATATAAAAAGTTAACGTTTATCTTAATACTGTTCTTAAACCAAGAAAAGTAACACTTACATCTGTACTAAGTCCGCTCTCTACCCTGTTAGGCTTGCAGCTGAGGGCAGGAGTATTGATCAGCAGTTGTGTTAGCCGGGGATTGCCAGTAGTGAGCGGATACCGCACAATGTGAAGGCAATGATATTTCCCCAGAGGAGAACTAATGACCGAAGCTGAAGATTTATCTACCTACTGTAGGGATAACTGCGGTTTAGATGTGTCCACAGTTGCACTGCGGGCAGGTCTGCCTCGGCGCACGTTGTACGACTGGTGGCGAACGCGTCGGCGTGTCGTCGAACTGATCGTTAAAGGTCTGGCCGCAGAGCAGAAATAATTGTGCGGTACCCGCACAAAATCTGTTGCCCAATGTGCGGAATTCGCACATAATTATCTTTAATGAGCGAAATACGCACACAAAACAAATTCTATAAAGACTTGCTTAATTTCAGAGGTGATCGAATGGAAGTTGGGGTTAGGCATGACATTGAGCAACAGATTGCCCGGGCTGCGGTTAAAAGTTTGACCAGTGCAGGTTATAAAATTTCAGTGTTCGACGGCGAGGCATACGCGCTGGCGAAGACTGATGACGCAAGCGCTATCCTGGATGCAATGTTCTGCACTGACGGCGACGTGCTGTACGTCTATACACCGCCAGCTGCGAACAATGGATCCTGGGAACGTATCGGGTTTGTCGAGTTCGTCTACGGAAACAGTGGCTGGGATGTTATTTCTGACCACTCCAGCAGCCTTGAAAGTGTGTTGCATTCCGCAAGCGCACTGGCCGATAAACTGGAAAGAGAGTACGCCTGAAATACCGGAGCGGGAAGTTCTGCGAGGGATGTCCCGCAGCTCACAAAGATGAACAAACCGACGGAGTAACCATGGCAAAAACCACAAAGGAAGCACACTTCAGTTCTGAGATGATGCGCTGTCGCGGGATCGAATTTGCGAAGCTTGGAATGATGGTCGAAGTCGATGGGGAGATTGGCACCATCGAGGGCATGAACGGCAGCGCAAATCTGGATGTTCGCTTCACAAATCAGCTCAAGCATGGAAGCCAAGTTCATAACTGCCACCCTACCTGGAAAGTTAAATACTTCGACGAGGCCGGTACTGTGATCGCACATTTTGATGAATGTCGGTGTGTGTTCCGCCCTGAACTGGCGACTGTGGAATAAGGTAAAGCGAATGACCGATATGACCCATGATGAATTTGCTGAATTCCCGTTTGGTAAAGCCGCACTGCAACAGCTCTCACCGTTACCGGCTAACTTTCGCCTGTATGAAGCAGAGAATTTAGGGCCCGGTAAAGGTATGAAAATCACTGGTGCTGAATTTCGTGTTGCACAGCGCGGACCGAATAAAGGCAAACTTAGCATCCTTGTGCCGGGTACTCGAAAAGTTGCGCGGCTCACCCAGGACGAAATCAACCACGCATACGCGAAAGAAGCCTCAGGGGAGTCATAATGTACAACGCTTATCATCGGCCACAGCAGGAGCCAATGCCCACGATGAAGTTTCTCTCGGTTGCCGGTGTGGGAGCAATCTGGGCCGTACAAGAACGCTACAGTGATGGCTGGTTTGGCGTCTCATGGGCGAGTACCAGTCTCGCACGTGTCAGTTCGATGGAAGCAGCAGCGAATATAGCCCGAGCTGTAGCGGAATCCGGCGCAGACAATATTCATGACATGCGGGCATTAGTGGCATCGCTGCTGCCCGAAAAGGCACAGTGAGCAGCCCACCGGCCAATGCGGGTTATCAGTAAAAGGAATGATTGTGGTTCGTTCTAATAAATGGCTCCTGACAACCGCCTGTCTGGCAGTCACCGGTTGGGTGATTGCCGCTGGCCTGACCATGGCTCTCATAAACTCCGGGGAGCGACTGGCAAACGCCCAAAAAAATGCTGAGGCATGGAAGAGAAAAGCCGGAAAGGCCTACACCTCCCTGCTCAGAGATACCGAGACAGATAACAGTTCGGTGCTTATCCCTGAAGGGGCACGGGTTGAATGCACACCAAATGCCGAAACGAGCAGCGTAAGCAATAAATCGCTCTTAAACTGCGACGGTATAATTTATCCGCCAGAGAATTACTGAGTAAGGAGAAATAAATGCCTGAGCTGCCGCATATCGCCCGCCCCTGCCGAGATTGTCCTTTTCGCAATGATACGCTTAAAGAATGGTTGGGTGCTGAGAGAATGCAGGAAATTTTGGGTGCCGATTCGTTTGTCTGCCATAAAAAGACCGACAAGCAGTGCGCGGGCCACATGCTCATAAAGGGAAACGACAATCTGTTCGTGCGGGTTGCCGGTCGTATGGGGATCCCGCTGGAACTATCCGGGCGCGAGCTGGTCTTTGATAACGAGCAGGACTGTATTGAGCATCACAGACGCCGGTAGGATAAATCGACCGCAGGTTATGATTTTGTCTGTGTATTAGTTAAGTGTATTAAAGTAGCTTTTTTTCGTTACCACTCAGCTCCTAATTTCAGGATTATCATGGGAGTGTCGTTTGTACCAGGATATGGTCGTTTCAGGAATGGTTAATTTGTTCCAAAAACCATCTGAAATTAAGCTGAGGAGGTCTTTATTAAACAGCTTTGCGGGGGCGACTTGATGTTTTTCATACAGATAATTCATCTCATCCGAATTGGCAGGAAAAATCCCATGCGGAGCAGTGCCAGAAACTGACGCCCCGTCAGAAAGGTTTACCCACATCCTTAACCGGTAGTCGATTATATAACCATCTAGCTTCAGCCAGAGATGAGGATATAAACAAAATCCATTGTGCTGACCGTGAACGGTACCAAGAATTCGTTCATGAGGGATACGGGCCTCTACAAGAGCATTACTTATTAGCATGGTATGCCCATCACATTCCAGTGGAGCCTCGTCTACCAGAAGGAGGGCATGATGAAGGTCATTAAGATGGCTAGGTAAATTAATACTCATTTTCTTTTTAGATATTTCCCGTGTTTTTCATCATTATTATCTTTTGTACGAAGCGGAGCAATGATTAGGGTTAAATGAACCACTTTGTCTGGATAGTCACCACCAGATTCTTTAAGGCGATAACGAAAATTTCCTAAATGTATTAAAGTAAGACGGCTATGCTCTGAACTTAAATTGTCAAGAGCAACTGCTATATGCTCTCGTATAGTTTTATAGTCAGGGTTATAACAAAATAAAATGAAATACATTTCTGGGGGCGTATTATAATTTATAGGTATAGAATCTGAATACTTCGAGTAAAGTTGATAAATTCCATTGTTGATTTTATTGCGGATATCCGAAGCATTCGTACGATCTTTTATGAGCTTAGATTCAATTACACTTATCCGCTGACCGTCCTGGAAGATGGATATGTCCGTACGCCCGTTTGCAATTGGTTCTTCCTGAAGGAAGGAGAAATTTAAGTAGGATAGCCTAGCTTTTAACCAGGTCAACAGAGCCGCAGTTAAATTATTTTCATTGAAGAGCTCTTCTTTCGTTACACAGTAAAGGTTGCTATTTTCTGAGATGTTACGAATTCCATCCGTAACAGATTTTTCAAAAAGTCCGAGATGATTAAGCCTGTTATTCATTTTAACAAAGTACTCAGACAAACGATCTATTTTTGAAGCTAATGCAATTTTATTTACATGGCTTTCAAAAGACATGTTATTTACTTTGAACGACAAACCATAAAGTTTCTTAAAAATAAAGTCGATATAAAATTGATTCAATTCACCATGAAGGCGAAAGTTCTTAGTGTATTTATCAAACTCAACTAACAAACCTTGCATATCGTTATAGATTTTTTCCATAAGGTTTTTAGTTTCATCGCTAGTTGTTTTTTTACGCCATTCGTACGCATGGCGCATTATTCCATTCGTAAACAAAATCAGAGAATTAAAAGGTTCTAAAAGTACGCTTGAGCCATTATTGTTTCTGTATACAATTCGTAATGGGCAATAACGTAAATAAATTGTCTCTAACTGTTCATTTGTAATAGGGACCACGATAAAAAAAACAGAACCAACGTTGAAGTTGTTTTGAAATAGATTATCTAAATTATCCACTAGGAAAATATTTTGTGTATGATTGCTTAAATGCATACCATAACTTTTGGGATCACTTACCCAATATGAGTTAGCAAACCGCAACCGGGATAAATCATAATCTACTTGCTTAAGGCTTGAAGTAAGTTTTTCATAAATAATTTCCATCTTGCTTACAGGAAAAGGCATGGAGGTTTGTACATTTAAGCATAATTTAAGCTGGTTTATATAAGTTGTCAGTTGGGAAAGATATTCATCTCTAGGCCAATCACGATGTAAACTTTCTATGAAGAAAGGCTCTCCAGACTCAAGAAAGGTAATCAAGCTACCGCGAAAATGCTTATTTAAATTAAACTCTTCGACTCGTTTCTCAAGTTTACTACAAAATACGTAAACTGATAGACAAGATCTTCTTTCCTGCATTACCTGCTTGTCATCGAGGTATCTTTCAGTTGCTGTATTACGTTCAAATATGGGCAGTGGTTCAATGAAAGCCAGTTCTCCGGCGTTAAAATCAGCGTAACTACGCATCTGTGAGCTCTTTTATAGGGTTAAGTAGGAAGCAAATCTTAAATTGAAAATATTATATCATTTCTAAATTTTTTAATTAGGAAGCGAAGTATTTATTGCGCCAGTTATAGTCGGATTGATCGATGTCAGTGGCGAGGGTTTGTAACATTCGATGGCCATCAGGCAGTTCTGATATAAAACACTGCATCATTTCAATCGTAACATTATCAGAAATATCTATGCGAGTATAATCATCATCTGCTATATATTTAATTTCAAAATGTTTGAAGAGTCCATTTTGAAATTTCTCGATCAAAACAGAAAGAAGTAATTCTCGGTCATTTTCAACTTCAGCGTGTAAGAAAAAAGTCTTCATGATAACTCCTTTGCATGAAAGTGTAATTTTACTTGTCTAAATGGTTGAAATCAAGTTGATTGGGAGTATCTGCCTTCGTGGGAGGATGCTCAGAACTGGACCAGAGAGGCCTTTAAAGGGTACGGATTAGGTAAAGCAGATAAGGTTGTTTTGGCTGTAAGTCTTCAGGGACCATGGATTTATCATGATGATATTGCTCAGTCTAAGGTGTGGTTCATAAGGTTGAGTAGTATTACTTAAGCTCTGACTAACTTTGATAAAGCAAAGGAATACGCTGATCGTCATGTGATCCAAATTGAGCAATGAATTTATAATTCGGAACAGCTAAAGACAAAGCAGTAGGGTGCAATAATTCAGGATGTCGATACTATAAGAAGAGCAATGTTATTAAGGTAGCAAGTACCTCAATATGAGGGGGCAACTGTTGATACTGTACATACATACAGCATTTAACATAATCCTGATTATGCGTACTATGCCGCTCCTGTGCTCAGATCCGAACATTGGTCGCAGGATTCGGGACCGCCGTCAAATCTCCGCAATGCAATCCACTTGGCCTTATGGTTTCAATGCTCCTATCGCTGTTCGCTATTCAGGTGATGCTTTTTCTCGCGCCGGCTGGATTTGGCCTGTTGCTAAAAATGGCGTCCCTATCAAGGCACTTCCTTACACTGCTGTCGGCTTCTACGTCGCTAAGTATGTGAACAAGAAAGTGAATCTCGACATTATCAAAAAATGTACCGGAGGTAATGAATGGAACAAGTCCCTCAAAGAACGTTTGGATCTAATACCGGGCAAAGTGTTTCGGGTCCGGATGTCTCGCAACTTCGGAATGAAGGTTCCATCGATGGACAATCTGTCAATGGAAGCCCTCGTCCAGATGACGCGACTATCATCGAGAACCACGCCGCTGCAGCTCGTGCTCAGGCAGAACGCGAGGCGCAACTTACGCTCGAGACTGGCCGCTCTGTCTGTAAGCGACATTTTAACGGCGCGACCACCAACGATAAATTTGCTCAAGTTTTTGCGCAATTCGATGGTTCGGACACTCGACCCCAGGCTGCTGAATTTTACGTCTATCGCGACCCCACGATTGGAAAGTACGGATATTTCTGAGGAGGTTCGCCAGTGGCTACATGATTCCGGTTTGACGTTTGCTCAGATTGGATTAACCCCTTCGTTTGTTGCCGGAGGCAAATGATGAATTTTGACTTATCAAAGCCTACTTCATTGCGGTCTTACATTATGACTTTTCAGACGATGAATGTTCGTTTGGCTTCAATGCGTGAATGTTTTGATGATGATAAATGGCTTTTTATGGCTTCCAATATGCTTCGTGCTTGGTTTACTTATGAGGTTGACCACGTTGAATATAATCAATCTCTTATTAAAGTTTTAATTGAGCGCGGTTTATTACCTGCTGATATTAAGGAATTATTTAAATGAATGAAATTGAAATGAATACTGCTGATGTTCGCTATACCACTGCGTTAGCGTCTATTCGCATGGTTTCTTCTGGTGCTGTACTTGATTTGTCTGAGGATGATTATACTTTTCTGACTGCTGATAAATTGTGGCTTGCTACTGACCGCAATCGTGCTCGCCGTTGTATTGAGGCTGCTGTTTATGGTGCTCTTGATTTTGTAGGTTTTCCGCGCTTCCCTGCGCCCGCTGAATTTATTGCGGCTACTATTGCCTATTATGTTAATAACGTAAATGTGCAGTCTGCTTGCGCTATTATGGATGGTTGTGAATTTTCTGAATATATTACATCCGGTGTTGAACAGCCCGTATCGGCTCGTCAATTATTTTCTTTTGTTCTTCGTATTCGCGGCGGTTTACTTCGTGAAGTTGAAGGTGTTGAGCAAAATGTTAAAACTCGTTTACAGGTAGGTTCGTAATGGCTAAAGGTCGTGGTCGTTCTAAAGGTAAAGGTCGCCGTTCTCCTCGTCCAGCTGCGTTGCGTGGTGGTGATAAAACCAAAGGCGCTCGTCTCTGGTATGTAGGCGGTTTCCAGGCTTAACTTTTAAGGGGAGTCATCCTCCCCTTATCAACTTGATATAAGGTTTATATATGACTCCGCAAATGGATGCTTCACGTGAGTTAATTGATTTACCTCACTTTGTATTCTCGGCTAATGATATTGGTCGCTTAAAGGTCTTATCCACTTCTGTAGTTGCTGCTGGTGATTCTTTTGAACTCGATGCTGTAGGCGCTTTGCGTTTGTCGCCGTTGCGTCGTGGCCTTGCTGTTGATAGTAACGTTGACTTTTTTACGTTTTATGTCCCGCTCCGTCATGTTTACCAGGCTGAATGGGTTAACTTTATGCGTGCTGGCATGTCTGCTCAGCCTCTCAAGCCTGAGTCCTGTTATCCTGAAATATGGGGCTCTTCGTTCTTGGGTGTTCACCCTTCTAAGGATTACACGTTACCTAAATATTATTATCAGTCGTATCTACAAATCTGGAATAATTTCTTTAAAGCGCCGTGGATGCCTGATGAAACTCGCCGTTTAGCTGATTTGGACGAGCCCACTTGTCGCGGTGGTTTTCGTTGCTGTCATTTGAAAAATATATGGTCTGCCCCGCTTCCGCCTAATACTCAGACTCACCGTAATTATAATGTTGAGGTTAATTCTGATTTTACTGGTGCTGTAGACATAATGGGTCTGCAGGCTGTTTATGCTCAATTACATACTGAACAGGAGCGCTCTTATTTTGCCACTCGCTATCGTGATATCGTTGAGTCGTTTGGAGGTTCTACTACTATTGATGCGGATAATCGACCTAAGCTTTTAATGCGTACTAATACATGGGCGTCTGGTTATGACGTTGATGGTACTGACCAAAGCTCACTGGGCCAGTTCTCTGGCCGTGTGCAACAGTCTTTCCATCATTCTGTTCCGCGTTTCTTTGTTCCTGAGCATGGCGTGATTATGACGCTGTGTTTAACTCGTTTTCCTCCTACTTGTACTTATGAAAATCCGTTGTTGGTTAATTTGCCTTCTATCTCTTACGATATGATTGCTCTTGACCCTGCTATTGTTGGTAACTCTATTCCTGTTAAAACGTCATACGGTTCGTTATTCCATCAGGGTCCGACTGGTATTTCCTGTACTATCGCTCATTCTCAATGGTTGCGTTATCAAAACTCTCATGTTGATTATAATTATCATGAGTTACAGGGTTTTCCATTTATTTCTAAGTTCCCTAAGCACTCTGATTTGGCAGGTAATATTCTTGTTGAACCTAACCAGTATGACCATTGTTTTCAGTCTACTCAGTTAGGACATTATTCTATTCAGTCTAAATTTAATGCCCGTGTTTATCGTAATATGCCTACTGTTCGTGACTCTATTATGACTTCTTAAATTGTGACGGTCGGATATTTTAATATCCGGCCTGAGCAATTCGCCCGCGGCAGCGGCTAACTATTTTTTAAGGAATATATATGCACCAGAATTTTGTCTCCAAACACAATTATGCTCAGTTATCTACTACTACTGGCCCTACTGTCGTTCCTGCTAATCCGCCGTCTATTATGAATTTAAACTTCCCGCTTTCTCATTTTAATACGTTTATTAATGCTCAGGTTGCTGCGGATGTTTCTGGTATGGTTGGTGTTGCTGTTGCTATGCAGCTTGATACAACAAGTTCTGCTATGAAAATGCAGGTTGTTTCTTATGCGTTTAATATGGCCGCCACCTCTAACGCTTATCCGCTTGTTGCTCTTGGTGTTTATGATTCTCCTGTTGACCATAGTGGTGTTGCTGCTAACGTTCGTTATTATCCTATTGAGTTATCCACTTATGGCGCTGGTGCTTGTTCTGCTGAGGGCGCTATTACTGTTGATACCACGCCTGTTGATGCATCTGGTAATCAGACTTACGCTGCACTGGTATTCTTTTTCCGTGGTGTTCAGAAGGGCAATATTGACGGTTTCTTTTCCATGAATCAGGTTCTGCATGATATTACATTCCTGCAACCTCTCAAATAAGGTTCTTAATTATGGCTATGATGGCTGGTATTGGTTCTGCTATCGGTTCTGTTCTCGGTTCCGTTGGTAGTTCTCTCCTCGGTGGAGGCGGTTCCGCTCCTGATTTATCTGGTCTTATTGATGATGCTGCGGATAAGCAAAACCTCTCTCAACCCGTTCCGCCTGCGTCTTCTATGGCTACTGGTGTTTCTAGCACTATGCAGGGTTCGAATCCTCCTCCTCCGGGTGTGACTCCTCAGCCTACGTTGTCCGGTTCTCAGGCTCCAAAGGATAATATGTTTACTTCTACGGCTAAAAACCTCGCTAACGGCCTTCTTACGTCTGGTTCTCAGGAGGTAACTAATAAGTTAATGCAGTCGTTATTTCATAAAAATGATGCTGCTAAAGCAGGTTCTGATACCCGTAAATATCTTGCTAATGCGTTTCCTGAATTAAACCCGTGGGAACGTTCAGGCGCTGGCGGTACTATGTCTGGTATTCAGGAACAACAATTCGGACAGCAAAAGCAATTAACTAAAATGCAGCTGGATAATCAAAAGGATATAGCTAAAATGCAGATGGATAACCAGCTTAAAATAGCTGGTATCGGTTCTGTTACCTCTCGCCAAAATACAGCCGATCAAGTTTATGCACAAAACTCAATGCTTTATAATAATCAGCGTGAGTCTAATGCTCGTATTATGTCTATTATTTCGAATACTGAATTAAGTCAGTCTCAAAAGGAGCTGGCTATTGCTAATACATTGAAATCTTATGCTGAGACTCATAATATTAATTTAACCTCCAGTCAGATTAAGGCCCAGACTAATAATATTCTCGCTGATACTGACAATAAGAACGCTCAGTTTCTTAATATTCGTCAGGACACTCAAAATAAGCGTTATGGTAATGGCCAGTTTTCTTCTGATGCCTTTTCATTTTCTAATCAGGCTAAGGATGCTATCTCAGGTTCCTCTCCTCTTAATGATGTTTATAAACATTCTGCTGATACTTTTAAGAAGGCCGAAGGTGTTCGGGGTTCTATGTCTCGCAAATGATTGTTACATTTTTCCTATTGTCAACTTCTAAATCTTTGTCTTACATTGCCCTCACTTCGTGGAGGGCTTTTTTATGCAAGGCATTGGTTTAGGTCAGGCTATCTTTTGTTTAGTATTTCTTGGTTTTATTTTGTTTAATGCTATTCGTTTACTTAACGCCGTCATTCGTTGGCTTAACAGGCACTAATTATGTTTACTCAGCCCATATCTCAGCTCGATCCAATCTTTCAGCCCGCTTTCCGTGAGCTGTTGTCGCCGTTCGTCTCTGCTGTGGGCTTCTCTACCCTTGTTCAGTCTCGCTCTCTCCAGATGCATCAGCAAATTGAATCCCGTTTAAAGCTCCTCTATGATATTCAGGTTGAATCCTTGCGACATTTTGAAGCTATTGACGATGATTTCTATTGCGATGGCCTGAAGCTCTCTAAGCAAGCCTCCATCGATTTTTTGACCTTATCCTTAGCCCTAGCTGAGGAAATCCAAGATGTTGAAGACGTCCGCGCCCAACTTGATATAAATAACACTATAGACCATATCCCCCACGGGGACGGTGAATGGTGGCTGTTCCATGATGAATCTGTCTCGACTTACTGGCGCAAGTTGGTTACTGCTAGGCCGCTAAAGGATATCCGCGAATGTTATACTTCTCTGGGGATTCCCCTGCCTCTACCTGCTCGTAAGGATGAGGCTTCAAGATACTTGGAGAAGAGTACAATGATGTCTAGACGTGCTTTGACCGTACAACGCATACTTAACGCTATGCGTACTGGTCACAATCAGGGTTGTTTTTTTGTATTTGACACGCTTACCCTATCTGATGATAGATTGGAGGCGTTCTATAGTAATCCAAATGCACTTCGCGACCACTTCCGTTCGGTTGGTCGTTCAGTTTTAGAAGCTGAGGGTCGTAAAATGACGGAGAGTTTCGATGACTGTTTTCAATACTTTTGTGTGCCTGAATACGGTACTACGACTGGCCGTTTGCACTTTCACATAGTATACATTATGCGCACTAAGTCATTGATTTATATGATTATTTTATTTTGAGGTGCGCACTGGGATTTACACCGGAGCAACAGATTTAATCGCTGATCCATTTCCTGTGATTCATTTCCATTCCTGTGGTGAACATCGGTTGAAGCTGTAAGTTAAAGTACTTCGTGATACCATTTAATGACTTACAGCATAAAGCACTATAAACCAAAGGAGCTTTTGATGGAACGGCCTGTTCATCATAAGGTGGCTATGAGCGTACATGCGACGGAATCCGTTACCGATAGCAAAACAGCAGAATTTGGTTTTTACCCAAAGCGTCTTGATCTTAAGACCGATAACTTTTCGCTCGATACACTTTCAGACCATGATTCAGCATCAAAATATATAAAGGACCATCCTAACGTTGAAAATGGATGGTTTTATGCCGAACTTCAAGAAACGTATGACCTAAGGGGTAATGTAATTACCAGACCTTATAGCGGTCGGGTTTTCTGCATGCCTAAAACTCATAAGTTGGTGCTGAATGGATCCTATAGTGAGGATGACGTATGCTTCGTTATATGGTGCCTGTCATTCTTCACAGGAATGCGTCTGACAAGTACTCAAGCTGGATTTTTAGATGCAACTCCGGTTAAACCCGGGGCACTGGTCGATTTTTGTTTATCAGGATCCAATGAGTCGGATGCTATACAGTTAGCTTTAAACTTTCTGAATAAAGAGGACTGTCAAGTAACAACTTGTATGCGCTTAGCAGCTGTTATACACGCCCTGTTTTTGTCACAAAACCCCAAAAATCTTCACTTTGAAAAATTCCAGTATCTATATATGGCACTTGATGGATGCTTTTCCATTATATGGGATGAAAGAGATAAGACTAAAAAAATCAAAAAACCACTACACAAGGACAGAGTTTACTGGATGTGTGACACATTAGGGATGCCTATACCCTTCTGGGCAGATGGTGAGGATAATATTGCTGATGTCCGTAATGAAAACTTCCATGAAGCGATTTTTTTTGGCCAACCATTAGGCTTCTCTGCATATGGGTCTGAACAGTCAGGAACAGTTCGGAACGCCATTCTTCTACAAATGGAAGCTTTGATATGTCGTTATCTTGTTGCATTACTTGGTGGGACAGATACTAGTTATATAAATTCCCCATTAAATACTCGTGAGTATTTTTCTCTTAAATTAAAATAGTTTAGACCAGAGGCAATTTTAATGAGTGCAGACGAAATTGAAAATATATCTAATAGACCTGAGGCACTTTACAGTATACCGTTCTATAAAGATATGCCTAACCTTCCAGTAAAAATAGATCTGGAGGGTATGGCGGGCGATTTTTTGAGTTCTGATATTGCAGATTTGTTCGGGTTACAGCCGATTGAGAAAGAACATCTAGATACTTATGGTGAGATAATTACTATAAATCCATCAAAGGAGTCCCTTGAACTTTATAAAAAGAGAGATGATTCCTTTCAAATGGTATTTTTGGTAATTAATGCCTATGGTTTTAAAGAAATTGATGGGGTAATGCATTGCAAGCCGTACAACATTTCACTCTTCCCAGCAAGCAAAAGAGGAGAGTTGACTTCACTCAAGATAGATTTGATTGAGAAGTATGATCTTGAGATGGATGCTAAAGTGCCGAAGCTTTACTATGGGTTCAATCCATTTAAGGGCGCTTTTGGACTTTATATGTATAATTCCGTGGATTATTCTGGAATTGAATCTGATATGATTGGTTTCGTAAACAATATGTATCTGTTGTCAGATAAATATAACTATCATAATGTCGTGCCGCCATTCATTAAATCTATTGATAACAGTCCGCAAGTCAAAGCTGATTACAAAAAATACAGAAAGGATAGGTACTTCAAGAAATTTAGCAAGATAAAGCCCAGGAAAATATGGGGCTGTGATTCTCCTATAGAATTATTTTTACTTCAGGCAATGGATAGCCTGGGCTTGACGCCAGAAATTCAAACAATAATTACTGAAGACGGACTTACAGTCCCTAGCCTGCATAAATTATGGGAAAACTCGCGCTCACGTAGACGGTTAAAAGCCATAACAGATGCTGATTTCTATTTCCCTGAAAAAAAATTAGCAATTTTTTGTGATTCTAAAGAACATCATTCTTCCACAGAATCTATTGTTAAAGACAGAAATATTGATAAGTCGTTGGCGGAAATTGGTATTGTTAGCCTAAGAATATATGGTAAGGATATTGTCGCAGATCCATTAGCGTGTGCCACGATAGTCAGAGATCGTTTAAGCGAGTTGTGAGCTAAAGATAAATTGTTAATGGCCTGAATGCTCAGGCCATTAATATTCAACGATATCTTGCTTCACGGAACTTGAATCAATCTCTGGCTGTAAAATCAGGACTGTATAACCCATACTCACAGGCAACTTCTCAGTTTTGAGCCCGCACTGCTCCAATAATGGAAATATCCCGTCTGGAACGCCAGTTACACGCACCTCAAGTGGCAGTATAAGATTTCCTGATTCTGTAAATGAGCTATGGAGTTGAGATTTCTGTGTATACACAGCCGATACATCTGTACCGCATTTCCAACCATCCTGCCACTCGGTATCGGATAATAGGTGATCCTGCCAGCCCATTGAACGTAGCGTGTCAATCATGCAGGTGAATCTAAACAGCGTGCTCTGACTGGCTAACTCACCAGAGCTTGCCAGCCAGATATACTCCACCTTGCTGTAAAGCCGTGCTGAGGGCCCTTTCAGTTTCCCTTGTTCCTGTAACCAGATAATGTCAGGCGCCAGTGATTTAGGAAAAACCTTGCGCTTCTGAGCGGTTGAAAGCCACTGCATTATGAACATGTGTGTTTGAAGAGACGTGAGAGATCTTCCCTCTTTCCGTGCAAGCTTTACCGCTACGATGATGCACCAGGCGAGATGAGCCAGTTCAGTATCAGGGCGCTTAGTAGTTAGCTCAGTCAATACTTTCTCCACGACTGTTAAGGGAAAATTTTAAGGCCGGAGATTATCATGAAATTGATTGTTGGCGAACCGGCGAAATGAGGTCGAGTTTCGAAGTTGGTAGAGATGAAGTGTATGAAGTCAAACCGGCGCGTCTTCATCATTACCTGGTACGTCTATACTCAAAATCTATTTTTGGTTGTTTGACGTGGCCATGATGTAGGAGTTATTCAGTTGCCTGAGCTGTAGATCTGCCCGGTTAAGCAGGTCTCGGGACAGCGGTTGATCTTGCGGTGAATTTTGCAGTTGCCGGATTAATTCTTCAACTGGCACGCTTTCGTTTAAGGACTTTGATATAGAGAACACAGCCGTTTTAAGCTCACTAACGGTCAGGTATTTGCCCTTCTTCTCATCGAGTTGATTAAGTCTGTCCTGAAGCGTCTGAAGCTCAGATACTCCCCTGTACCAACCTGAGATGGTGGCATTGGGCAAACTGTTGGCTTGCAGCTTTGACCGCCAGTCCGCCGACAGCTCCTCTGTAAATTTGGCGTTAGGGTAAAGATGGCGAGTTTGTTCTACCAACTGATTACCGTATTGCAATGGCCAATACGGTGAAAGAGTGCTCAGTTCGTTCAGGCGGGAAGTTAATTGTTTGGCGTAGGTATCACTGGATTCAAGCCACGTCGGAGCGTCCTGGCGTAGCTGATCGACAGCCGGAAGAGGCATACTGGTCGGTAAAGCTGCGAGAGAGTTATTCAACGCATCTTCTCCGGGGTGGCTGAATACTATTGGCGTGAAAATATAGGTGACTATGCCCAGTACGGCAGCTGTTAAAATACCGCCGAAATAAGCCACTAATGGAGTGACCCTTGAGGCTGATTTTCTGATTAATTCAACTTCAACTGCTGGTTCAGAATTCACCACATATACCCAGCGCTGACTATTCTGCCTTTCTGCCCTAACCGGTAGTGCTATGTCTGTTAGATTGCTATCCGTCTGGCTTGACGTGACATCACTATTTTCCAGCCTGATAATTGTGTTTTGCAGCATCTGACGAAGCGGCTCAAAACCACTTGCACTGTGCAGTTCGAGCCGTTGCAAGGCTTCACCAGTTGAGCTCAAAAGCCTTATTCCCTGGTTCAGGCTTGGTAAATCCGCCCTATGGAGGGATAAAGTCCGGAACAGCTGCTGAAGACGCTTACTCAGGCTGCTGAGTATTTCTATTCTGGCATGTGCAGAAGCGGGCCACATTGCTGACCATTGATAGCGTATCAGGGCATCCAGAATCGCCATACCTTCATTGAAACCCTGTATACCTGCCTGCTGTGCCCTTGCCAGGGTATACCACGCCGCCGTCTGAAGCTCGACACCATTGGTATCGAAAAGATTTAATGCCAGTTTTTCAACATTCCCCCAGTTCACATCCGGACGGGCAGGATGGGATAGTTTAGCGAGCTCTTCACGTAGCACTGAATAATCAGGCATTGTGCGTGGATCGTTTCCGGTCTTAAGGTGGCGTTCGGTTGTGTGGGACATTGTGAAATCCGTATCGAATGAGGGTCTAAGTTGATTAGATAAACTGATGGTTTTCCAGATGCTGCTGTTGTTTCAAATGCCTGATCATCACTTTACCCTCTGGCATAAACTCGGTCCCATACCGTACAAGTCCGATACCTCTCAGTTCCGCATCGATGGCGTAGCGCAACTCCCCGGGCACTTGCTGTTCGAGTAAAGTTACATTGAGGGACTGCAAACGGGGTTCATACTTGAGCAGGACACCGGCCAGCGTTTCGATCAGCTCGTGGGCTGTCCCGGGCATGCCTTGCAGAATTTTGGTCATATCGGGTAAGCCATAATCTGGCAGATGGGATACGGTACCGGCCCGGGCGTTCAAAATTCGCTGGATGTTATCCAGTACGGATAAAATGACCTGGTCTTCTTCGTTTACAACTTCAAGGGGAAGATCCCCTGTAAAGTTGCCCGTAAGAATTTCATACAATGAAGGTGATTTTCGGTCCATATTGATTTTTTTCCACACTCTATGCTGGTAATGGATAAGGCAAATCAATTTCGGGTGCGTCTGATAACCAACGGCCTGATTTTTTCATTAAATACCCCAAAATCTCATCATTAGTTAAATTGACGTCAGACATTGAATCATTTTTGAACCAGTCTTCAGGATAGTAGAATAGGTCTGAGACACGTGGCTCTGAGAAATTCAATTCTATCAGACTAAGAGCATAACCTTGTAAGGCCTCATTACCTTCAGCTGTACTTATAAATTCTATTATTTGTTTCGCCTCATGGAAAGATAAGTCCTCTTGATATTTGGCTTGATAAAGGGCCGTCTTAACAAAATTTTCTGTGGAAATCCATGAGTGGTAGTCACGAAAATCGCTAAATTCAAACTTAGAAACAGCAGAGATATTCCATTTTTCTATCAATGCATTCACTTTGCTAGATTTTTCGTCGGACCCAGTATCTATGAGATTCGTTAATTCTTCTGCAATTGCATTCATAGATTGCAATTTATCATGATGAATTTCAGATGGATGTAATCTAACTGGCAATGGCATAATAACCTCATATACATTACTGTCATGCTAATTTATAACTTAAGGCTGCTGTGCGGCAACCATGTTAATTTTCTGTTCATGATTTTGTTTGTCCTATGAGTCTTTGAATAAAGAAAGCCCTTGAGACTTTCTCCATTTAATTATCTCTTCTACAACCCCTTCTGGTGAATCATTTTCAGGTTTTGTTGGGTGATAGATAAAATCACCAGCTTTGACTGTTCCCACTACTGATATTATCTTATCCAAGATCGTATCTAAATATTCTTCAAGCTCTAGCCCTTTAGGCGAAGGAGTGGATCTTAAATCCGAGTAGAATTCATTTAAATATATAATAAATTCCTCAACGGTAAAATCGCTGAGATTATCTTTAAAATTAGTTACATCAATCATGGCAACCTCTTATTTTCCATAGTGAATGAATTTATGCAGCTTAGGTGTTACTATCCTTAGATTATCTATATCATAAACACCACCACCTTCTTCAATCGGTTTGATGTGATGGATTTCATACTTCTTAATAAGTCTGGTTGGGCCCTGATAATAACCATCGGACAAACCTGTTGGAGCATGGCCTTCTCTCATTGCATCCAGATTACCTCGGCTAAACTGTTTAGAAAGCACTGGATCTTTACTAATTTCCAACCACAAATCCTCTCTGAACTCCCTGAAGTCTTTGTATTTCCTACCCCTGAGTTTATCAGCAATATGGTGTGGAATTTTAGCACCTTCCCCGCTGTTGGTAACTGATAAATCCAGCCACATTTTTCCATTTTCAATTTGAGCACCATTACCCGTAGCTGTGCCTGCTTGATTTCTCAGGTCATCTTTCAGATAAACATAAATCGGCTTAATCCCGGAGTCAGCAGGGAAGACCAGTATGTAATCGTTAAGATCGCGTTCATCCGGCACCGGGAATGGTGGGGTCGTGTATTCATCTTTGCCGTCAGGAATTGGCGTGACGAGTATTGTAGCCTGGTCTATTGGCTTGATGTCGCTGCCGGTATGTGAGGGAAGGTCACTGCCTTCTGGTCTCTCAGGCGTCCAGGTAATCAGCGGACCATCGGCACCGTGAGCTGGAGTGAACTCATATTGATTATGTTCACTATTCCACACCATGTTTGCCGTACGGACACCTTCATACGGGGTACCTTCACCCGTATGGACGCCATAGACCCGCATGTTGCCCTTCTCATCCTGGCGCCAGAAGAACCTCACCCGGGTTGTTGCTTTTGCCCCGGTGATGGCTTTCTGCCGCAGCTCTTCCTCGTACCAGAATTCATCCCGACCAGGAACCCTGTCACTCCCCTCGCCCGCAGATGGAACGTAGAGTGCGGACATCATCGCTCCTACATACGGAATTCCCCGGGCCGCGCCCAATACGCCGGTCAGGGACCATTCCCCCCAGACCTGGGTCATCACGCCCGTAGCAGCCCCAAGAGCAAGCGGTGCAGCTGTTGCCTGAGCAGGCGCATTTGCGCCCCCGGCGTCAGGCTTACGTTTTTTGGCTGACTGGGCATGCTGAACGACTTCATCATCTGCATGCTCATGCTCATGCTGATGGCCGTAACCGCAGCAGTCGTCCTCGACAGGCTGGGCAAAAATTGTCATCTGTCCAAAGTTATCAACGGGCTCTTCGGCAGTACCGGCATCCGTGCAGCCTTTCTCCTTCAGGCAGGATTTTGCATAAACCGGCGTCACCCACGGGGTGAGCGTTTCGGGATTGAACGCTCTCATGGTCGCCGGAGGCGGCAAGGATACAGCCACCGGAGGTTTAGCACTGGCCGATGCAGCCATAGTCCGCTTCACTTTGCGCATATACGACGCTGTCGTGCCGTACTCCACCTTCCCCGCTTCAAGTCGCAGGTAGCTGCCCCCGCCGATCAGCGTGATACGTTTTTTCCCGGCAAAGGAGATGTCACTCGCTGAGCTCAGCGTAAGCTTCTTCTGTGCAAACAACCGCATGCTGGCGTTTTGCGCCTGGACATCTATCGGCCCTTCTCCGGACTTCAGGCTGAGTTGACCCGTACGGGCAAACAGACCCAGCTTCTCCCCGGCCAGTGCCGTCATATTACCCATCGCACCGACGCTGATATAACCTCCGGCGTTGACAGCCACGTTTTGCGCTGCGGCCAGCTGCATATCTTCGCCGCTGGTCAGGGCCATGCCTTCCGGCGCCGAGAAAAGCACCGCTTCATTGAGCGGTTTCAGCCGTTGCTCAAACATCTGTATCTGGCTGTCGACGTCCGCCTTCAGTGCCTGGGCTTTTTCGGCGGCTATTTCCAGCTGTTGCAGATGTTGATTGAGTTGTTCGATTTCCTTCAGCGCGATATCCATGTCCAGGGCCTCGCCCTGCGCTTTCGCCTGCGCATCGGCACTGACAAACATCCCTTTCCCGGCTCGCAGCGTTCCCCACTCGTCAGTACGCAATTCTGAGCCCCTGCCGCGAGACTCTCCCTTGTTGTCCACCAGGTGCCCGCTGTTGAGCTGCGTCTTGCCGTATTCCGTGGCGAGTTTGATGTGCTCCTCGCCGCGTTTGTCTTCCATCCGCAGTTTTGAGTTGGCAGGCGTCCTGAGGATATTGCGGCTGTGATTGTCCCGGTTCACGAGGTCCGGATGTTCAGAGTCGTGCAGTGCATACGCGATGTACGGCAGATCAACATCGCCGTTGCTGTACGCAATCGCCACTTCCGTACCGTCGATGAGCGGCGTATGCCAGCCCAGCGTTTCACCGGCAGTCGGTTTCGCCATCCGTAGCCACAGATACCCAAAGCCCTGCTCTGTTCCTTCGCGGTCGAAGTCCAGCCTGACTCTGTAGCGCCCCTGGTCATCCAGATGCGCGTACAGGTCATTCTTTTCCCGACTCTCGACGCGTGCCGGAAGCGTGCCCGGGATTTCCGGCCGGGGGATCTCCACCGGGCGGAAGCAATAACGCTCGGTGTAAGGCATGCCCCAGACCGAGACATGCAGGCGCGAATCTCGGGCACCACGGAAGGTCACCAGCGTCAGAATGACACCGTCCTTCAGCGCAGTGAGGTCACTCCCCTGAGGCTCAAGCACTTGTCCGGGCGTGAGGTGGGACGCATTGCTGAACAGGTGAATACGGGCAGTCTTGTTCAACTCACGCTCATGGTGGAGTCGGGCGTAGAATGCCCCGCTTTCGGTGACCGGCTCCGGGTCGGTGTCGTCACCCGCTTCGCGGTACGGCGCGGCATAACGGTAATGCTCCCCGGTCGTCACCGCGTCATTGCGAACACTGACGGTGGTATCCATCGGTGTGGAGGCGGTGCGATAGTTGTAGTCGCGGGTCCTGACAGTGCCGGTGGCAAGGTTATGCCAGGTTCGCACATCCCAGACTGACTCCGCTGCTCCGTCGAACAGGCCTGATGGCTCGTTGTAGGGCAGATTCACATCAAACTGGTAGTTCAGCTGGCTGTCGGCAAAGATAAACGTATCCAGCTCGCGGGTGTTGTCCATTTCCGTGCGCCAGTAAATGCCCACTTCAGACAGAATGCGCCGGATGAACTGCAAATCCGTTTCCCGCCACTGGGTAATCAGCTCACGCGGCGGGTAGGTGCGCTCCAGACGAAATTCAAAATCCGGGCCTTCCAGACCGTGTTTACGCAGCACCTGCTCCACCACCTCCGGGACAGACTGATTCTGATATACCGCGCACTGCCGGGTATATCCCAGGAGCGCCAGCCGGGAGCTGAGCGTAAGCCGGTAGTGGGACTGGTCTTTTGATGTGGAAAGCCATTCCAGGCGGGTAATAATACCGTGGACATTTTTACCGCTCCGCATCCGGAAAGAGGCATATTTCATCAGGACCTGTTCAGGGGGGATATTCGCCTGTTGGGTTGTGAACTCAATGTCCCATTTGAACGGTTCGCTTAGTGCTTCCCGGCCCCGAAATCGCAGAACATCCGGCTTTATCTGGCTGTCGTTGATATCCAGAAAATAGCGGGTCTGCCCGTCAAAAAGCGCCAGCCAGTTATCCATAATGTCACTCCTTTACCGGCACAAGGCTGAGCCAGCCGTCACCCAGCTCGATGGTCCGGGGTTTGTCCGGGTCGAGGTCGTCACGGGTCAGTACCAGACGCCAGCGGTTGCTTTTCTGATCGGGACGATTGAACAGTCCCACCACCGCCACGAACTGTGCATCTACATCCATGGGCATATTCAAAGACACGCTGCCTTTGGGCATCACCAGTATTGCCTTTGAGGCCAGGACATCGTCTTTCAGCACGGTATCGGCATTGCGAAGCAGTGTCTGGTAATCGGCGGCATCAACCGCTTTACGATCTTTGAGCTGATAGACCCGTACCATTGTTGCCAGCGGCGTTTGAGATCCATCGGCGTTAATGGCCGTACGCGGTGCAAAATCCAGATGCAGCGTTTTGATTTTTTTGTAGAAGATGGATTTCGTGATGCTGACCGTACCGTCCGTGACGGTCTGCGTCAGACCGCAGCCTGCGAGCAAACCACAGGCAATAAGCGTCAGCGCCCACCAGCGGGTTACTGTTGCCATTCAAAAGTTCCTTTATTGAGAGAGGGAATACGTGATTAGTCGAAGCGGTAATGTCCGTCTTCTGCGGGTTGCAGTGCGGAATAGTGAAGCCCTTCATAGCAACCCAGGCTGACGGTCAGGCTCTCCCGGTTATTGCTGAGTTTGCCTTCTTTCAGACCCAGTAAACCGGTTCTGCCCAGCTGTATACGCCTGCCCTTGCCCAGGCGAGGCTCCGGGAGCAATCTCACTGGCACGGTCAGACGCAGACGTGCATCACTGCGGTAGCCGAGATAAACACGGATTAAAACCAGCAGATCGGTATGCAGGATCCCGCCGGGTAACCACCCTTCCGCCTCGTCCGGATCTTCCGTTTCCAGCGTCACCAGCACCCGGCTGCACGCCTCTTTGGCCGTTTTGCCCAGCGTGGCACGTTGCGACAGACGGATGCGGTTTTTAGCCCCCAATCCACTACGGTTATCGATATGGACCTTAACCGGGTCGGGTTCGGTAATAATTGCCCGGGTATTCGGTGCCAGCAGGCTCACCAGGGCCCGAATGCCTTCTGCATTGCGGGTGGGCAATCGCATCGTACCGAGCAACGCCAGAAAACGGGATACCGGCGTAGCCACCTGCTCAGCGGTCCCTGGGATCCCAAGTCCCACCAGTCCCAGCAAACACTGTGATGTGGCATCACGGCCACCCGCTTCAAACGTGGCGGGATAGGCGTATTTACGCCAGATCCGGTAGTACTGCGTGGTTATTCGATGACTGAAAATATCCAGAAACGAGGTGACAGCCTCATGCCCTTCACGGCGCTGCGCAATATCATCCAGGTACATCGTCGGCAGTGGCGAATCCACGCCATACATACCAAGGAATGTGGTGCGGACGGTCGGCGGCAGTTCCGGATGGTCTTCATCGGTTTCAACCGCTTTCAGGGTACTGACCGGAAACCCCATACCAGGCCAGGGCCTGAAACGCACCGGGTCGTTGCCCGGGTGGCTGGTGGTACCCAGTTTAGGGGCGTCCGGATCCTCCTGCTCAAGCAGCTGGCAGAAACGGTAGAAGTTGGCCCGCCAGATGTCCTTATTGAGGGCTAACGTCAGCCCGGTATGTGCTGGCTGTGATTCTCGCGCCATCTCAGTCGTTTCCCTGTTGGTTGCAGCACCAGCGTGAGCTGGTTAAAGAGGTGAATATCGGCATAGAGCGCGAAGAACCGGTGCAGCATCTCGCCGAAGAGATTCACGTCGCCCTCGCCTGCAAAATTATCCGTATTTAGCGTGACCTCAATGTCCACGCCCCTGAGCATAAAGCCCTTCTCAAAACGGCGGATCAGGGTGTGCTTCACCGCGACGATTGCTTCAAGCCGACGGAGGTTCATCTCATCGTCAGTCCAGTCATAGAGCGCCAGCGTTCCCCGCAGAACCTCCGGATTGTCCATCATGCTGAGGAAGTTTGAGCCGAGGTGACTCATCACCCGCCAGTGAAAACGATCATTTGCAGGGGGATACAGCGGCATTGTCGGTGCTGTGACGTTTAATACTCTGACGGGTACTTTGCCGGTTTTGACCACCCTGTCCAGCAGGGTACTTTCCAGTGCCTTACGCGGAAGCTGACCATTGGTACCGGTGATCCGCATCGAGAGCGACTCTGGTTTCTCAGACAGCTGCTCCAGTTCGAACGAGCGACCGCCGAGGATCAACCAGGTGTCATACAGGCCAGAGGGGCCGCGTTTCACGCGGGTGTGATAATAACGTTCAGGGGCATCGTGACGCATCATACCGCCCCGGTGCCGGAAGCTGGTGAACGGTACATAGGGGTGTTTGCCATTCTTCACCGCGCCATGGATGTTATCGACGCTGTAAATCTCGGTGTGGCCATCCTGAAGACGCAGCGGCCTGAGCAGGTATTCGTTATCCAGCGGATTAAGCGTCAGCGGATCGGCTTCCAGGGTGAAGAGGTTGATGACCGGCGCACAGTGCAGCCGGAAGTTTTCCGTTTCAAAAGGCAGATCAGATGACCAGGCTTCACTGAGCACGATGTCGATTTCAAACCAGGAGCTGGCTTCAGTGAGCCCGATGGTGTCGAGACCACGCAGCTCAACAAACATAAATTTCGGACGGAAGCTGAAATATTCCAGCAGCAGTTGGTAACCGCTGAAGGCAGTATCGGCTTTCTTCCACAGGCCGTCATTGTCATCAAAACCCATGGGTTTGCACCAGCCATCAAACTGATGACGTTCGGTGTATGTCCTTGAATGGCGCGCATACATGGCATGTACACGGCGGGTCATTGCCAGATGCAGCGCAGAGCTAACCGGACTCTCAGCGTTAAGGAATATGGCGACCTTGTCGATCCCGGTTTTACTCCAGTCCACTTTTTCAGGGCATTCGAAGCGCAGACGGATAGCAGAGCGGCCATCGGTTTCTGTATGCAGGCGGGCGTCAGCAAGGTGCAGCGGTTGTAGCGGCACATCGCGGGTTGTCCGGTACTGACAGGCTGTTTTATGCGGCCCAACAGGACGTGACAGAACGGAGAAGCCTTCCGCGAGCATTTCGGCCTGACGCAGGCCACGCCAGTCTGGCGAGAATTCGACGATGGCCAGCGACGGGATGGTTCGCATATAGTGCGGCCACAACAGACTCACGAGTCCTTCGGTGAGCTCCGGCAGGTCATCATCCAGCTTTTCACGCAGACGACCCATCAGGAAGGCAAAGCCTTCAAACAGACGTTCCACATAGGGATCCCGGGCGCCGGGTTTATCCAGATTAAGCATTGCTGCCCGATCCGGATGAGCGCGGGCAAACTCTTTACCCGCCTCACGCAGGTAACGCATCTCAGCTTCGTAGTAGCGAAGGGTTAAATCATCCATGCACGGCATTCCTGAAAATGATTAAAAAAACATTAGCCACAGAGCACCATGGCACGGGCAGGATCGATGGCGATCAGACCCGCCAGTAGCGTGTCCATCTCAGGCATCAGACGGGCTTTATCGGATTCGCTGCGACCGGCTTTCAGGCGCAGCAGTTTCAGGCGACGAGCCTGGACTTCAAACAACAGTGCGGGTTCCCAGTCTTCCAGCGTCAGCTGTGGTGCACTGGTGGTCAGTTCGCCAAGCAGGTGAAGCGCCATATCGTTTCGACCATACTGCTCTGCCACCCGGGCCATCAGCAGGCGTATCAGCCAGCGATGGCGTGGTGTGTCCATCCCCGGTCGGGACTGGAGCCACGCAAGCGCCGCCTCGGGTCCTTCCGCGTCACCTTTTTCCATAGCTTCGGATTCAAGAAGCAATACATCGTCGGACTGGCTATTAACAACGGTGGCGGGTTCATCACCGTAAAGCAGACCTTCCTCATTCACTTTTTCAGCGATCCAGGCGGTGGTGACTTCATCAGCGAAGGGCGTTCCGTCATTCCATGCCAGCCCTTCAAGGCCAGGAAGGCGCTGAAGAAGAAGCCGCAGATCGAGAAGGACGGAGTTTGTCCAGGCATCCCACGGGTGACCGGCATGGCTAAGCCCCTGCCAGAGATACCACTGAAGATCGAGCCAGAAATGATTCACTCCCTCGCAAAACATCTGGCTGGCCTGCTCAACCAGTTCAGTCCAGTTTTTCTGAAGGTAGAGCCGCTTGAGTTGAGCCCGGTACTCGGCCTTCGGCGGTACCAGGCGGGTGCGCCCGCTACTGTCCAGCGGAGGGATCTGGTCGACCGTATCCCATCGCACGGTCTTTATCAGCCGGTGAGAGGCAAGCCAGCCCTGCGGCTGCTCGCTCAGCCAGCGGGAAAGTAACTTGGCCTGGTCGAGTAAATCGCGGCCCGATTTCACCGCTGAAAGTTGCGGTGAATCCGAATGGGCAGCTTCACGCCCGTGCTCCTGAGTACTGCTGTTCTGGGGGACCAGCGCTTCCATACCACCCGAACGTGCCAGGCGGTTTTCAAGCGCGGTACAAAGCCCTGCAAAAGACGGTTTCTCGGCTTCTGGCCAGTCTGCCACGGCGGATTCAAGCAGGCTTATGGCTCCCGCCGTCAGACCAGCATCATTGCTGTCCACTTCGGGCCATAACAGCAGTGCATCAATCACTTTTGCACTGTTCAGCCACTCCAGCGCAGCTTTCCGGGCAGTGGGGCGCCGGGGATGGCAGGTCTGCCCGTAGCGGGTCAGCATCGCAGCAAGAAGCAGTAAGCCTTCGGACAACCCTTTTTCACCGTCGCGACTGAGTCGGGCCTGCACATACCAGGTCACAACACGTATGTCTTTGGCACATTCGCAAAGACACGTCCGGGCCAGCTCGCACAACAGCGTTGAATCGGTACCCGAAAGCTTATTGATCTCTTCACGCATAAGCTGAAAATTATCATCGTAAGCAGGATCGTCCCCGGTTTCAGACCCCGGGGTGAACGGGTGCAGCCAGTTATCCCAGAGTGACAGGGCATCATTTGCCCGGGAAATGAGGCGCTGCCTTTCTTCCAGGCTGGTGGCGCAGGCGGTTAACAGATCTTCGGGTGAACTCATTCTTTTTCCCGTTTGTTAGTCTCTTTCATAAATCTCACGACCGCTTCCAGAGAATCGTCGTCCTTGCCATTGACGATTTGTGGTGGCTTCCATTTCAGCAGCATACTTTTCTCCTCCCCCTGAGTGGGTTTGCCCTTCCAGTAGCTTTGCCAGTGGGCTTTTCTGACATGGGGGCGCAGGCGCCGATGGGGTGTGGAGGGACTGTACCCTGATGTACTGGCTTCCGGCGCTCGCGGTACCTGCCTGAGCGCGGAACCGGCCCGGGCACCTGCAAAAATCTGCACAGGCTTGTCCGGCGGGATGAGGCGTTGATGCTTTCCGACGCGTCTGGGCGCGGGTCTCACAGGTTTCCCCTGTCTTCCCCATTCACTGTTCTCCGAGCAAAGCCAGAACAGCACCGGCAGCACGGCGTGCCAGAATCCTCGGATCCCCTCCTCCTGCTGATTGATGGCAGTGGAGACAGGATCGGTTAAGGCGAGATACTCCATTCCCATCGGAATGTGCTCCCGGGAAAGTGGATCCTGAGCGAGCGTCAGGGCGAGCAGTGCATCCGTCTGGTTATCATGATCGGCAAGGGTGAAAAATGCGCCCATCAGCGCACCCTGGCCTTCAGCAAAAACCATGTCAGCCGGAAAATCGAGCCAGAATCCCCAGAATGGCAGGCGGCGAAGCATTTCGCCTGACAGAGCATCGGTCTGACGGGTTTCACCCAGCATCCGGAAGAGAGATTCGTCGCAATGAAGCAGTGTTTTACCGGTTCGCCAGGCTGCAAGCGTCATATAAACAATATGCGGCGGGAAACGCTTCATAATTTGAGGACAAAGGAACCCTTCTTCTGGCGCCGGGTTACGCTTCAGCCAGTCCGCAAGCCAGCGTTTACACTGGCGAAACGTCATAAACCGCCATGGGGCAAGTGAATCGGTCTCCCGCCACTTATCAACCTGACTGAATACGCCCGGAGACCAGCCCTCTACCTGTTTAGCAAAGGCCAGCGCAGGATGAATCCCCCTGTTCATCTTTACTCAACGCCTTCGGTGCCAGCGGCAACGTTAAAAATGGACGCTGGTAGCGTAAATCCCTGTAGCTTGAGTAAGGCAAGCGGACCGTCGCCCAGCTCGCTGCGCATGACGAACTTCAGAGGATTGCCATCGGCGGTGATCCACACCAGCTGTGTACGGCTGGCATCGAGTGGAGTGATCAGGGCTTTGTCCAGCAGGCGAATGAAACCCCAGTTACCCTGGTTGTTTGCATAGAGCTGCATACCGCTGTTGACACTTCGCCAGCTGAGTGACACACCCGGATAGTACGTATTCCCCGGCCAGGTGAAGCTCTGCCAGCTTTCCATCTGATTGAAGTAATCCAGGTTTTGTTCATCAAGGGTAAGCTGCACTCTGGCAACATCCCGTGAAGGACGCACCATCAGTTCGAAGTGAACACCCGCATCGCCCTGTGAGAACACGATATCTGACAGTTCCGCCAGCTGATTCATCGCCCGGAGAAAATCCGGACTGACAACCATCCCCTGACTTGCGGAAGGATCAACGACCCAGCGATTCCCTTCCTGGTGCAGGATCCCGCCGAGATTCGTTTTCAGGAAGGTCGTGATTCGACCCGAGTCGCTACGCAGGAACTGAGCCAGTAGCGGCAGGGAAGCATCGCTGCCGGTGGCTTTAAACGGGTACCGTCCCGCAAAGGCCTTATTCCACTGATCGACAATGGTTGTCTGCCAGCGGGCATTGAGACTTCCCGCCGCCGGGGCAAGTACCTGCCGCCAGGCCAGATCCAGCGGTTGCACAAATAACGACTGGCCAAATCCGTTCCACTCCTGCCCAAGGCTTGCCGCAACCAGACTGCCGTAATCGCGGGTATCGGTCAGATCGATGGCTTTGCCCTGGAACACGGTCTGGGCCAGCATCTGCGACATCGCCTGCGGATCCGGGGCGCTGGTGACCTGCTGAAGCTTCAGCCGCACCTGGGTTACGCGGGCCAGCCAGGACTGGAAACTGAGGTTACCGTTGGCACCGGTGCCCTCTTTACCTTCCATCAGCCCCATCAGCGGTCCAAACACGCCATCCAGCGGACCTTTAGGGCCCTGTGCCTGTTCAATAAACTGTCTGGCATTTTTTTTCTGACCGATCAGCTTTTTCGCTGAGTCCACTATCGAATCAGCCAGTGCCTCACCTTTCTGCCCTGTTTTTCCCTGCCAGGCCAGCGTGTTCATCAGTGCCACCAGCGGCGACTGGCGGACATCGCCGATCAGGTTGAGCTGGGCAATCGCTTCAGACAGTGACGTGGCTTCCTGCCACTGAATGCTGTTGACCATGTTCAGCCAGGCATTGCCAAAATCGGTAAAATAGCGCTCCGTCAGGCGGGCTTTCAGCGCTTCAGGAGAAATATCACTCCCGGTCTGGTGGGTCTTATCCGTCAGTACCCAGTCGATTTCGTCGCGGCGGGTCTTGACCACCTGGTCGATTGCATCCTGAACCTGTTCATCCCAGGCCTGGCGGGTAAACATTCCCGGCACAACTTCGTCAGTGCTGAATACCGTTGAGGCATCGGTGTCGCCGGTCATATCGGCAAGCGTTAAATCAGGCCAGTTGCTGGCCACGCGCTTAAGCATGTCCTGATATAACCCGGACTCAGCGTTGCGCTGGCCAATCTGCTTGAGCAGGATCTGACGGACCGTGCTAATTAATTCAGCGTCAGGCTTAATTTTCCATTCCGGATGAGCCGGGAGGTTCTGCGCATAAAAGCCCAGCAGTTTCGGTGCCAGGTCCTGCCATGTGCCATCCGGCACATTCTGACGCTTCGGTAAGGCTTTCATGACGTTTTTGGCCAGCCAGTCTGCGTCTGCTTTGTCCGGACGGGCCAGCATCAAATAACTTTTGAGCACGTCGTAGGTATGCTGTGTACCCTGCGTACGGGCATCACTGGCAGGAGGCAGTTGCACAAAGGCATTCAGCTGCTGCCTGAGACTATCTGCGGTGGCATCCCTCATCAGCTGTGCGTTGTTTTTCGCATACAGCGGCCAGAGTGCGGCCAGCGTGTCGCTGTCCTGATTAAGACCAAATCGGGTGTACCATGGAGCGCCGGTCGCCTCACGGTGTTGCAGACGGGCAATGGCTTGCTGGAGTACGAGCTGGTTGTGCAGGCGTTCGGCCAGGGGTTTTGCGGTATCCGCTGCCTGCCTCGCCGTTTCCTGTGCCTGATAAATCTGGGTACGGTTGACGATCAGGGACAGCAGTGTACCGGCCCCCCACAGAACAATCAGGGAAAGCAGAATTAACCGCAGCATCTTCAGCCAGTCGAAGCCCAGCTTTCTGCCGCTGACGGCATCACAGTCATCAATGACGGCTTTCCATGTCGGTGTGTCGGGGCGCGTGTTCGGTACCGTTCCGGCAACGGCCAGTTCAGGGCTGAACATGACACCGCGTAAACGCCAGGCCGCAGATCCATGCATCAGCCCGCTGAGTAAAACAGCCAGACTGTCTTTCAGCTCCTGCCGCAGTCGGAGGGACAACTGAAGAAGACCAAAGTCAGCCGGATTATTCAGTATCTGTGCCATACCCGCTTTTTGCAGGTGTAGGGCCAGTGTAGAAAACCCTTCACCCGCACCTTTAACGGTGCCTTCCGGCCCGAATATGACCCCTGTCGCAGCTGTTTCCGCGTCCTGATGAACACCGGTTGACTTATCAGTCAGCCACAGCCAGACAGGTGCCTGCCAGCCAAGCTGATGGTCGGCTTTCTGTCGGCAACGCAAGAAAGCATCCCGCTCGCTGTCCGTCGGGAGGGCTGAGGTACTCATCACCTGAATAATGCCATCAATCGGTTGCCCGGATCGCAGGCTTTTCAGTTTTGAAAGGAAGATTTCATCCGGGAGTGACTGCGCATCACCGCCATAAATCAGCACGTTGCCATCACCTTCCTGCCAGAGGTCATGGCACAGACCCGGGGCCGCTTTCTGGACGTCGTCCGGATTACCCATCACCAGCAGGATTCGCACTTTACTCTGCCAGCGACGACCATAACGGAAACGGAGGTGTTCGGACACGGCATCCTCGCTGAAGACCGGCTCTTCTTCATCATCTTCGCTCGTAATGGTGCCTGTTGCCGGGGCGACCATCTGAGCCTTTTTCTGATCCCAGTGGAAATACAGCCCCGATTTACCGGCGACGTCGAAGGCCTTCTCAATCAGCCAGCCGAATAAAAGCATCGCGGCAACCAGGATGGCACAGAACGTGAGGATCCGTTGCCCGTCATACGGTCCAAACCCCGTGGCAGAGGCGACATTTTCCGGAAAGGCATAAAACAGAAATGCCACGATGACCGTCAGAAAAAAGGCGACAGTCACAACGGAGCCGATGAGTGTTTTTACTTTTACCTTAGACATTTTTGGGCGTTCCCTTGCGAACTTCTTCTTTGGTGATGACCGCTACCCAGATGTCGTCTTTGTCAGCGGCGGGTTGTGCGGCGATAACCTGCACTCCGCGCTGTTCAAAGGCTGCATCGGCAAGCGTGATGGCGACCCATGGGGCACCATGGCCGGTGTAGCCCAGCACCGGGTCGATACTGACGTTGTCTTCAGAAAGACTAAATTCCACACCGCTCGCCTCGCAGGCATTATTCCAGCCGCTTCCTGCTGTCAGACCCGGACCAGAAATCCAGCTGCCCCGGAGTAGGTCGGGACCGATGTTGGCCCAGAGCAATGCACGTTTAAGCGTTTTAGTCAGCATGGCCTCAGTTCCTCTTTCCGGGCGATGGAGACGTAATGCATCCGGATATGCGAGAGCTTTACGATTGCTAAGCACCACCATCGAGACAGCGTCAGCGTCTCCTTCCTGAGGAGATGCAGGTAAAGACAGGGTGATGGCAACCAGGATCCCCTGGGTATCCCATCGTTTATCCAGCCAGGCATCCAACGCGCTCAGTCCTTTTCCGGCCATCAGGCGAAATATCCTGCCTGTTTTAAGTAAGAGCTCGGCTTTTAGCTGCTCTTCAACTAAGGGATACAGGTCACGGTCGCAGTCCAGCATCAGCCAGCATGGCAGCTCTGGTGGAAGTGGCTGAACGATTACATCAACACGCGTGGTCAGCTTAGTAACTGCTGCTTTGAGCGCTTTCGATAAATCCGTCTGATATTCTGTTAAGGCCGCGTACCTGACCGGTTTGTCACATCCTCTTGGGTGCGAGAAATCGATAGCGGGAGCGGCGAGTTTCATTACTTCCAGCAGATCGTCGGTTTTGTTTCCGGCCGGACTCTGAATATAAGTGCCGAGGATCCAGGCGCAGCGCTGACCGCGCCGAATTTCACTGTCGATGAGTCTTTCTCTTTCGACATTCCGGGCCGCGGCCCCCACCTGTTCAGCTTTATAGGCAAACCGGCGTAAACCGAAAATAAGCCCCCAGGTGCAAAACGGAAGACCCAGCGCGGTGAACCAGAAGACAAATCCTGTTCTTTCTGACGTCCAGCACCATAGCGTGAGTGCTATGCCCCCCAGCATGAGAAATGCCAGGAACAGCACCCAGCGAAGAGTGCCGGGGCGAGCTACTTTAGGGGCCTGTTCAGGGATGGCATCCAGCCAGACGGGCATAATCAGGCAACCTTGGCTGTGGCAAATGAACTGATCAACGTACAACCACAGGCACATTTATGACCGTGAAAGGCAACCGGGATACCATGATCAAGGTAATCAGGGTTGCCTTCTACGATGGTTGTAGGGCCATGTCCCGGAACAGGGCAGGACACTTTGTCACCTTTACGGGCAACGCCAATACCGCCGAATTTCATCGTTTCTGAGGCGGTCAGTACTGAACCACCGTGGGTAGTTTTATCGCCTTTGCGGATAATCTGGAGCATTAATAAGGACCTCTGCGAGTTAATAATTATCATTAGGTTAAAGTAACTAGCCTCCAGACATATTAATTCTGAATCTGTCCCAGTAAGTCATTTAACTCATTCACTCTAGAAATATTCATGTCCATACGGCATACGCTGTACATTGGCGAACCGATTATAAATCCTTGAACATCACACCAATTTTCACGTGAAGCAATCCAGTTTTTTTGCGCCGTTTCGAATTTACTTGTAATGTCAGGTGTTCCACGCGCTTTAATGATTCTGTATATTTTCTGGTAAACAATGTTCATGTCTTTCTTTGCGGCGTCTGATGCCTGGTCGGCACAACCCATTACAACAGAGTTATTTATATCTTGATTCATTTTGCGACAATCAGTTTCAATCTTGGAATAGTCGTTTAGCGCAGCATGTGAAATACAAGGGAGTATTAGAAGTAAACTCAGTGTTTTGTTCTTAATCTTCATTTTATTTGAACAACCAAGTGGAGGCACTAGTAATTTAACTTACCTATAAGCGCCTGGTTCAACAATTAAAGAGACCCATTCTAGACTCAAGGGCATGTAAATGCTTTTGAATATTTATTCTGTATCATACTCGTCACCATTCCATCGCAAGATATATTTAGGTCCGCAAAAAATATCTTTTAGCCCTTTGTGTGATTTTTTTGATATTCCAATGGATGTACACATATATGCTGCATCTATTGATTTTCCATCATGCATTGTGATTTCGAATGTTAAAGTAGGAGAGTTGTCGAGATTAGACATACAGTCCGATTGATCACAAGTGCCGGGTGGTGTTGAACTCAGAAACGTATACTCGATGATATCTTTTTCACCGTCACCATTTAAGTCAGTAGTAACGCGACCTGTTTGCCCATCGACAAAACCAGAGTTTTTAACCTTACTTGCCGTTACCAGCATATCAACATCTTTGGTTTGAGAACATTGAGCATATGTTGCCGATGCCATTAAAATTAACATAGCCAAAGAGAGTTTTATGTTCATTTTAATAATTATCAACCGTCTTCATATAGGTTTTAATAAAATCATTTAGTTGCTCTACACCATCATATTCGCATTGATTTTCTATCAAATCTGTTCGTTGACCTTCCATCGAGTTATATAAGCCGCATCGTTCAGAAATAGACTTCCGTTGACTATTATAAAACGCCATATCAATTGAATACTCCTTGCCAGATTTGGTAATTATCTCTTTAATGGAGTCCTCTGTTTTTTTTGTGTTGGTTTGTATGCAGTCGATCATATCCGGATGAGATTGCATCGAGGAATTGCAAGTTTGTGGTTCCTTTGCAAAAGAAACAACAGGCAAACAAATTAGTAATGCAAGTAAATTAATCTTCATTTTTTAACTCCAGATTCAACTCGTTTAACTTTAATAAATCTTTCTTCTCTGTCAGAGCTCGTGTTTTTAGATCGTTCCACCAAGTCGGGGATGATGGGAAAAGATCTTCAACGTGATTTATTTTATAGTCCTGAACAATAGTTATCACATCTGCATCTGTTAATGTTTCAAAATCTTTTCCTTTCAACGCTCTCGAAATTAAACCAGTTGTAGGCCCATATTGAACGGAAGTCGACCAAATCATATCATTGATTGCGGCACGAGAATGTGAGAAATTTAGCCCTTTAGATGCTAACAAGTCTATTTGTACTTGATAGTGTGTTTTTTCAATGAAAAAATGCTGATCCTGTGCAAATTCTTCTTTGTGATCGACCGCAATTTTTTTCCATACTTTATTGAATTCAGGTGTGGCAGGTACTTTACCTTCGAATAAATCTTGGTATTTTGACACAGCAATATATTTATTAACCGTTCCCATTTTAGAAGATAATTGATACATTCCATATGACACACCACCATGATCTCCTTTTCCAGATGAAATTACACCAGGCCCCCTTCCTCCAGATTCGTAACGCTCTGAAGTTTTCCCAAGCGGCCATGTTCCTGATGATTTTTTCATAAAGCCTAAGAACATAATCGGATGCATATGCCACAGTGAAGGTCCTAGTTTTTCGGATGTAACATCCTGCATCCATGCCATTTTATCGATAAAATCTTCACTGTATTTCTTCCATTCAGGCGCATCTTTTTTCAGCGCATTGAGGAACGGTTGCCAGATAGCATCGCCTTTTTTGAAGTACCAGTCGCTTGGATGTTTTACGATTGTTTTCTGAATAACGTCACGATAGTCGGGATTATGAAGTGCTCTCCAGTACTCCATTGGCGAATATCGGTCACTTCCGCTGTCAATTTTATCCAGCAGGCGCTGATAATTATGCTTCACGAGAGCATGACTGGTTCGTGTATCATCTATTGCGGCCTGGTAGAGCGAATCGAAGAGGTTACGGAAGAATCCAGTGGGCTGTTTTTTTCCATCCAGGTAATCAAAGCTGGCAGGTTCTGCGGTTTCAGTTCTGAAGCCCAGCTTTGCCAGATCATACTGCGACAAAAGTTGAGGTTCCGCCTGGCCTTTGGGGACGTAAGCATTTTCTGGTCGCAGCTGCCAGTATTCCTGTTTGGTCGACTTATCGACTTCCGTTTGCACCTGACTCAGTGGAAGGATCCCCGCCCTGGTTGTTGCCCTTGTGTCTTCTGTGAATGTTCCTGTTGCAACATCTTTTTTGTACAACGCAAGTCCCGGAGCGTACTTAAGCCAGATTGGAATCTTTTCTCCAGCCTGCTCAGGGTTGGTCAGGAACGTTTCCAGGTTATCATCCATACTCGTGCATTCGATATGAACCTGGTATCGCGCTTCATATCCGCCATCCTTAGGTGCCTGATAATATCCCATATGACCAACAGGATCACCTGCACTGATAGCAAAGGGAGTCGGGCATACTACCTGGTCAAATTTCATCGCTTCTTTTGCTGGAGGCATGAGTTTCTGCCACCAGGAAGGCTTTACCACCCCATCAGTGCCAGGGGACAGGTTGTTTTTGTCCACAAGCATCCAGTATTGCTGCCCTGGTTTCAGGGATGTTTTCTTGCCCTTTTTCAACGCCTGTTCTGAGAGGCTAACAAAGGTAACAAGGCCATACTCTCGCTTATTAAATGCAACGGTATGGAGGCCACTGTCTGTTTTATCCCACTCAACAATAGATCCTTTGGGGATCGTGCCCTTGCGATAGCTTTCACTGGTACTTTTATTGTTGGTACTGGCGGTCATGACCCATTCTGGATCGTAGGCAGTAAGCGTATCCTGGACTGTCCACTTTGTTTCCGCCGGATTGACACTATAGGCTGAATAGGGGGCAAGGTGCATATACAGGGTATAGAAATGCAGCCCGCTGGATTCTTTCTCTCCCGGTTGAATAAAGTGTTTAACCAGAACAAACGAACCGGAAAAACTCAGTGGGCCGGATTCCCATGCAAGCGTCAGATAATCCTTGCAGACACGATAAGCAACCACTTCCCCGTCAGCCATGCATCGCACGGCCTGCTCACCTTTAAAGGGGACCGGGAAATCCAGTGCTTCAAGAGGAGACTTTCCACTAAGAGCACACCACGGGGTCGTGGCTTCCGTGATATGGATCCCGCCATGCCACATGCCACTGCGGCCAATCATATACTGCCCGGTGGATTCTCCCCCGACATGAGAGAGGATCTCTTCCTGATTTTTGAACTCACTTCCCCGGCTGTTGGAGGGGATCGGCCAGACAATTTTGGGTAATACAGACACGATTCACACTCCCTGTCAGTCGTTAAATGACTTGCTGCTGATTTTGTTTTCCTGAGTGATGTCCGTCAGGCTGAAATTGGGTGTTTCGTTGGGGAGATTTGCGCCCGATCCTGGTACCAGATAGTCAGACGTCTTCATAATGAACTCACCTGATGAACCATGCTCAATGCCGTTCTTACTCAGCCTCAGGTAAGATCCGCCACCGTTCAGCGTAAGCGTTTCCGGGGTGCTGATAATTATTTCGTCTTCACTACTGGTCACCGTCAGCTGCTTTTCAGAAAATAGGGCCATCGTGTTGTGCTGAGCCTGAATCTCGATGTCTCCCTGGTTCGCGACCAGCTTCGCCCCGTCTTTATGCACAAACATACCCAGGGCTTTTTCTACCGTTACAGAAAGATTTTTCATCGCACCGATATCAAGATGTTGACCGGCATTGATCATGGTATTGCGGGTGCTGCTGAGCTGAAGATGTTCACCTGAGGTAAATGCCACCCCCTGCGGAGCGCTACCCAGCAGGACCGAAGACTGGAGGTCTTTGATTTTGTCGGTCACAAAGTTTATCTGGGTATTGATGTCAGAGACCAGGGCTCCGGCGGCTTCAGCGGCGCTGTTCAGGGCCTGCATCTGGCTGTTGGCCTGGTTAATCTGATTGATGGCTGGCGCCATTTCCAGTACCGGTCCCTGGGCTTTGGCCTGGGCATCAGCCGTCAGGAACAGCCCTTTTGCCGCACGTACTGCGCCATGCTCATCCGTTCGCAGTTCAAAACCAGCCCCGCGCTTTTCACGCTGGCTGTTGACCAGGTGTCCCAGGTTCAGCTGCGTTTTGCCGTATTCCGTTGCGAGCTTGATATGCTCTTCCTGGCGCTTATCCTCCATCCGCAGCTTATTGTTCGCCGGGGTACGCCACACGTTCCGCGTATGATTGTCACTGGTGACATGGTCTGGATGTTCTGAATCATGCAGGGCATAAGCGATGTAGGGACGATCCGGGTCTCCGCCGTCGAAGACGACGGCCACTTCAGTTCCGTCAAGAAGCGGGGAGTGGAATCCGTACGTATCACCGGCATAGGGTTTAGCCAGTCGCAGCCACAAATAGGCATAACCCTGTTCAGTACTGCTGCGGTCGAAGTCCAGTTTTACCCGGTATCGCCCGTCCGGGTCGAGCCAGGAATAGGTGTCGCCTTTCTGTGTGCTTTCCACCCGGGCAGGCAGCGAGCCGGATATCACCGGACGATTGAGCAGTGCCGGACGATAACAGACGGTTTCACTGTAGGGGATACCCTCAAACGTCAGCGTAAAGCTACTTTTGCGCGAACCGCTGGTGCGCACCGTGGTGATGACGATGCCTTCCCTGACGGCATCGGGAAGCGTTCCGTCCGTTTCCAGTACCTGACCCGGAGCCAGATGAGGGCTGGAGGAATGCCCGGTGACGTGATATTGCGCATTCAGAATGCGTTCGTGACGCAGACGGGCGAAGTATGCTCCGGTCTCTGTGCTTTCAGTATCACCTTCAGTCAGGAAGGGTTCCGCATAATGGTACGTTTCTCCTGCGGTGATCCCTTCTTTGCTAAAAATGCTTTCAGTGCTGTCCTGAGGTTTCAGCGCTTCGCGGTAGTTGTAGTCACGGGTGGCCACACTTCCGCTCACCACATTGTATGCGGTCTGAATATCCCAGATGCTCTCCTGCCCGCTGTCGCTCATCCCGGCCTGATTACGCAATGGCAGGGTGACACCAAATTCATACTGCTCCTGGCTGTCCTGGAAAATCACGACGTCCTGTTCAAGACGGCTGTCCATTTCATAGCGCCAGTAAATCCCCACCTCCGCCAGCAGGCGTTGAATAAACTCAAGATCGGTTTCCCGCCACTGGGTTATGAGTTCCCGGGATGGATATTCCCGGGAGAGCCGGAACTCAAAATCAGGCCCTTCCAGCCCGTGTTTACGTAGTACCTGTTCAACCACCTCAATAACCGACTGATTGAGGTAGATCTCGCTCCCTTTCGTATAGCCCAGTAGAGCAATACGGGGAACAATAGTCAGTGCGTAATGGGTATCATCACCGGACGTGGATATCCGGCGAAATGACTCCACCACCCCATAAACCGTCCGGACCGGCAGAGCCGGTGTTCCGTCAAACATCGGGGTCTGGAAAGTAAATGACGCCGGTTTCAGCAGTAACGTGTCACAGGCGATATCCTTAGAGGAGCAGGTTACCGCCACGTCATAGCGCCAGGGCTGGCTAAGAGATTCAACCGCGCTGTAACGCAGAACATCAAGGAAATCGCTGCATTCATGCACATCAACCCGATAACGTGACTGCCCTGACAGCTGTTGCACCGCGTCGGTGGCCTTCCTGATAAGTGTTCCGCTCATGCCCCCTCTCCTTCTGCCTGTTCGTCAAATGCCAGCACAATGCCCTGTTCGTCATCCCAGGTCAGTTTTAGCGAGGATGGCTTTTGTTTTGCCGCCATATGGCCCAGTAACTGTTGGCTCAGAACCGGCAGGATCTGCTGGTTAAGCAGACTGTCGACGTTACGGGCACCGGTATCCGGCAGCAGACAGGCAGTCGTCAGGGTGTCGATGAGGCTTTCGCCAATGTGAGTGGAGATCCCGTAGTGCCGTTGCAGACGCGTGCTCACCTGTGCCAGTTTCATGTCGACGATGGTACGCATGGCATCCATTGCCAGTGGGCGGTATATCACCGTCTGGAAGCGAGCCAGCAGTGCTGGCTGGAAATGATCGCGAAGGATCGGACGTAACAATTCATGCAGATCGCTCTCCGTGGCTTCTGGTTGCTCGTCCAGCAGCTGCATCAACTGATCACTGCCCAGGTTGGACGTCATCAGGATCACGGTATTGCGGAAGTCGATTTCACGCCCTTCTCCGTCACGCATAAAGCCCCGGTCGAATACCTGATAGAACAGGTTCATCACATCCCGGTGTGCCTTTTCCACCTCGTCAAGCAGCACCACGCTGTACGGGCGCTTGCGAACGGCTTCGGTCAGAATGCCGCCCTGACCATATCCTACATAGCCCGGAGGGGAGCCTTTCAACTGCGAGACCGTGTGTGGCTCCTGGTATTCAGACAGGTTGATGGTAATGAGCGATTTCTCACCACCATACATAACGTCAGCAAGTGCGAGCGCGGTTTCTGTTTTGCCCACCCCGCTTGGCCCCACCAGTAAAAACACACCCTGCGGCCCGTTCTCCGGCGTCAGGCCGGTTTTTGACGCTCGCAGTCGTTGGGCTATGGCATTCAGGGCAGGATGTTGGCCGACAACACGGGTTGCCAGCTGCTCTTCCAGCGTCAGTAATTCGGTCTGCTCATCCTTCATCAGCGACGAGAGAGGAACCCCTGTCCAGTCGGCGATAACGGTTGCAACGGTGCGGACATCAACATCCAGACCCAGTAAAGGGCTGTTATTCTGAATCTGGGAGAGCTCCTGCTGGAAGGCGGAGATCTCCTTCTGTCGGCTGATGTCTTCCCGGCAGGCTTTCAGCGAGTCGGTAAGCTGCTTTTCGGTCTCATATTGTGACTGAAGGGCAGCTTTCTGCTGATTGAGCTCCAGTGTGAGCTGTTCGATCTGCGGCAGACGGCTGGCATCAACGGTGTTACCCAGGGAAATATCTTCCAGTAACTCCTGTTGTTCCATAGCAAGCGCAGTCAGTTGGGCCTGCAACCGGGTGAGCTGTTCAGGCAGCGTGTCCAGGCTCATCCGTACCCGTGCCGCTGCGGTATCCAGTAAGTCCACTGCTTTATCAGGCAGCTGGCGTCCGGTCAGATATCGGCGGGAAAGTGTCACCGCTGCGCGTACGGCCTCGCCGGTAATATGTACACCATGGTGTTCGGCATAGCGGGATTTAAGACCGCGCAGCATCAGGCAGGCCGTATCATCATCGGGCTCATCAACCTTGACCATCTGGAAGCGGCGTTCAAGGGCGGCATCACGTTCGAAATACTGCTTGTACTCACTCCAGGTGGTGGCAGCAATGGTGCGCAGTTCGCCGCGAGCCAGCGCCGGTTTCAGCAGGTTGGCGGCATCTGCCCCGCCTGCCTGATTACCAGCCCCGATGATGGTGTGAGCTTCATCGATAAAGACCAGCACCGGCACCGGGGAATGCTGGACGGCGTCGATGATATTTTTCAGACGCTGTTCGAACTCACCCTTTACACCGGCACCCGCCTGAAGCAAACCCAGATCCAGTGTCCTGACGATAACAGGCTTAAGACTTTCGGGCACATTGCCCTCAGCAATACGTAGCGCCAGGCCTTCAACCAGAGCCGTTTTGCCGACGCCTGGCTCACCCACCAGAATGGGGTTGTTCTTACGACGTCGGGAGAGAATATCCACCATCTGCCGGATTTCGTTATCGCGACCAAAGACCGGGTCAATCTTTCCTTCCCGGGCACGGGCAGTCACATCAACGGTAAAACGATTGAGAACGGACTCTTCCTGTGAAACGGCAGGCTGCGCACTTCCGCCTTCAGCCTGATTTTGTGCTTCATGCTGTAACGGCGCAGCCCGGCCAATAATGCTGACATTGCCAGCCTGCTCACTGAGCGCAACGTCATGCCGCTCATCCGACTGGGCTTCCAGCAAAGGACGTAACCTTTCCAGCTGGCTGGTGGTCAGCGTCATTAAAGGCCAGAGGCCATCGCAGCGTGTCAACCCTGACGTTTCAACCATGGCCGTAAGCAAATGTATGCTGCGGATCTGCTCATCTCCCGCGAGCGTGGCGGCAAGCCAGGCCTGTTTCAGCAGGGTCTGGAGGGAAGCAGAAAGCTCCGGGCGTGTGCGAACTGAACGAGGCTGTGCATCCAGCCAGCTCAGAAGTGACTGCCAGACGGCATCCATATCCCATTCATAGCGTCGGGCAAGAACGGTCAGGTCACCTTCCCCCTGCTCCAGCAGTTTCAGCAGCCAGTGCTCAGGCGTGATTTCTGCATGCGCACGGGTCTGACATAAAGAAGCCGCCCCCTCCAGTGCTCTGGCGCAATAAGGGTTAAGTCGTCGTAGCAGGACTGCTGAATGATGTTCCATGTCGTTCCCTCTTGTTCAGGCACGCTACCGCCCCTGGCCGTCAACCGATGCCCATAAGGTTCATGCCGATAAATTGTGAGACTGCTCTGCAAAGCGTCCGTCTGACAGGCGCTGTGCGGAGCAAAACAAAAAGGCGGACAGAAGGGATCTGCCCGCCAGAGTCTTATGCTGTGGTGCGTTCGTTCCAGGAATCGGAATGAATGATGTTGCCGTCTTTGTAGGTCCAGGTGATTTTTTCGTAGCGCAGCTCGATTTGCTCAAGGTGGTTATGCTTCTCGAAGGAGGCATCCTTGATGTCGTGCATTTTTGGTGCAACTTTCACCAGTTTGACGTTTTCCAGTTTGGTGTTGAAATACTCAACTTCCTGGCCTGCGTCGTTGATTTTGTACCACTTAAATTCAGCAGACTTCAGGGTCTGGCCCGTGGTCACGGCTTTGTAGAGATACGGGCTGGAAGAGTCGATTTCTTTGGTAAACAGGAACGGCGTGTGAATACGGGTGCCGGTCAGTTTGCCAGTATTGTTATCGGTCGGGATGTACAGGTTATGTTCCTGAGCAACAACTTCGATGCTTCCTTCGCGATCTTTCACATCTACGGAACCCTTGATGTCAGCACCGCCATCGTCTTTCAGCCACAGATAAACTGGGATTGCCATGTTTTACTTCTCCATTTCTTGAGTTGAAACGTCACGTACATCCTGTGACGCGTGTTTAGCGCCTGGCAGACGACAGGCGTCAGCCTGCGGTACCAGACTGATCTCGACACGCCGGTTATGCGCACGGCCATCAGGCGTGTCGTTTGATGCAATCGGTCGGCTGTCACCGTAACCCTGCACGGCAAAGCAACTTTCCGGTACGTCCCCGGTATCACGCATCCAGTTACGGACGGCCTCAGCCCGTTGTAAAGACAGGGTCTGGTTGAGCTGAACGCTACCCGTATTGTCTGTGTGGCCACTGACCACGATGAGCCAGCCTGGTCTGGCTTTGATTCCGACCAGCGAGTTGACCAGCATTTTGGTTGAGCCCGGTTTCAGCACGGACTTACCGGAATCAAACAGCGACATGCTGTCGAGACGAACAATTTTCGGTACCGGTTTTGGTTCAGGTGCTGGTGGAGGCGTCCAGGTATCGATAGCCTGTTGCAGGGCCAGCCACAGTCGTTGGCCCGGGTAATAGCCCAGGCTGTAACGCAAAGGCTCCCCCTGGCGCTGCCAGCGTTCAAGCAGGAGCGCATCCTGCTTCAGGGTGGCCAGTGATTCTGCCTTAGGGCGATAGTGGTTCATCGGGATTGCATTCCAGCGCTGTAAATCGGTACTCACCTGACGGATCAGGTCTCGGTTATTGAGCGCAGAAATACCCAATGCGGTCAGGGCACACAGCCACATCAGCAGGATCAGGCGACGGGTACGCTGGCCCCCCTGCACAGTTGATGCAAAAGGTGCCAGAAGTGGCAGAACCGCATCCGGAAACAAACTTGCCGGTGCTGTCTGCCCGGGTTTTCTGAAAAACTGCAAACAGGTGCGGGTATATAGCCAGTCGGCCCAGACTGACTCTGTACCGGGAAGTACAGTACCGAGGCGCATTGCCACAGAGAATGCTCGTGCTGGAGGCGTTAACCGATCAGGCTTTTCCAGCTCTTCAGCCAGCGTATTACGGATAAAGGAAAATGCCTCGCTGACTGCTGGCAGTGCCAGGATATTGTCTTCCGCCTGCTGCCAGTCGATGAAAGCCTGCGGCGAATCATTTACCGGACAGACAATCGGCTTATCACCCCGAACGATTATCCAGGGCGTTTCTGGCCCGGAAAATTCTGCACTCAACACAACAGGCAGTGTGAAACCCGTCAGGGATTTAATCTGCTTACACTGCTGGCGCAGCGTTTTCAGTGCGGAACGAAGAACGGCTTCATCCTGATGATGGTCTGGAAGGCAGCGGTACATCACCGAAAGCTGCCCAACCTGGCGCGGGAACTGCGTCTGGATACTGCGGACAACGTCAGTTAACTGGTTGACGTCACCCGCCCGCAGCCACCATCCCTGGGCTGTTTTACGCAGAGGACTCCCCTGAAATAACGCGTCCAGCATATCACCACACACCAGTACAACGGGCCCCTGGGCGTCGGGTAAAGGCAGTTCAGCGGCCAGGAGGGTAACGTCAGATGTGGGCTCTTCGCTCCGACAGTTTTTAAAAACATACCAGCCTGCCAGAACGAGGATAAGCAGCGTGGACAGACCGTTAAAAACGTTGCCTGTCGGGATGAAATACCACAGCAACCATAACAACGTGGCAACGGCTGCCAGGGCGTGCAGGACTACCGGAATGATGACTGATCTACGCATTAGCCATGCAGCTCCGGTATTTGTGCTGACAAGAGTGCCTGGAGCCAGAGATGGCCACCCCACCAGGTAACGCCCGTAAGAATGACGGCGAGCGCTATCCAGAACCAGACTGAGCGCATCAGACTCCAGCGATGTTTACCCATCCGGTGAACAACCAGAGACAGGTCTGCATCAGGCGGAGAAACACGTTCAGAAAGGGTTTTCATTACCTCATCACGTTGCGACTGGCTGACCGCGCTCAGGCTGTATAACCCCTGAAAGCCCAGCGCTATCACCCGGTGATAGCAGGTTAAAACGGCTGGGTTTGGTGAGGGCTGACGCAGAACTTCTGCAAGGCGATCCCATAGTGCTTCACCAGCCCGAAGTGAGCCAAAAAAACGTGCCTGAAGCGGCGCTTTACGCCAGGCCACCTGGCCTTCATCAACTTTCGGCTCCTCTCCTTCCTCGCTTTTTTCAGACTTACGGCTCATCACCGTTTCGTCCAGCAGGGCACATTGTGCGTAGGAAATATGCTCCACACTGGCGTCGTCATAACCGGCACGCTCCAGCGCTTCCCGTACAGTTTCAACCTGTTTAACGCATTTGTTGTAAAGCGCAGTGCCATCAAGCGTGACGGCACCTTTTTTAAGCATGGTGACGGTAAGCCAGGTCTCCGCCATCAGCTGGTCGATATCGATATCCTGTCTCATGAGCGCAATACCGCAAACAGTTCAAGTTCAAGGGCGCCAAGTAGCTCAGGCACATAGAACATACACACCCCCTGCTCCTGCATTTCATGTGCAGCGGGACTTTCCATATCAAGGGCGAAGTACTGGTTTTCCATGCGTACAGGCAATGCTGCCGGGACTCTGCTCACCGGGATCAAAGGGATCCCCTTGAGTGCCGCACCATAGATCTCGCGGACATCATCAGGTGAACCCGCCTGACAGAGTGCAGGGAATTTCTCGGCGACCTGCCATGCCGGGATATCCGAGCGCACAGAGAGATAAAGGTCAGCCTCTTCACGCAGGCGGATATCGTGGAGGTTGGCCTTCCAGGTCTGTCCGTCCGGTCGGGACATTTCCAGAGCAATGACCCGGGATGGCAGACTTGCTTCCAGCAAACCCGTTATCAGGTCGAACAGCGGAGGAAATGCGTTGGCCGGTTCTTCGTGGTCATAGCCCGGTATGGCGTCAAGATCATGGTCCAGAGAAAAAGTCAGCATACTGCCTGCCAGACGAGCGAGCTCTGCCCACACCTGTTCTGGTGGACGGGAAGGAAAACGTTCGTATTCCGTCAGCACCCTGGCGTGGGAATTCAGCGCATTCAGCAACCAGAAAAGGGATACATCGGCGACGGCAAAATCGGCGAGTCTTTCGTTACTTTCACGACGCATTGTCATCAGTCGCTGGCGTCGGGAACGAAGCTGGCGATTGAGCAGCACCAGACGTTCTCGAAGGACCGGACTTGCCCCAAAAGATGCCACTGGAGGAATAAAAGACGGATCCTGTCGCCACGCATTTTGTCCATCCCGGATAAGCCTTGCTACCGGGCAGACTTTCCAGGAATCATTACTTTCATGAGCAAACCGGATAGTGAAGTTAAACCGGGCAACGGCCATGGATTCTTCTTCAGAGCCAAAGGCATCCTGCAACGTCACCCATTCTTCACGATAACGGAGCGGACGGTCTGGAGTGACGCCTTCCTGTTCAACGTTGGCAACACCTGGCTGCATGTGAGGCAGTGCTATAACGACGGTTACCGCATCACGGCCTGCCAGCAGGCTGGCATCTAACTCACGTGGTGGCGGAGGCAGATCGCTCCTTTGTGCGTCAATCAGCGAACCATCTTCCAGCCAGAGACGTAACTGCGTAATTTGAATCAGACCGGACGACAGAAGACTGTCATTAAACTCAATCTTTTCCACGCCCCAGGGGAATGGGGATGCCAGTGCTGATGCACCGGCACTGCGAAAAGACTCCCATTCAGCCTGCTGCTGGAACTGTTGAGGGGACAGTAAAGCCCCCTCGTTCCACAGTGGACGATAAATTTTCATCCCTGCCCTGCCTTATGCTTTTGCTTTAGGCATCTGGGATACCAGCGACAGGTTGACGTCCATGCCTTCAACCTGGAAGTGAGGGACGGCAAAGAGTTTCACGCGGAAGAAACCCGGGTTATCCTCTATGTCTTCAACGATGACTTTGGCATCGCGAAGCGGGTGTGAAGCCTGGAGATCATCGCCCGGATCGGTCATCTCGGTCACCAGACCTTTCACCCAGGTATTGAGCTCCAGCTCAAGCAGACGACGGTCTTTGGTGGTACCGATATTTTCACGCTGGATGAGCTTCAGGTAGTGCGCAATACGTGACAACAGGAAGATGTATGGCAGACGGGCATTGATGCGGCTGTTGGCGGTCGCATCCGCAGTGTCGTACAACGCAGGCTTCTGGGCGGAGTTTGCACTAAAGAAACAGGAATAATCTCTGTTTTTATAATAACTTAGCGGAATGAATCCCAGATTCGAGAATTCAAACTCACGAGTTTCCGGTATCATCACTTCGGACGGTATTTTTACCTGATTACCGGTACCGAGGTCGTACAGATGGATAGGCAGATCCTGAACTGCACCGCCAGCCTGAGGGCCACGAATCTGGACGCACCAGCCATTATTGATAAAACTTTTCACCATATTGGCAGCAAAAGCAAAGGATGCATTCGTCCATAAATACTTCTCGTGATCAGGTCCCTTCACTTCCTCCACATAATTGAAACTGCGCACCGGGACGGTATCCGGACCATACGGCAGACGGCCCAACACACGTGGCATAGTCAGCCCAATGTAGCGGGAATCCTCAGAGTCACGGAACGCTTTCCATTTGATATATTCAGCTCTGTCGAAATAATTACCGATGTCTTTGATGGCCGCGACTTCTTCCATGCTGGATTTATGGAAGAATTTAGGTCCTACAGAACCAATAAACGGCATATGAGCGGCTGCTGAAACTTTTGATATATTACGGAGTAACGCTACATCCTGAGCGGAGGAATCGAACTCATACGACGAAATGATTGCAGCGATAGGCTCTCCGCCAGGTTGATCGTATTCCATCGAATAAGTATGGTGATAAAGACCACTCTGGATAATCTCCGGAGCGTCTTCAAAATCCTGACGTAGATCGTCTTTAGAAACATCAAGAATTTCTATTTTTACATTCTGGCGGAAATCTGTGCGATCAACCGTGTGCTTAAGCCCGCGCCAGAGTGACTCTACGCGTTGAAACTCCGGGTGGTGCATAACTTCATCGAGCTGGCGACTGATTTGATAATCAAGCTCTGCGATATGCGAATCAAGCAATGATTTATCAAGCTTCTCAACTTTTTGGCCTGATTTTGAAATAACCTGCATAAAAACCTGAATGGCTGCGGTCACTCGCTCATCTGCCGAGGCATCGGCCATGACGCTGTCGTCCTGATATTCAGTAATGTCACCCAGGCGAGAAACTGGATTCAGATTAATTTTTTCAAACAGCGAGGCATACACGCTGTCTGGGTTATTCTCAAGTACAGTAGTGTTCCCCTGCACCGATTGTGTTTCAGTATTCACAGACATCAGCATCCTCTCTGTTAATCCATTAAAAAAACATTTTGCTGTTATTCGGCAGGTGCAAGGGCATTCAGCTCTTGTCTTAATTCTTCGCTCAGAGCCGGGTCTTTCAGTATGGTTTCAAGAGATCTGCGGAACTCGGCGTTATCCAGGAGGTTTGACTTTAGGTCTCTAAGGAGATTGCGCATGGCTAACATGGCACGAAGTTGAGGAATTTGCTTTGCTATTGCTTCAGGCTCGAAATCTTTCATTTCAGAAAAGCTGAGTTTGATATTTTCTTCAGAACCATCACCTCTCAGGGTGTTAGCAACATCAATGCTGACCTCTGGGTTAAGCTCGGACAGAACGCTATTAAAGTTGTTTTTGGAAATATTTAACTTACTGCGTTCAGAAAGCGGGAGGGTTTCTTTGCCGTTACTGAAGTCTCCCAACGCGAGAAGTTTTAAGGGCAACTCGACTTTCTTTTGGGCGGAACCCGTGTGCAGGTCAAGTTGGATGTTGACACGTGCTTTTGGCACTTCATTCTGGAAGCTGGAATCTGCCATATCATTCCCTTTGTTGGACAGTGGTGATAGTTACCACAAGGTATCTTTACAAAGCGATGATAGAACATATTGCTCACATAGATCAACTTTGCAGATCAAAGATCTGCAATTGGAATTTTCTTAAGAATTTTCCTCTGTTTTGTAACAGAGTGCACCTCTAGGTATTGGGGAAAAAGTTGTTTTGTTAACTGCTTATGTCGTCATTTGCAGGGCTATTAACTATAAGTAACTGCCCTGATGGTTGAATGTTACATATGTGATCTTTCATTGACTTAGATCAATGCAATTGGTGTGGTCCCCGTCTGGTGCGGATGTGTGCTTTTGTACTGATAACTCACTGTAACAGTTACATTTTTTGTTACATGTCGTTGTGGTGAAAAGTCCGAAAACTGACTTATGGGAAAAACATTTTAAGTAATGGAGTGGACTTTGTTTTAAAGATAATTAAGTGTTAAGAGTTGTCTGTCTAACTACCCATGGGTTTTGGCGAACAAAATCACGTACTCCACTTATACATGCGCTTGAGATGATGTCAAAATTCGGGTGATTTGATGAGACCATATTCCCGGTATTATCAAGAAGCATAATAGTACCCAAAGACCGAACCAGTTGATATTCATTAAACTTATGCTTTAGCATAGTTTGTAATCTATAAATTGTTTCACCTGAACTGTTACCTTCTATACCTACAACGGAAACAGTGCAGTTAAGTTCCGCACTATCAGATTGATTGTCGTACCAGAAATTATCGTTATAATTGGTTTTCTTTGCTAAGTCGAGTTTACCAGGCCATTTTACCCATGCAGAAGAATTATTTTTTGATCGGAGGATTTGCTTCAACTGTTCCATTGGTGCGTTCTGATCTACAAACCATAAAGAATTAAATTCGTTAAGAAATATATCTGGGTCAATAACAGCAATGAAATCAAATTCCTCTTTATTAATAGAGCTAGCTCGGTCTTTGAGATAAAAAAGGCCTAGTTTATAACCCTTGTCACTTTTCCAGTTTGCGCCTACAGGCTGATAGTCTGTATTTATAAATGGCTTAAATGTGTGTGTGTCAGGAGAAAAAATCACTGATGGTGCCAGAGTTCGTCCTCGGTTTCGGATTGGACTTACATAAATTTTTTCTCCATCACTTAACATCTCTATTATTGCTTTTGTCACAACTACTGAAATAGAAGGAATACATTTAATTTGAGTTTCATGCCCGACATGCGACAACCTTCCATCCTCACTCTTCAGTACCTCTGCAAGGCAAGTCGGGCAATACTGTTGGTCTCTATCATAAACAGGCATAGCAAGACGACCGGAATCGTTGAGTACCAACTGAAGTAACGGATGATCCTCTTTCATCATGGTCATTTCTTCTCTTTAACCTTTCTGGGCTTTTCGTTTAACTGTCTCCATTGCCACGGAGGGACAGGGTTGGGGTCTGCCCATAACCCCTTTGCATCTTTTCGTGCTGCGGATTCATACTTGAGGTAGCTCGGGACAATGGCGTTATCTTCGAACCGATATACCCACGCATATCCGCTGTCCACCATAGAAGCATTAATGTCATAACCATCTAACCAAATGGTCCCTAACATTCGGCCATACATATCTATACCATGGTCGTTCACGGTAATGATTTTGGTTGCAATAGCTGTGGTTAAGGCCTGCTTTGCTTTTTGCCCAAAAGCCTGTTTGGATTCAGGAGCGTCTATACCATACATCCGTATTTTGATGGTTGTATTTTGAGCATCCAGCGCAGTTATGGTGTCACCGTCAACTATCTTAACCACCTTTGCCTCAAAAGTTGTTGAGTTCCCCCAGGACGCCGCAGGGAATAAAACGATCATGATTGGCAAAAGTAACTTTTTTAGATAACACATCATTTCACCTGAATTTGTTGAGTGCAGACATGTATACACAAGGCTATTCATAGGCACTATTTTAACAAGTCATAAATTCATGGACGGGCTTAAAACATATCTTTTTGCATCTTAAAGGCAGAAAAATCACAAAAGATTTAGAACCTGAACCAAAAAATAATCCAAATTAAGCGTGTTAATCTATCTCAAAGATATTATTCCTGAGAGAGTTAGGATGAAGCATTATACTCATGAGCATGAAACAGACCTGAATGATGTGGATAAAGCTCAATCTCTTATCCACAAAACTTTGTTAATAGCTTCGACCATTTATGATCTGAAATATCTGGCTCAGGTTTTAAATGATGAAAATGGCAGTAACTGGTCCCGAGCCTCGCTTAAACTTCAGGTTAAAGGCAAACCTGAACATTGTGAGCTGAGTATCGCTGATGGACGTTATCTACAGTCTTTAATACCTTCACGACCAGCTGATTACGAGGACAGGCACTTTAGCTTTATCGATTTGTTTGCAGGTATAGGTGGACTGCGAAGCGGATTCGATGCCATCGGTGGTAAATGTCTTTTCACGAGCGAATGGAATACTTATTCCAGCCGTACTTACCGGGCGAACTGGTATTGCGATGAGAACGAGCACCGCTTCAATTCAGACATCCGTGACATCACTCTTAGCAACAGGCCCGAGGTTTCTGATGAAGAGGCATATAAATTTATCGATACCTCTATCCCGGATCATGATGTACTTCTTGCGGGATTTCCGTGTCAGCCATTCAGCATTGCCGGTGTCAGTAAAAAGAACTCTTTGGGACGCAAACATGGTTTCGAGTGCGATACTCAGGGTACGCTCTTCTTTGATGTTGCCAGGATCATCCGGGCAAAACAACCTGCAATTTTTGTTCTGGAAAATGTTAAAAATCTGAAGAGTCACGATAAGGGTAATACTTTTAACATCATCATGAAAACGCTGGAAGAGCTTGGCTACGACGTCGCAAACAGCGAAAGCATGGGCGCGGATGATCCTAAAGTCATCGACGGCCGTCATTTCCGACCCCAGCACCGTGAACGTATCGTCCTTATTGGTTTTCGCCGCGACCTGAGCCTGAAAGACGGTTTTTCTCTAAGAGACATTAAAGACTTTTATCCGGACAAGCGCCCTTCTCTCTCCGATTTACTGGAACCGACGGTAGATAGTAAGTACATCCTCTCCCCTAAACTCTGGGAGTACTTATACAACTATGCAAAGAAACATGCGGCAAAAGGCAATGGTTTTGGTTTTGGACTAGTAGATCCTTCCAATGTTAATAGTGTCACCAGAACCCTCTCAAGCCGCTATATGAAAGACGGATCTGAAATTCTTATTGATCGGGGCTGGTCCCATGAGCTGGGAGAAACTGATTTCCATAACACATACAACATGGACCGTCGGCCACGCATGCTAACGCCACGTGAATGTAGCAGGCTTATGGGCTTCGATAAACCCGGGGAAAGTGTTTTCCGTATCCCTGTGTCCAATACACAGGCTTACAGACAGTTTGGGAACTCAGTGATTGTTGATGTCTTTGCAGCCGTCGCTAAATTGCTGAAGTCACGAATTGAATATGCTGCTTCCTTGCGATTGCGGCAGTCATACGATGAAGTGTGCTGAACTAAACTCATTTATCAATTTAAATGCTGAAGATTGTTGTAATAATGTCTGAGGTCAACCATGACGTATTTCGAATCAGCTGAAGGTAAGACGGTATCTAAAGAACGCGCTTTAAAAGAACTGTCCAGGCATTGCGTTCCTGAAACAGATTTCGAAGAATTCTTTAGCGACATGGGCGTAAAGGAACAGTATGACGCTCAGGAAGTGTTGCTCTGGTTGGGATATTAAACTTCCAGTTTAGGAGATTATTATGAGCCAAAAATTCGCAGTGATGATTGCTTACGACGACGATCCAAACGTCAAAAGGTATTCACCTGACTTTCAAACGCAGGATGAATTTGCTAAAGGGTGGCAGTCGGCTCTTAAAAAGGCACATCACACCTCAGGTCAAAAATCAGTCATTACCTGCGGATGTCGTGGAAAAGGAGAAAAGCGACTTTATGTTCGTGCTTTACCGAACGGTGATGCCTTTATTCTCGTCAAAGCCGCTAACACGGGCATTGAGCATGATCCTTCCTGCGTATTCTTTTCCCTTGATGCCCGGCATACCGGCCTGAAAGGATATGCGAGTGGTGTGGTCCGTATTACAACCGAAGGGGATATGGCTGTAAGGCTCGGTATCGGTATGACAGAGAAAGATCCTCCTGAAAAATCAGAAGTGCCTCCCCTGCCCCATGTTCAGCGACCAGAAGGTGGTCAGGCCTCAATGACCCTCCTGGGCTTGCTTAGTCTTTTGTGGACAGAGTCTGGTCTGAATGTCTGGTACCCGAAAATGGCAGGGAAACGTAACGACTCGCTGGTACGGTATCGTCTGCATGAAACCGCTAAACAAATTCGTACCGGCAGAGCCTGCATAGGTGACCATTTATTCATTGGTGTACCTGACCCGAAACAACCTGTCGTTCAGTCGCAGATTCAGCGTCTTTCATCACAGGCGATGAGTGATAAACGTCTCATGCTCCTGTCAGTTTTACCTCGCTACGATGCTGAAAAGCATGAGAAGCCACTTAAATTTTTACCCCTGCGGAATTTTGGGGGGCTACCGCTGATTTTTTTCAATTCTGAAGGCCATTGGGACAGCGTAAAGAAACGATTTTCATCGGAGTACGCAGCATGGAAATCCGGAGCGAAAATTGTTGTCTTTGCGTTGACGTCACCAGCTGCGGTAACCGGCAGAGGGCCTTCTGTAAGAGCTCATCAAATTGTGCTGATGCACGTTAGCGAGAACTGGATACCTCTGGACTCCTCCTATGAGGCGGTTGTTGCAGAAAAGCTGGATGCCGAGCACCGGCAGTACGTTAAGCCCATGCGTTATGATGCGAGCATTAGTGAGGTGTTCCCTGACTTTTACCTGCTCGACACCAAAAGCGATAAGCCGTTCCCGATGGAAGTATTTGGTATGGCCACCCCTGCTTATCTGGCACGAAAGCAACTCAAAAAGGATTTTTACAACCGTGAATATGGGCCTTATGGATGGTGGCACTGGGATGCGACCACAGCATCTGAAACTATGGTGCTGCCTCATTTTCCAGAATCACGCAAACCTCTTTCAACTGACACACCTGCTTAAAATGGAGAAAAAATGTCCTACATGCTTTCGCTAAGCGAACAGACAAAACTGAACGCTTTCCTGTCAGGGATCCTTGATGATTACAAGACTGGGGTTATCACTCAGATACAAGCTGTTGGTAAAATTGGTAACGTGTTTTCTGCACTGGAAAGTGGAGACTCCAAAAAGGTAGTGCATTTGTTGACTGAAGGACGAAAACTCCTGCGGACGGGCTGAATGTCCGCAGAAGTTCTAATGCGCCAGGGGATGCAAAGAAGTGTATCAACCTGGCTTCATTTATCATGATGTTTTTCTGCTACGCGGCTGTTTTGACTTTCCAGTACCTCCCCCTGCCATTGCACCAGTCAATGTATCAATGGTGCCTTTTAGGGATTCTGAGATTGTTTTCTCCGCCTCCAGGGTAGCTTCCAGCTTCATTACTTTGGCCTGGAGCGTTTTTAGTTCATTGCTTTGTTCAGCCATTTCCGCTTCATAGCCATGGCTAACCAAAGTTACTTTTTTCAGGTCGGCGCTCAGCGACTCGTTTAGCTTATGGAGTTCAGTAAGCTCGGCATTCACCGCCACCAGGTCACCCTCTATTCCGGACAGTGTACTTTTCAGCTCAGAACAAAGGTTCTGTGCAGCAATCAATTCCTGTTCAAACCTGTCCCTCTCTGCCTTTGTATCTGACACAGTCTGACTTAACTGGTCGCATTGTCTGGAAAGACCGGCGTTATCAGAACGCTGCGTGTTGATCTCTTCGTTCAGCTTTTTTTGATATTCAAGGTGACCAGCGATCTCTGTTTTACGTTCAGCCAGTTGCTGGGAGAGTGAGTCATTTGACTGCTGTGCGAGGCTTAATTCATGCCGTGCACTATCTAACTGGCGATGGCAAGTTTCGAGATCTGCTTCGGCAGCAGTCAGCTTTGTTTGTAACTCCAGAACAGTACTGTTCCGGATCTCTAATTGTCCCTGTAGCGCCTGATTCTCAAGTTTCAGCTCATCCATATCGGTAGCGTTTTGCTCAAGCCGCTGTAACAGCTGCGTCACCTCCTGCTCCAGCTGCATGCTACGTGCTTCAGCTTTTTTAACGCTGTCACTCTGTATTTCGGTATAGCTCATACGGTAGTGCCAGGTAATGAACGAGATAAGGTCGCCGAGTGCAACCTTTACCGGGTCGGGTATGTCCAGGTAACGGGCCTCTTCAGGAACCTCCTTCACATACTCCTGGTACTTACCGAACATCTCCTGTGACCTTGCAAACGAGCCGCCAACAGCGTTCCTGAGCCAGTGAACTTTGAAGCTCAGATCGATATTTTCCGGGTTAATTTTTTTCTCTTCGCACAGACGTTCGATTGCATTGAAGTAATCGATCATCGCAATAGATGAGTACCTTGAACGGCCCAGTTCCTTTGTGTTTTCTGCGGATTCGCTGATGATGTCATCTTGAACCCCTGGCGGGGTAGCATCGATCAGGCTTTTTTCTTTATCGTTTTCGATCATCATTTTTTTCCTGCGGCCGGAAGCTGGTTTGCAAAATATATGCTGATAAGATCGTTCAGAGCATTCAGAAGCGAGATACTGTCGATGCAAATATGAACGTTTCCATTCTCAAACAGGCGACACCGCCAGCCATTCTCATCGCAGACCTCGCCTGTGAATTCTGTATTTCTGAAGGCCGTCAGCCTGTCGACCATACTCAGCCCACCGCCGGTTGCAGGTGTTGGAGTATCAGAACAGATGCATACAATATTCTCAAAGTCGCGTAAACAAAAGTGATTGTCCTGCGAGAAACCGTTGTACCTCAGCATGTTCACACCAGGAAAAATCCCCCTAAGAACAAGCTTTTTTGGCATTGTATATTGCCGGGCATTGCTTTTGAAACTTCGGTCAAGCTTGTTGAGAACATCAACGAAACCTTCTGCAAGCGTGTCCCGTCTGTTAGCCAGTGCATGCTGTAATGTTCCCTTAACAATCTCCAGGGAAGCGACGGGCGGATCTGAACGTAGTGATTCGTTAAAGGCTTCTTTTTGTTTATGGTTCCAGTACCGGTCCATACCCGTTTCTTCAAAGAGCCTTTTCCACGTTTTACGGTCAATTTCCTTACGCCCTTCCTCGATGGTGCGATCCAGTGAGGCCGGAAGACCAAATGCGTTTGGCTGCATAATTCTGCTGGCGAAGAGAGAGAGCCCGCATAGTTCCGACGCTTCCGAGATTAACCGCATCCCTTCTTCGAATTTCTGCATGGCCATATCCCGGGCGCTGATGAGCTGCCCTGTCCGGCTCACCGGTACTGGCTCAGAACCCTGGTTTTGAGTCATTTCACACTCCATTTTGGTATGTCAGAAGATATTAATTTGAGCAAAGGTAAGACCCTCTCAAACCTATAGGATTAGCGTAGAAACGCATTTAGTAAAGGCTTTACTATTTACTAATGACTAACATTTTAACACTTTCAGATATGCCAGCAATAACCCCGGGCGGCCAAATAATGTGAAGAGTTCCTCCAGCGAGCCCCTCCTCTCTATCCGGTTGATTTTTAAGGTTTTTAAATGTCAGCCTTATGTAAACCTGTGGGATTTACTCCTAATTAAATCCCATAGTATAAAAAACAGGCATTTATAAGCTTTAATGGCGTGACGTTGTCACGTATATCCATGTAATTTAGTCACTAGTAAAGAGTTAACTAGTAACTATCTGCCTGATCGGTGTGCTTGAACGGTGCACTCCAGGCCGGATATAAAAATTGATGAGAGATATACAGAAAATGATGGACTGGCTTAATAAGCCAACCTTTCTTGCGAGGATTGATGCTGTTGAACACGCTATAAAGCGAAAATGCCCCTTTTTAACCTATAGGTAGGGCACTATGAGTAAGATACAATCAAATCGCCAGACAGATGGTTATTACATGATGATCAAAGCGGGCTAATACAAGCGTTATCGCTGAGACGAGGCTTCAATGACAAATACACTTGACCCATCACGCGAGCAAATCGAAATGTGGCGCAGAGCTACCGGTTCCGAAGGTGGACTCAACGAATACCGCAACTGGATTCTGGAAAACAGAATGAGATTTACAGCATACGGTATTCATACCGTTATCGTCGAAGGTGAGGCGAAGCATATAACAGCGCTTGATGATGTTACCCTCTGTAACGAGTGGGCGAAGCTTAAAAGAGAAAACAATAGGCTTTACGCAGCAAATGAAAAAATTTGCTCTGGCTGGCGTGGTTTTGTATTGCGTTTGTTAGGAATAACACTGCCATGCAGAAAACCGGTCATCTTACTGGGGGCAGATGGGAAGAATCAAAATGATGCCGTGAAAGGGGCTGATTTGTAATTTTCAGGCGAACCCACCGTTCTTAGAAAGCTGTTCTATGGGTATGTAAGGCAGATAATGATCTCTGAACGCTCAGTACACTTAATCACTTCCTGTACAAAGGGCAAGAATCATCAGGGCCACGTCTGGCCGACATTGGACATAGATCCAAAACAAACTCCGGACGACGCAGCATATGCCTGGAGTAACATTGTAAACGACGCCAGAAGTAATCAGGCGGTACCGGCGTTGTCCTTGTATTCAGGTAATCACTGGTCTACGGCAAAGGAAATTTTAAACTCAACCAGAAATCTGGAGTTGTGGATAATCTCTGCCGGGATGGGGTTTTTAAATAGTCGAGATCGGGTGCCCTCTTACGAGGCGACATTTCATCAAGTACCATTCAGGCATGATCTCTGGTGGAAAGCCCTCACAAAATCACTAGGAAAGCATAACCTTTGCGCAACTATAAGCCAGTTAATGCAGTCCAGTCCGAATGATGAATATTTGATTGCGGCTTCGCCTGTTTATATTGCTGCTGTCCAGAATGACATCCTGAAGGGCATCGAGAGTTTGACTCATCCTCTTACGCAACTAACGATCGTGACATCAGGGGCATATGCTGGCCCACTTGAAGAATACTTAATTAAGAGTTCTTCAAGAATGATGAAAGACCTGGAGTGCAATATGGTGTGCCTGAATATCAAACTGGCTCAATACATACTTAAAAGTGGTAGTCGTTAGAACTAGCCTGTTAATGATACAATTCTCCTGTATTTTTAGGTTTATAAAAGGTCTTAAATATGTTCAAAAACAGATTCTCTTTCTTGTGTCTTACTGTCGCATCGTCACTTGCGCTTACTGCCTGCGATGTAGTTGATGCAGCCTATGACGAGACTTTCAATGATAATGCACCCGAAATTGTAATAGCTGGAGGATTCAAAATTGATATCCAAGGTAATGCAGTTCCGGTTGAGGGATATGATAATTGCTCTTTGAATACTCTTCAGGGAAGCGTTGATACGGATAAATCAAATTGTATTGTTCTGGATAGAACGCGTAAAAAAGTACCGGTTCTAGTTCATTTGTCATCCGGTCCCGTCAAAGAAGAATGGAAGATCGAGTACCAGGTTGAAAAAAACAAATCCGGCAAAAATTTCATCCAAACTCGTATGATTAGACCTGACGGTAACTTTGTAGTGCCTGCATCCTCAGAACGAGGGATCTTTAGTGGCAAGCATTACAGTCAAGCCAGCTAAGTCAAGTCTGTCCGTTCAAACAGAAAAAAGGTTTCTTAAAAATGACGTTATCCGCTGCGTTGCAAGGCACTTTTAAAGAGATGAGGAAAGACAATACAGTAGGCATCTCAGTTCAAACTTGTTCTGATATTTTTGACAGCAATGTTCCTCCGGCTTATGTTTTCTGGCTTTATCGTCTCAAAGCGGGAGAAACTTTGCCACGCGGAAGGTTTTTCAGAAAAAGAAAGCCAATCATCAATGTCATGGCAGTTGTTCATGATACTGCATCCGAAAAATAAAGGCGCTAGCAGGAAAGTAACTTTTATGAACGTAATTGCAGCTGGGATTTTTTGCTTTATTTTTTACCCTTCAGCTTTCGCTTATGCTTGTTATAAAAAGAGATGGCTAGAGTGGATTTTTCTTACTTTAATTATGATTTTTGCTTCTGCCATTTCGATTCAACAATACAATGATGCGAATTTTGTAAGTGAGTTAAATTACCCTATGTTTATCTCCGCCATATATGGACTGTCACTGGCATGGTTTCCTTTTCCGATTGCTTATATTGTTCTGCGCTTCCTTCTTGATGATTTACAGCATGAGTACCCTAAACAGTGAGCAGATTTTAAGACTCATGAACAACATCGAAAGCACGAATCAGTCTGCAAAAGGAAGATAAGGAGTATTCTTAGCAAGATATCTTTGTACCTGAAGACATAAAGCTGGCATCTTTTTCCTTATAGAGTGTATTATGATTAAGTAAATCCTTATCAAAGAATTAGAAAGTGAGGTCGTATGTCTGAAGCACTCAAATCGTTAAACAATATTCGTACTCTTCGCGCCCAGGGCCGCGAGCTGCCTTTAGAAGTACTTGAGGAAATCCTCGAAAAGCTTAATGTCATTGTTGATGAGCGTCGTCAGGAAGAATCATCCAAAGCTGCCGAACTGCAAGCTCGTCAGGAGAAACTTGACGCCCTGCGTAAGTTAATGGAAGAAGATGGTATCAACCCGGAAGAGCTGCTGGGCTCATTCCAGGCCAAATCTACGGCTACCAAGAAAAGCCGTGAACCACGCCCGGCCAAATACTCATTTACTGATGAAAATGGCGAAACAAAAACGTGGACTGGACAGGGCCGTACCCCCAAAGCTCTGGCAGAACAAATTGCAGCCGGTAAAAGTCTTGATGATTTCCTGATCTAACTTTTGCCACCAGTTTTGAGAGAGGCCACTTCGGTGGCCTTTTCTCATACGGAATCAATTTTCAGGTACAGAAAATATGAAAAATTCAGAACCTAAGAGCTGTGATCCCTATGTGGACAGTTTGATTAGAAATGCAGATGCAAAGGAAGCCCGGTCATTTCTCAAAATATTGAAGCCCTTACCATTCCTTATCGTTATCATCGCTGTATTCTTTTTTTGGGTCTCGTTTTCCCGTTTATTATCCCAGGTCGCGTAAAACCTTTTTAAAGACTCTTCTTCACCAGATACGCTCCCTCACCGGGATGGTTTCAACCTCTTCAGTTTCCCATATTGGCAAAACCGTCAGGAAATAAGACGGTACCCTCCACGCTTTCCATTAAAGCGGGATGACGACGCCCAGTTCTTACGACCAGACTCCACGTTTTCGATTAGGATGCCTTTGGGCCCTTCTAACGAGGCCACCTCAACAACTCGCACTTTCCGGATCAGTCTTGGATCCACTTCTTCCCAGATCTGGCCAACTGTAATTTCTTTTTGGGTTTGCATTTAATCTCTCGCTGTCATTTAGTGAACAAGACTAATCCTCGCCGTGGTTCAGCTTATGGCTTTATTTACGCTGACGATCCTTAGCCTTAAATTTTTGCCATCGTATCCGAAGGTTTTCGATGTTAACCGGAACTTGCATGCGTGTCGTCTCTATCTCATTCCCATGCCATTTCAGGAGATCATCATCCAACTCCCGGGCCTCCCGGCTGAAGTAAATTTTCATAGTGTCAGGGTTTATGGCGCAATGGTCATTGTCGAACAGTGTATGGATATCACGGCGAAGTAAAATTCCGTTCGTTACGTCGGGAATGCCTTCTTCATGACGGGGCGTTAAGTGCGCGGCCTCAGTACGCCAAGGGGACCTTACGCCGGTGACAACACATCGCCCGTAGCAATTCAACCTAACATCCCGGGCGAAAGGACCTTGGTCAGGACTGGTGACAGAAGTACATTCCTGGCCCTCTTTGTAGATACGCTTCGGGAAGTCGATAGTGGTTTGAGCTGTTTGGGAACGTGACACATACGTAACCCCTTTATATCTCCTAACCCCCCCATTAAAAGTGGTAGGAATCGAGCTAGTTATGGCCACCAGTTTCACATCGCCCATTTCGACGATCTTTAGGCTCTTATTAGCGGCTACATGTAACTGGATGAATTTACCTACGAACACATCATGGTTCTCATCTTGTCTTTCAACACACAAAACGACATGGTCGAAGGTTCTCTTGTCAGAGATTACCCAGTTGCCGGTTTTCACACGGCCTGCTTCACTCACCCCTGCGGTAAGATCGGGTATGAGCGTCCCCTGCATGCCGTCAGTTCGAATTGAAAGAATTTCACCCGATAAACCCAGCTCTGCAAGCTCACTAATAAACGGTCTTTTCTTCCGGCTTACCGGTTTTGGCTTCGTCATTTTCATCTTTGCTGTAGCACCTCAGTACCCCATTGCTCGTTCCTGGCGGGACAGCCGTTCATCAGCTGCCTGAAGACGCTCATCACGCCGCCGTGCTGCCAGAACCCGTCGTTCTGAAAAAGACATAGCCGCTACGTTTGGTACGCTGAGCTTACCGTCACCGGCACAAACGTCACAGCGAACATCAAATGCTCCGGCAAAATACTTTTCACGCATTTCTGGCTCCCACTCAGCCATTTCTGATTGGGTGAATCCATTTTCAAAGGCCGGGTTTTCCATGGTCCCGTGGCCTTCGCACTGGTGACAGATTATGTACTTAAATTTGCGCATGTAACGCTCCTGTATATGATGGATGAACCACTCTCGTTCAGGGTTATGGCGAAATGTTTATCGCCGCAGCGAGAGATTCAGTCTTGCTATCAATATTCCGGAAGGTTGTCCGCCTGATTTCAGGGTAAGCATTCATTCACTGGCCGGTTCTACCTTATTATTCATACAGATTAAAGTAGTTGTGCCTGCTACTGCGGTCATCTTCCTTGACAAAGTAAGCAAAGTTTGAAAAATTTAACACCGACGAAAGGCCCATACCTTCGTTAGTGTGCGAAAGCCGCTTGCGAGCGACGGAATAGGTGAAAGCTTTAGTCAGGGTTAATTACCCTGTCTGCGGTGATGGGATGGCTCAGGCGTATATCATCACTCCTTCCAAAGTCCGTACACACTCTTTCAGCCCTTGCAGAAATGCAGGGGCTGTTTCATATCAGACAAGCGCAATGAAACTTTCAAATGCTTTCCAGAAATTTAAAGGCCTTAAGCTATATCTGTATCTTACGGTCCCAGCACGAAAAGTAACTTTCCTGAAGAGGAACCGCATTGCCAGACTTAACTTTCTAAACGATTAAAGTTACACCAGGCTGTAAATGGTGAAACAGTTTTTGAAGCCCATGTAACACCGCTGTCGGAAAGATAACTAGCCCCAAGACGTCTAACTTCTTTTTGATGTAGAGCTAATTCTTTCGGATCGGCAATATCTTCCACCACGCTCATCATGGCCACCTGAACTCCGGGAGATGCCGTTTTATAAGCTGTCGAGCTTGCAACTGAATTTTTCAGGATTGCCACTCTTTCTTTTTCTGGTCGCCCGTTGTCAGACGTATTCGCGTACGTTGTACCCGCAACTAACAATGGAAGACTGGCGTTGGCACAGAACTGCATAACGCGTTTTTGCTGGAGCTGTAATTCAGTGGCTGCGAATGCTTTACTGCATCCGAGGATCCCGATAATCATCACTAACGCTGCTTTATTCATAAAATTGAAACCGTCCTTATTAAACTTTAAATGTTGCGGTTAACACTGTGTGGAGATGTATGGACTGGATAATACTCACACGCCTGCGCCTGCCAGTATACGGGCTCAGGTATTAAACCTAAGAGATCTGGTGCACCGGTTTTTACCTTTTCATTTCGGTTTTATCTTGAGCCTGGCTCTTGAGTTTAAATTTATAGGTTTGGAGCATGCAGGTTTCACTGACGGGTTTTCTCCCATCCTGGTTGTAACCATCATTGTTCCTGAGCCAGGCCCTGGTATCCTGCCCAGCGTACGGCCAGCCGCTCTAAGTCCAGATCGTACACCAGCGGTGTGATTTTACGGCCTTCGAACAGCTCGCCCAGCTCAATGCCTGGCTTAAAATGAACGGTCAGGGTGGCCGGATCTATGCCCATGAGATCGGCATCAAACAGCGCATGCATTGTTGGTGTCATCAGGATACCGTTAGACGGATTGTACCGGGTTCCATGTTCAATGTGTGCCGCATCCAGGACACCGCCATTAACCCAACCGGTTACCGCACAACGGCCCGCGAAATTCTCGATGAGCAGAACTTTGAATTTACCCTGTGCCACGCCACTACGTTGCGTCACTACACGCTCGCAGTGCTCACCCATGATATCTACGTCAGGTTTACGCATCGGCTCGCTGGTGGCTGTCTCAGCTTGTTTAAGGCTGGAACGTGGATAGGCCAGGTTATATGCTGCGCCTGTGGTCATTTGCTCGATAACCGCAGGCGCATATCCTTCGGCTTCGAGCTTACGATATGCAGCCCGGTAGTCTCTTTGGGTTTTTAGCGGGTAAATGTTTCCGCCTTTACCATCGAAAGCGATAAACCAGAAATCGTCCGTGCCAGTTTCCAGATTTCTGCAACGTTTCAGATGCCATCCGCCTTCTCTCGCCCAGATGGTACGGTTATTTCTGGCATTCGTTTTGTCATAACCGTTCTCGTCAAGCCAGCTATCAAAGCTGGTCAGCCCCAGATCCTGAACCTCCAGAGAAGGCACTCGAATGACTTGCAAGGTATGGCGGGGTCTTGGCTCTCTCATCTTGATCTCTTTCTAGCGCTGGTCTGGGAAATACGGATATTGCGGGCCATATTCATAGTCATGTGGGCCTGGCTCAACTTCCCAGAACGGACGCCCGTTAATAGTCTTAGGGCCGCGCTCGTTTACGATATCCTCTACATCCTGGATATGTGTCGACATAATTCCCAGTAATAGTTGATCTTCGGCAGTCAGTGTCACGGTTGCACCGTCGATACGGCTGTAAAGGTCGGCAAACTGTTTACCTGCACCGTGCAACCGGTGCTCCGCTACACTTCTGATTGCGTGTAAGTCCAGCTCCGCCGCTTCCATGCGATCCATGTATAGTTTCATTTCTTTACGCAAAGCGCTCAGCTCACGGGCTTTAATAAATCCGTAGGCGTACCCACCCAGGGCGATAACTGCAATGATTGCTAAAATAGCCATTTATTTTCTCTCACGTTATTCAGGCCGCCGCTTTAGTCTTAATGTGAAGTCTGGGAATTCGCTGGATTTTAAGTACGTTTTCATCCCCAGACCGACAGATGCTAAGGCGCGATCCCTACACTCCATTTGTAAGTATCAGGCCCATCTTCTCCGCTGGTGGCATCAGCTACAATCTGTGCATAACGTTCTCCAGCAAGTTCTCTTACCATCTGATCCACGACCCATTGCAGATGATGCATTTCATCGGTTCCGCCGTAACGACAAGCCAGCTCAATAGCCCGCTCTATTCTTTTTTGTTCTTCAGTCATCCTGAATCCTCACGCTTACATCAGCTAATCTGAAAACATGCCCACTATAAATTGCGGCTGTTATTTCTCAGCCAGGCGCCTGCATTGCTGCCTCATTCCATCAAAAATACTTTCCGCAAGCTGCTGGGGGAACTGGTCCGGAAGAAGCCCGCTAACACGTTCAATGACACCTGGGGTTCTGGCGATGATTTCCTCTATCATCGCCTCTGTCTGCTGTTTACTCAGGCCGGTTATCTCACCATGTCTGATCCAGTGGCGTCGTTGTATTCGATATATCTGGTAATAGTTGCTACTGCCACGTACGGCCATCGCCAGTTTGCACTTCTGCCAGGATATCTGATTGTTCCCATGACCGATCACCGGCCATGCCGACAACACATCATAGAGTGGTGTTAGGTGATATCGTCCCTGTGGCCCAATAGAAATACTGAAATTTTTAGCGTGGCCATCTGTTGCGGCCATCATCCAGAAAATTATCTGCGTCATAAAAAACTGCGCTTTGTCATGCTCAGCGCGGTCTGAATTACTCAGAACTTCCATAATTTCCGATATACCTGGCCCGCCGTCCGCCTGATATTTTCGTAATGGCGAAACGCCCAGGGCCTGACACATATCTTCCTGGGGTAAACGAATGATCCATTGTCCGTCTCCTGACCATTTTCGGTCAAAACGTTCTACCACCAGCGCTTTCTGATCTTCAAAGTGAGCAATCTGCGTTCTTGCCACGGGGAGCCCGTACTGTTCGAGAAGTACCGAGCAGAGCCATTCATTTTCAACCGACGAGCTCATGTCGGCTTTCATGTTCCCCACAAGTCCGAGCGGTAGCTTGAATATATGCGTCGTTGGTGTATTACCCTCCGGCATACACCACCGATCTTCATGCCACAGTAGGGCTGTTTTCTCCTGAGCACCGGCAATCGATAAACGTAAGTCGTCGTTATCTTCTGGCCTGCCCGGTAGCAATGTCTCCGTGGTATTACGCAAAGTTGCCGCAATTTCTGATTCAGTAAGAGGGTGATACTTCACGGAATATAAATCTGTGGGTTCGTCTCCGTCATGAAGCAGCTGTATCGCGCCCACGCAGTCTTTTCCCAGCTCCGTCAGCAGATCAAAAGGCTCCAGGCTATCGGCCTTGTAACGCATTGCCAGACGTCTGCGTATGCCTTCGCTGTCCGGGAGTAAATTATCAAAATAGTCACGTACCACATTTCCACGCCAGACCTGGTTCCCGGGAGTAAAAGGAAGGGACAATGACAGCGGCCTTCCCTGTTCGTCAGCAACCCATTCAGGAAGGTATTCTAAGCTGTCTACCCCTTTGCTTTTTTCCCAGTACCCGACTTTGATGCCGTTCATCCAAATTACCAGACGTTGCTGTTTCCGGCTCATATCGTTACCAATCCTCCTGTCGTGCAGGTGAATTTAATTTATATATTTCTTCCGTCTGCTTCCTCTCTGAAGAAGTGGTTGCCGAGGAGAAGCTGATTTTTACACCCAGGACGGAAAACACCTTGAATAGCCGTTCAATGCTCGCACTGGCAGGGTTGGCTTCCAGACGTGAGTATGTCTGTTGAGTGACCCCTAACCTTTCGGATAGGTCTTTTTGCGTCAGGCCATTCGCCTTGCGAAAACCAATGAGCAAGGGACGCAACTGGTTGAGCGTGTTTAACGGGTAATCATTATTGATCATAAGCTGGCCTCGGCAGTTCCTCTGATACACCTTTCAGGCTGTTTTCTAAACATACACCCTAAAAGCTGTAATATCAAATTAACAGCCTATAGGCTGTTAAATATAAATACAGCCTTTAGATTGTTAAAAAAGTGACACCATAGAGCTTTTAGTCGGGTTTGGGGAGTATGGAACCTTTTGCGATATGCTGTCTGCACTTATCGAAACGGTAAAGTGACGTTTACGCGGTCTATAGGCTGGAACACCAGACGGAAGCTGGTAACCAATTACGTTTGGTATAACAGGTGGAAAGGCGTATGAATGGCAGTAACATCGGAAAATGGAAACTATCTGGTTGTATTAGCACCCATATCTGAGTTCAAATAAGTAGCTGCCGGGAAGACCTCCCGGCAGGTGTTCAGACAATAATTCTCGGCTTCAAATTTTATTTCTGCGTATCTTCATCTTGCTCCAGCAAAAAACGAAGCAACCAGATATGATAAAAGCCAGCCCACACAGGAATGATATGACCGCAATGCGGTTGAAAATACCAGCAGTATTACTTTTCTTTTGCGAATAATGAATCGCATCCGATGTTACAGGTTTTTGAAAAGCTGACATTTCAATAAAGTACTTTACATCTTCAGGTACAATATCGACGAGCGGCCCATACTGATAGTTTTTAACAACGCGTTTCAGTTGCTGGACATCTGCATAGCCATTTTTGATTTTGATTTGTGCTGAAACATAATCAGCAACCGGTGTGCTAACAATATTTTTGCCAGTAATATTTTCAATAAAATCAGAAACTTTATTTGCTTCGGCATCGTTGGTTAATTCCAGCAGTTGTCTATAGCTAAAAAGCTTACCATGTGCGAAATCTGGATCTGTTTTTTTAATTTCATAAATTGTCGGGGCAAAAGCTATCATTACACCAGCAATTAAAACACCAAGTGTTCTGAAACCAAAATGTCCGAGAATAAGTTTTCCTATCGACAAGGCTACGAAAATGCTCGCTATCAATTTCGCGATCCCTATTACAATAGGATGTTGATAGGTAATGAGTTCACGAGGAGAACCATAGACTGGCTCCAGAGACGGCGGAACAGCAACGACGAAACTTTTGAGGTGAGGTGTAGATAAAAGTGAAAACATCAGCGCTATAACAGTCGTGGCGATAAGATAAAGTCCGCAATAAAAAAGATTTTCTTTTTTTAGCCAACTCTTAATTTTTTTCCTTGAAAGGTCAGGGAATTTTCCCATCATCATTTTTTTGTTAACCATTTTGGAGTTCATTATTATCACCTGTAATTATCAGTTACATAAAGATGCCCACAAATAGGGCGTGTTTTACAGAGCCGTGAAACAAATGACTGACAGGCTTTTTCCAATGCATGGCGGTTTTAGTGGCTCATAGCTCTCAGGACGGGCAGTGTGCCTTGCGTGGAAATTTAAAGTCAGTTACGTCGCTACTGGAAAATGTGGTCATGCTACGCAGTCATATACGGCTCCCGGTGTTAGGTATTTTAAAAAACAGACTAACATTACACTGGGAGTAAAAAGGTTCTATAACTGCCTAATTTTGATTTATTTCATACCCCATAACGTTAGCTTCACCAGGTGATGTAATAACTTCCCATGTTAGTCAGTTTTTTCCTTTGTGCGGTTCCAGCCCAAGACCCGTTTACGTACCGGAACCAAAGCCACCCACGCAAATATGGCATTTAAGCAATAGGAAAAGATGGAGGAACCTGTTTTTTAACAAAGGGGGGCGCGTCTCGATGCAGCAACAGCTGGATTAGCATCGAGTGAAAATCTGTACCTCAGTAGTGTCAATGAACGTTAGGCTCGATTGAACCGATTTGGTTGTTTCACCACACTCAGGTAAGTGCTGTAGAAATAGATATATTCTGCCTAATGCTTCCCGAAGGAAGCAGGCAGAACATTAAGAGCATTGGGAGGGTTTTAGAAGCTGGTGGGCTATGGAATCCCAGAGGAACTCCGGAGAATATTACTTTACTGGCAAGCTTCCTGCTCTGATGGTCAATGCCTCAATGCTGTTTATATTGTTCTGAAGCCGTTCCAGTTCCGCCTTATCAATACCGGCCCAAAGCTTTAAGTGTCGCTGATAAAGGGACCACTTGAGTGAGTGAAAACCATTCCAGGCTAACCCCATCCAGGAGGCGTAATTCGCATTGAGAATATTGCCGGTGATATACATTTTACCTGCGTTAACAGCACTGGAAGTTCCATAACCCAGGGCAAGCATCATCCGGAAGCGCGGATTTAGCCGCAAAGGCATGGTATCCAGTAAGGTCTCCCCAAAAGCTCCTTTTCCCAGCGATACCTGTTTCGCCACATAGAAAACCCGCATCAAAACTTCCATTATGGTCATCGGAATACTTGTCACGATAAACTGACGAAAGTCATACCCGTTGACATACATGTACTCTATTTGTTTGCCGAAGTTAGAACTCCCCACAGGGATCCCCTCAAGCATACGAAGTAACCCCATAAAAGGAGCCGGTAAACCCATGCCACGGTTTCCTTTTGCTGAGGGGGCATTAACATCCGATGCCAGGTGTCCAAACATTCTGGCGATGAGCCTGAAAATATTGGTTTCGTCGGTAACGCCTTTACTGGAAGGATAAACCACGATCTGTCCATTCTGAACCACCGTACAGGTCCCGTTCAGCATATCCTTTATGCCGAAAATAATGCCCAGTATGGGGTCGTGTGATAAAGCTCTTAAGCGGTGATTTGTGGGAGACAAAACGCCACCGGCTGCACCCACTAAATCGCTGCTGATCGAACTGTCTGGTGCCCCTATAGGGAACAAATCTGAGAGTTTTGTACTCAGGTCCTCCGGCAAAATGGCATTGAAGGCTTTCTGCACCTGTTTATTGAAAATACCATCCACTTCTGTCGTAAAGCTCACCGTAGGTTTTGGCGGGGCTCTGACGCAAAGTAAATCCAGCATGGATGCTATGAGCCCGCATCCGCAGGCAATAGCATAATCCCAGGCGTCGAGTGCGTAGCGATCATTAAATTCTTTAATATGATTCTGGATCCGGGCATCTACGACAGCCAGGTCATCCGTGGAGAGTATTGTGGCCAGTCCAATATCACCGCATACACGCTGGTTAGCCTCGCTATATATGGTCTTGAGACCAGTAGAATGCATGGCAGTATCTGAGGGGGTCATTTCTCGCAGATGATGTTCTTTAAGCGCCAGATGCTCCGCTTCATCAAGTTCAGTGCCGCTGATTAGCCCGGTCAACTGTGCCTTAAGGCTCTCTATATCACTGTTAATTGTCTCGTGAGCGTTCGCGATATCCTGACCACGGAGCTGAATATAACGGATGGCCCTGAGCTCATCATCATAAGGAGACTGACTCATGTGTTTACCTCACCGCGACCAGGCTACCTTTTGGAGCTTTCTTAGTAAGCATGTCGATTGTTGCCTTGATCCCAGCAATTTCTGCCTTAAAAAACTCCGCATTCGACATTAACCTTTCCTGTACTTCATAGAGCTTTTGAATGGCCTGACTGAGGGCGGCTGTCAGTTTCGTATTTTTTTTGTGTTTCACTATCGCGTACCCGCCAATCCCTAACACAGCTACAGGTGCGGCCAATACCGCAATGCCTGCAACCATACCACCACCGACGATAGACCCTGCTGTAGCGAGCCCGGAGGTTATGCCTGCTGCTGACACTCCCGTTGTACCAAGCGTATAGAGAGCACCGAAGGAAGCCGCAGCGCCTACGCCTGACCCCGCCAATGCTGCTGCGCCCTCAGTAATCCCAGGGTACTTATTTTCAAGCGCCTGAAGAGCGCTTGTAACTTCATCCATTGCCTTCTTGCGCATTTTTTCGAGCTCTTCAGTTTCGGTAGCGTCCATTACAGGCCTCGTATTCATAACTTGCTGTGTGATAGGTGAAAAAGTGCACCATAAAAGTGATGAAGAAATCATGACTTACTATAGGTGCACTTTCCAGTTCACGGTGGTCAGATTCAAAGCGTTTTGCTGATAGTAAATGCTGACACCGCATTGCCCGGCCCCGAAAATTATCCAGCCGGGCACCGTCGAAAACTGGTAGTGCTAAAAATCGGTCGATGACTGAACTGACAGGGTTGGAGGTGGACCTGGATGAATTTCACCAATGAGACTACCTATAACATAATACTCACCTTCATCAGATATGATATAGGGCCCCCCTGAGCATCCTTGCTTGTTGTAATGCGAAATTTCAAAACGAGATGTGCAATGCTGGTTAGAGTGTTTAGCGCAGTAGCAGGAAGTGACACTTTGAATTTTCCCAAGGACCGTTGAAAGTGCAGTCTGGCCCAATGGATATCCGACCCCAAATGTTTGCATGTTGCCGACGGGGGGGCGGCGTTTAAAATAGTGGGATACAGGCTGTTTCATTCCAGATGGCAAAATCATTTTCGCACTATCTACAAACGGCATATTGCCTTGAAAGTTGCTTTGGTCATTACAGTCCTTAAGAATGAATTCCACAGGTACGGGGATGGTGTTTACTGGTCCGAGATGATTGTGGAATATCACGTAAAGCTTTTGGTTGTTGCTGCTGGGGTATTTCTTGCCAAGAACATCCGTAACAACATGGGCTGCGGTGAGAAGGTGTTCACTCGTACCGTCATCGAAGCCAAATGCCGTTGCTTCGCGAAATGAACTAGGGTTTGGATTATCACTCACATAGATTTTGCAGACGTAGTTTTCAAGCATTTTAACTTCTCCTTCAGAAGGCAGGTAACCACCAGGTCATACGACCGAAGATATGTCTGCTGAACAAGTCAGGGCAAACAAATGCCCTGGGTGATTTCCCGCCAATTCGATTAGTCTGACCCTCTATGGTACTGCCGCTCCCCCGGACGGGTATGCACAACAGCGTAGGTAAATGACGCCTTCTATTTAGAGAGCAACAGACAAAATTATCGGCAATGTACATGAAAGCATTAATCCATTTATCGGTGTACCAGGCTCAACGTATGATCTTGAACCAACCGGCGAGGGCAACGGAGTGCAAACAAAGTAGTAACTGTAAATCAGGCAGTCAGACATTCGTTAGGTCCATCGACAACAAATTATCTTCCTTCCCTGTCTGTCACTAAAATCATCAGCTATCTACTTACTCAGTAAAATGCTATAAATTCAATTAGTTAAATCTTTGAAGAGCTGTAAGTATACAACTTTAATGTCACGACACGAAAATAGCGATACAACTTTAATGTTAGCGATACAACTTTATTGTCTCATCGCTCCTCCTTGCAATCAGCTGCATACGATCATAAGTGACACAACTTAAATATGACGTGACATCCACCTGAGCAACCTTCGTCATTTCAGATAGTTATCTTATTTGCATGTCCTCATCCCATGAAGGGGAGGACCTACCCCTGGCATCGAGCAAACCTGACCACCCTGCCCTCATTTAGACCCCACATGCGGCAATGGTGCCCTGTCCACGCCGCCCGCGATTTTTGAGGAAATGGGAAGAAAATAAAAAGAAAACAAAAAGATATCGGCTTAAGTACAGGCGCAGAACGGGAATCAGGCGAAGCCTGACAGCACGATGGGGCCTGGCAGGGGGCTTGAGGGATGAGGACATGCAATTGTGATAACCTTCCCGCCACGGGGTCGAATAATTCGTTATTTAGTGTCATATTAAAGTTATGTCACTAATCACAGAGTTATGTCACTAATCGCGTTTATCATAATAAAGTTATGTCACTATCCAGACTAAAATTCTGATTTAAAAACACTTTTATAGGCATCTTCATTTTTTTGTTACCTGTGCAAACAGGTCAAATTCGTATCCTGCTGCTACAATGCCAACGGCCGCGTTACCAGTTCGCCGGGTAGCATGGCCAGCAAAGCCAGGCATCGAGCACACGGGTTTCACTGACGGCCGCTGCATAGACGCCGGTATCCGGGAAGAAATATACCGGGGTGGCGTTGTTCAGCTGGTCGCCTTCATCGGCCAGAGCGCCGATCACCTCATGAGGCTTCAGCAGCATATCCGTTAAATATTCATCCGGGTGGATGGCATTCAGCGATATGGCCATCTCCAGAAATTCATCCAGGGTGTGGCGGGTACGATACCCCCGGAAAACCTCGTATGAAGGCGTGACGCATTCACCATCCAGAGAACAGGTATCGTAACCGGCCAGTTGCTCTTCGGTGAGTCCGGAGGCATGCTTTGCCACAAGATTCGTAAACTGCTCTTTATCGTCCATCACAATCCTTACGCTGTAGGGGCCTGTTTGTTTTATCACTGCTTCCGGTTTTTACTTCGCACAACCCGGCAGGTATCCGGTCGCCCGGGCGTCCTTTGCGGTCTTGTTCGCCCTTCGCCTGAATTACGTCAAATCACTTTCACTACCCGGCCGCAGGGTGACACCTCCCCTTTTATCCGGAAGCGTAAGAGGAAGAACAGTTTAACAGCCCGGATCCTCAATAATTTTCGCGTAACGGACTAAATGACCGGTTTATGCAGCTTCTGATAACCACAGACCGCGATAGAATAAAACGTCTGGTGGGGAACCGGAGTGTTATGTAAGCCGGGTTTAACTGGGTATCTGTGTAGTCCTGTTTAGCCAGATATCCCGAATAAAAACCTCAACGATTAGGTAAACGAAATTGTTGGATTCTGGTCGCTGTTCTGTTTGTTTGTCGTGGTAGTTTCACTGCATAAAGCCCTTTCTGTAGCAGCAGCACGAGCAGACGCAGCAAAATTTAATATGCTTCTCAGAATGAGAAAGTTTAAAAAGTAGCTTTCAAGACATCTGAGTATTCTTTTAAATCCGCAGAGGAAGTTATATGTTTATTACAGATGGTGTGGTTCGTGTTTTTGTTTATTCGATGGCAACTGTACTCTTTCTGCCGCTTGGCTTGTTGAAAAGCACGTGGTGGTTTTCACCATTGTTTGCGATAGCTGCTATTGATTACTTAATGTTTCTGCGTCGACAAGGCTAGTTGCTGAATCTCATACCTCAGAGCAATCTGTATGTTTTTTACACCACTGGTTAAACGGTCAGGCTACGTTCCTGACGTGTTTTAAATAACAGTTTTATGTTTGATGCGTTACTGGTCTGTCAGGTAACCCAGTGGTACATTACCATTATTAAGGCTGGCTGGCGGTGGAGCATCATGCTTAAACGACCCTCTCTGAGCGTACTTTCCGACAGTCCTGTGCACCACTTACCCGGCAGGCCTATGTCTTGGTTATTCTTCGTTGTACCTTTTTCTTCAGCTTTATCCCTGAGATGTCTGTCTGAACAGTTCTAAGCAAACCGGAATGTTGTCATGGCCAAAGTACAAGGGCTCTTTGTTGGATACCGAAAATTCGCTGTTGATCGCGACTGGCTTCGTCAGCAGGAAGAACAACGTTATCGGGATCGCCAGCGACAATTCGATGAATGGTCCAGAAAATGGGTCACTGTAACCAGGCTCAAAGAGACTCGTTTATGGACTGACGGAGCCATCAGGCGATGGTTGGGTGAACCTCAGCAGCAGGGTAAATATAAAGTTTTCCCCGTTGAAGCGGTTTTGGCTGCTGAGAAGTTGAATGAGTTTCGGCTCTGGCTTAAACCCCGGCTGGAAAAGAAACTTGCCCAGCATCACCACTTTTTAATTCCATTTCTGTAGAGTAGAAACAACGGCAGTTCCGGCCGCATTCAAGGCTTCGGCATCTGGTCAGAACTAATGCGCCATTTTTCAGTATAAGGGAGGTTAGATAGTGGAAGGTATTGAGACACTGAGTTTGCGGCTTGATGAGAACGAAACTATGGCCCTTGCTCAATTAGTTAAACGTCTGAGCTGGAGCGATCTTCGTGGCTGTGCTGTGAGTGACGAAGAAGCCTGGGTAATGAAAAGCGCAATTGATAAATTACAACAGGCGTTAAGGGAAGAAGGTTATGCGCCTCGATGAGGCTGGCTTCGTTCTATATTCCGATAACAAATTTGCTTAAGGACTAACTATGAGCCAGCACTGGTATGAGGTGAAAAGCAATCAGGGAATTGTTCAGGTGATGTTAGGCTGGGATCCACCTTTGCAGTGGTTTCATATGTGCATTGATTATGACATTAATGCAGCAGAAGACCCACTCTATACTAATCTGGCTGAACCTGATCCCTACTACGTTACTCCAGAATATCTGCAATTTGTACTTGAACGCTTCGAAATAACGGATATTGTAATAAAGCCCGATACCTCTGGGCTTTACGAAGAATTATTAATGGATCAGCTTTTAGACCGATAGCTAAGCTGCCAGCAACAGACGTGCTGGCATAACCTTCACTTAACTGTAATGTCAGATACTTCAGGTACAAATGTTTGGACTCGTTTGAAACCTATCCAAAACTATAAATCTATTTTCGTTATAATATAACCTTAATTGAATTGCTTTCTAACAGCTCCCACTCTTCTTTTTTAAGTACGTTTTTAATTATTGTTCCATTGGCAAGCGTCAGCTAATATTCCCTGTCACTATAAATAAGGTTTTTATTTTCGACTCGTCGAAAGCTGGTAATGGCAACCTTTCTGTATCCACCTAACGAATAATTATCTTTGATTTCTGCGAACATTTAAACTCCCGTATATTAACGTTTTAAAGACAACTGAACCTTCTCGGCCCTTTCTGCGCCCCGACTAATGATACTATCGTAGTTGTCAATTTCATCATCTTCGCCATGCACTGACCAGTCACAACTGGTGCATTTAAGGCCAAACCGCGACTCCCCCGTTGTGTCCGTTACGATAGCCGGTCTGGAAAGGTTACCGTCGGGTTTCACGTCATACCTGACCTCTACGTTAAGGTCAAACCAGACAGTTATGGTGCTAGAACATTGAGGGCATACAGCGTTGCTTACCTTTTTCATCCTGCTACCTCAGCTTTATTTTCAAGGCTATCTTTAAGCCTTTTTTCAAAATCGCAAACAGAAGATTCGAATTCTTTTTTTTCTGGATAAGAGATTTTTACTTGCGCATATCCGTATCCAAAATTATTGAAATCGACAATTATCGTCAAAATTTTATTAAGGGCATTTAAAACCTGAGCTGCTTTTGCTCTGCTTTCAAGGAAGTCCAGCTGGTCTTTAGCACTTCTATAATAGTTATCAAGGCGGCGATAATATTGCTGAATTTTTTTGCCATCAATAATATCTGATTTATTAATCCATACCTGTAAGTTTAGGGCGATGGCAAGGGCTTCCGATAAAATATCGTTGAACTTTTTTAAAAGATCATCCTGAGTTTTGAAACTCATGAGTGCAGTAAAGGGAAGCTTTTTGTTTTCAGCGATGTACTGATAGAACGCAGTGATCGCCTGTGTCTGACTGACATCGAGGTTTTTTAAAACCTCATCAGCAGTCATTTTGATTGCATCGTCAATCCGAACGTTTATCGTTGCCATCATCTCAGTTCCTGTTGGGAGAAGATATCAATGTAATGCGTTTCTGCATTACACGCAACCAGTAATGCAGAAATGCATTACATCAAGCGGATTAGCTTTTTCTGGTCAAAATAGACGTTGTGATTTTTCTTTAGCCGAGGCCCATCCGAGCCCTACGCAACCGGTAAACGTTCGCAGGTTTAATCAAGATAGGTTTCGTATCTCCCTAAGGCTGGGATGGATAAACTCATAATGGCATCAGTGTTTACTATGTACGTATCCGGATAAAATTCATCTAATACAGTAAAGTTTAGTTTCTTACAAAAGCTTAATAAATATGGATTTTTTACGTCTTCTATTACAACATCACGCCAGGGATTCGATTCACAGCATAGCTTCAGAAAAGATTTATACCATCCCATATTTTGTATTTCTTCCGGGAGCTGAACCACATGTATGGTCAGACAATCCCCCTCGTAACAATTGGTACTTTGTCTCAGTCCTACAACAATCCCCTTTTCTTGAATCTGTACCCCTGCCTGGTGCTCTTTCATGTCGGGCGTATAGTGCCTTGCTCTGTTTAACCAGGCCACCAGCTGCTGAGCCGTAGTTGGTGATTCTTCAGCTATCCATTTCATGTACTTGATGCGGTCCATATGCTCCTCCCTGTACGATTTCCAGTGAATAAAGGCTCTACAGTATTAAGCTGCTGTAGAGCTCATTCAACCATGCTCAAACTATGCGTTTTAAAGGATGCCTAACCTTTTTGTTTCATCGATCCACGGTCTGAATTCTTCCAGTAAATTATCATATAACTTTTCATCGCTAATCGAACCGAAATCATCCATGGCGAAGAAGTGGGTGTTATCAACCCGGCGGTCAGTAAAGTCATCCAGATTTTTGAGGATACCGTAGCTTGAACCACCCAAGCCGACAAACTTCCAGAAGATGGGGTAGTTGGCAGAACGCCGGATTGCATCTTTAATCGCCCGGGTCTTGCTGATCCCGCCATCGGTAATAAATACAACATATACCGGGATTTTCGAATCCTTAAAGTAGTCGACTATTTCTTCCATCACAGGAGGCTCGTTGTTTGTCCCCCCAAGGCCCGGCAGTGTAGTGGCACACTGAATTTGGCCACCTGAATAGAGGTGATATCATCGCCTCATAGTCAAAAACAGGTGACATTATGACCGGACGTAACAGACGTAATTTTAGCCCCGAGTTTCGCCTCGAAGCTGCTCAGCTTGTACTCGATCAGCACTACACGGTTGCAGCCGCTGCTACGGCAATGAATGTCGGTAAATCCACGATGGATAAGTGGGTCCGACAGTTAAAAGAGGAACGAGCGGGAAAATCCCCCACAGCTTCACCAATGACGCCTGAGCAGATTGAAATACGCGAGCTGAAGAAAAGACTTCAACGAGTTGAAATGGAAAGGGATATATTAAAAAAGGCTACCGCGCTCTTGATGTCAGACTCCCTGAACAGTTCTCATTAGTTGAGAAGCTCAGGGCGCGGTTTCCCGTTGCCGTTGTGTGCAATGTGTTTGGGGTTCATCGCAGTAGCTATAAATACTGGCGGCGACCAAAGAAGCCTGATGCCACGCGCGTGTCATTACTCAGTCTTGTTCGTGAAAGCTATCGCGAAAGTAATGGTTCCGCAGGTGCACGTAATATTGCCGTGATGGTCACAACCAAAGGCGTAAAACTGAGTCGCTGGCGGGCAACAAAGCTGATGAAAGAACTTAATCTCATCAGCTGTCAGCAGCCTGGCCATCGATATAAGAAGGCGTCTAAAGAGCACGTAGAGATCCCCAATTATCTTGAACGCCAGTTTGCAGTAACAGAGCCTAATCAGGTCTGGTGTGGCGATGTGACTTATATCTGGACGGGTAAACGTTGGGCTTATTTAGCCGTTGTGCTTGATCTGTTTTCCCGTAAACCGGTTGGCTGGGCGATGTCATTTTCCCCGGACTCTGCACTGACAACGAAAGCGCTATCCATGGCCTGGGAAGCACGAGGAAAACCCGCTAATTTGCTGTATCACTCGGATCAAGGTAGCCACTATACCAGCAGAGATTTCAGACAGTTACTGTGGAGATATCAGATAAAACAAAGCCTGAGTCGCCGGGGAAATTGCTGGGATAACAGCCCAATGGAACGGTTCTTCAGAAGCCTGAAAACGGAATGGGTGCCGGATAATGGATACGCTAATTTTAGCGAAGCCAGCGCAGCAATAACAAACTACATCATGGGATATTACAGCCAGCTCAGACCTCATCAATATAACGGTGGTTTGACGCCGAATGAATCAGAACGATTGTTCTGGAAAGACTCTAAAGCCGTGGCCAATTTTTGTTGACCACTACACAGGTTCTCCCAGGATGAACGCTTACCAGCCCCTCGAATGGACTGAATATACGTGTCCAGATTGTCCAGAGTGACGTTTGGATACTTCTTATGCTTCTCTCCAAATCCCCAGACATCCATTTCACCGTCGTCGTCGAACTGGGCGGCAAGAACGGCGATGCGGTCCAGCACAGACTGAACGTTACCCTTACTGAACTGGCCACTCATCGAGCCGGATGCGTCAAGTACAAATGCAACCGCTGCCTCAAGGGTGTCCAGTTTATTTTTAGTGAGACTGACCGAGGCTTTTTTAGCGAGGCTTACAAGGCGCGGAGATCGGGTTTCCAGTTTCTTTTCCAGACTGATACGAGCTGGCTTTGCTGGCTGCGGAGCTGGCTGTGCGACATCAACGCCATAGCTAATGGCCAGAGGCTCAAGTCCACCGTTGAAACCCTGCCCGAGCGCACGAAGCTTCCAGGCGCCATTGTGCCGATATACTTCACCCAGGATGATTGCTTTCTCACTGCGGCCCTGAGTCTCAGCCTGAAAGTCAGCGATACCAGGAGCCTGAATGCTCAATAAACTGAGCCCACTGATGGTATCTTCACCATCAATGACAACGGTGATTGCAATTTTACTGACGTTCGCCGGAACACGATCCAGTGCTATCTCAATGCTGGACTGCTGCGAACCGGTAACGAGCTTGACTGCCCCCTCAGGAGAAGACAAATTATTATAAAAGATAAAGTCAGAATCGCCACTGACCTTTCCCTGAGCATTAAGCAAGAACAGGCAGGTATCGGGTTCGCCTTTAAAGCCGGATTTGGCTGGGTACTGAAGATTCAGCCTGATCGCAGATTGCTGAAGGGGTATGTTTTGTCCGGATTGTAGATTCATATTAACTCTCCTGATTTTTGATTATTTTTAAAGCGCAGCGTTTATATATGTTCCCCAGGCTTAGTTCAGGACGCTGGATATTCGGTGAGGCGTAAATATGGTGTGACACCATATTTCATCACGTTTAAGTTTCTATACCTGTTGAATTGGAATTTTCATTGACCGGGTATCTTATGTTCCAGATCCCTTTCCTTCATAAATCACAAAAGTAACATATATCCGAGGGGCATGCTGTTGATATACGGCACGGAATACTGGCTTTAACCAGCAACCATAGATAAACCCGGGTCCTGCATAAAAGACTCACGCCAGAATTAACATTACTCTGCTTTCTGAAAATGCCCGGCCCCGCTTTCTCAGATTCAACCGCTGATAGCGGATCGTTACCCAAAAAAAAACCCCGGCATTGCCGGGGTCAGACTCTGCGTCTTTTAGACATTGACGCCGTGCTGGGAAGCAAGCGCTGACAGGCCACCGGCAAAACCCTGGCCGACAGCTTTAAACTTCCACTCAGCGCCATGGCGATACAGTTCACCGAAGACCATTGCGGTTTCGGTTGAGGCGTCTTCAGACAGATCGAAACGGGCAATTTCCGTGCCGTTGTCGTTGTTGTAAACGCGCATGAAGCTGTTGCTCACCATGCCGAAGTTTTGTTTACGCGCTTCTGCATCATAGATGGTAACGGCAAACACCAGTTTTTTGATGTCTGCTGAGACTTTGGTCAGATCGATTTTGACCTGCTCATCGTCGCCGTCGCCTTCACCAGTACGGTTGTCACCCTGGTGCTCTACTGCGCCATCAGGGCTGGTTTTATTATTGAAGAAAATGAAATGGGCATCTGACAGCACTTTACCGTCTTCACCTACTGCGAATACGGAAGCGTCCAGGTCAAAAGCCTGACCGTCAGTTACACGGGCATCCCAGCCCAGGCCAACCATAGCGACATTCATGGTTGGTGCTTCTTTGGTCAGAGATACGTTGCCGCCTTTTACGAGAGAAACAGCCATTTTTAGCTCCTGCAAACAGTTGAATGAGGCTGAATTAACAGCCCCGGATATGAAAAGTTACTTTTCGATCAGGACGCGTTAATGCCGTACTGAGCACATACAGATGCCAGACCACCAGCATAACCCTGGCCTACTGCACGGAATTTCCACTCACCATTGTGGCGATACAGCTCGCCAAACAGCATGGCGGTTTCAGTGGACGCATCTTCGGTCAGATCGTAGCGAGCAACTTCAGTCTGGTTATCGTCATTAACCAGGCGAATAAACGCACCGGATACCTGACCAAAGCTCTGGCGACGAGCCTGAGCATCGTGGATAGTCACAACGAAAATGATCTTGTCAACTTCAGACGGGACGGCGTCCAGTTTAATTTTCAGCGATTCATCATCACCATCGCCCTCACCGGTGCGGTTATCGCCGGTGTGCGTTACGGAACCGTCGGATGACGTCAGGTTGTTATAGAAGATGAAATCTGAATCGCCGCGCACTTTGCCGTTTGAGGCCAGCAGGAATGCTGAAGCATCCAGGTCAAAGTCCTGACCGTCTGTTGAACGCGCATCCCAGCCAAGGCCCACCAGGACGTTTTTCATTGACGGAGCTGCTTTACTCAGGGAGACGTTCCCGCCTTTAGAAAGAGAAACACTCATAAAATAACCTCTTCGATTAGTAATTGTTCAGGTTAACACTTAAGGGGATTAACTCCCCTTTTCCTCAGATTCAGGTTTGCCCGGGAACATGACGCTTGCGAGAATGCCCAGCGCCAGCACACCCAATACAACATACAGGCTGGTTGTTGCCGCGATGCTGTAACCATGATGCCAGATGTGATCGGTCGCATTAAGGCCGAGTTTTGCCGCGATGAAGAACAGCAGCACGATAACGGCTTTCTCCAGATGAACCAGGTACTGTTTCAGTGCCTCAAGGACAAAATACAGAGTACGCAGGCCCAGGATAGCAAACATCATGGCACTATAGACGATAAGCGGTTCACGACTGACGGCAATGATTGCCGGTACCGAGTCAAACGCGAACATGACGTCCGAGAGTTCAACCACAGCCACACACAGGAACAGCGGGGTCGCATACAGCGCCGCTTTTTTACCACGGCCAATGGTGACATCGCTGTTTTCTGGTTTCGCCAGTTCGGCATCCACTTCCTTCTGGTTAAGCAGGAAGGCATGCCCTCTGAGCTTCGGCCAGATAGGGAAGAAGCGTTTAACCATGCGGTAAGCCAGATGCTGGGAGTAATCCTCAATTTCATCATCGTCATCACCGCTTTTAAGCATCATGACCGCCGTCCAGGCAACGATAATAGCGAAGACAACTTCAACGTACGGTCCCAGACTCAGCAGGCTCGTACCGATGGCGACAAAGATGCCCCTGAAGACAATGGCACCAATGATCCCCCAGTAGAGAACGCGGTGGCGATATCGATCCGGAACGGCGAACCAGGAGAAGATGGCCATCATGACGAACAGGTTATCGACCGACAGCACTTTCTCCAGCGCATAACCCGTGACAAACAGACTGGCAACCTCAGCACCGTGGTGGATATAGAGGAAACCGGCAAATGCCATCGCAACCACAACCCAGAATACAGACCAGAGCGCCGCACTCTTCAGGGAGATTGGCTTGTCATCACGGTGCATAAACAGGTCAATAATGATGGCACCGACTGAAAGCGCAATAAAAACAATGACCGTTTCAGTCGGGAAGCCGATGTGTGTGGAAACCATATTTTACCCTTAGGGATGTGGATCAGAGGCCAAATTCAGCCGGGTCGAAGCCCAACGCGATAGCGATCTCGCGGGAGGCCAGTTTCTCGTCCTGATCGAAGTTACCGTCACTTTTCGCAACGGCAATACCAACACGTAAGGCCAGCTGAGCGGCCTCAGGCTGATCTTTCAGCGCCAGGATGTATTTCATGGTTTCGCCCTTGCCGATTTCAACATCGAAATCGAAGCTTGAAACCAGTTTATTGAAGAACTCGATCACCTCATTGGTATCGAAGACCTTCAGCTCTTCTGAAGAGCGCAGAAAGCCCATCATTTTCTGCTTTTCTTCTGAACTCACGCCGTCACTCGATACGGCAATACGGGCACATACAGCAACGGTGCCCTGCATGAATTTTTTGTTTTTGAAACGGCCAACCTGGCGGGTCAGTTCGTCACGGCCTGAGTTAATGGCACCTTTAACTTTGTCGAAAAAGCTCATACCTGTTTCCTTTGTTGCTGTGTTATTTAGAACCGGCGCTCCAGCGAAATCCCCAGCCAAATGCCCGGTCCATTTCGTCCTGGCCTTTGAAGTACTGGTTGATACGCTCGACTTTAATTGCGCCGTTTTCGTTTACGAGTCTGGCAATGGCGCACAATGTGCGACGGTTTTCACCTTCGGTCAGGCGGGTTTCAATGGGCGGTTGATCCGGCACATGAATGGTGACCACACCATCAGTTTTGTCCCAGCTGGGAACACCTTCATAAATAAAGGCGTAAATCAGCACTTCGCGGATATGCTTCCATTCACGTCCATTGATATGCAGCCACTCGCCGTCTGATACATCACCCGTCCGGTCATCGCCCTTGAGCTGAACATAAGGTTCATCTCGATAATCACCGAATGCATTACCCAGCGCCTGAATGACCGATTTGTACCCGTCCTGAAGCTCAACAAAGGCCCCCAGATCCAGGTCGATTCCTTTGGAGCCGAACATGCCTGCGAAGCCCGATTTGCCGCTGCCCCGGTGCCAGTTCAGGTTGATCCGGATTTCACCGAAGTTATCCCGTTTGGTCAGGCTGATTGCTGGCTTCTCTTTTGTCAGAGATACCTTACTCAGGCTGATTTTTGTCTCAACTGGCGGAGGAGTTACAACCGGAGGTGTCGGGGCTGCGGGAGCAGGTTCGTCGGCAATATTTACGCCGAAATGCTCTGCCAGCGGTTTAAGACCACCGTTGAACCCCTGTGCAACGAAGCGGAATTTCCAGTCATTATTACGACGGTAAAACTCACCCAGAATTAAGGCTGCTTCCTGACGGCCGCTCAGTTCGACAATGCCGCTAACCAGGCCGGTAGCCCCCTGCTCCACGTCGATGGAAAGATTACGAAGACCGGACACCGTCTGCCCTCCGTCACAGGTCACGGTGAACGCAATTTTCTGGACATCAGATTTCAGCCGGTTGAGCGCGACAGTAAAAGTTGAGTACTGGCCTTCACTGACCAGGCTGACGGTACCATCATCGTTACGTGGCTGACCATAGAACACCATGTCCGCATCACCCTGCACCTTCCCGTCGGCATACAGGCGAAACGCCGAAGCATCCACCTGACCGCCCGAGGTGATCCGGACCCGCAACTCCTGGGCTGGAACGGGGGCATTGCCCCCCGGCGTCAGGTTCATTAGCGAATAACCGCTGAAACGATATCGGAGTGCATATCGTCAATTGTGCGGCCGCGACAGGCATGGCCAAGGGCGGTAAAGTCCCAGTTGCCGTTATTACGGCGCAGCGAAGAAATAACGATCCCGGTATGTGAGCCCTGCTCAGTCAGCTTGTAGCGAGCCAGCTCTTTGCCGGTTTGATCGACCACGCGGCAGAACGCGTTTTCGACGTCATTGAACGACTGGCCCCGGAAGCTGTTTACCGTAAACGCCAGGTATTCAACGTTTGCAGGCAGTCGGGAGAGGTTGACCTTAATCACTTCATCGTCACCGTCACCCTCACCGGTCAGGTTATCGCCACTATGCACAACAGCGCCGCAAGTGGATTCCAGTTTGCGGAACCAGATGGTGTCAATTGTTTTACCGGTGCTGTCCATTAATACGCAGCCAGCATCGAGATCGATTGAGTCGTTGCCTCCAAACAATCCTCCAAGAAGACCTTTTTTCTTAACCGGATCCCAACCGAGACCGAAATGAAGCTGGCTTAATGCAGATGATTCTTTGCTGAGTGATACCGTCTGGTTCTTAACTAATGAAACCATGTTTTATTCCTTAAAATGGTAATGACCGAGACAATCAAAGGTATATTTAGTAACTGACGAAGAAAATCATATCATGATGAAGTTCTCTGACAAGGGAAATTTTGGTAGTTTTATGTAAAAACACAAAATAAAATCCTTTTTAGGATGAGCCAATCCCTGAACTTTTATTAAATATCAATACATTACCGGAAAATACAAAAACACTTGCACACTCCATATCTTCAGGAGTTATTAATCATATTATGATTGACATCTAGAATAGACACTCATAGACTCACTTCTCAATCATAAATTTGCATGGCGTTCCGGATAATTAAAAAAAATGAACAAAAAAATTTGGTTTATGGAAGGTTTGTCCTCCCAGCGAGATATTATTCAGGGGGTAAAATCATTTGCACAAAAAAATAATTTTGCAATTACCGTTTTTGCCTCCCACCGTAACGAAAGAAATGAAATTCTTTCCGTTGCCGATTATTCTTTGACTGAACCTGAAGATCCTCAAAAACGTCTTCAGTTTATTCAGGAAACCATTCAGACCTACGGCATCCACCATATTCATACTGGCCGTAACAGCCAGTGGTTTGAAGAACACCGTTCAGCCATTGAATCGACCGGTGCCACCCTTACTACCGGTGCAACGGGCGTCGACTGGTTAACTCTGGCTGACGAAAAAGTTACTTTTGCTCAGTTTATGGAGCAAAAGGGGCTCCCGGTCGTACCATCCTGGCGGGTGAATACGCTAGCAGAATTAAAGACACACCTCGCGGCCCCGCCGTTCACTGACAGCCCGGTATGCGTGAAGCCGGTGACGGGTATCTATGGCATGGGATTCTGGCGCTTTGATGACAGTGCTTCGCCTATGGCCGTCTTTAATCATCCCGAACATCGCCTGGTCAGTCCGCAACAGTATATTGCAGCAGCATCGGCTTCTGAGTCGTTTAAACCCCTTGTTTTGATGCCGTACCTGCCAGGCCCGGAATTTTCCGTCGATATCCTCGCGGATAAGGGCGAAATACTCGCAGCCGTGGGACGCCGTAAGGAAGGGGCTATCCAGTATCTGGTAACCGAAGGAAGCGCCTGGGAACTGGCGTGTGACTGCGCCCGGGTTATGAAGGCCGACGGGCTGGTGAATGTTCAGACACGAAACGATGTGAATGGCAACCCGGTGCTGCTTGAAACCAACATGCGTCCGTCAGGCGGGGTGGGTTATACCCTTCATAGCGGGGTTAACCTTCCCGGGTTGTTTGCTGCTTTTAAGCTAGGTCTGATGTCTGAAGATGCGGTGATCCAGAGTGCCAGAAATACCTTTTCTCCGGTTGCAGTGAGATCCCTCACAGATGTCATCGTTTACCCGGAATCACTCTCTAACCTTCTGAATTAAGGCGTGTTTATGTCTGATACCCTCGAAGATATGATTTATCGCCGTACCCTCTCATGCGGTACGATTCAGGTAACCCGCGACCAGGGTGAAGTTTCGCTCGATGACCTGTTTGATATCGCTGAAAGACGCAACCCGAAACGCGCCTTTCTGTTTGTCAGCAAAGTACTCGGCAGGCACATTCCCGTGCCACCCTCAGTCATGCGGCAGGCCTACAGACAGCTTGCCAGCCAGTTCCCCTCAACGCTGACAGGGCCCTTACTGTTTATCGGTATGGCTGAAACCGCCGTTGGGCTTGGGGCCGGTGTGTTTGATGAAGTGCGCCACCAGCATCGTGAATCTGTCTATCTGACCTCTACCCGTCACCCGGTTGATGGCACGTTGCTTTGCGAGTTCAAGGAAGAACACAGCCACGCCACCGATCATCTGATCTATTTGCCAGATGATGAAGAGAAAAGACGTCGTGTTACCAACGCGCGAACGCTGGTTTTAATTGATGACGAGGCAACCACCGGTAATACCTTTATTAACCTTCTTTCTGCCCTGCGTAGTACCGGAAAACTTCAACATATTGAACAGATTATCGCCGTCACGCTTACCGACTGGAGTGGCAATGCCCTGTCCGAGCGCAGCACCTTACCCGTCACTTCGATTTCTCTTGTAAGCGGTCAGTGGGGATGGACCCCATTACCAGATGCACCTGTCCCGGACATGCCGAAGGTCAACGTAACTTCACGCGGAGAATGGGACATCCAGGGAAAACAGTCATGGGGTCGACTGGGGATGCTCGCACCTGCGGCCGATCTCGGCCATGAGGTCTCCGTCCGCAAGGGGGAGCGTGTTCTGGTTCTCGGGACAGGGGAATTCGTCTGGGAGCCGTTCCTGCTTGCTGAACGGCTCGAAGCTGCCGGAGCACAGGCATTTTATGGTTCGACCACCCGCTCCCCTATCGCCGTTGGTTATGCCATTGAGTCCGCAATTTCCTTTACGGATAACTACGGGCTGGGCATCCCAAATTTTGTCTATAACGTCGCCCACCAGCAGTTTGACCGCATTCTTGTGTGTACTGAGACACCCGCAGAAAGTATTGACACGCAGCTTCTTAAAGCACTGGCTGAGGTTGCGCCCGTCGTGGAGATTGTTACCTATGAATAAACCCGTTGTTCTGAGCGACCTTGACGACACGCTCTTTCAGACCCGTCGTAAAATGGTGGACGAGCTGGCCCTGGAGCCATTCCGTACCGGTGCCGTTGATCGTACCCTGAATCCACGAAGCTTTATGACGGAAGAACAGTCCATGTTAGTGGACTGGCTCCTGGAGCAGGCTGAACTCATTCCCGTTACCGCACGGGGAACTGAAGAAATCAGCCGCGTACGGATCCCTTTCCACTCCTGGGCAATCACCACGCACGGAGCCGTCATTCTCACGCCTGAAGGCAAACCCGACGAGGAGTGGAAGACCCATATGCTCTGCCAGCTGGCTCCCTACCAGGAAAAGCTGACATCGATGCAGCGTCTGATCACTGAAATGATGGACGCAAAAGGGATCAATGCCTGGGCAAGACTGAACTTCGAATACGGTGATACGGCGGTTTATATGGTGATGAAACACCGCGACAGTACCCGCCTTGACGAACTCAATGCCATTGCGGATGAGATAGAAACGGTGTTTTCGACTGAGGGCTTCTACATCCACCGCAACAGTAATAACGTGGCCTGGCTTCCGACCCCGGTTGAGAAAGGGCTGGCCGTCAGCTGGCTGCTTGAAAAACTTCGGGCTGAACGCGGAGTTTTCCCCGTAATTGGTCTGGGCGACAGCCTGAGCGATCATCGTTTTATGAAACTGTGCAGCTGGTTTGGTATCCCTCGACAGAGTCAGTTTGCAGATGCCATTTCACAGCGAATTTTTGGAGAAAATTAAAATGCAGCCACATGAAACATTTACCGGCTCATACCAGCCCGGTGACGTGGAATTTCTGCTAAAGCCGGTAGTCATTGAGATGACGCCAGTTGATCAAAAAGAAGAGCTGATTCAGTCCGGAAAGAAACATTATTCGGACATGCTTAGCCAGGAGCCAGCGCCAACACAATGGCATCTTGATTTGTTTCACCGGGCGCTGGATCGGGGCGCAGAGAGGCTTGCAAAAGAAGTCACACAGCTCGCTATTGCTCTGGCCGAACGCTTCGGTGATGAGCCCATTGTACTGGCCAGTCTTGTCAGAGCTGGCGTACCGCTCGGCGTTATGCTGCACCAAGCCCTGCGTGACATGGGGAAAACCTCATGGCATTACGGTATCAGCATCATCCGGGATCGTGGAATTGACGGTGCTGCACTCGACATCATTGAAGAGCGGCATGGTACCAGCGGTATTGTCTTTGTTGACGGATGGACAGGTAAAGGCGCAATTACCGGAGAGCTTGTACGCGCACTGAAAGATCGCCCGGGCTATCCTGAGCAGCCGCGACTGGTTGTCCTGGCCGATCCCTGTGGCTGTTCCTGGCTTGCTGCCAGTGATGATGACTGGCTCATCCCTTTTGGCATCATGGGTGCGCCAGTGTCAGGCCTTATCTCCCGGTCAGTATGGTCCTCTGAAGGGTTACATGGGTGCATGGTTTGCGAGCATCTCAGTGAATTCGAATGCAGCCGGATGCTTGTCGATACCGTCGCTCATTTCCGTAAGAAGTTAACACCGACATCCCTCGCTCCCCTGAGCTGGAATACGGAGTCAGCCCGGGTCTTATGGCAGACAAGTCGCGACGTTATCGCGTTTCTGGCCGATGAATTTAAAGTGGACAGCGTCAATCGTATTAAACCCGGTATTGCTGAAGCAACCCGGGCTGTATTACGTCGGGTACCGGACCATGTATTTGTGCGTTCGATTGCCGACCCGGACGTTGCACTGCTTGTTGGGCTTGCTCGTGAAAAGGGAATAGTTGTTACAGAAATGGGGGGAACCCTCGGCCAGTATCGGGCTGTAACCATTATCAAGAAGGTGCTCTGATGAAAAATCGTCTTTCTCCCTGGAATCTGGGAGCCACGCTATACATGCCAGCAACAAGGGAAGATATTGCTGATGCCGTCCTGAACAGAAAAATACCTGGTTTGCGCTCTCTGGTGATTTGCCTAGAGGATGCTGTCAGTGAAGCAGACATCCCTGTAGCCCTCAAAAATCTTGAGCAGCTGCTGCACGAACTCAGTAACAGCATGCGTAGCCTAGGTAAAAATGACTGGCCTCTGGTGTTCATTCGCCCCCGGCATGCCGAAATGGGCAAATGGTTAAAAGCACATTATGATCTTTCCGCTGTTGACGGGTTTGTATTACCAAAATTTACCCTCAGTTCGTTATCTGAATGGTGGGATATCATGGGCGAGACTCACCTGTGCATGATGCCAACGCTGGAAACAGAAGACGTCTTTGACGTGGTTCAGATGCGCGAGCTGGCCACCCGCCTGGTGGAACACCCCTGCCACGAACGCATTATTGCGCTTCGAATCGGCGGCAACGATCTTATGAACGTTGTGTCGCTTCGCCGTCCCCGGGACCTGACGCTGTATGACAGCCCGATGGGCTACGTCATCAAAATGCTCGTTTCAGTCTTCGGCCCGCGTGATTTTGCCCTAACCGCGCCCGTGTGTGAGCATATTGACGATCATGCCGTTATGGCCAGAGAGCTGGCTCTTGATATGGCACATGGGCTTGTTGGGAAAACAGCCATTCATCCGGGTCAGATAGAGGTCATTCAAAACGCGCTGATGGTCACTCAGGGTGAGCACTCCGATGCTCTGCGGATCCTGAACTCTACCCAGGCCGTGTTTAAGTCGCAGGGGGCAATGTGTGAACCCGCCACACATCGCCGGTGGGCGGCTGGCATTCTGGACAGAGCTCGTTTTTACGGATTACAGAACGAGCAAAGTGCTGATGGAATCAGATTACTTACCATGACCCAGCATCATTAAGGAAATCATAATGGGGTTCAGGTTCAGAAAGTCGATCAACATTATTCCTGGCGTTCGCCTCAACCTGAGTAACGGTGCACCGAGCCTGAGTGTCGGGCCGAGAGGTGCTTCCGTTTCTTTTGGAAGCCGGGGGACCTATGCCAATCTGGGCTTGCCCGGTACCGGGCTGAGTTACCGTACCCGGCTTGACCGGGCCGCGCGTTCCGGAGGTGGGAACCGGACGGCAACCGACCCGGGGCTCAGACAGGCGCTTGAGCAGGAAGCCGCTGAACTCATGTCAGCGGTGACCGCAATCCGTAATATTCACGAGCTGACGCCGGATCCAAAAACAGGCATCAGCTGGGCAGAGCTGGAAGCAGTATACCTGCATAACAGAACGTCGCCTTTTCAGGTTCCGGCACCGGTGCGTCCAGAAAAGCCAGACTATCTTGCATTGCCGGAAAAGCCTGCCGAGAGCGAAGGCATTAGTTTTCTGGGTAAATGGTTTGAATCGGAATCAGCTAAAGCTGAGCGCCACGCCGAAAATCTTCGCCGGTGGCAGCAGGAGCTGATTGATGTGGAGCGTGAGAACACCCTTCGACAGCACCGGTACCAGCAACAACGGACGGCCTGGGCCGAACAGTATGCAAACTGGAAGTTTGAGGCTGAAGAACATGAAAAACGGCTCGCCACGGCTCAGGCAGATGCCCGGCAGCAGTTCCGGACAGACGCCGCGTTTTTCGAATCATACCTGGCGGGTGTGCTTGCAGAAACTGAATGGCCGCGTGAAACGCTTGTTGCCTTTGAAGTAAAGCCGGAGCTATCAGCAGTCCTGCTGGATGTTGATTTAGCTGAGATTGAAGATTTCCCTGATAAGATTTACGGGGTTAATGCCCGGGGCTCGGAGCTGACGGAAAAAGCCATGACGCAAAAAGCCGTACGCGAAAACTATGCCCGCCACGTCCATGGCTGCTTGTTCCGCCTGGTCGGTATCGTTTTACATACGCTACCGTTCGACAACGTGATTGTGTCAGGCTTTACGCAACGGGTCAGTAAGCGGACCGGCTATCTGGAGGATGAGTATATCCTGTCCTGCAAATGCACTCGCAGCCAGATGTCGTCAGTAAATTTTGAAGGCATAGAACACATTGATCCGGTTGAAGCGTTAGGCGATCACCCGGTTATTCGAAAGATGAGCAGTACCTTCATTTTTCAGCCTATTGAACCACTAACCCTTTAAGCAGGCTAAATCTTACGATGCAATTAAATACCAGACAGGCCCGGATTTTTAAGCTTGCCAACTTACTGGGCACCGGCAAGCCCGTTTCCGCTGCCGACATTATAACCAGTCTGGAATGCTCAGAGCCGACATTAACCCGGGCCCTCAAAGAGCTACGCGAGTCATATTCTGCGGAGATCAAATACAGCAAGGCAGGTCATTCCTATCATCTCGTTAATCCGGGCCAGCTGGATAAAAAGACCCTTCGCCGGATGAATGAAGCGCTCGCACAGAATACTGAACTGAAAACCGTTGAGTCCACAGGGAAGGTCGTACTCGATAAGGATAAAAAAACAGCCGTGTCATTATCGCTACGCATGCGGATTTTAAGAAAAATTGACCGTCTGGCTGCGCTGAGTGGCTCGACCCGAAGTGAAGCGGTAGAGAAGCTGGCTCTGCACTCCGTTGATGAAATGATAAAAGAATACAGCGCTAAAAAGTCCTGACGCTAAGTCTCATACCGGGGTGAAAACCCCGGTTTTGTCATATTTCACCTCTGTATTGGCGTGGCGTAGTTTTGATCTATTCTCCTCCTGTAATGTCAGCAGCGCCTTACTGCCTACAAAACCTGGTGTCTTGACATCCTCTTGTGCTACACATCAATCTTTGGGCGATTTACACTCCATTCATGCAGATCTGTGATGTATGATGATTTTCAGACATAAGACAGTTTATTTTTGCCCGAGTTTTTTCAGAAACCTTATATTCCAGTCCTGTCTGAATTATTTTCTGTTGATAAGAGGCCATTCACATGTCGGTAATTCAATGGTGGTTAACTTATTTCTTTAATGCCGCTTCTGAGTATTTAATCTCCACCCGACAGATGTCGTGCCGTTTTATCAAATCAACAAACTCTGGCCTCTTCCTGAAACTATTCTCCTCTTCCGATCTCTTAAGAAGGAATTACATTTGAGACGCTTACCCGTATATCTGCTACTCGACACGTCCGGCTCTATGCACGGAGAGCCTATCGAAGCGGTTAAAAATGGCGTTCAGACGCTGCTTACCACGCTGAAACAGGATCCGTATGCACTCGAAACGGCTTACGTGTCAGTGATCACCTTTGATTCTTCAGCCCGACAGGCAGTCCCCCTGACAGACCTCCTGAGTTTCCAGATGCCAGCACTAACAGCCAGCGGCACCACGTCTCTTGGCGAAGCGCTTACCCTCACGGCCAGCTCCATTGCCAAAGAAGTACAGAAAACGACGGCTGACACTAAAGGTGACTGGCGTCCCCTTGTATTCCTGATGACGGATGGAAGTCCGAATGATGACTGGCGTAAAGGCCTGAATGACTTTAAAGCGGCCAGAACCGGCGTTGTTGTGGCATGTGCAGCCGGGCATGATGCCGATACCAGCGTCCTCAAAGAAATCACTGAAATCGTGGTTCAGCTCGATACAGCTGACAGTTCGACGATTAAAGCTTTCTTTAAATGGGTCAGTGCGAGCATTTCGGTAGGCAGTCAGAAAGTGGAGTCCAGCAAAAAAGAAGTGATCGGTCTTGAAGACCTGCCACCGCCGCCGCCAGAAGTAAATGTGGTCTTATAAATTTATTAATTAAGGGGATGTCATGTCTGTTAGTCTGAGCAAAGGCCAGGGCGTAAGCCTGAAAAAAAATGAATACGATCTCTCGTCCGTTACTATCGGCCTCGGTTGGGATATTAATGAGGAAAAGAAAGGTTTCCTCGGCGGGATCTTTGGTAAGAAAGAAGAAGAATACGATCTTGATGTGATCGCTTTCCTGTGTAATTCAGCCGGAAAGGTGACCGATCTTGGCACCGTGGAAAATGGTAAACCGACGCTGGTAAATGGCGATATCATCTTTTTCAACAGCCTTCGCCATAAGTCAGGCAATATCTGGCTGACGGGCGATAACCGAACCGGAGCCGGTGACGGTGACGATGAGCAAATTATTGTGCGCCTGAATTCCCTTGACGCTCAGTACGAGAAAATTGTGTTCATCGTTCAGATCTACAATGGTGAAAAGCTCCAGCAGCACTTTGGTAAAGTTCAGAATGCCTTCATCCGGGCAGTAGATGCCCGTAATATTGAAATGGCACGATTCGATCTTTCTGGCGGACCCGCCTTCGCCAGCCAGCGCTCCATGGTTTTTGCCGAGCTGATACGCGAGGCTACAGGCTGGAAACTCAGGGCAATTGGTGAGCCTTCAGAATCAGATTCATTTGTCTCGCACCTGAGGAATTACATGTGATGCGCCGCCTGCCTGTTTACCTTGTTATCGACACATCCGGCTCGATGCGCGGTGAGTCCATCCATTCCGTTAACGTTGGAATTCAGGCGATGCTTAGCGCTCTCCGCCAGGATCCCTACGCCCTCGAAAGCGTTCATATCTCCATTATCACCTATGACAATGAGGCGCGTGAGTTCATTCCTCTCACGCCGCTGGAAGACTTCCAGTTTTCTGACATCGTTGTGCCAAGCGCTGGCGGGACGTTCACCGGTGCTGCCCTTGAATGTCTGATGCAGTGTGTTGAACGGGATGTACGTCGATCAGATGGTGATACCAAAGGAGACTGGCGTCCTCTGGTATTCCTGATGACTGATGGAACCCCTTCTGATGCCCTGGCGTACGGTGAAGCGGTAAAAGCGATTCGCGGCCGGGGATTCGGATCCATCATTGCCTGCGCCGTTGGTCCTAAAGCAGGCCATGAGCACTTAAAACAGCTCACCGATAAGGTTGTGTCTCTGGAGACGCTAGATTCAACCGCGTTTGCAGGTTTCTTTAAATGGGTATCGGCCAGCGTGTCTTCCGGCAGCACAAGCGCGGGGATCAATAACGGAACTGATACCCTTCCCCCTCCTCCACCAGAAATCCAGCTGGTGCTCTGACAGACAGAAAGGTGCTGCTTTCCGGGCAGCACCTTTCTGTACAGCAACGTTTTCTGCTGGCCGTACCAGCCGTACGAGGAAAATTATGAGACGCCTTCCCGTGTTTTTTGTCCTGGACTGTTCAGAGTCCATGATTGGTGAAAACCTGAAAAAAATGACTGATGGTCTGCAAATGATCGTCGGAGATTTAAGAAAGGATCCACACGCACTTGAAACAGCCTGGGTTTCGGTAATCGCATTTGCCGGTGTAGCCCGTACGATTGTACCTCTTCACGAAATTGCCTCGTTCTACCCTCCCCGCCTTCCCGTTGGCGGCGGTACGAGCCTTGGGGCCGCATTGCGTGAGCTGACCGTACAAATTGATACCCAGGTCAGAAAAACCACTCATGAGGCTAAAGGCGACTGGAAACCCGTCGTGTACCTCCTTACCGACGGACGTCCGACTGACGACACAACCGCAGAAGTGAAGCGCTGGAAGGATCACTACGCGAGTAAAGTGAATCTCATTGCCGTTGGCCTGGGGCCGTCAGCGGACCTGAATATCCTGCGGCAACTGACAGAGAATGTCATGCTGTTCACCGAGTCTCAGGAAGGGGACTTTACCCGCTTCATCAAATGGATCACGGCCTCGGTTACGGCGCACAGCCGCAGCGTCGGGGACGACAAACAACCTGAGCTCAGCCAGACTGAATACATAGTCCGGCTGGCCAAGGACGAGCCAGTAAAAGCGTACGACGAAAACTGCGTTACGCTTACCGGCCGTTGCAGCAAGACCCGTCGTCCGTATCTGATGAAGTATGAGCGGCCACCAGCAAGGGTTTCCGGGCTCGATTTCAGCCTGAACCTGAACAGCTTTAATATTGCCGGATGCTATCCCATCGATGAGGACTATTTTGCATGGTCAGATGCCACCGCTACCGGTTTGCAGGTAAACACCAGCGAACTGCATGGCGTACCGGGTTGCCCTCACTGCGGTAATGCCAGTGCGTTTGCCCTGTGCTCATGCGGAAAATTGCTGTGCATTGACGGCCCGGATGACGTTATCTGCCCGTGGTGTGAAAAAGGCCTGTCATTCAGCAATGATGGCGGAAACACTAACTTCGACGTAAACAGAGGAAGAGGTTGATGTCGCAAGATGCTTCACTTAAAGAGAAGATTATCCGCTTAGTTCTGTCTGAGCTGGGCCACCCTGTAGAAGGTGAGCGGCTTTTTCTTCTATCGCAGGACCCATCCCTTACCGAAGAGATTATGCGGCTTAAAAAGCGGATTGAGAGCCTTGCACAGGGTTTATCTGCGCGGGTTAGCGAAGATGATAACGACGCAGAGATTGCCGCCTCGTCAGCTTCCAGTCTTTCCGATCAGCAACAAACGGTCGTAAGTGTTGCTGATAACCCGGGCATTGACGCTACCGATACACCAGAACTGCAACCCCTGCCAGAAAATGAGCCTCATCCTCCGTTCTGGAAGCTGATGCCTTATTACGAATTTGATAAACCAGCACAGAGAGAAGACGAAAACCTGTCTTCCCTGGTATTAAAACCCGGGCAGATACCGACAGGCCAACAGCGGGCCAGCTTAGCAGTGCCACCTGCCGTTCCCCCGAGAGCTAAAATAACGATCCCCAACGCCCGCGCAGGCGAACGTTTCTCTTCGCCGGTTGCTATCGTTCTGGGTGAGGGCCAGCAGGCTACTGTCAGGGACGTTGTCTTTCCCCGGAACATTGGCCTGTCCTTTGACAAAGAACAGGAGTTGCTGACAGGTACGCCCACCGAAAGCGGCGATATAGAGCTTTCAGTAATCTGGTCATGCGCGTCGCACGACGAATGTGAAACAAAACAGCTATTTATAATCAATCCCGATCCGAGAAGCCTGTGGAAGGTAGTAGAGCCACCAGCAGACGCTCCCTACCCTAAGTCCCATCTGGACGCTGCTGGCCTGGTCAGGGGTGATATACGTATTGCTGCCGCCAGTCGCCGGGGACGCTCTCATGAGCATGCCGGGAGCTTCAGAGATGACGACTTCTACATCAACCACTGCCAGGAAACAGGATGGTCTGTCATGCTGGTCGCAGACGGAGCCGGTAGTGCGGTAAATTCCCGGGAAGGCTCCCGGATTGCAGTCCAAACGGCTGGCGATTACCTTTTCAATCAGCTCAGTGGTTTGAAAGGCGTCCATTTAAAGCAGCACATCACGGCGTGGGAAGGGAGCGATCAGCAGGCAACCATAAACGCCATGCTTCATCATTTTAAACAGGCAGCTACGCTCGCGGTCAACAGTATCCAGAACGAAGCCATTTATGCAGAACAACCTGTGAAATCCTATTCAACAACCCTACTGGCAACTGTAGCGCTACGAACTGATAAAGAGCTGTTTGCGGCTGCATTCTGGCTTGGTGATGGTGCGATAGGTGCATACAGCCCTTCCGGTAAAGTCAGGATACTGGGAAATCCCGATAGCGGAGAATACGCAGGACAAACCCGTTTCCTTGACCAGAGCATTATCGCAGACCCCTCGTTTAGCGGCCGCATCAGCGTGGGTAAATGGAATGATGTATCTCACTTGATCCTCATGACAGACGGCGTATCAGACCCTCTGTTTGAGACGGATAACGGGCTTCGCAGTGACGAAAAATGGACCCGTCTCGTTGATGAGCTCAACCCTGTCCTTACAGACGCCAGTATTGCGCCTGAGAGGTTAGGCGACTGGCTTAACTTTTTCTCCACAGGGAACCATGATGACCGCACTATTGCGGTGTTGTGGTAAGGGATACGCTTTTTCGGTGATCAATATGGCAAATATCGTTACGTGCAAAACAAAGGACGGCGAAACAGTCCAGTATGTTGACGAGGTAATTGGTTCGGGCTCGATGAAGGATGTTTACTTTTCGCCTGATAAATCATACGTCGTCGCTTTTTATCATAAACCGCAGAACGAGCAGGCCCGGGATCGGATTGATATGATCACCGGACGCTACAGGCAAAACATTTTTGGCCAGTCCGGAGGTGAATACTGGAAGGACCTGTTTTGCTGGCCGACCCACGTTGTTGAGCATGGGGATAAAATCGGCATCGTGGTTCCAACCTACAAAAGCTACTTTTTCTTTAAATACGGCTCTAAAAACGATGATTTTCTGGGCATAAAAGGCCGTGAAAAGGAAGGCAAATGGTTTGCCAGCGCCAGCAACCAGAATAAATTTCTCGACCCACGTGAACGAGGCAATACGCTTACCTATCTCAAGGTCTGTCTGCTGCTGACAAGAGCCGTTAGAAGGATGCATGCGGCAGGTCTCTGTCACAGCGATCTAAGCTATAAAAACGTGCTTATCGATCCAGAAATGGGACATGCCTGCATCATTGACGTAGACGGCCTGGTTGTTCCTGGAAAGTATCCTCCCGACGTCGTGGGCACCCCGGATTTTATCGCTCCGGAGGTGGTGAAAACCAGCCATCTTTCCAAAGAGGATCCGAACCGCGTATTGCCAAGCATTACTACTGACCGTCATGCGCTGTCAGTGCTTATCTACATGTATCTGTTCTTCCGTCATCCGCTACGTGGCGGAAAAATACATGACATGTCGGATGAAGTACGTGATGAGACCTTATCTATGGGTGAGAAGGCACTCTTCATTGAACATCCGACAGACAAAAGCAATGCAGTCAAAGTCAGTCAGCTATCCTCCTTTTCACTGCCCTGGGCTGACCCGGAGAAAATTCCTTACACCATCATGGGCCCTTATCTGACGCCTTTGTTTGAACGCGCCTTTATTGATGGCTTACACGATGCCACTAAACGCCCGACCGCCGATGAGTGGGAAAGTGCCCTGGTTAAAACAGTCGATCTGATACAGCCCTGCCAGAACAAGGCGTGTGAACAGAAATGGTACGTTTTCTCAGGTAAGACAAAGCCGGTTTGTCCCTACTGCGGTACGCCATACAAGGGTAAATTACCGGTTCTAAATTTATATTCATCCCGAAAGGAAGGCAGTTATCGTCCTGACGACCACCGGTTGATGGTGTGGAGCGGGCAGTCAATCTATGCGTGGCATGTGAATCGCCTCATTGCGCCAAATGAGCGCACAACCGATGCACAAAGGAAGCGAGTTGGGTATTTTGTTTTCCATAACGATCAGTGGTGGTTAGTAAATGAAGGCATAAATGGGCTTATGTCATTACCGGATAAACGACAGATTGCCATTGGGGAAAAAATTGAACTGACGAATAACGCTCAGTTTGTCCTGTCAAAGGAGGAAGGCGGCAGGCTGGTCGTCGTTCAGTTAGTAGAAAACTAACGGACGCCCATAACGACTAAAACGTTCTGGCAGCATACTGAACCTGTTTAATGAATCACTATATTAAGCTGTGTCAAATTTAAGCTGCCAGAAAAACTGACTGTCTGTGCCGGATATGCGGTTCACCGCCTGCGGCAAGGGTTTAATGCGCAAAGCCCAATTTATTTATAAGAGTGAATAGTTTTGTGGCTCTACCCTGCCGCTCTCCTTTCCTGTGTCATGGTTTTTAACATCTGAAATACTGACATTGTTAAGCCGGTGATTGTATAAGGCGATGCGGACAATCTCATGAAGATATTCAAGTTCGTTTTGTGTCAAGGACTGGCCTTCCTGGGTTTTAGAAATCATTTCCTGCCAGCAGATCACTCTTTCGTAACTGACATGTTCGCTGTTTTCCAGGCAGTGCAACCTGAAATAGCGAAGAAACAAAGGAAATTCATCGGTCTGAGCGATGTCATAAGCCCGAACCGTTAACCGACACAGACATACAATCGTATCCTGCTGTAACCTGACTAGCGCGTTATGACTGCCCGGAAGGATATCAGGCAATTTCATCTTACAGTCAGCAAGGCGCTGAAGAAGAGGCCCTTCCTCTGAAGGCTCCCGTCCCCGATACTCCTGAAGAGGTTCAGATTCAAGTTCATGCATTAATGGATGATATAGCCATTCCCGGGAACTGGTCTCATCAATGATCAGGCTTTCAATGCACTCACTGTATGTTGTTTTACGTCGCCCGAGCTGCACCTGACTGATTTCATATTCAATATCAGGAAGATCGATACGCAATGCGGCAACTCTTTCGGAAGGATGAAGATGGTCAAAGGTTAACTTCTCTGAAATGCTGCGATCCCTGTCCAGAAAGACGGCCACACATAAATCATTAACCTTTACGAACAGATCAGCTGTGCCTCCGAACATACTGCCGCTTCCACTAACCTCATTCAGTGAAACCGGCCCACCATCGTCGCCAGCGAGAAGATTTGGGAAACCAAGAACCTGGTGCTCGTTGATGACTTCAATTATTTTTCCCCGGATGGCTTCCATCAGACCATCACAGTCACCGGCAACAGCTGTACTGTGTGAGAAATGCCAAAGCTTGACCTCCCCCTGCTTTGCTAACAGATCAGTTTTGCAAGCGGGGCAGATGCAGTTACAGTCAATACCTCTGCTGACCTCTGTAATATCTAAAAAGAGTCCTGATTCTCGCTGGAGTCCAAATGGAATACCAAATGTATAACTCTTACGCATGGCTGCACCCCGTTTTTGATAATGATTCAAACTATATCCGAAATAACGGAGGAGGATTTCTGTAAAACGTATTAAAAGAAATGATTTTTTAGTCTTCCAGATTAATGTTTGACAAAAATCAAATGAGAGCCTTACAAATATGGAGAGAGAAGTTTAGGTAAAGTAACTTTTATCACTTCTAATAAAATGAAGGAGAATATCGGATGTATTTAGCAGTGGGCTTGGCTTATGATTAAAGTTTTTCTCCGAACTTAATAAACAAGTTAAAAAGACAGGCTATTACAATGCCTTTAGCCCCGAAAGGGGCATAAACTATTTTCAAATCCAGGCACAGTCTTTTTGTTGTGCCAATATTAATAATTACTCGCGAACAAAGGTCCACACACTCGCAGGAACTTTGTCATATAACTTTTTCATTGTCAGTTCGGCTTTACGATGATCATAAGCACCAGAAATTTCAAGAGAGGCGACACCCGAGTTTTTTTCACATAACCTTTCAAATACTTTTTCGAGCGTTTCGAACGAACTACACTTACGGAATTTCATTAAATAAGACTGCTTTGTGTCAGACATAATCAACCTTCTTTAGACAGGCCTCAACTGGCCAAGGATAATCTTAATATCATTTTTCACTTAAGCCTAACGATTTCACAACCTTTTTCGTTGTTTCCACCCTGTTCAAAACCAGGTACATGAGTGCTAAAATGACTGTAAATAAAACCAGTGTATCCCGGTGAGCAGGATGAAGAATCAATCAGTGATCAGACAGTTTTCGGAAAGCGAATTGCATCAGCAGCTGGAAACGTTCGGCAACCATGATAAACAGCTTTCACGCTTGATCCGTTACTTTTCCCATCTGAGATACAACACAGCTAAAACATATCTGCACTGGCTACGAGTATGGAACGAATGGTATCTGGCGAATGCCCGGTTGCATACAGACTGGCCAGTAAGTTCGCTCCCCGTGTCTGAGGAAGCTCTGCTGGCGTTTATGGGGCATCTTGAAGGCAAATTGTCACGAAGCAGCATAAACAGCTGTCTTCAGGCCTTAAACAGTATCCATAAAAAAGGGCTTAACCTGCCCGGGATTATTACGTCTGAAGCATGGTACATGCTGGAAGCCTTAAAACAATCGGAAGCCCGGAAGCGAAAGACGACTAAACAGGCAACTCCCTTTCTTATTGGCGATCTCAAGGCTCTGATAAAGTTACGCAGTACTACAAACTCAGTTCGTAAACTTCGTGACCTGTGCCTGATCTGGACAGGCTTTGAAACACTGCTCCGTTCATCCGAAATTCGCCGTATACGTCTGAAAGATCTGTCTCTGGATAGTATGACCGGTGAATTTAACCTGACGGTATACCGTACAAAAACGAACATCAGTACACTTCTTACCTACCGGCTGACACGTCAGTTAACTAACTGCCTCTTGAGATTGATGAACCTTGTGAAAATGGATCAGCACAGTCATCCGGATGAATACCTTTTCCAGGCCGTAAATTTCCATGATACAGGCTATATGCCACCCGGCTGGAAGCTTCGGAGTAAAGGGAATGAGCTATCTGAGCTTCTTAAACGGCATAACCTGCCCTACCGTGCTAAACAAAGTCTTCTGAACGATGAAGATGAGGAAGACACTGTGGACGATGCCGGTATGCTCAGCAAAAATTCCCTTTTACGGGCATTTAAAGAAATGTGGAATGAGCTTTATCCAAATGAGACTAAAACCCGTTACTGGACAGGGCACAGCGTTCGTGTAGGCGGTGCGATACAGCTGGATATTGAAGGTTACTCGCTACCACAGATTATGGAAATGGGGAACTGGTCGAATGAAGAAATGGTTATGCGCTACATTCGCAATATTGAAGCTGGTAAAAAAGCCATGATCAAGCTTATGCGAAATGCCTTTGATGAATAGCGCCCTCACGGGCGCATAACTTTATTTTTTCTTGAACGGGTTAAGTCTGGTGAGATTAGAGAGTGCCCCTCCCGGAGGCAAAATTCCCGTCCTTTTATATTTGTACACGCCATTTAACTTCATTGTCTGGATTCCAAGATTAATAAGCGTGACAAGTTTAAGGGTATACAGGAGTGTAAATTGTGGAGCAACCTGAATAAAAACTAATAACAAGCCCGCACACACTACACGTAGCCATGCCGCGTACTCCATGCTCAGCGGACGCTTGAAATAGAATCTTTCGAGCAAATCAACTGTCTTATTACTGATCCACGCCGCCGCCACTGAGAGTAACAACACGATGCACACCATAATGCCCAGTTCCATTTTCACTCCCTTCTCTTTTAGTCTGTTTTAGTTGAGGCTTAGCCACAGTAGTTTTGTTTTTTGCTTTTTTCTTGGGTTTGGTATGATGAAACAGAAAACAATCCACCATTACCCAACCATTTTTATATCGAGCCACCAGCATCTTCTGGCTGGGGTAATGAGCATGAAACAGCATTTTCACGTCCATGGTGCCCATCAACGACTGTTTGCGCTTTAGCTCATCCTCAGCCATCTGAAATTCTTGTAAGAATTCTGAAGACAGACGCTGACGCAGGATTCTTATGGCACTGGAGTTTTCATCATTCTTTGCCAGGTGCCCGAAGCGTACTAGTGCCTTGTGGGTTATCTGGATGGGTCCCAGATGAGAGCTGAGCTGTTCGTACTGCCAGAAGTAGGTCAAATCCACCTTAACCCAGCTGATGCTGTCCAGCAGAGCCTCGTTCATGATGGTTCCGGACATTGGTACCATTGTCAGCCTGGCCAGACGCATATGTATGTAGTCCGTAAGCAACCTCAGCGACTCAGGAACGTTTTTATTGAGTAGGAGATGCTGAAGCACCGGGGTTGCGGTCTGCCAACACAGATTGCGCCCGTCAGGCAGGAAAGCAAACTTTTGATCGTCAGGCGCAGAGTTCGAAGCGTTTTCCTTACGAAGCAAAAAATAATGGCCGCACAGCAGCTCTGCTCTTACCTGGTCCTCGTCAGGGTCATGTCGGGCTTTACTTAGATCAACGGTAAGCACAACGCGGTTAATCGCATCAGCGTGATATTTTTTTACCCAGACGCAGACACGATAGAGACGCTCATCGATTTTCTGGCTGGCTGTGGAAATCCATTGCATTGTTGTTCCTTAATTTTCGGGGCTGACAATGAAAATGCCCAGCTCAGCCCCCGGCACGAGTTCTGTATATTTCAGGCTCAGCTTCCGTTGGTTGGACGGACCCTGGCTGTTTTCAGGAGCCCAGTTAGAGAGCGTTTTTAATTGAGGTATGTTGCCTGCTGCGAAAATGGGCAAGGATGCTTTTACTACTGAATAATCAGTCTCAGCATATTTATTCCCGTTTCGTTCCTGACCTTCAGGCCTAAATGCAAAAATGTGAGCAATCGGAACAGGAAAAGAGTTAGTTCGACAAAGGCGATAAGATTCGCCCTGCTTCAGTGGGTGAAATTCAAGACGGTGTAAAGCCTTATCGATATTAGACACGACATTCAAATTGGTAGTTGCTACATTTTTTACTTCTGAGGCTCTCCTGCGCTCCAACAAACTCACAAGTTGCTCTGCTGTTTTAACTTCCTGGTTTCGGTTTAGCCGCCATGAAAAAGTAACTTTTTTAAGCTGGGACTTGATGAAAAGGATATTTCTTGTTGAGTGCATAGCGACAAGGCCCGGGAGCTTCTTGTGCACTTTATCAAAACGGACATTCTTTTTATTATCGATACGCCTCATTGCCGCAGCAAAATCATTTTTTGCTTCGTTTATAGAAGTGATCAAGCTTTCGAGAAGATCTGCTCTTTCTGGGACAATGATTAGACCCGGGTATTTTGTGGTTACTTTGGTGGAATCATGACTTAATGACTCTATGTCATCCACACAGATGTCAGTAAGTGCCTGAATAATTTCCTCAACCGAAGCATCGTCTTTAATACTAACCCTGATGGGTTTAACCTGCTTCAGGCGCTCTTCTGTTCGAGATACGGTGGAGACAGTCATCAGGTTTGCCATCATCGGGGGGGTGTTCGAAAGAAAACACTTAAGCGAGTCGATTCGTTCCAGAATCTGGTCACGAAAATAGGGCAAATCGTCATAACTCATACGTTTCTCCAGGCTCATGTTATTTCCAATCAATTTTGCTGCCCAGGCTGACCTTGCAGAACATAAATGTCATGTAAACCTCTAAAGAAGTCATTTTGAAACAGCTTTCACAGCATGCGATTTATGTTCGATAGGGCTCATGAACAAAGGATGATAATGGAGACGCCATGGATAGTGGATAGTCTTACCCACCTGGGTGATCCGATTAAGGCGAAAACGACCATTTATACAGTCAACTGACCAAAGCCCGGGAGAAACTAACCTCTTCCAGCGGTAAAAAGAGAAACCCGCAACACAGAGGTCATGCTCCAGGAAATGATGAGTTTCGACGACGCGAACTTTTATCAAAAACCCCAGCATTGGCGAAAACCAGATCAACAACCATGTTGGCGGCAGGATGACTTTGTTCAGGAGATGATCTGTCATAAGCAAGGCAGATAACATCAGAAAACTGATAGTCAACCACAGGGCCATCCAACCTGCCCATACGCGGCTCTGACAGGGTTTCCATTCGAGAAGAAAAAGTTTTTTATGCATTCTGCCCCGCCTAATTTTAATGTATTGCCGAAGTATGCTGCATCATGATGGTGGTGCGGGGAAAGATTTCAAACTTCCACAATTCTGAAGCCGTGTTCCAACCATGAAAGATCCCGTCTCCACAGCGAGTGTTAAAAGCAAGAATTTCATCCCTGACCTGGTAAGCGAGCACTTCTGGCATATCAATAACTTCAGGTAAGGAAAGAAGAATCCCATGGATAACTTCTCCGGTTAACTTACTCATAACCTCTTCCTCAGACAGGGCAGCGTCCGGGAACAAACACGACGGAAGTGAAAAACAACATAGGTCAAGACCAAGAGCAGCCCTTCCTGCGTCGTAGCCTTCTTCATTAACGACAAAACGAAAGAATTTTTCTGTCTCACCCCGTAATGATGACGGTCCTTCAGACGGAACTTCAATACCACTGAAGACTTTATCGGTCCAGTTGGTAAAAGGACTGGTGAAAACCCAACAAATTAAGGATAACGCCAGCTCTTCCTTAAACATACGTTCAGTGCCGGTTGTTCTGGAAAGTTGCTTTTGAGTACTCATGTTTTACCTGTTGCATGAAATTATTGATGTTATATAAACACAACCGGCATTATATCTAATAGGTTTGAAAACACTAAAAATCGCAAATGCTGGTACCTTTCTGTTTTAAGAGATTTTCAAGGTAAAGTGAGGCGAGATCAATTGGCTGGTTCTCTTCAAGACAGGCTCGCACAAGATCTTCAATAGAGACCGAATCAACCCCCCTTCCCTGTAAAATTTCTTTAGCAGATGCCAGCGTTTTATGAACGCTTCGACTTAGTTGTAATCTGACTTGTGTGCGGGTATCAAAAAGACAATCTTCTGTGACACTTTGTGAAACGGTTCTACTCATTGAAAAATCACTCCATTTCTGGGATCGAATGAAAATTAACAGCTATAGATGTATCAGGTTTCCCATTTTCTACGATGCTCAACCACGTACGCGCTGAGATTTGTTGTTCACAGACGAGTATGTAACCTGTTCCCTGTTGATGATGTAGCTCAAGAGCTTTTAGGATAGGCCCTGAATGAGGTCCGAGAGCATCACGCGTGTGAATAAGCGTTTGCTCTGGCAATACGTTGCTAAGCATAGACAGCAGAACATTACGCTCATCCTCATTATCCGACAAAACAAGAATTATACGAAAACCCGTTTTTATACGAAATCTGATTTCTGAAACTAACTTTCTTAATCTTAATTTATATATGACCAGGCGGAATCGAGTCATCAGTAAAGAAACCACTGTGAAGATAACGATTACTGCGCCATATTTTGACCTGTAGAACCACCAGTTAAGGCCTCCAGCAACTATCAGGATTAACATTAAAATTAAACTCCCATAGAAAAAAAGTGCTGGGTAGCGAGTTGTCTTTCCTTCAATTAGTGCTGAGGCAAATATCAAAATGGATATTCCGTAAATTACCCAGTCAAAAATACTTTCTCCAATCATTCTTTAGTGAACATCCTTAAAAGTGGAAATGTGGGTTTATGCATTTTCCTGATGGCCTTGACAACCAAGGATTTCACAGAAATTGTCACAGTGTGAAGCTGTAACAAAGCGCTCTCCACGTTCGAATCGCTCAACCAAATCCTTTCTTACTTCACTTCCAGGTTTCTGGAAGATGTACTCAAGCTGGAGATCCTCGGCCGTTGAAAGTAGTCGTTCTATGCTGAAATCAACATGGTAAAAGCAAAACTGATTATCAACCGGGGGAAAGTTGCTTTTGGTACTGTTCTCGTTTTTGGATTTTAGTTCATTCATGAGCTCTCCTTGGTTGAGAACAGTATACAAATCTCTTTAGGGATTTTTTTTCGTTAATAGCACTTTTTTGAGTTTAAAGAGTATGTTCATACCAGGGCATTAGAGGCTACGAAAAGGATAATGGAATTAGAAAGATAGATTTTAAGTGGTGATGTAAGGCGGGATAGGTAGAAGAGGAGTAGACGCTTGTAAGCGAGGCAAAAAAAAAAGGCACGGAAACCGTGCCATAAGAGTATGTGAGAAAAAATCAAAATCAGGGAAAGAATCAAGCAGCTTGTGAAACTGAATCTCCAACTGCAAGATTTAAATTTCTTAGGTTATCGAAAACTTCAGATACTAAGTCATTACGGTCGTGGATTTTAATCCGCCCACCGGTTAACTCTGAAACATAAACGGTATGGCAGAGGTCAGTAACCACTTCGCCGTATTCATCAACGACTTCCAAAGATGCAATCATCGGAATATAAGAAGTCGCAGCATAGCTCTCATAAATACTTATTATGGAGTCATTGTTGCGTCGAGAAATTACCCTACCAGAAGGTAAAGCCTCCTCTTCCATATAGCAGTCAGATAGGTCCTCACAGAAGTCATTTTCTTTAAGTGAAATATTAAGGGTCAATTCACTGTTGATAGAGCGTGAATAAGAATATTCACTCAGTTTATAGCAAGCCAAACTAATATCACTAAAAGTTTCATAAGCTTTATAGAGGCTCGATGTTATAGACTCAGATACAAATGTTATTAGTCCAATAAAATGAGTATCCCAGAACTGTTGCAAAGCAAAACGGGCAATCATAACCTGACCATCAACCTGCATCAGTCTGTTATATTCATCCCGGTCATAACCTTTCGACTGAGAAACATCATTAGACATGCTAAGAACTTCACTACAAACATCATCATATTCAAAACGACTAGTTGCAAAGTGTTTTCCTGAAATTTCAAGGTACTGACCAGAGACTGCGTCAAACACCTCAAGAAAGTAACAGAGTCTCGATTTTAAAGATTCTCTGTTTAAAGCTTCTATTTCACTCTCAGAGATACTATCGACATATAAATCAACAGCATTCTTGAGTTCAATAGCTTTGATATTACAGGTAAACGAAAGCTCGTCACTTTGACAATGGCAAACACTTAATACTATATCCGCCTCATCAAAATCTATGCCAAGATAACTCAGAACTGCTCGGACATAGTTTTTATCATCAGATGAATGTGTCATATACACTACCTCGAATTTGAGAGGAAGTGCCCCAGAAGGGAAGCGACTTCCCCACTGGGTTAGATAAAATTTGGTTACGCTAGAAGAAGATGCCAGCGACAGATTTTACATTGTCATAGACAAGTGTCTTCAGCCAACCAAAGTTACTTTTTTGGACTGAAGCAAAAGTGTCATTGAGACGCGTTACGAAAATCGTCAAAAGCTTCAGTTATTAGTAATGTGCGATCAGTTACTATGTATCGGTCATTACTTTCGAGAGATACGTAAGTTGAATGCGAAGAATTACAGACAACACGCCCTCTTTTATTGATCAAACTTACTTCCATCATCACCGGCACATTGATAATTGAAGCAACATCGGTATAGAGGGATATGAGGGCATCATTGTCACAATATAACGCCCCGTTCCCATCAAATGTATCGTTAAACTTAAGATATGTATCTGGCATATTTGCCGGATATTCATCCGTATTGAAATCAATGCATAACTTTAAGTCATCATTAATACGGCGATTAATCTTATGCTGCCCAACACGTTCAAAGGCATGTTCAACAGCTTTGATGATCCTTAATGATTCTTGGAGACAAACTGTTATTCTTTTCTCGACAAAAGAGATAAAGTCACCAAAGTCGGAATGAAAAAATTGTCTAAGTACAAATCTCGCAACTAACACTTTTCCATCAACTTTCATTTTATCGAGATAAAGATTCCTTATAGAATCAGAAGATGAATTAGCTTTAGACAACTCTTCACAGTCATTAAGAATCATGGAAACGATATCAATGACTTTAACTGGGCTTAAACAATTACTAAAACCACGCATATCAAACGTACAAAACCCGAAATTCTTATAGACTTCTAAAAAGTAAAGAATTTTTTGTTTTAAAAGTATTGATTCAGAATAAGATGCGTTGTGATTTATTAGCTCAGCTATATAGAGATCCAACAGACACTTCAAATTATCGATTTCTACATCATAGTCGAAAGTAACTTTGTCAAATGAAGTACCAGATAACTGAATAGATATTACGTCAGTTGGAATATCAAGACCTATATTATGAAAGAGAAAGGCACTAGCAAAATTCTCATGGTCCGAAATTTTATACATATACACTACCTCATGACTAAAAAGGAAGTGCTTCCCACCGGGAAGCAAGTTCCCGGATGGGTTAGATTAATTATAAAAGAGTTCTTCAGAAGGTACATGCATTTCTGGTTTGAACTGTTTTAAGGAGTTGTTTATAGCTTTTCGATATAGCCCTGAAGAGTGTGGCTTAAACATTTGATATTCCGTAACGAGCAGAGGAGACGTAAAGCATCCTAAGTTCACTATTGAAATATTTGATGTTTCTTCACAAAAATCTAATTCAGCGTATATCCGCCTCTTCATTACCCTGCCTGCTAAATAGCGACGAACATGATTTATAAACTTGTCCGCATCTGATAAAGAATTAACTACATAATCAGATGTGACTATCTGATTAGATACAGTTTCAGGTATAGCTTCGGCTATTATTTTTACGTTCATTTCATAATCAACACTATGGAAGCAAGCAAGAATTTGTGGCTTCGCGCTTTCTAAAATCTTTTCAAAAACAGAAAAAATCAGAGAGAACTCGTTTAAAATTCGCTTTTGTATAAGTCCATGTAGATGTTTTATGAAAGGAGAACCGTGTTCAACAAGGCCTAGTATAAGATCCTTAGAGGCCAAATCTGAGCGGTAATAAACGTATTCTAGATTATCCCGGTTAAATCCTTTGATAAGCAAATCAGGCTGCTCTGAGACCAATCGTAAATGAGTTGAAGCTATAGAAACTTCAAAACGAAAGTTCGCGAGATTTACAGGGCCTGCTTTTAATGTAGCCGCTTCGGCAAAATAAATGAAAAGAGGATGCAAATCATCGTTACCACAGTAAAGATGCTCTGTACCCTTAAGATATTTCACCAAATGAGGTAGAAAAGATATTACTGGAATATCGGCCACAAATCGAATATGCCGAAATGGTTTTGAATCCAAATATATATTTTCCACTACAGCGCCAACAAAACCCATTTTAACAAGAATAGATTCAACTAACTTTTGTATAGCATTCATTTCAATACCCTCTTAATAGAGGGATTTCTCCCATAGGGAGAAATCCCTATGGGAGAAAATAATTTTAATTAATAATTGTAGCGAAGCGCATGTTCTTTTTCACTAAGTTGGTTTTCATATTCCGACTTACCAGAACTTAAACACTCTTTGAAAAAGACCTTTGAAAAATTCTTCAAGTCACTTCGGTTATTAATTTCTATGTCAGACATCAACTTAGCTGAGTGTGAGGTATCCACAGGCCCCAACCACCATTCATATTTAATATAAACACAATTGGTTTTTGTATGTCCATTTAGAAATCGTTTTGCATTTCTAAGTATTTTTCTACAACCGTTAAGGTCTGAAAGTAAGATATCTGGAGCAATAAGCTCTTCCAGAATATGACCAGGTAAGCCTTTCCTAAAAAGCTCAACATCGTAACTACAATACCAGTCACGATAATTAAAAGCTTTAATAAGTCTTTCAGGTGTATCCAAAGATATCTTATTCAGGATTTTTAATGCAAAGCATACAGCATCTTTTAACAACTCGTGCACCTCAACATTGATAAATGAGAAAAACGAGCTTAATTCTTTCTCTAAGGAATTATACAACTTACCGTAAATATCCTGAGAAAAAAGATACTGCAATCTTTCTTTATTATAAGTGCAATTCGAAATTGAATAGACTTCTCCTCTTTCGATTTTGCACCCTTCCCTTAAAACTATAGGAAACCTCAAATGGTTAACGATGAAAGAATGATTCTTTCTTTGCTTCAAAGCATCTAATTGAAATTTCGTAATTTCCTCCAGATTTGCATCTTCAAAACCTGGAAAGGGAATATCACAGAAACAGGAACTATATGCTTTTGCTGATTCATACATAAACTCCAGTGAAACATCAGCATCAAAAGACATACCAGAGAACATGCCCTGCCCATTGTCTAAAAATGTAATGTTTTTAACCTGTATTTTTTTATGTTGAACAACCAAAAAGGCATTAATGATTTTTTCGATAATTTTCATGTGATCCTCTCTCAATAAAAAAGGGATCACTCCCATATGAGGTGTGATCCCCACATGGGTATAATTTAATTAAAAATCTGTAAGACCTAAATCTTTATTTTTACCACAAACTGTAGAAGATATAAGACGTTTTACTCGCTTTCGAGCACTTCGGCCTGACGTATCTTTCAAGTACATCGGTAATGACAACGATGAGATTTGATTACTTCGCTTATGATGGCAGACTATATAGCCCTGCCTCCACCCCGAACGCACAAACTCACGGATGCGGTTAATATATGCCGAAGCTTGAGATTTTGTACTTATCGATTCAGAACACTTTAAGTTCTGTTCGATAGAGTAAAGCTCAGCCGCCATGAATTTCACCTCATACAGGTCATCGCCATAAGTTATAGTTTTCAACAGCTCTTCCTTTTCCCGAATGAAAAATACTTGCTGCATTCCAAGGATCAGGTCATAGGCCTCTCGAAAGAGGTCGATAAGCTTATTACGAACATAAATCATAAACTCCTCAAAGTGCTGAAGCCAGAAATAAGCCGCATTACTTATTTGTGAATTGTGAGAACAAACAAGCCCTTTAGCAAGCTCGACCTCTTCCTCCCGAAAAGTAAAGTTACTTTTCTTAAACCGACTTTGTTCAAAAATGCTTTGATGCATTTCTATCCATACAGAAACAAAACCGAGGGATTCAAATTCTTCGTTTAACAAATGTAAACTTTCGAAGATTTTCTGAATTTCGATCCCGATGTCATATGACAGTGGACATTCTTTTATAGAATAAACATAACCGGGTAGGAAGTGAGATAAATGCTCAGTTCGCAAATATAAACTGAATTTAAGTTCTGTCAGTGGTTGTTTCAAAGATAATTTAGATGATTCGCTTATATTTACTGGTTCAACACCATTTCTAATCAAAATAGCTTTTACCAGGTCCGTAGCTAACTTCATACAGCCTCCAGTCGTTATTGAGGCCTCCCTGATGCAGGTTGGCCATCAGGGAAAATATGTAAATCAATTAGCAACCAATCAGACCGTTGCCATTACATTGTCAATGTATCTGACAAGGGATGGGCGGTCGTCCTGTAAGGCAAAACGGCGAAGGTCATCAAGATTATACGCAGGAAGATAATCAGCGTAACCTCGAATACGAAGGTCCTCAACCACAAGTTTTATATACTCAAATCGTCCAAGATTTCCTTTTAATGGGGGTTTTCCTGGACTAGACAGCATATCGTCTGCTTGCTCCCATGTGATTTCTTTAGCTTCACCACTATGTAGATCAAGATGGACATATATGAATGACTTATAATCTCCACGGCAGCGAAGATAATATTTCGGATAGAAATATTTGTCACAACGCAACAAACACGTTCCTGAAGGACGAACTACGTACAACAGGTTTCTGTCATTTTCTAATATGCTATGTTTCAAAATCGTTATATCTATCTCATTATCATGCAGCAAATAGCATGACGATGGTTCATTGACGATGCGCGATTTTATAACAGCAGCAAATTTATTAAAAACTTCGTTAGTTTGAAAATTCATTAAAATGCTCTCCGATGTAAAACGACGAGCATCACCATAACGGTAATACTCCCGTTATGGGTTTTAATAGTTTATGGAATAACCATGTCATACAACCGACCATAGCCAGTAGTACCGCACATTTATTTAACTGAGCAAGCATCTCAGCCGTGAAAAAACCTTAAAGGCAGGTAATTATCACGAAGGAAAGCGGTTATCTTATCAATACAATTTTAAAAAATAATATTGATAAGATAACCCCCCCCGCAAAATGAACTGACCCCCGAAAGTTGGACAGTGATTTACTAGGCAGCTAACTGAACCTGGGTCCGGTATTCTACCGGGCTCAGGCCTTTTAACCTTGAGCTGATTCGCTCATTGTTGTAGTAATCGATGTACTCTTCGATGGCCCTTCGTAGCTCTTTGGTACTTTTAAATTTATTCAGGTAATAACATTCTGATTTGAGCATTCCAAAGAAGCCTTCCATCACGGCATTGTCCAGGCAGTTTCCTTTGCGCGACATGCTTTGAACCACTCCGTTTGATTTCAAGATATGCTGGTAATGCTTCATCTGGTACTGCCAGCCCTGATCTGAATGCAGGATTGGCTTATCGCTTTGCCCAAGCCTCAGCATGGCCTGCTCAAGCATCGTATTAATCATCTGTATTCTGGGCCTCTCGGACAGGCTGTAGGCGATTATCTCTCTGTTATAAAGGTCCAGCACTGGGGAAAGGTAAAGTTTCTTCCCTTCTACGGCGAACTCCGTTACGTCGGTAACCCACTTTTCGTTCGCCTTCTCGGCATTAAAGTTCCGCTGTAGGAGATTTGGTGCAACTTTCCCCACCTCACCTTTCCATGAACGGTATTTTTTCACCCGGATGAGTGCCTTCAGGCCCAGTTCCTCCATTAGTCTCTGCACGACTTTATGGTTAATACTGAGGCCCTGTCTTCTCAGCCAGACGGTGATCCGGCGATATCCATAGCACCCTTTATGATACTGGTAAATCTCGCTAATTTGAGTTTTTAAGTCAGCATCAGAATCAGGCTGCGTAAGCCGCCTGAGATTATGGTACCAGGTGCTACGTGGCAGTTTTGCTGCACGCAATAAATCACGCAAACTGTGCTCATGCCTTAGTTCATTGATTATTTGTGTTTTTTCTCTAGTTTTTCGTTTTGAACTAAGGCTTTCAGCTTTTTTAGATAGGCATTCTCCGCTCGCAGATAGCGGAGCTCGGCAGCAAGCTCCTCCTGTGTCATTTTCTCTGGAGGGAATGTTGTTATTTTTTGTTCTGGCTGGCTTTTTTTGTTCACGTGGCTGGGTATTCCTCTGCGGGAGTTGAGTGATTCAGCTCCATGGTCTTTATACAGACTAACCCATTTTCTAATCACTGAGGCATCAGAAACATTAAACCGTGCAGCCGCTTCCCGGGGGGACAGATCTTCTTTGATAGTGGTGAGTACGATTTGAAGTTTTTCTTCGTAGGATGTATGGGTTCGCTTTCGCCTAAGTCCGTCAAGACCATGCTTAAGATAAACCCTGATCCATTTTTTTACTGATGTGATTTCGACATTAAAGTAGGCTGCGGTTTCCCGCTGCCCGGCATGACCTTCCGTGTAGTGCATTACTACGGCTAGTTTTAGTTCTAATGAATGCTTCATGAATCTGCACCTTACTCAGTTGAGTGTCCAACTTTTGGGGTGCAGTTCAAAAATGCGGGGGAGTTATCGTTGTTACAGCTGATTAAGACATTCAGGAGCCCAGTGAATCGGGAATCCATCCTGCCCTGTTAACTGGAGAACATCGTTCCAGTCGATACCCTTTTTCCCATCAGGAATATCTTGTGCTGGTTCGAAGACTTCAATTGTCAGCTTTGATGCGGGATATCGTTTAGCCAAAAACTCAACCATGCGGCTTTGAAGTCGCTGAGCAGCTTCAATACCGGCACGAGTGCCTTGTGAGTTAGCAATATCCTTATCCGCCCAGATATAAAAGTTTATAGATTTTACATCCGGCGGAGGCAGTAAAAAATCAGGAACAGTAACGTTTTCAAGGCACCATGCGGAGCTGGCTGCCCAGCATGGTATTGAAGTCGCTTCTACAACAGAAAGCGCGTTCTCGATCCCTTCAGCCACTCCCAGTGTCCAGGTCGAACTACCTGAATCATAGTGAGGGTCAAACAACTGAATTGAGCCACCTGTCATATCGGCAGGAGGCTTCATCATCAGCTTTGGATTTTCTACAGGTGCCTTATCACCGTTTTTGTCTACGTATGTTCTATGGATAGTCAGAGGCCGACCTCGGGTGTCACGATAGATCGCAATCATTCCCGGATAGATAATCGATTTCTGCTTATCTTTATCCCAATAGTAGATCCGGTTATTAAAGCCTAAATCCTTTGGTAAGTGACTCAGTAAGCGGGAGATCCCACGATTACGGAGGTACAAAGCAACAGGAGTATTAGGCTTGATTTCACCAGTATAGTGATACATCACATCAAGTTTTCGCATTCGCTTTGCCACTTCCTCTCGGTCAAGAGTTTCTGTGGCACGAACTGCTGATTTATAGCGTCGTTCATTTTCAATGTCGGCGTCAGTTAACGGAGCATGCAGATCCATCCCGAAAAAATCTGAGAGAATCTTTTTGCAAGTCTGCGTTTTACTTAATTCATAATATTTCGCCAGAACATCAATTCCGTCGCAAAACTCATTTACCGGAAAGTCATTATGGATCGCACATCCGGTATAAAGGTCTTTTTGTCGGAAACGAAACTTCGATTTCCCTGCGCCAGTAAACGGGCAAGGAACCTGGCTCGGGGCTTTTGCACAAGCGTCTTTGAAAGCAGGTATTCTTTCGAATATATACTTCCAGCCAGACACTTCAGCAATTCGAGCATGAACGAGTTTAATAAAGTGTTCAGATACTTCCTGTGGTTTACGACGAAGAGCCGGGGATGCATAAGTCATGATGATCTCTCTTATCTGGCATTGTGAGTTTCTCAATGCCTTCTGCGGTGCAGAAGACAGGGAGAAACCCACAACGCAGAATTTAAGAAAGAGGGCCCGGGGGCCCTCAACATTTATGCTTCAGTCGTGAAGCCATTATTCTCAAGACGCTGTATGTAGTTATCTACAAGTAACGCAGCCTGCTGGCTATTACCCTCCGCTATAGTGACTTCGCGGAAGATTCTTTCCTGAGGGCTATCATTGCTTATAACTTCACCAACACGTCCGAAAATACGGACTTTATGCATCGCACCGACTTTTTCATGTTCTACACGGTAAGTTTTTATCTGAGTCATATTTTGCTCCTTATTCCTTCATGGAGCAAAAAGACCCACCGGGGCCTTTTTGCCCCGATTGGGTAGAGTTTATTAAGAAAGTATTTGATGAACTAGCTTACTGACTTCAATAGACAATAAAGAAGTATCATCAACTGTTACGAAAGTGTCCGTTTCAAAACCAATTATTTCATCAGTCTTAATACCAACACCAACGATTTCTATTCCATTACATTTAGCCTTTTCCATAACTTCGCCGATAGTAAATTCCGATTTATTCGGATAACCATCAGTTATAAGAAAAATTATTTTCCTATCGAATTGGCTGTCAAGTAACAGATCAACAGCTGCCATTAAAGCCGATCCCGTAGGAGTATAATAACCCTTACATCCAAGAGTGAATTTCGATAGAGATTCCTCAACGCTTTGATCAAACGTTTTGATAATCTCAAATTCACGTTCCTTGAAGGGAAAGACTATATTGGAGACATGCATTTTTGACAAACTTTCAGCGGCCATCGATAAAGCAAGATCTGACTTAATGGCATGAATATATCTTTCATCATTAGCCATTGACGCTGAAATATCACGAACTAATACGAGGCCAACATGCCCTCTATTTTTAGATTCGCTTTGAGCTCTGAAGACATCTCGAACTCCCATTTGTGACAGAATTAATCGATTACCATCGAAGGTAATTCCACGCTCATGAGTTTTGTTTCGGCCACGCATTTTAACCTGCTGTAAAACAGATAAGTCGCTACCGATTGAATGACTCAGAGACAAAGCCTCATTGTAAACATTCAAATCGATAAGGAGATCAGGGATATCCCATTCAGAAGCACCGAATTCGGCTTTCACGTCATCGGATACTTTTGATGCAATACCTTCAATCTCTTTAGCCAAAGCATCGTGATAATCTTCGCTATCCTCATCACTGCCAAGAAAGGCATCCAACAAATCTGCCAGTATCTCCCATTGAGCCGATGAAAAGTTACTTTCATCTTCAACGTTAGTCGAACTGGCTTCATCTGATTCACTCTCGGAAGGGTTAATCGCATCAGTATCGTCTTCAATAATGTTATCACCTGTGGGATTGCCACCGGTGGGTTCATTATTTCCCTCGTTATCTTCAGCAAGTTCTGAAGGCTCAGAACATCCCTCTTGAGCAAGATCAGCGTTATCGGAAGTATCTGCCTGACCTTCAATATCGTCCTCAGAATCATCCTCACGACTATCAGTCGACGTAAGCGATTTATCTTCTGATTCGGTATCGGTCTCGGATTCATCATATGCCTCCTGCTCCTCCTGCTCTGTCTGCTGCTGTTGTTCCCTTGCCTCATCCCGCAGTCTCTCTAAAAGAGCCAGGGTCTTACGAGCAAGGGATTCACAGCCCTGAGTATTTTCACAACCAAGAGCATCATGAAAAATTTCCTCAACATCAGAAATTACTGGAGAAAGTATCTTTTGGGCATAGTCAAAAAACGGATCGAGTGTTTCTTTGTGACCTGCCTGCTGAAGGACTTTTACTCGCAATGAGTTAAGCAGATACCATTCAATAAATAGGACAGGATTTTCCGGACGAGAAGATAAATCAGGAGTCATCCTTCCGGCTTTAACCATCAGTGCGTAAGTGGCAGCAAGCCGCCGCTTTGCATCCGGATAATCGTTACCAACCTTCTCTTCCATCTGTACATCATCGAACAGATTTATAAGCCCGGTAAGACGTTTTGCCCTGCTATAAGCTTTAAGCTTCTCAGCGAGGCTCTCAAACTCTGCATTCATTCCGTCATCGAAGCGTATAAACCCATCAGATGACTTGAGAACACTGTTAAAGGCGTCACTGTAAACCTCACTGACGGTATAGCGACCATGACCAGCTTCATGACAGGTAAAACCTTCAATCAGACTGACAAAGTCATCATCGCTATAATCGCCGTTTGGTAAAACACAAACTTTATTTTCAGGATCAAAATACGGTCCTTTTGTATTGTCGTCTATTACAACTCTTACATCGCCTAAGCCGCTAATGACTTTTGCTATATTCTGTAAACGCTTAATATGGCGCGGTGATGATTTAAGATCTAATTTCATAGAATACCTCTTTATAAAAAAGGGGTACTCACCCAGATGGTGAAGTACCCATCTGGGGTTATTAATTAAGCAAACAGTTACCAGCCTTTGAGCTCGATATCAAAACCATTTTCAACATTGTCTTCCTGTTGCGAAACTGATTTCTCAGGTTCCGCTACAGGATCAGTGTTGTAAAACATGCTGTTATTCATATCGTTCTCTACGACAGGTTCAACCTGGAACACATTTGTTGAATCTAAAATAGCTTCAATTCCTGTGTTCTGAAGTGCGTTCGGTTCTGTTTGTGAGCATTGATTAAATGATCTGGTAATTGATTCCAGCCAGTCAGTAACCTTTTGCTCTCCTGATATAATACGCTTTAACATCGAAGCATCACTCATGAAATAAAACCACTGCTGTAACACCGCAACGTCGCGAGGTTCAGAAATGGCACCTTTAGGTAAATTATTCATTATGTGTTTGATAGCTTCTGCAAGTACTGCCGCCTCTTTATGTATAAACATGAAGCTAATGATCTTATTCTGCATTTGCTTCAGGCGGTCAATCGTACTTGAGCGCAAGTTGTTATTTTTACTGATTTTTTCATATACCTTCATTGCTTCATCTGCCAGATCTGTTATCAATTGTTCCTGATAGTAGTCCTGGGTTTCATCACCTTCGACGCTGATAGGCGAAAAAGGAATAAAGTGAGCAATGTTAAATCTAAAGGATTTTATGAAATCATCTTTAGTTAATTTCAGTTGATCTATCAAAGAAGACATTCTTGGGCTTCTATTTTTTTCAGCCTCAATATGCATCTCATAATTGTCTACAACGTTCTGAATACCTGCCTGAAACTCTCGTTCAATCTCTTGGGCCCCTTCCAGAAACTCTTCCATACTGGATACAGGTAAAATCCACATATTGCTATAGCGGATGCACAAGCGTGAGCAAAGGGTTGATATTCTGCTGGTAATCGTACTTTTGAAGCTAAGGGCTTTTATGTCAATCCAACGTACTTCACTTTTTGATACGCTTTTCTGATCCGTAATATCATCTCCATCATAAGACAAATCGATTTTATCGGTTCGACGCGATCCTTGACAGCCACTTATTTCAATTTTTGTTATAACTGCACCTTCCAGTAAATCTGGATATGATTTTGCAAAATTCTCAGAGATTTGTTTTGCAGATACTTTGTTAAGCATTGAAGTATTTAAAGTCATGGGTTTCTCCAAAAAAAAGGGGAAACCCTCCCCAACGGGAAAGATTTCCCGATAGGGTTGATTTTAAAGCGTCTCTGGTGCAATTAAAAGAATACCGGGAAACTCAGCAGCAACATCATCATTGCCCATTGCTCCCTGATACATATAACCTTTTAATTCCATTTCTTTAATCAGACCTTCCATATTTATTTTACCATCATGATAAAACAATATGGAATAGTCGTTATTCAGTTGCATAAGTCCAGTAAAATTAGTTCCGTTTTTTGCTATAGCAATGGTAGCAGCACCATCAGTACTTAAAAACGCACTAAATTCAAGATGGGATAACTCTGAGATACAAATATCAGAGGTTTCATAACAAATCCCATCTAACTCGACTTTTTTGCTGTGAAATACTCCAGTGATTTTTCTTTGTCATCGCCAAGAGTAAGATCTATAGCTTCAAGAACAATATCGATCACATGTGAAGGTAAAGCAGAAGCAAAAGCTATTTTGAACGTGTCAAGAAGACTAAAGGTTTTTAACGTCATCGACGTGCCAACCCAAGCTACTAATTGACGAATATCCATCACACTGTCTTCTGTACCTGAGTCATTTACTGCAATTGCAACACTAACGAACTTCTCGATGACTTTAAAAGGCAAAGAGCTATATCGTCTAGTAAGCACATTAGTTAAAGCAACTTCATCGGGCTTCTCCATTTCAACGATCAAAAACCGCTTTATAAATGCCGCATCTTGACGTTGAGAAGAAACGAACCGGCGAGCGCCTCCACTCATGTTTGTGTTTGCAGTTCCCATAAACCGGGTGTAGCTGTTGGCATTAATAACCTCACCACCATTAGCACTGAGAGACCAGGGCTTACGTTCAATGGGCATGTGCAGTTTGGCTGCGGTATCTGGATCGATTTTATCCACTTCATCCAGAAGAATGAGGTGACCATTTCGAAATCCAGTTACCAAATCACTGTGTACAAAACCTGTATTCCCTCCATTAAGACTGCGCTCACCTTCAAGCTCATCAACTCGAATATTGCTGTTGATCTGCTTAATTGTCAGCGGCCAATTCATCATATGGCTAATGTACATTACCATTTCAGTCTTGCCAGAACCGGACTCCCCCTTTAGGCACACACTTAAATCAATATCCGGACTGATAAGCAGTTTAACCACTTGTTCAAGTATTCGGGGATTTGGTATGTAGTCCTTGTTCAGCGGAGCTCGAAATGAGGTTTTAGTTTTGAAAACAGGCACAGCCATATTTGGATCCATTTCTGGTATATGAAACAAGTCCATTGCTAGAACTAAAAGATACTCCCCTTTGTCCTTATAACGTCCAGACTTAATGACATCCGGAGAAAGAAGATCTTCCAATTTTTCATATACTTCTGAAAATGATTCATTTAACTTAATAGCAGCATTAGACATTTTTAAACTCCGGTAAAATGCAAACACCACCCTCTGGCAGATGTTTGCCAGTGGCATTTTATTTGAGATTCATTTTGCAAATGGTTGCCATCAGTTTCCTGATTTGAGACACATTATAACCAAGATGATTTCCCACTATTTCAAACGCTTCAGACATGATCCATTCAAAATGACTTTCGAATATTGGATTGATTTCTAACTTGCCAAAAGCGTTTCGTTTAGTTAACAGATCACATGAAACAAGCTCGTCAAACAACTCTAATGTGGATTTAAATGCCTTAGTGTAAACATCCAAAATTTCCCTGCCAGTCCATTTAACAGCCAGTTTTTTTTCTGACATTAAATAATCCTGATCAAAGAAGATGTCCCAACCCATATCGTCATTGCAATCATGCAAAATGATTTCATCATCATTTCGGCATTCAGCTAATTTCGTGTTTTCACTAATTGAACGATGCGAATGATAATAAAGCCATGATTTTAATTCCGCTCTAAATTCACTTGCATCAAGTCCATGAGATAAACAAGTATATTCAAATGATTTTGACATATACCATCGTGTTTCAGCTTCTAAAAGCGGATTCACTGTGATATTACCATTATCATCTTTTAAGAATAACTTTCTCCTAAATACTAGTTCTTTAATGACTTCCAAAGACTCTTCCATAGCGGCTAGAAAAACAACATACACATCCTCAGGGGTCCATTCTATTACCAGACCACCTAAATCTGAGTTATATTCTTCGACCGTATAAAGATAATCAGTTTCTGCTGCAAAATTAATTGTATGCAAAATTTGATTTTTAAGTAATTTGGATTTTTCATAAAGGTGATTTTCACGCCTTTCAGAATCATGACTTATCTCAGAAATGTTACTTTCATCTGATTTAAAGTGTAATCCGGACGTGATTGCATTATTTAAATGCTCTTTGGGTGAATCAACTATTTGCGATATTTCATCTTCATCTATATCGAATATAGAAAAAAAACTAAGTTGATTACTACTTATTGCAGTAGCCCTAAATTTTTGTTTCATGGGGACTCCAAAAGGAGAAATCCCATGAAGGGATTTCTCCCCTTTAGGGTGGGTTTAATGTCAGATCTGATTAAAGCTACTTTGTCCAAAACCTTTTAGAGGTTTAGGTATGTGAGCCAACTTACTTGTTGCTACCACTCTCATGTAGTCAAGAGGGTGTTCTCTCCCTTCAATCATAATAGTATCGACAACAATATAACCGGAGACCATCAACTCATCACCCTGATTGATACCAGTGAAACAGGTTGAATACATTTCAGGCGACACCTTGATTTGAACTGAAAATTCTCTCTCAGTGATTTCACCATCAACTTCTGTCTTCATCCTATTTTTGAGCTTTATTAACAAACCTATACTCTGGTCAGTCATTTTTTTCTCCACAGCACTGATAACTATCCCGGACACTTTTACTTCATTGATATATTCAAGATATGACATTTTCCGCTCCTCGATTTGTTCAAAGAGAAGCCCCGTTAGGGTTCCCCCTTAACAGGATTAAATTAATTTATTAGTTACATACATGAACGTGCAGACTACCAAACAGGCAATTCCGGCAATATGTAACCAATTTCTTGTTGGTTTAGTTGTTGCATTTACTAAAGAGTTCTCCAACTTCTCTGTTACAAGACGTCGATTCTCTGCTTTAGCCGCATCATCTAAATATTGAGTTTCACGCTTAGCGAGAGTCTCAATTTTCGATTTTATTGCATGGTCCCATCCTTTAGTTTCAAAAACGCTTAACTCACTAAAGGTGTGCGTCATGAGATCTTCTGGGAAACCCAGTTTTTTCATTAACGGACGAATGGTATCATACATTTTTTCTACATTTTCGTAGTGGGCCTTTACTGCGACATCAAAACGCTTACGTAAAGATAATTTTTCACGTTTGTAAATGATGTCCGAAACCCAATTTATTAACTGCTCATTTTTGAGTTCACTGGCTTTTTCTAGTGAGTAATCCAGATTATCCACGTCAAGAAATGAATTTAATCCGTATTTTTCAAACTCCTCAACAAGATATTTATCCAGTTCAGTTAAGCTTTTAAAAAGTGGTACATCTGGGGAAGCTTTAAGAAGCTTATAAGCTCCTTCGAAATCAATTTTCTTGACCACGAGCTCCACAACATCCACATGATAATAGCTTGAGTAAGCAGAAAGCTTTTCGGCCAACAAAGACACAGGCTTAAGAGACTTAAGTTCAATGATATTTGGGCCGTCCTCATTCAAAATAACAATCAGTTCATTATCACGTTCTGTATATTTCATCAGAACTTCTAAGAGCTGTTTGTTTAGCGCCTTATCCATCTCTGGAATAATTTCACTAAAGGTTTGATGAAGGGCTTTACTGCGAGCTTTATTTTTAGACATTTGAGGTCACCTATATATAGTAGGAAGGAAGAAACAATTTTTTGTTTCAACACGAAGGCAAAGCCTGTCATTCATCTCCCGTAAGCTATGAACCGCCTGATTTATACTTTCTGGCATTAGAAGTACGCAACAAAAATAGCTCCAGGAGGAGCTAAGTTAGTTACGGTTTGGTAAATTCTGATTGCCTTTTTCAGGCATGGGAAGTGCACCAGCGACAAAGGTGACATTTTGCCGGTGGTGTCTTACAGCTTGTTTAAGCTGGCCGCTTTTCACGGCTAGATCAACGCTTAACGCGAAAGTAACTTTAAGCAAAGTTACTCAAATTTGGGAGCTGATATTTAAGCTCAATGTTTTTATACTACAGCTTTAAGCATAAGTAAATGCCCATATCGAATTATTCTGTATAAACTGGAGAAATTCGAATATTAGCTGCTTCCTTTATCTTTTCTTCACTGCATTCTTTTAAAAAGAACGAAGGGTCACCATACCACATTACAAAAAGTTGCTTTTCTGCGCGCGTAAATCCAACATAAAGCAAACGTCTTTCTTCTTCTATTGCCTCCTCCCCTACTGATCTTTTACTTGGTATCTGATCCGCATTACAACTCATTATTATTACTTTATTCCACTCAAGACCCTTTGAACCATGCAAAGTTGATAGGACTACTTTCTCTGGGCTGTATTCCTCGTCCTTCTTCCTAGGGCCTAATGACATTGCAGCAGCACGATTGATCATATTCAGCCAACCATTTTTTTCTGCCCACTGTTTACAAGTGTCTAAAGCAATTTTTGTTAAGGTTGCTGTACCTTTATTAGACCTCATCTTGATTGATGACGATTCCATCCATTTCGTAAGGTTGGCGAAACGTTTTGCTATCTCAACTTTATCAATACTTTCCTGGGTAAAGCGCTCGAAGTTTGAATGTAATGTTTTTGTTTCGAGAGAACTGTCTTCCGGGATGGCAAAGTCGCCAAAAGTAACTTTTCTTCCTCTCATACTCAGTGCCACTTCATCCAAAACTGATTCCTGTTCTCCAAACAATGCCAATACTCTCTTCATTAAGCGAGGATCATTTGATTGTCGGAAAAAAGCCATAAGGCTTAACACATCGCTTGTTTCTTTTTCATCCCAGAATGATTTACCTCCGTAACGAATTACTGGCTGTTCGATCAAACTTTCAAGCTCATCCAAGTGAGCATTATTGCGGCTTAGAATTGCCCATCCATGTGGATCCTGATTTATAAGGCTTAAGATACCCTGTATCTGTTCCTCCATATCTACATATGAACGAAAAGTGACCTTTCCTCCTCCCGTTTTTGCCGAGCGTAACTCTTTGGCATAACGGTAAACATTCTTTCCTATCAGTGCTCCGGCCACCTCTAAAATTTCAGGTTCTGTAGTGGTCAACAAAAATTGGCCACGGCTTTAGAGTCTTTCCAGAACAATCGTTCTGATTCATTCGGCGTCAAACCACCGTTATATTGATGAGGTCTGAGCTGGCTGTAATATCCCATGATGTAGTTTGTTATTGCTGCGCTGGCTTCGCTAAAATTAGCGTATCCATTATCCGGCACCCATTCCGTTTTCAGGCTTCTGAAGAACCGTTCCATTGGGCTGTTATCCCAGCAATTTCCCCGGCGACTCAGGCTTTGTTTTATCTGATATCTCCACAGTAACTGTCTGAAATCTCTGCTGGTATAGTGGCTACCTTGATCCGAGTGATACAGCAAATTAGCGGGTTTTCCTCGTGCTTCCCAGGCCATGGATAGCGCTTTCGTTGTCAGTGCAGAGTCCGGGGAAAATGACATCGCCCAGCCAACCGGTTTACGGGAAAACAGATCAAGCACAACGGCTAAATAAGCCCAACGTTTACCCGTCCAGATATAAGTCACATCGCCACACCAGACCTGATTAGGCTCTGTTACTGCAAACTGGCGTTCAAGATAATTGGGGATCTCTACGTGCTCTTTAGACGCCTTCTTATATCGATGGCCAGGCTGCTGACAGCTGATGAGATTAAGTTCTTTCATCAGCTTTGTTGCCCGCCAGCGACTCAGTTTTACGCCTTTGGTTGTGACCATCACGGCAATATTACGTGCACCTGCGGAACCATTACTTTCGCGATAGCTTTCACGAACAAGACTGAGTAATGACACGCGCGTGGCATCAGGCTTCTTTGGTCGCCGCCAGTATTTATAGCTACTGCGATGAACCCCAAACACATTGCACACAACGGCAACGGGAAACCGCGCCCTGAGCTTCTCAACTAATGAGAACTGTTCAGGGAGTCTGACATCAAGAGCGCGGTAGCCTTTTTTAATATATCCCTTTCCATTTCAACTCGTTGAAGTCTTTTCTTCAGCTCGCGTATTTCAATCTGCTCAGGCGTCATTGGTGAAGCTGTGGGGGATTTTCCCGCTCGTTCCTCTTTTAACTGTCGGACCCACTTATCCATCGTGGATTTACCGACATTCATTGCCGTAGCAGCGGCTGCAACCGTGTAGTGCTGATCGAGTACAAGCTGAGCAGCTTCGAGGCGAAACTCGGGGCTAAAATTACGTCTGTTACGTCCGGTCATAATGTCACCTGTTTTTGACTATGAGGCGATGATATCACCTCTATTCAGGTGGCCAAATTCAGTGTGCCACTACATTCACACCTAAAGCATGTGTTTAAGTAAAATATGTTAGGTCTGAAGTGTTTTTCAAACTGTTGAAATATTTTGACTCCTCCTGAGGATCTGAAGGAGTAGATGGCCTGATCATCGTCTCCAACTATGCTCGTATAGACTCCAGCTCTTGTATGCAATGCTATCCATGAGAATTGTATAGAGTCTGTATCCTGAACTTCGTCTACTATCAAATGTGTCAAATCTAACGTGCGCATTTTTCCCGAATGCATTTGACCAACAACAAATTTTGAAAGGGCATTGAGGTCCGCCACATGGTCTTTCTGGCATAACGCCTGATAGGTATTAAACAAATGGATCTGTTGTCTGTTATGTCGAACTGAAATCACATCCGTATCCATTTCTCTGCCGATAGCATCAATAACGAATTCAGCTTCAGCAAACTTCATCGTTACACCGGATTCTTTCAAAGCTCGGTGAATGACAGATCTCTGTGCTGGCCCTATCAGCATCTTTCCCGGCCAGCGAATCATGTCCAGTTGCTTCTTAACGAGTCCGTGAAAAGTATCAACCAGCACCCGGTCAAGATCCATCTTGCTCAATCGCTTTTGTAACTTTGCTGCAAGTGCGTTTGTTGCAGCGCGAGTGAAGGTCACCATCCCGATTCTTGCATATGGATACTTTTTGAGAATCGATATAACCGCTTCTATCATGGTGAACGATTTGCCTGATCCAGGCGCGGCTATCACCATATTGTTTGCGCTAGCATTCTCGATAACAGGTCTTTGCTCTTCTGTTGGCTTACCCATTTCAACCTCATTACTTCGTTTTAATAATTATACATTTTTATAAAAGCGCTTTTCTTGTGTACTACTGGTTCTACTGGAAATCACTTTTTTTCCTTTTTTATGCAATCAGGTTGTTTGTGAAACGCGTGACTATGGAATAATGGTTCCATCTCCAAAAGACATTACAAAAAGGGCTTTAAATGAAACTTTCACGTTTAGTATCTCTGGTCTCTTCTGTCGTCATTGGTGTTTCCCTATCGGGTTGTGCCGGTGACACCGGCACTACGCCAGGCACCGCTCTGAATGCGTACAGTCACGGCCAGTACTGGCATGCTAATGCAAATGATTCTGTCGCCAAGAATGCCTATTCGCTTGCTGGCTTCGACGTTAATTTTAAGGAACAAGAGGTTACTCCTGGAGGGGATGCCGACAACTTTCTTTCTAAGTATCTCATCAATAGTTCGATGGGCTACGTAACAGGCGGTCTAAAAGGTTTTGGGATCATGAGCCTCGGCTCTTTGTACAGTTCTTCTGACGCCGAATACATCCAGGTCAATCAATACCTAGTGTTCGTCCCCAATCCCAAAAAATTGCCTTATAATGATGAAAGTTTGGTACGTGAAGGAGCTAAGTATGTTTTTGAGCATACAAAGGCAACTCAGGCTTCATTTGGCTACAACCCTGAAAAACAGAAAGCAGCTCTGGCCAAATGTAAAATTGATATGGCAGTCGTCAATAAATGGAGTACCTGTGAGCTGCCTTCTAAGCCTGATGCGGATGTTTTCCCAACAGATTCAATGTACAGCTTTCAGGCGATTCGCCCCGCAACAGGAACCGAAATTCCACAGCTAAACCTTCCCGCTGGTGACTACGCTGTAATTCGTTATGTGTTCATCCCATTTAAAGGAAACGAAACAAGCGCGAATTTTTCGGGTATCATTTTCCGTTCTGATAGCCCAAATACAACAACTCCAGGTGGTGTTGCAGCCTCCATTAACGGAAAAGATTATTACCTCTTTACCGGTGAATACGGTAAAAAAGGCTTCCCAGAAAAAACATTGAAAGCCAAGTAATTAAAAAAGGGGCCTAACGGCCCCTTCTTCAATATTTCGGCAACTGCTTGCCTGTAACCGGATCCAGCGTAGTTGAACCAACCTCGCATATGGCCGGTCGTGGTAGATAGCTACAATCTACATTTTCCTCTTTTATAGCCTGAGCATTTTCTTGTCTGGCCTTAATCATATTTTCTTCACCGCCCATTGCTTCCTTGGTTCGTTCTGATGGAAGTTGATAGTTCTCGTTCTGGAATGGTAAGTTATCCACAATTGATTCTTCAGAGAATTTTGAATATTGGTCAGGAACTTCTCCTACCTGAACTGCATCATTAATCCACTCCGTCAGATCTATTTTATCGAAATCCAGTTGCTGTATTTGCTTTATTGATAGCCCTACGCAATTTGAGGCGACAGGGTCTATTCCTAACTGCGGATAAGCTTGTTGCATAATAACGCGTGACAACATGGAATTATAACAGCACATGTCTGTTGCTTTTTTAACGCATTTCTTTGTGAAACCCACATTCAGATATTTGACGCAACGTTCCGTATCTAATGTAAAACAGGATTTTTGATTCTTATGAATAGAAGCTTCCATCTCTTTCTGGTCGCATGCTACCAACATTTCTAAAAGCATTTTAGTGACCTGATAGGCTGTATAAATCCAACCGATCACGTTTAATGCAAGCATAAAGTTTTGAACCGCAGCCGAGAAGACAACCTCTCCTCCGGTAGTAGCAACGTTCTTAAAGACAAAGTCACGAACTGTATCTGGTAGCAATTCGTAGGCTTTCTTCATTGCCATCTGCTTAAGCTGACCTATACCGAAGCTGGACATTGTTTCCTGTGCCAACTGGCCAGCACCTCCTGCCCCTCCAGAAGTTGCGGAAGACCCGACTGCCCTGCTTAGATTACCAGCGACGTTTTCATATACGCTCGTTAAGGAGCTCGTGACGTTGTTCCACATTTGCCCTACTGTTTTACCAGCTGATGCAGTCCACTCTCCGACCGCATTGGACATAGAAGCCCATGTACCTGTATCACCGCCGGTCCATTTAATTAGCTGAGCATTAACTCTGGTCCAGTTAGTGTTTCTAATCATAGATCCGGCAAGCATGATACCTTCAAGTGCTCCTGCGGTTCCCTGCGGTGATTCGCAGCAGTCCGTTTTTGCCAGGCCATTTACAAAGCCTACTGAACGACCACACCATTCAGGTTTTCCTTCAAAGACGGAACAGGAATTGGCATCGTTAGGGTCTTCGCATTTGGCTTCGCCCTGCATGTACTGAACCATGTTTGAATAAGCCGCAACTTTTCCAAAATCGTTGTTCTCTTCCTTTGGCCCAGTTTCACATGTTCCGCCAGAACATGGGATCATGCCAACACAGGCATTTGTAGAAGATTCAACCTCACGAACTACATCCTTACCTCTGTCACAGGTGTATTTCTGCTCATACATGTAGCAGCTGTTAGTGCCCTCGTCGAACCAACCCTCTGCACATGTTTGTTTATCGAGTACACATGCTGCATCATTTTTATAAGTACTACATGCATCAGGCATACTCTTAATTTCTTCATAGTTGTAACAGAGGTCCTTTCCATTAGCGTCTTTCATAATTTTCCCACTAGCGTCATAAGAGCAAATCTTGTCTTTAGCCAATGTATCAGACGTCAACTAGTTTTGCCGACTTGCGCCAACTACTCTGGCCGCATCCATTGAGCGGGGTTTTACGCCACGTTGGTTACTGCCTTCGCTGTCTTTTTCCTGTAACTTTCTCCCTTCAGTTCGAACATATATCCGTGATGGATCAGCCGGTCGGCTGCTGCCACCGCCATCGTTTCATCCACGAAGATGCTGCCCCACGTGCTGAACGGATGATTGCTGGTGATGACCAGACTGCCACGCTCATAACGATGTGCGATCAGCTCGAACAGCACACCCGTTTCCGCGTTGTCGCGTTTGACATACCCGAGGTCGTCTATCACTATCACCCGGTAGCGATCCAGTTTCAGCAGAAGCTCGTTCAGTTTCAGTTGTGTCCGCGCTTTACGCAGCTCCTGCAGCAGCTCTCCGGCACTGTAGAACCGGGCCCGGTAGCCCAGCCCTATAACGCCATCCACGATCGCCGCTGCCAGATGGCTTTTTCCCAGACCACTGGCACCGAACAGCAGGACGTTTTCTCCGGCATCAACCCAGTCTGTCGTTTCGCAGAGCTGCCGGAACTGAGCGTTATTCAGTTCCGGCACCTGGCTGAAGTCATACTCACCCAGCGTTTTCGCCACCGGCAACCGGGCTTCCTTTTTATAGCGGCGTAGCTTTTCGCTCTCGCGCCACAGGAGTTCTTCATTGCACAGCGTCAGCAGATAGCGTGACGGGGTCCAGCCCTCCGCCAGCGCACGTTTCTCCAGCGCATGCCATTCCGCACTGACGCGGGTCAGACGCAGTTTGCGCAGACTACGCTCAAGGAGGTGGATATTGCTCACTGCAGACCTCCTTTTCCGCGCAGCAACTGCTCATAACTGCTCAGGTTGTGCTGAACCACACTGACCGCCGGTAGTTCCTTTTCCTTTATCCCCAGGAACCGCATCAGGCGGTGCAGATCCAGCTCACCCGGAGTATTCAGCATCTGCTCCATCCCCCGCGCCACGATAGAGATATCGTCATAGCCCGCAGCCAGTTTCAGGGCGTGCACCATCAGACGACCTGCTATCTCAGGCTTCAGATGATTACACAGACGACGCCACAGTCTTCGCCATTCATCGTCCGGCAGGATGTCATTTCTCAGCGTAGCATGGCAGAAGGCTCCGGGCTTTTTCGCCAGGCTGTCGATCACATGCCGGAAGTCGATCCGTCTGGCTCGTCTTTTCCCCTTTTCTGGTCTGACGCGAGGGCAGCTCATAACCTCGTTACTACCGATGTAACAACTCAGACGATCATCCCACACCCGAACCCGTAACAGCTGGCCAACAAGCCGGGAAGGCACGCTGTAGACGACAAGTTTGACGTTAATGGTACTGCTACTACTGACCCTTACCGTCAACTCGTCGTAGTCGGCGCTACGACGCAGCGGCAGTGGCTTCAGGTGGAGGCGCTCCTCCTTTACCAGATCCTGATTGTTACGGTTGTGACGCATAACCTGCTGGGTGATGAAGGCCTGGTATTCTTCCACGGTGCTGAAGTCATTACTGCCCCGCAGCATCAGCGCCTGGTGGATGCGTCTTTTCAGATGTCCGTGGGCGCTTTCAACCGAACCATTTTCGTGGCCACGACCGGCATTATTGTGCACGCCCTGCATACCATAGTGCTGGCAGAGGGCAGCATAGCGCTCAGTCAGCTCGCGGCGCCCGTCTTCACCCTGATGTTTCCATGCTGCCCGCAGACTGTCCGTTTTATGCTCTGTTGGTACACCTCCCAGTTGCCCGAGGGCTTCCTGCAGGCCTTCAGCAAGGGCAGAGAAGCTCTCACCACCCAGCACGACCCGCATCCAGCTCCAGTGGCTCCACTCAAGGCGGAAGTGGTACAGCTTATGCGTCAATAACTTGCCATTGATGGTGACAACTATACCTTTGAGCTCGGTAAAGTCCGACAGGCCGCGCAGGCCGGGCTGATGAAGTTGCCGGAACATCACTTCCTGCTCAGCACCATACTGCAGCTTCCACTCGCGGACCCGCCGCTGCATTGTCCTGCGGAGGCTGTTGGGGTACTGACCGGGATATTTATCCTGCAGCATTTCAAGCAGGGTCGTGGGCATCAGGGCGGGCCTTTCCTTCAACAGGGGAACAAGCTCGTTGTCCCAGACGGCCTCAAGCGGATCTTTACGTGTGCGCCAGTGACGATTACCGGTTTTAGACCACTGATCTTTTTCGATCCTGCGACCTGAGCGAACAGAGATACCGGCCTTCATGGCCGAGATATGCTGGGTTACACCTTTTTTACGTTGAGTCATGTAATAACTGACCTGATGAGTATTGAGCGTCACGCCATTTCCTGTGGGATCGTGTACATGATGCTCAGATTACAAAATCGGCCAGAATAATCAGCGCCAACCGGACTGAGTTATTGTCGTCTCATACCAATGGATCACAAAAATAGCCTTCAAGGTTAGTCTTCCAGGTAAGAAAGCCTTTATCACCTTCATACAGCGGCTTTGCCATTGAAAGCACGCTTTCTGGAAGCCGCTTTGTGCCAACATCCATATCTTTAAACTGGTCGAAACGGCAGAAAGTATTTGGTGTTTGGACAGCATCGTAACAACCAGCTGGTTCCTGGACGTGCTTATCTTCGAGCTTCATATTTTCAAACGTCAGCTCAACCTCAAAGTACCCTTCACCTTTCCCACCAACCCATACTCTGGATGCCATTGTCACTTCTCGATCAGGCTCCTCATACACCGATTTTCTGACCTTATCAGTCACATCGTAAACCTTGTCGAGTTTCCACGATTTTTTTAACTCCCAAGATCCCTTTGGAGCCGGATAGTCACTTTCTCGATATTCACCATCTATGTGAGCAAAAATCTGCGTGCCATCAAGTGTTACCCTCATGTGGTCATCCCACTCCGCATTAACAATTTTTGCTGAGGCCAATTTAGCATCCGGATGGAATTTCAACGTCAGTTCGTTATCAAATACCCCGTCCTTCCAGTAGTTGTCGTCTCGGCGACCAAACCATATACGCACACAATTATCGCCGCACATCGACATGTCTCCGTTACCTCCTGAAATGTATACAGGTACAGAGAAGTCTCGGGTTATCGTGCAGCTGTTGAAGTTATCTTGCTTAGGCGAGTTACAATAGAACTCTTTGTAATCAGGATAGTGTGTGGTTACTGTTTTTTTGGTGGTCTCAACATTACAGTTCTGAAGCCAGTTTCCAGTACCAGCAACAGCATTTGTGATCTCATTTCTACCCGCGTTAAACATGGGGTCGTTAGGCTTTATAGACGATGCCGGGTTGTCCTTATTAGCATTTACGAGGGTGCGATAGGCTACGCCATCATAACTCTGAGCATCGAAAAGCTGGCTTTTACGATTCTTTATATCGTTAACAAAGCCATCCTCATCCCCATAACGATTAGCGGAATTGAACTTAATATCGCTATGGTTTTGCTCTGAGCTGAAAATTTCTCCGGTGTTTGTTTTGGTTCCAGGAGTAGTATTGGGGTTATTGCTTATACCAATGTTGCCATTAGCATCCCGAGAGAGTAATTTTTCCCCCTCCTTGCTATAGCTTGAGTTGATTGTCCCCCCAGACATACTTGGCAGTTGTACAGCGCCCCCAATAGACTTTCCATCGGATGCTGCGTTTTTCATGACACTGTCATTTGAGTTCCCTGCCCCATACTTCCCGAGATTAAGATTAGCGGATTCGGCTTTACCCACGTATTTCTCGGTGATCTTCCCACTGACATTCTCGCCTGAATCCGCGTTCTTGTATTTCTCCACAATGTCCTGAGCACTGGTTGTCGCATTGCGATTTGCGTTAGGATTTGCAAGGTTAAAGTTATTTTCGAGCTGGTCAAATATAGCGTCAGCAGCGTAAATACGTGGAGTCATTACCATGTTTATGAGTGAGACATAAAAAGCCCAACTCATAGTATTGGCAATCATTGATGCAATAATTGTCGAGGTGATTGTTTTTCTAAGTTTCATCTATTTTCTCCCTAGAAATCAAGCACCTGGAATGTACCTAACACAACAGTCATTGTAACGCCACAGCATATAGACATAATTATCATTGCCTATTTTTTTGCGCCCACCTTTAAGGGTTGACCAGTCATGTACCGAATCACCAAGACGATGACAGCAATCCGGTCCCTTCGCCTCAGGAGTAGGGAAAAGCATTGAAAGCCGATACTGGGAACGTGGTGTAAAGTATTCCCACGTTTTCTCACACATTGCATCTGCTCCCATCGTTCGCATCAGCATGCCCTGGCGATGTAGTTTCGTCAGAAGACGCTGGGTTATTAATGAACTCGTCCTTACAGCGTCATCATTTGCGTAAATATGGCCGGTGAGAGGATAAAGGTTGCCATCGCATCCGGCACAAAAATATGCAGCGAGATTATCCTTTCCGGCTGTGACTGCAACACAGTCAGCAGCGCACACCATGGAGGCAATAGGGTTTGCAAAAACAACTGCTTCGGGATTTAGTACGAGTGTTAGCAAATCACTTTCCCACATAGGATCAACTTCGCTTATATAAGTCAGGCTGGCATCGATGTAGGGTTCAGCTGTGCACTCGCCAATAATCAGTAATTTGAGCATTGTCATGATGGGAAATTCCCAAAGATGAACATCGTAAAATCCGGCTTCAGTTGCTGTCATTGGCTGATTAGTGTTGCTTTTACCAATATCAAACTGAGACTTTTGGAGCATCGTGCCTTCAAGAAAGGGGCTGCACCAGGGGCTCTTTACGACCTCTACAATCTTTACAGGCTGGAAGAAGCTCAATTGCCAACCTATTTCAGGTACGCCGTTCTGGTCTGTGCAGTAGCAACCCGGACGTGAAGGAGCAGCGCCTTCTGGAGCCGCCCCAATTCCCATTATCCTCATGGGAAATATACAGCTCCAACAGATATTCTTAATCAAGCCCTGCCACACTCCAGCTGACTGGCACATAGCCCCCGGGACTCCTGCATCTGCTGCCAAAGCCATACCAGGTATAGAAAGCGAAAGCATAACCGCTACAATGAACTCTAAAAGTAACTTTTTGAAATTTTTCACCATCATGCTCACTTTGATGTAATAAATGTTGCAACACTTTCGATATATTCGACTGCTTTGGAAAAATAACTTCTCATCTGGTCCGGATAATTTAGCGTCAGCCATGTAGCAAAGAGAGCACCTATAATAAATCCGAGTTTCATCTTAATTTTCCTCTGAACGATTTGGGGCTCCGATTCCACGGACTTCTGCCTCGCTAAACAGCGTGATCCTAAACTTATCTTGGTCAGTAGTTATAAGAGCAGGTGTATTTTTGATCTGAAAGCGTGAGATAATCTGTTCGTTTACTTTAAACACCTTACCGTTAAATTTTTCGCGTAGATCATTTAGGTGATCCCATCCATTATCTTTTTGGATTCGGGTAAACATAGGCATTACTTTTCCACTACCCAGACGTTGTCGATACTGCTGCTCAGCCCATACCAGCTGGCCCGGATTGAGTGGATCGAAAATTATCATCGTCAGGTTTTGAGGAAATCTCGAAAGTGGATTAATCAACTCACCGGCGGAAGCTATTACACGGCCCTGCTTATCTTTTACGTCCTGAGTGACCCTCACAGTAGGGTCAATTAAAAATTCTTTGTGTTCCTGAGCAGGAGGGAGATCGACCATCCATTGATTTTTCCATGTGTCTGCAACGGCCCTTTTTTTTGCACCTTCCCAGTCATATTTTTGTGCGCGTTCTTCCAGTTCTTTAATGATGCTCTTTTCTTCAACGGGATAAGTGGTACCTGCAACCGGAAAAATGTCCTGATCGGGTTTTTTAGCAAGTTCTCGCTGAAAAAAATCAACGTTGAAGGAACCTACCATTTTTGCAAAACGAGTTTGCTCCCGAGAAATAATTGTCGGTACTTGAGTTACTTGATACTGACTGAAGCTATCAGGATCAATTGTAATCAAAGGAGATTCGAATTTTCCTTTGACAATCATTTGATTTATTGCTGCCTGTGTCTCTGGTAGCCGAGTAGTTCCTTTCTTTAGACCATTGAAAACTACACGAGCTTTATGCTCTGAGGCCGTACGTAGAAGGTCTTCCAGTACATAATCCGGCAAGCTAAATGAAGCAAAGATCGTTATACCATTTTCAGTTGATAGTGCTTCTTCACGTGTGCTATCCATTTTTCTTTCGAAGTCAGCAGCTGTGATGCCCGAGGAACCAAACAACTTTTCGATATTTTTAGATTGTCCTCGCATGACTTCCGGCTTATTTTCCACAGCTTTCAGAGCCGCTTCATTAAGGCTGGCGTTTTCCTGAATTTCATCACGTCTTCTAATTATATCGTTGACAGCTTCAGAGTTATTACTTTGGGCCCTGATAGCCTGGGTATGGTCTATAACTGCTTGAACACTATCCGCATTCATACCGGGGACGTAACCACGGTTTATTTGCTTGCTCAGGTCCTGGTTTTTTTTGAGTGCTTCAGCTTGCGCTATGTACTTCTGCACATCTGGTGATTTTAGCGTAGCATCAAGGCTAAGATCCCCATCTGGCTGCTGTGCACCTTTAGCCTGTGCCCCAAGCCCTTTTGCTTGCTGAGCGATTAGGTCAGCATCATGTTGATACTTAGTGCTTGCATTTGTATTACTTAAAACTGCACATAACGCAAGTCCAGGAAGTATTGGTAAATATTTTTTATTTACATTAAAAGATCGCATATGTTTTCCCAATTACTGAATTCAGCTTTACTGTTCCCCAAAAACGGGAATCCCATGAGTGATCGGTTTGCCCAATTAGGAAAACTTCGCCTTCAGGAATTATCAATTCTTTTTCAATCAAAATGGACGGAATATTGTATTTCTTTGAAATACGACGTGCATTAGCTTCAAAAAATTTGTCCCCGTTATAAACCCCATCCATTGTTACTTTAAGTTTGTCACCGCCCACACCGGCAACAATTTTTATGACTCGTTCATTTTCTGGGATAAAACGTACCGATTTCGGCATGTTAAATGCTATGAGTTCACCAGTTTTAATACTTTTATCTGAATGATCAATCATATAAAAATCAGCAGGCAGGCACCCATTCAATAAACCGTATCCAAATGTATAACGGGTGAAAAAGACACACATAACGAGAATCAGCAATAAAATATTAAGGGGGACATACCAATCCAGTATAAGCAGCCCTCTCTTTTTAGGTATGTAGTCGCTCATATTTTTCTCACTGGCACTGAAGAATATTTTTACTAAGTAGATGCACCTCTATCCAAGTAACTATTATCCATGTTTTTCAACGCTCGGAAGTCTGCAAACTAACCTAATATTCACCTATAAGAATGTTAATTTCTCAGCATGTATACGCAGCTTTGTTAGCGGCCATGAAAGATGCCTTTGTAGCAAAGTTACTTTCCGGCATTAATTTTTCAAAGGTCCAATTATTGGGTATAAAAAAGCCGGGACAAAATGTCCCGGCTTTATATTTAAAATTAATTACTCACTGCTTGGTATTGATACAGTGTTTTCAGACTTACTTGCCTCTTCAGCCGGTCCGAAAACTGTCACGTGCTGCGTTGCAAAGTCTCCACTATCATCATAAGCAATTACTTTTATGTCCTGCTTACCACGGTTAAGGTTTTTAGAAAGTGTAGCCGTACTACCGAAAACGTTCCTTAATTCGCCGTTGATGAACCATTCATATCTAACCATTTTTCCATCAGTATCATCACATTTATTGGTAAAGCTCCAGCTTAGGTTGGTTTCCGTGTAGCTCAATGTACAATTAGGCACTGCGTTTTTAACGACATCAAACTCAACAGATGCTGAACCTCTCTGTCCAAGTTTACTAACAACATCAATTGTGATCTCGTATTTCTTTTCTTTTAAACCCGAAATCAGTTGAGCCCAATAATTTTTGCCGCTGGGTATTACCTCACCGTTCACCTTGTATGTGACCGTATCTATCGAGTCAGCCGAATGAGATAGCTTGATGTTTGACCTTAAGGTTACATCAAGTGGAGCTCTCATATATTTGTTAGAGAACTTGGGTGTCATCTCAACGTTCATTGGCGTTTGTTCATCGACAACAAAGGTATTTTCGATACGCTGTTCATTGTTGCGGTTATCTTTGAAAACAACCATCAATGTATATTTGCCAGGATTTTCAATTGTAAATTCTTTGGTGTCACCTTCATCTTTAGTGATTACCAGATTCTCTTTGTCGTAAATCCATTCTCGGGAATAAGTAACACCCGGATAGTCTCCATCCTTAATACCGCTCAACGCAACGCGTAAGGTGGTCGGTGCCATGTCGTATTTAAGTTTGGAGCTTATTTTCATTTCGGGGAATTTATAAACCCACGATTTGACAGAAACTCTACGGGTAGAAACCGTATTATCCTTATTGTCCGCTAACCAGGCACTGTATTCAAAAGCAGCATATCCCTGTTTATCCAACATTTGCTCAGTAAGGGTAACAGACAGTGAAGAGCCCTTAAATGTCTGACCATCCGGTGTTTTCCATTCTTCGACTACGTTATTACCATTCTGGTACTTACTGTTAGGGTTCGTGAACTTACCTTCCAAAGTAACTTTTTGACCAACCTCTACCTTAGAAACCCCCGTAACCGAGACAGAAAGGCGCTTGGGTTTTGCGGCTGCCAACCGAGCAGATGTTTCCTTCCATGAAGATTCCTCTGCCAGTTCATCGGAATCAAGGTAACGCATCCGGGCATAAATCGTAGACGGTAGGGTATCAGCAGAAGCCACAGTGTAAGTTGTATCTCCCTGTACCCAGTTGACTTTATCCTCTGACCAGAGAACCTCAGCGGTGCCTGCTGGTATAGGCTCATCATTATCAAGCAGGGTTACAGGTACATCTGAGCCCTGAAGAATGTCTGTCACATCTATACTGAGCTTAGGCTGCTTGTAGGTAACTACCGTTAAGGCATCAGTGTAGGAAACCTTGGATGTGAATTTATTGGTCATTTTTGCCCTATAAAGCCACTTTCCTACTTCTGTCTTTTTGATACTTACACTTCTCTTTCCGGTCATGTCGGAAAGCATGGTCCAGGTTTGACCATTATCAGAGGACTGCTGCCATTCGGTGGGGGCGAGTGCATCAGAGTTAGCAGTACTGGCAGATTTGAAGCTTACCAGAGTACTAAGTGGGATCCTTCCGATTATAAGGCTTTTCGACAGGTTACCCTCCAGTTCCTCACCTTTATAGATTCGGATGCCTACAGCACTGGTCTCACGTTTCATTTCAAAATCAGAGAATGGCGATCTTACCTTAGCCACACCAACCAGACGCATGTTACCGAGATCCATATTTTCAATTTTAATCTTGGTTTCGACAATGCCTGCATCATTGACCGGCAATGCTTCAGTCAGCGCAGTTCTTTCATATGTAGTTTTATAACGGCCTGTTTCTGGATCTTTGCCGTACACACTTTTTTGAGAGTATATCGTGACGTCCCATTCTCCCATTGTTTTACGGTCAAATGCACTCTTACGTGTAGAGTTGTTATACCGCCCCACTGTTACCTTTAAGGGCACTTCAAGAGATGTTGCTGTTTTTTTGTCATCCACTTCCATAGACGCTCGAATATTGAAATCAGGCACCGTATAGACGTTGAGTGTATCTGTAGTTCTTAATTCAGGATCCTTTGAATACTCTACCGCTATGTCAAAGACGTTCTTTGTCCACAATGGTGCAGCAGCGACCTTAACCCTCTGTACAAAGGTCGTAGCATCGTTGTTTGAGGAACGATTTTTATATGACGTTTTAACAGCCTCAGAGCCGTTTTGAGAGACGATCATCGTAACGTCAGCCGGTACCACCTTCGCTAATATTCGAGCGGCCTCACCCCCAGTCGTATAAGCCAGAGCAGTGTTCTGATTGATGCCAGCTATGACTTTATTCTTTTTGTAAGTGATGATCGGGTTGTATGGTAATTGTGTGGTCAGAGTACGGCGATTCCTGGCGGAAACCGCTTTAGAGCCCTTCCCGTTAATCATATAGACCTGATAGTCGAGAAGATTCTCTCCTGTTTTATTAAAGAATCCAGTTAGCCCCGGGGTTCGCCCTTTAAAATAGAACTCCAATCCATCAGGGACATTGTTCCATTGAGGGTAGCATGCTGTAACATCTGATTTTTCTCCATACCATGCGAGGTAAGCATTCGCATTTTCCTCTGTGGTAAACAGAGTGCATTTATCACCAGCTGTTTGACTAAGCAGGTCCGTATACTGACGTACACGCGAGTAAAGAGTTACGTTTTTTTCCAGATTCTTAAGAGTGAATCCAGTAGGTTGATAAGTGAACACGGTACTGAAATTTACGTTTTTTCCATAAAGGTTTTCAGCCACCACAGTAATCTCGTGATCAGAGTTAACTGCTAAATCGTCTCCCACCGGCAGGTAGTAAATACCTTTGTAATTTGTAGGCGTTAACGAAACTACTTTGTTGTCTATTGTTACTGTTTTTATGTCAGCAACCCCAGCCTGCCCCTGGAAAGCTGCAACGATAATCTCGTTCAGGAAGTAAACGGGTGCTCGTTTAGTTAATACCTGCCCATCTTTGAGAACCATGAGCGTTGGGTTATCAGACAGCATCAGTTTGCTTTCAGGCTCAGTGTACGTAGAAGAGTTTTTGCTCGTATTTTCTACTGTAAAAGTCGCTGCGTAGGAACCGTTTATAAGATCCGTTAAGTCGAAGATATAGAGGTACTCATCACCGACTTTTTGAGGTCCACTTACCGGTTGTAAAGTTCTACGTAAAGGGGTTGCCCAGGACTGTTTGAAATCAATCTCAGTGCCATCATCTAAAGTAACTTTAGTAGTCGGTTTAAACACTCCATCCGGAGTCATAGTGAGCGACATAGCTGTTGGGAGCCACCATTCACCTTCTGTTTCTTGCTGGGGTACCTTAACGGCCACAGCAACGGTTTTGGCTCCGGTATATATGTCCTGCCCCCCTACTTTGATAGTTTTGGCCTCATCGGTAAAATTCCAAAGTGTATGGTCTACTACAGGAGGGCGATAATCCCAGTTAACAACGAGCTTTTTAGATTCAGGAGGTGCGAAATAATTATTCTTAGAGTTTGCTGTAATTGTGATATCACGTGAACCCAACAGTTCATCTGTATCACTGGCCTTAATGCTTCCAACTTCAATGGTACAGGAAGTTCCGCCAATAGGTACTTCACAGGCGGAGCCTGAACCTATTGAGATGTATTGAATATAATTGCGGGGCTCGACAGAAACAGCGATATCTTTGATCGCTTCATCCTTTAAATACGATTTGAAAGAAAAGCCGTCATAGACTAATCCATTCAGGGATGATTTAAGCCCAGTGATAGTTGGTTTTACCGGTGCCACACTTTTGACAGAATATTCACCTTTTACTATTTCAACTTTTTTCCGTTCAGAACCAGAAAAGTAAGAAATCTTATAAGGTAGTTTTAAATCACCTGTGGTGTTTGGAACGCCTGAAAGAGTGAAGCCGTTAGAAGTAAATCCCAAGGTATTGGGTAACCACTCAAAAAAACAAACAAGGTTATCAACAGAAGAAGTCGCTCGATCATCAACCGTTACATTACAGGCTGTGCCTGCACCTGAGGCAGTGATAGTGTTAGAGTTAACGTATGCAACAAAGTCGCCCGGCCCCGGGTCAAAGGATACAGCTGGCAAATCAGCCTGTAGCTTTCCTGAAATCATAATCGCTTCGGCATAGACCGCTTTAATCGGAGCAATTAAAGAAAACAACAGGGTTAAACCTAAACCTGATTTTCTCATGACGAATACCTGTTTTTCTGAGCAAAATTAAACTCACTTTACGATGAAAAACAGAAATATCCGTTCGTATAACATTTAAAAAAACCTGTATTTTTCCGTATATTCCTTATGTTGATACACTATTTTGAAATCTTGGCTTCAGATAAGCGAAGCGCGGTAATTATAGACTCGGAGCTGACCCACGGCGTTTTTTGAGCAAGATATCCAAGTATAAAGAGACCAATTTTAACGCAGTCCATTTGTGAGACGGGGACCATGTGCATAAAAGGTTTTAAGCCGTTTTTATCGACTGGAACAATCCCTGCGGATAACAACATACCGCCCCTCTCGTTTGGGGTAACGCTTATATTTTTATAAACGACGTGTCCATGATGTGAGGTTTTCCTCTTATCAATTTTTAACGTATGCATGATTCTAAGAAATACAGATGCCATCTGCAAAACTTCATTCGTCGACAATTTTAGTAGTACAGAACGGTTTGAGCCCCAGTCATAATCTTTTTTTGCGTTCCTCGGCGCGACGTGCAAAGTAAGATAATAGTTATCAATATCATTTGAGGAAGACGAAGATTTTGCTGAGCTAACATCTTCTTTGTTCAACTCAATGACCAGGGCAGCATCCTGACCAAAAGCCTTTACGTTATGATTTTTTGAAGAGAAGTCTGAAGTTGCCATACAAAAAGTCACTTTTGATAAAACCACATACCGCCTAATGATTCCTCATCGGCAAGATGCTTGACATTTGATAGAGTAAAACCTCTTTGAGTTTCTGAAATCACCAGGCTGTAAGATGCAGTATGTACAAGGCGAGAATTAGTGAGCTCAAGCTCATCACAAAAACCAGGAGATTTGACTGGATCGGCCTTTTCAACAAAAGTTACTTTTGAAGCAATGCCGTTGATAACGATTATCTCGTTATCAGCAATTTTGATGTTTAAAGAAGACGAGCTTTTATCACATGGTAGGAAAACTGATGTCTTTGTAAATTTGCTTCCAGTGAAATCCAAAAGGTCAGGTTTAACCGGAAAAATGTTTAGAATTTTATAAGCCCCAACGAATACAGAAATCACAACAAAACCAGACAAAACATACCTAATCTTAGACTTCATCCCCCAGTTCCTCTCCTAAAAGTTTTAAAGCGCTTACACACATAAGCCTCAACTGATACAGTAAGTTATCAGCAGTTATACCACCAACGAAAGTAACAGTACGTCGAATTGATGCTCCGCCAGGTTCGCACTGGATATGGCCAATACCAGAATCACGGAGAAAGTCATTTTCTGCACTTACAAGGTCAGATTCTACAGGTGGAATGATAACTTCAATGAGTATTGTATCAACTGGGGCCCACTCCCAATCGAATTTAAGAGATGAAATTGGGGATATAGATACAAGAAGCTCATCAATATTAAAAATTACGGGTTTTATTCCCATAACTTCAGACTGAATGAAGTGGCTTTCAACCATAACTACCGGAAACTCTGAAATAGTCAGAACTCCGATTAACTGGTCCCGGCGTAAACCATGTATTAGTGAGTTGCGTGATAGCATTCGATCAGCCTTTATTATAATAATCAATCATTTGGGACAAGGACAGAAGGGATTACAGAAACGAAGATTCAACATGAACGTCGTTTCCAGTAACCTTAGGTCCATCGGGTATAAGGGTATCAAAAAATCCTTACATAACCATTAAACCACAGAGACTTTTTACGTAAAATAATAATTAAGTACCAGATTTATTAGGACAAATCTTAGAGTTTTAACAAAATTAGGAAAAATCCGTAGTTCCTGTAACAGTATCCAAAATCACCTAAAATACCGTTTCATTAACATTAATTTTACAGACCATAGTGGAACCTGAAATTATTATAACAAAAAAAAAGGTCAGCAAGTATGCTGCCTTTCCTGGTAAGACAAGTTGGCATTCAGAAGATGATTGTACTGATCTGAACCTATCTTGCCAAATTCGCTAGTCGCTTGTTTGCCTTAGCTTTAGATTTTATGCTTACCGAGGCGGTTTGATTTTCATCCGATACCTTTTCTAACACTGGCACCACAGAAGAAATGGGATTTTCTATTGAAATTTTGGATGCAGCTGAAGAAAGTGGCCCCTCAGGGAGTATACAGGCATCACTTCCTTCATTTTCAACCTTCCCTCCCAAGCATGCATGACCCTTTTGTACAAGGAAATTTTCTTCTTCAGAAACAAAATTCTGCTTCAAATTATCTAATAGCAAAGGTGTTAAATACTGCTTAAACTTTTGGTCAAAGACACACTCTAAAAATTCCTTTGTTGGAAGTTTTGGCTCAGTATCAAAATTATTACCATCGTTGAGAAACCTATTAAGATCTGCAAGTGTTAATCTTTCATTTAAACCATTTATAAAACTTGCCAAATCAGGAAATAAATTATTCAAAACCAACCCGGTACAAATAGCCGACCTAATGAGATCAAGCTGGTCACCTCTATGTGAAATTTCTGTTTTTTTAAGAAAGTTATAAACATAGGGTGCTTTTCTTTCGGATATCCAGAACGACCGGATCTGAATCCGGTCGTTATCTGCCTTATTTGAGATAGGATTTTTAGCCATGTTCTAGCTCATCATTCAGAAAAGATAGTATCAGCAATTGCCAAAGATAATGCGAACTGCGGATTGTCTAACATGATAACTTTTGCAGTTTCAAAATGTTTACGAATAGCTGTTTCGATGAGATATGAACCGCCCCCAACAAGGAAAACATTATGAGGCCGCTCTTCTACTTGTGTAACCGCTCTGATTACTTTACTTTGCAACTTTTCTACCGCAGAGTTTACAGCATTAAAAACACCGTCACGCTTGTCCTCTGCAACCTTCAAAGCCAATTTATCATGACGACTATCAACCAGATGATGAATATAGGCATTACTAGTGTTCAGTTTCTCAGATTCAAGATACCTGCTGATCTCATCGTAAACGATAGAACAACCAATACGGTCAAAACCTTTTACTTTCGAAATCTGCTCTAATTGCCCAGTAATACTTGCAACATCAAGAGTAGTACCACCAAGATCAATTACCAAACTTGATTCAAATGAAGCAATATCTTCAATTTCATCTGCCCGGGTCACAGCTGGCAAAGATTCGGGGAAAACAGTCACAGACAAAACGTTAAAAGAATACCGTTTACCATCAAGATAACGCTCAACGGGTTTCATGAGGTTATCTTTTTTTCTCTGAATATTTTCATTATTAGTTTCACCTAAAGCTGTATAGAACTGGCTAAGAGGTAAAGTAACAAAGAGATGTACATCCTGAGGAACTAAACCAGAAGCATGAAGTGCATGATGAACATTTAAACGGCTAATTTCATCGTACTGGTGAGATACATCAGTTGATTCAAGTGAATTGCTTGATTCGCTGTGGTGAGAAAATCTTTCCAGGCCATCAATAAGATAGTTATATGGATTGAGACCCTCATGGCGAACACGAAAATCTGGAACAAAACTATTTTGTGTTAGCAAAGGAACTAGTTCGTTCTTTTCATTTAAACAAACAAGTTTTGCAGCTTTACTTCCATCATCGATAACGATTTTTAAAGATTCAAAGATATTCTGATCAGAGGATGAAACAGGACGTTCAGATTTTAATAGCTCTGCCATAAAACTCTCTTTAAATTATAGGACCAAATTAGATATTAACTTTATACATGAATGGTGTTCTATTATCAACAATTACGCCATTTAAAAATACGTAAGTTTTGTTATTTCAGCATCCTTCCGTATTAAATTTATGCCCGGTAATTATTCACTATCCAAGAAGTACACATCTAATTGAAGAGATAAATTAAAACATAAAGTTACTTTGCTTCGTAAGTATGAACTTTTTGTCAGCCAAGGCTGGTGCCTTCGCCAGTAACTAACTATGACCATTACGTTACAAATCCAAAATGATGCCTTTTTGTAAAAAAATCATAGTTCGAAATACCGTATCATCGATGTAAACATACGAAGAGGGATTTATGGCAGCTGAGCACGTCCAAACAATAGACCTTACAAACTTCTCCGGAAGGATTTTCTTTCTGGCAGATCCTCATGGACACTACTCTGCGCTGTGCAACTTAATCCAATCAGTTACAAAGCCTGAAGAGGAGGTAGTGATTTTCTCTACAGGGAATTTGTTTGACTATGGGCCGGAACCCATTGAGTTGATGAAGGCGATAAACAGTGGCTTTTTCGATGGCCGCTTTGTGAGGCATTTCTCAGCTGCCGGTGCCGGAGAAGAGATGTTAAAGAAATTGTTACCGATCAACAAAGACCGGAGAACATTCTACCCCACAACCTACCTCAATGAGAGATGGTGTGTAATGGGTGGAAAGTGGCATAAAGATGTTAATCGTTACTATTTAGAGGAAGAAGTAAAAAAACTTCTTAAAACTCAACTTGGTACGATGATGCAAATTTTACTAAAAGGCGATATAAAAATTGGGGTTTGTCCCTCTGATTACGCCCCTATCCGCACATCATTCACTGATACTTATAATGCGCTTCAAGCATTTAACTATGCAAATGTGAATATTTTTCAGAGTCAGTTTCTTTACGGTATGGACCATGCAGTAATGCCAATGACCGTGAATGACGTTAACCTTATTGTTCTCGGTAGAAATCCTGTAAACAGCATTCGAAAAGCCCACGGCCGTTCCCAAAACAATCTCCCATTACTGATTGGAAATTGTTTACATATAAATACTGGTTCACTCTATATGTCAAACTTAGATGATCAGGCAATAGTCGCTCCGGGTATACCGGCAACTGAGTCACCAGCACTTACATTAGTAGAAATAATAATGAAGAACAATCCTGTATTATTGTGTCACCAGCTAATACAAACAACGAATAAGTTTTATTCACTTAAAACAATTCCTTTAGAGCTCGATTCGTTTGAAAACAATATTGAGGTAACAAGATGAATATAAAATTGAAGGTTATTTCAATATCTACATTGCTGTTGCATCTTCACGCAGCAGCTGCACTACATGAAAATAAGGAGTATAGTAGCGACGCTTTATCTTTAGCCGCTCAGAAAAATGACTCACTTTTATCTGCAAAAGCTGAGTTTATAAATGGAAGGTGGTTTATAAATGATAAATATAGACCTGTTTTAAAGACCAGTATGACCAAACCCAATTTCTTAGAAATTACCAATGTTTCTAACAAAGAATCACTTTTTATAGTGATACCGAAACTTGAGTATAATATCATTGCCAAAAACCAAATTTTACTAAGGGAAAAGAAAACATTAAATGAGGACACATCCGGAAAAAGCATTGTTTGGATCGAGCCAAGATCAAGTCTAACTATATCGTTTTTAAACGACCTTGCTAATACCCCCCTTCAGGCTATCGTTTCGGTCACAAGAAACAACAAAGATGTAATTGCCATATTTGGACCGGATCAGGGTAAAGGATTTTCTATTCCGGAAAAGACGTCTAAGGGTCAAGAGTCAGTTCCTGACTACTCAGATCTAAAGATAAAAAAAATCAAAATACCTTCAAGTCTTGGTAAACCTGTAATCATAAGTTCTACAGTGAAGAATCAACTTTTATCTGGCCAAGTGAAATATAAGATTTCAGCTCTTCAAAATTATCAACACTTGGAATTTTCTGAACCTGTTTATATTGAAAAACGGAAAAATATTCTCGGTGGTTATGATTATTGGACGAAAGAAGTACTCCTTTACCCCGGTGAATCATTATCTTTTATATCCAGCGCTAAAAACAATCTAAGGAAGCGGGATGATTAAAGTTATCACACTCTTATTGTTTGCGTTACTGACCGGTTGTCAGTCAGTAGAAAGTAAAATCGAAGAACTACCGACTGTTGGTTTTGACCCTATTCTATACAATAAAAGTGAGGCCTTTACTGACGGAAAAGTAACTTTTCGTATCGAAAGTTCAGGAACTGATGTTTGGCTTGTCGCCAAGAATGGAACCAGAAATTTTATTGAGCTTTCAGGCCTGACTCTAGGTGGTAGTCGTTGTGCTTACAATGCTCGTGGTAAGCAACTTTTACCCCCAAGCAGCGTAAGCACATTCGTAGTTCCTACAATTGGAATGCTTGGACTTTGTTTCAACAATGAAGACCAACTTATGTTTATAAACGAGGCTTTTAGCAGAATTACTCCCAAAGCAAAAGGTAGAAATACTCTGTCTCTTTTATTTTCTGTTAGTTACGATTTCCCTGGAAAAGGGAATCTAATTACTAACCACGATTTTCAAGAGTTTTATCTTTTATTTCTGAATGAGGATAATTTATGAAAAAAGCAATAATTTTTATTTTATTATGTTTTTGTAACTCAGCTTTTGCATATCAATACCGCATCTATACTATCCCTGAGGGTGCTTCAGTAAAAAACATACTAACTAATGAATACCTTGGAAAAACACCTGTGGTTGTTGACGTTAGCAATACCGAAGCCGGTTCTACATTTGGGATTTCATTATTTAGACATGAAAATGTTGCTATAAAGATTTTTACCGTAATGCCTTCCGCTGAAAATAATTTTGCTGTTTCTGGACCTGACGTTGCAACTATGTCACTGCCGGGAAAAGCACCTTTAAATGTCGTAAATGATGGGAATGGCGCTTCTGTTCATATTGAACTAAGACCTTATATGTCAGAACCTGCGCACACCCCATATTAATATGAAAAGATAGTAATTATTAAAATCATTGAACTGCATCACATAGATGCAGTTCAAACTTTATTCTGATTCTTTTAATTTATCTTTTATAAACTCCTCAAGTTCTTTAATAAAACCCGAATTCATCCTGTTAAATTCAATACGGATTTTTCTACCAGAATGGTTTTTACTGATTCTTGCATACTTATCTTTGTTATCAAAAGTAATGAGATCACTTGTTTCCCATTTTGTAGAATATGATTTTTCGCAAACATTTTCCACAGCATGTGTGATTTTATCCATAACAACTTTTTGAGCAGTCTGGAGATCTCCAATATCTAAATCCTTTGTTTCCTCTTTAACATTCTCTATAACTTCATCTAAAGGGAAAAGATTTTTCTGAACATATTTTTGTAACCGAGACAAGCGGCTATAATAGGAGTTCGGGATTCCTTCATAATCAGGGAACAGAGATATCAATGATTCTTCAATTCGAGCAGCCTGGATTCTTTTGGCAACCGATACATGACTAATACCAAGATATGATGCGAGTTCCTCATTTGTAGAAAACCCGTTCTCTTTCATTTTCTTGATAAATTGAAATCCAACTTCTCTATATGAAAATCTTCGAGAGGTTTGTGCTGCGGATATAATTGAATTTATATCTTCTTCGGTTAGTTCATCCGGAAGTACCCACAAGGGTAGATCCTTTTCTACCTTTATACAGCAGAAACGTCTGCGACTTCCTTCAATCAATAAATAAACCCCATCTCTTTTTACAGCGATCCCTTCTGTATCGACACCTCTTTCTTCAATCTGCTTAAGAATATCTCTTACAGAATTGTCTGTAAGAGCTTCTTGATTTCGCGGGTTTGCTGGATGAACCAAAGTCTCGAACTCGACTCTCTCGGCAGGAACAATCACATGTTCAGCTTCAAGTTTCCGGCCCTTATGAAGAGTGAATAATTTTTTTATACGAGGTGCAGTTTTTAAACCCGCAAGACCTGAACGGTGACCGACTTCTGTCCGCTTTGGTGCGTTTAAATATCGAGATTTATCATTCCCGATATGTTGTTCATCGCTCATGCGTTTACTCCTTGCTTAGCTGAAAAACTTTTTATTTCATTAATAAATTGCTGATATACCTGTAATACAGACTCTTCTGCGACATCAAGTTGCTTTGCGGAACAAAGTTCCTCAGATTTTTTTATATCAAGCACAGTACGCCCTTTAGAAGCAGCAGCCTTAAATGCTTCAGAATTCTTTATGTTAGCTGACATCAAAAGGTCCTGAACAGTTCTAATTAATTTATCCAAGACTATTCTTTCATAAGGGCTTTTGTCGTCAACATTAACAGCAAGAACTTTGAACCATTTTAGATTATCGCCCTTACTTGGTGATTGTTTAAACCTTTCACTTATTGTAAGCATGAAATCTGTTGTGGAGGCGTAATCATATTCACGTGGAGACACTGCGACAAGAATACCATCGGCCGCTTCGTCAGCAGCCCAGATCAAAGGTGAATCTTCAGGTGGTGTGTCTATAATAATTAAGTCATAGTTCTGCTTCAGCACCGGCAGGATAACTTCCTTGAAACGCAGTAGTAAAGACGTTCGTTCTTCTCTCGTACATTGCCAGTATTTATCTTTAAAACGAGCATCTGTCGGGAATGCCGTTATTACGTCCAAGTTTGGTAGATGAGTAGAAAAAGGCATATTAGTGATGATTTCTTCTTCAGAGAAACCTAAATCTAAATATTTTTTATACTCAGAATTTTCTTCATAGATTCCAAGGATTGCATCAATTGCTGTAAGGAAAACATCATCTTCTGAGACACTTTGAATCATGCTGCTTCCAATCGATCCTTGTGGGTCCCATTCGATCATTAATACACGTGCATTAAGTTGCAAATCTAAAGCTGCTGCTACTGCTAAAGCTACAGATGTAGTGCTTTTTCCCGTACCGCCTTTATGGTTCTGAGTAACAATAGCTCTGCTAACGTAATGGTCGCTGTACTTGGGATAATCTAGGGCATCCATTATTTTCTGAACATCCCAGCGGGTGTAAAGATGATTCTTGTTTTGATAAATCGGTGCACCGACAAGTTCTTTTTCTTCTAAATCCGAAAGTATTTTATTGAACGTTACTCGTGATTTCCCAAAAAAATCAGAGAGATTTTTTTTATTCAAACAGTGGTTGTAGATCAGTCTATCAACACCATCAACACTATCATCAGAAACAGATACTCTTGATGTAGCCATCAGAGATTCCTTTAGAGAAATCTGCTCGCTTTTCATGCGCTGACCAACGAGGGCGATCTTTTCAAGTAAATTCATGGTTATGACCTTTTTGCACTGAAAACCGACTTTTACGCATATATGTAAACTTTACGTATAATGCGTCCATTTCCTTGTTATGCGTACAATTCTATACTTAGTTTCAATCCTAAGCTAATGTTTGTTTTCTTTTTTATGATTTTTTGTGAGCTAAACTTGCTGATGCGAACTCAATCCCTCTAGTACATACCTATTTCTCAGCCTGTTTTAGCAAAGATTCTTCTGGTCGACTTCTCCACACTTTGAAGTTATGAACACCATTAGTGAATCTTCACACCTGCCCCATTTCTTGCTTAGACCACTAAACTATCTCACCCGGTCTACTTATTTACGCTAGTAATCGGAGAACCGTTGTTGTCAATCCCGTCTAAAGGTATGAGGTGTTTAGTGCTTGAGCAGGCACACCACGAATTATGGGAGCAGAGTTAGCTACCCAGCCTATAAGTAAAACCAAAATCAGGCTGCAACCCAAGTTTGGCGATTAAGGGGGTTAAATTCATACAGCAGCTGAGAGTGCCTTCAGATGCTGCTCAGGCATTTATCATCCTAATATAACCACCCATCCGTGCTTGTTTTTCGGAAATTGCCCATGCACCGGTGTAGGCAGACCAGCATGGAGGAATGAGACGTTAATCTGTATCCGCTGGAAATTTCATATCATTGGAGCAAGTGTTAGCAAACACTGCCCAGAACTGAAGGCCAGCATCAGAACAGAATCCCAGTTTGACGATTAAGGGGGTTAAATCCGGCAGCGGCTGTACTTCTCAGAGCTGTATTTAAGAATTATTCCACAAAGGTCAATCTTCCATTCGGCCTGTTTAATATAGTGTTCAGCCAGGGAGCGGAGATCATTTTACCTGCTTAACCTAAATCTTACGGCAATCTCAAACGGACTTTAACCTTAATCTTCCTGAGCAAGTTAGAAGGACTACCCATAATGACGTCCCCAAATGGCGATAAAGGGGATTAAATCCATTTGTGGCTTACAGTGCCACAACTGCTGCTCAGGAACACTACGCCCTCATTAAATCTTCAGACAGGTCTTGTAATAATCTAATATAGTCAGTGGAATGATGTCGTATGACCGGCATACAGGAATGAGGCGTATATTTTTATCAGGTGACTAGATTCGCATCGTACCAGCGAGTGTAAGCAACCCTGCCCAGAACTAAAGGTCACCATCATGAATGAACCCCAGTTTGGCGATTAATGGGGTTAAATCTGACAGCGGCTGACAGTGCCCCAGCAGCTACTCAGTTACACTACGCCCTGATCAAATCTCCAGCCCGCTATTGGGATAACCGAAAATAGTCCGTACTCTGGTGTCGGCAGACCTGAATTCAGGAATGAGACATTAATCTGTACCAGCAGGCACATTTTGTATTATGGGAGCAAGTGATAGCAAAGCCCGCCCAGAACTGAAGGCCAGCCTCAGGACAGAACTCCAGTTTGGCGATTAAGGGGGTTAAATCCCGCAGCGGCTGTATGTTTCCGTACTGTGTGTATTAAATATTTCCCGAAGGACAATCTTCCGCTCGTCCTTTTGAATAAATTGAGCACCCCGGGAGCGGGGATCACATATCCTGCTTAGCCTAATTCATACGTCAATCTCTAACCGGAGATTTAGCTTCATGGTCATGAGCAAGTTAAAAGGACTACCCATAATGACGTCCCCAGCTGGGGATAAAGGGGTTAAATCCGTCTGCGGCCTACATGCCCCAGCTGCTGCTCATTCACACTTAGCCTAGATTTAATTTCCCGCCTAGTCTTGTGATGAACCAAAATACTCTGTGCACTGGTGTCGGAAGACCGGCATAAAGAAATGAGGCGTAAATTTATATCAGGTGATTAGATTCGCATCGTACCAGCAAGTGTAAGCAACCCTGCCCAGAACGAAAGGTCACCATCAGTACTGAACCCCAGTTTGGCGATTAAGGGGGTTAAATCCGGCAGCGGCTGTAAGTGGCCCAATTGCTGGTCAGTCACACAACGCCCTGATAAATCCGCCGCCCGGTTGTGATCACCGAAAAAAGTCCGTGCGCTCTTATCGGCAGTCCGGCATTCAAGAATGAGACTTTAATCTGTATCAGCAGGCACATTTCGTATCTTGAGAGGAAGTCATAGCAACCCCGCCCAGAGCGGACGGCCAGGAGCAGGACAGAACCCCAGTTTGGCGATTAATGGGGTTAAATCTGACAGCGGCTGACAGTGGCTTCAGATGCTGGTCAGACATACCACGCAAAGATAAAATAACCCGTTCGTACTTGTGATTATCGGAAAAGGCCATGCACCGGAGTCAGCAGACCGGTATGCAGGAATGAGACGTTAATCTATAGCAGCAGGCACATTTCATATCATGGAAACAAGTTTTATCAACCCAGCCCAGAACTGAAGGCCAGCCTCAGGACAGAACTCCAGTTTGGCGATTAAGGGGGTTAAATCCGGCAGCGGCAGTTTGTTTCCGTACTGTGTGTATTAAATATTTCCCGAAGGACAATCTTCCGCTCGGTCTTTTAAATAAATTGATCACCCCGGGAGCAGGGATCACTTATCCTGCTTAGCCTAATTCTTACGTCAATCTCTAACAAGAGATTTAGCTTCATGGTCATGAGCAAGATAAAAGAACTACCCATAATGACGTCCCCAGCTGGGGATAAAGGGGTTAATCCGTCTGAGGCTTGTGTGCCCCAGCTGCTGCTCAGTCACACTTAGCCTAGATTTAATGTTCCGCCTAGTCTTGTGATGACCAAAAATAGTCCGTGCACTGGTGTCTGAAGACCGGTATACAGAAATGAGGCGTTAATCTTTATCAGGTGGCAAGAGTTGTATCATGGGAGCAAGGATACTAGAACATTAGGCTAACATCGGAAAATCCCGGGTTGGCGATTAAGGGGGTTAAAAGAGATAATAGTTTCCGGTGGGCATATTGGATTAATATTTTCATATACCTAAGCGATAAAAAAACTTTAGAAGATTGATTTATGCATATTTTGTTTTGTATACAATATGTCACCACTGTTCTGTTTTAATTGAAAATGCCACGATCTTTTGATTACCTTTGGTAAACAGAAATGCATTTTTAATGAATTTCATCTTATAATGTCAGTATTGAAGTTATCATCTTTGTTTACTTAATGCGTACACGACTATTATGTGAATATAATTTATGACACTGTTTTTACTTCACATTAATTCTTAAACCTAAGCTTTGCAGAACTGGGATGAACTCTTAAAGTCACAACCTCATTTGTTTTCTTAAGGCATACAAAAAAACCAGAATCTTATGAGATATCTGGTTTAATTAATTTGCTTGAAGATAATTACTCTATGCGGCCAAACCCGCTGCTACCTCTTGTGCATAGAGAATTTCTATTGCCTCGCCATAGCTACAATTCTCGCGGCTTTTAATTTCCCATAACTTACTCCTGTCAGCACTATCCGTAGTAAAACAAAGCTCCATTTTCCGGTCTACGTATAACCGACAGATCTCTTGAAAGTTTTCGAACCGGACTAACATCTCGGAAAACACCTTTTTGACTGTACGAATATTTTTCATACGTTCATATTCTGCATCTGAAGTAGAAAAATATTTATTAGCCTTCATTGCTTCAATGCTTTCTTTTTCTTGTTTCATAATTATTTTCCAAGGCGAGTTAGCAGTCAGGGCCCGGCCAACCGAAGAAGTAAAATAATCTTCAAACGACTGTGTTATACAGATGCCAGCGCAGTTAGTTTTCCTGAACCTACGCCATGCCGCTTCGAGGAAGGAAGAGAAGAATTGGTTTGATTGATTTCCAGCCCCTGATGAATTATCAGGACGAATGTACTCCCATGCTTCATCAAGGATGAACAAGCGACGACGCCCATCTTTTTTGATGAACATTGCATGCTGAGCAGCCTGAATGATAGACATTAATACAACTGTCTGAAGATGGGGGGTGCCTTTTAGCTCCTCCAGTTCCAAAACAATAAATCTGCTGTCAAAGTTGATTGGAGGCAACGTATCGGTAAACCGGTGACCATAAATTCCACCTTCGCACCATGCTCCGAGTTGCTCACCAATATCCTTTATACGTTTGTCTTCATGGTTCTTGCAACGCAGAGCAAAGCCGGTTATTGAACCGGTCCGACCTGATTTTCTGGATTCCTGGTACTCTTCTGCAATAAGCTGAAGCATCACTGATTGTTGATAATCATCGATGAGACCTTTCTCTGAAGCCATAATTTTTAGCTGATTCAAAACCATTATGGTCTGAGAAACTTTGTCTTTTTCTGCATCGTTTGAAGTTGATTCACCAGTAAATTCAGGTGCTTCGTTAAACACATCATCGTTAACAGTGATGTCAGTTAGGAAGGCAAAGGGATTTAGGGTGAAGTCAGGGGTTTTACCGAAATCAATAAATTGACTGTTTGTATACTGTTCCGCAATCCCCTGGTAAGATCGGCCCACGTCCACAACAAATACTTGAGCACCATCAGGATCATCATCTGGGTATTCGTTTTCTAAAAAATGCTTAAATGTTGAGCGATAATGAACAAGGTTATTCGAACGCGGTCCAGCACCAAGATAGTTATTGATTAGATATGCTGTCCAGAATGACTTCCCTGCACCTGAAGTTGCACCAATAACCATGTTATAGCTTGCAGAAGTCTTGAAAATATCAAGCCCCATGAGTTGACCTTCACGAGAAACTAAACTCAGTACTGGTCTATCTGTATTACCTTTCCATGGACCAAAGATCGGTGTCATATGAGCCGCTCCGGTGTTGCTCACTACTTCGGAACGGTCAAGGTCGAAAATTGTCTTTGGGTCATTGCACATTGGCAGACATGACATAAATGACGGGAAAACGATAAAGGAATCATCTGCTACTTTGACCCGGCTTTCGAGGTAAAATGATTTTAGATCGTTAGCAGCTGTCTGCACGGAATTGGCATTACTACCCATAACAGTGAAAGTTAGATATCCTCTTAAAAGCTTTGCGCCATCCTCTAACTCGCGAGTTACGGCCATGTAGTCATTATCCATATCCCGCAGGCGAGGGCAGAAGGTGACAACTGAAGGTATACTTGCCTGTTTATTAGTGATTGCTTTGTAGCGGACGTTTTCTTTTGACAACTTGAGCGGATCGGCAAACTGAACAGTCTGAGTGATCATAAATGGACTGAAAATAGTCTTACGACCATGCATCCAGTTAACTACTAACTCATACATACAACCAAAATTGACGTATTCAGGAAACTTTACTACGGAAAGTTGTTTGAAGTAACGATGCTCAGATTCGTCGTCACTTTGTGTGACTGATGAAAAATGATTTTCTGTGACTGTATACTTACGGCCGGGAACGTTAACTTGTTCGTTGAGCCTTTTCATAGTGTTAACGTCTATGAAACCTTCAGCCCACCGGGAGTTCTTTCCGGGGTTTACGACCTTATCTATACAATAGAGCCAGTTTTCTGCATCGACCTTAAACGGATGCAATCCAATCGTAATTAACTTACTTACAAGTTCAGAGTAAAGAGAATCGATACGCGAATGTTCCAGCTCAGTCGGAAGGGCAGACTGTAAAGGAATCGATAGCGAGATCCATACCTGAAAATCCCGCAGCATAAGGTTATCATGATCAGGTTTCAAAGGCTTATGCATACTTCTGTCGTAGTAGTCCAACTGATAACCATTAAGCAGATCTGCTTTAAGCTTATCGTTCCCAGTCATTCGCCCACCACGCACTGCTGACCAGGCACTAAGCTGTAAAGTCAGGTCTGGCAATGCAGTCAGTGATATTTGACAGACAGTATCTGTAGGAAAATCCATTTTGAACATTTCAGCGAGAACATCTTGCTGATTATCAAAAACTCCTGGTGATGGATTACAGATAAACATAAACCCTAATCTGTTGCCATCAATCAAAAAATAGTGAGTCCCTGCTAATTGATCGTAAACAGGGATAAACCCACCTAATTGATGGCGATTTAAACCGCTATTGTAATTATTGATAGCTTCCATATTTGACCCTACAGTTGTCTAACAATGCCGTTCGAAGAGACAGCTTTAGTTGCTTTTTGTTGCTGCTGCATATTTTCCCTGGCCGCATCCTGTACTTCTAAAGGAACTATGCGAGCAGGGTTTGAGGTCGAATTCTTGCCAGCAATCCATGTTTGTGGTTTTACGTTGACATAAACGTAGCCGGGAAGGTTGAGCGCATCGTTATCATCGGTATAAGGTGCAAAAGTTATTCTCATTACTTTCCCCTGTTGCAGAACAGCAAGTGGTTCAGGAGCAACCACAGCTTGTTTATAACCTTGCGAACGGTATTGCTGGATCTGCCCAGGGTTGAGAGTAGGGTTAACGGGCTGGCCATTGTAAAGAGAGTACATATCCTTACCAGGGCTGATATCTGAATTAGGTGCAACGTTGCGTTGGGCAGTTCCAGCAGAAGCTGGGTAGCTTGTTTGTTTAACGACTTCCGCAGCCGGATGAACGAAAGGGTTCCCAGCTGAAGAGGTAGTGCTATAACTGCTGGTCATCCTTACGTTTGAATTAACCGGTACACCAGAAATAGGCCGTGGTCCAATGGATGAAGTAGGGGCACCCATTTTTAAAGTTTTATCGTACATGACAGGTAACTGACCAACAGGCTTAATTTCGGTTTTTGAATAAGCCACAGGCTTATTTTTAAGGGTAGTAGACCGTGGATAACTGACTTCCCCTGGAGGGCTAATTTCTGTTGGATAACGGCTGTCATTGACAGCCGATTTCTCCTTTCCCGATTCCGACTCTTCCCCCGCAAGTGCAGACAGATCATCACGATTATTAGTTAACTCCATAACTTCGCGAGGACCTTTACAGATAACGCCCTTTTCAATGCCTTGTAGTGGTCAACAAAAATTGGCCACGGCTTTAGAGTCTTTCCAGAACAATCGTTCTGATTCATTCGGCGTCAAACCACCGTTATATTGATGAGGTCTGAGCTGGCTGTAATATCCCATGATGTAGTTTGTTATTGCTGCGCTGGCTTCGCTAAAATTAGCGTATCCATTATCCGGCACCCATTCCGTTTTCAGGCTTCTGAAGAACCGTTCCATTGGGCTGTTATCCCAGCAATTTCCCCGGCGACTCAGGCTTTGTTTTATCTGATATCTCCACAGTAACTGTCTGAAATCTCTGCTGGTATAGTGGCTACCTTGATCCGAGTGATACAGCAAATTAGCGGGTTTTCCTCGTGCTTCCCAGGCCATGGATAGCGCTTTCGTTGTCAGTGCAGAGTCCGGGGAAAATGACATCGCCCAGCCAACCGGTTTACGGGAAAACAGATCAAGCACAACGGCTAAATAAGCCCAACGTTTACCCGTCCAGATATAAGTCACATCGCCACACCAGACCTGATTAGGCTCTGTTACTGCAAACTGGCGTTCAAGATAATTGGGGATCTCTACGTGCTCTTTAGACGCCTTCTTATATCGATGGCCAGGCTGCTGACAGCTGATGAGATTAAGTTCTTTCATCAGCTTTGTTGCCCGCCAGCGACTCAGTTTTACGCCTTTGGTTGTGACCATCACGGCAATATTACGTGCACCTGCGGAACCATTACTTTCGCGATAGCTTTCACGAACAAGACTGAGTAATGACACGCGCGTGGCATCAGGCTTCTTTGGTCGCCGCCAGTATTTATAGCTACTGCGATGAACCCCAAACACATTGCACACAACGGCAACGGGAAACCGCGCCCTGAGCTTCTCAACTAATGAGAACTGTTCAGGGAGTCTGACATCAAGAGCGCGGTAGCCTTTTTTAATATATCCCTTTCCATTTCAACTCGTTGAAGTCTTTTCTTCAGCTCGCGTATTTCAATCTGCTCAGGCGTCATTGGTGAAGCTGTGGGGGATTTTCCCGCTCGTTCCTCTTTTAACTGTCGGACCCACTTATCCATCGTGGATTTACCGACATTCATTGCCGTAGCAGCGGCTGCAACCGTGTAGTGCTGATCGAGTACAAGCTGAGCAGCTTCGAGGCGAAACTCGGGGCTAAAATTACGTCTGTTACGTCCGGTCATAATGTCACCTGTTTTTGACTATGAGGCGATGATATCACCTCTATTCAGGTGGCCAAATTCAGTGTGCCACTACAGTTGCTGCCGATGGCACAGAATACTATGGAAAGGATATGGCTCTACCGGCGCTCGGAGAAGGGAGCTTTACTGTAGTCAATGAGACTCTGGATATTCGCCAGACTGTAGTAAGCACATCTACTTATCATTTCATCGTTGATACAACTCCGCCACGGTATAAGAATATTTATCCGAGTCAAAACGCAGGTTACGACATGGTACTTTCTGGGCCTCTTTGGGAGTTGGGCCGAGGCGGTAGTGGCCAGTTTTCTATTTTTGCAGACGGTATTGAGGATGCTAGTGGAATTGACAAGATCCGTCTTGTCATTAAACGAAGTAATGGCTCAGTGGTCTCCGACAATAACCTGAGTTATGACACAGCCAATAAACGTGCGTTCTATCCGTGGATTAAAGATATGAACACCCAGGCTGGCATGCCCTCAAGTGATCTTGATGAAGAATTCACCTTCAATTTCATCGTTACGGACCTGGCAGGAAATACGCTTAACATTCCTCCCCAGCGTTTTTTATATGACGATCAAATGGGAGAATTTACGCCATTTGCAGTTCATGACTCACGTGTAAGCACCAGTGTTGTACCCGGCATTTCTTCGGGATACGTCCCGTTTAAACGAGGCCTTACAGTGCTGGAAAACCCCTACAAGTTGGTTATACGTATCCCAAGAACTAACTGGAAGCCATATCGAAATGGTGGCATGAGCATTACCAATAACTATGGCGGAGTACAGGTCCTTTCCGAAGATGCCACCTATGTCTACGTGGAAGTTAAGCTGCCACAGGGTGCCTTGGATGGAAACTACTATAGACCTGTGAATACATATCAATGGTCTGGAGGAGATCTTGGTCAGTATGCCAGCTGGCTCAACTGGGATCCTGCCTCAGTAAAGAGTCCGGCGTGGGGAAGTTCACCTATCGAACGACAAAAGGCCGATGGTACATGGTTCAACAGCGTAAACTGGACTAATTTCAAGGCATCTGATATGCCTATAAAACTTACCACTATCCGATTCAATGTACAGGCCAGGCCATATGATCAAAAAATCACCGGCGGAGCAACATGCAGTATTCCGGCAGGTTCAACATCCTGTACTGTCTCTTTACCCCAGGACATTATAAATGGCACCACCGGCTATCTTCATAGTGGCTATGAAGTACGGTCAACCACCGAAGCAACCTTCTTTGCCCCAATATGGGAGAATATAGCCTGGCATACACTGGGGCCCTCAGTCACTGGATTCGATTACAATGAAACCACCAACATTCTCCAGGTTTACGTGAATCAACCTGGAGATGGCTCATATTTCGACCATGTTTATGTAAATCGAGTTTGGTTGTCAGATAAAAACCGTAACAACGCAGAAATAAGCGTAACCGGCAAACAAACTGGTAGAAATATGGCGTCTGGTAACTACACGTATGAGTTCAACATGAAAGAGGTACCAGAAGGCAGTTATAACGTGGTGATTAATGCCCAGGATACATTCAACAATACCGGTAATCGCCCTTATCAAACGGTTGTCGTTGATAATACAGCACCATCTGTAAGTATTAGCTACGAAGGAAAACCAATCAGCAAAGACGTGACGGTATATGGTCTGGAGAACATCCGTATACAGCTCACCGATGCTCTAACTAAACCATCCTTAAGCCGTATGACTCTTCGCGGTGGCCCTGTTTCTGATGCGGTTGAATTGTCTTGGGTGAATCTGGGAAACAACCTGTATGCACCTAATTATCCAAAGATCTTTCCGTCTCTCAATGAAGGCGAAACATACACTCTCACAGTTCAGGCCAAAGATGAGATGAACAACGTTAAAGAGAGCTCAGTTGAATTTAACTACCTTCCAAACAATCTCGTCCGGCTAGAGAATCTGAAAACCTTAGCAGTCAATGCCTCTCTTAAAACGTCTGACAATACTCCTCTGGCTGTTCTGTATGCCAGCCAGCTGCGTAAAAAGGATGGTTCAATCGCTACAGGGCTCCAGGACGCAGTGCTTACTGTCCGTAAGGACGCTGCATTCGGCGTGACTGTAAATGGCGTTTCTGCGATGCCAGGAGAAAGCAAAGAGCTTCAACTGGATTTGGGGCTCGGAGACAGCCGTAGCTTTCCTATTTTCCCTGCTGTTTCCGGCCTTACTGGCAGGTCTGAGTTCATGATTAACATTGAAGAATTAAAATAAAGCAGGGCTGTTTGGCTGAAGCACAATGGCCACCTTCTGATGCGCCGTAGCCCATGTAGTTGCAAATCAGTTCGACGTTCATTGCGTATGTAACGCTTACTGCGGACCATGGTAGTGATTAGACTCACTACCATGGTCATTTCACCACATATGTTCTCTGCATTGCTCTTGTTGGGGAGACTAGTAACTCGTCACTAAATTGCAGCTTTTGTCTTGCTAAGTCGCTGGTAGAACTGCACTACGATATCGTCAAAAGATTTTATCCCTAATGTAGATCCAATAAATGATCCCAAAGGTGCCAGAGAGTACAAAGAAGATCCCGGTACGCTGTAGGCCGCATGGATACTGGGCTGGAGCATTGTCACTGACAACAGTAGCGACATAAGTGACAACGGGAGTGACTTAAAAGACAATGGTAGAGACTATTTCGACGTTGGTAATGATTTTAAGTGACAATGGTAGTGAGGTTAGACTTACACTTCCACTGTGAGGTAAGGTGACTCGCATTCTTTAAATAAGTCATTACTTTCAGTTACTTGCGACACGAGTCTGCATGTCTGCTTCTATTTTTCAAAATTTTATCCACCGAAAATGCCTGTGCCTGTGGTTTGGCTTTGTCGACAGTTTTTATCAGGGAGGCAAGTTGATTCCTGTATAAGAACTAAGCTTTTATTTATCCCCATTTTCCACAAGGTAGTTCCAATAATTAGTACCTTAGTGTTCCTGATAGATCAAAAGAGATCCCTGCTGCCTCTAGGCCAGACGGCACAAGGCCTGAGACGTGATCAGTGACAACAGTAGTGATTATTTTGACATTGGTAGTGATTATTATGACGTTGGTAATGAGTTTTTTGACATTAGTAGTGATCAGAGCGACAATAGTAGTGACTTTTTATTAGATCTTATTAACTTGATTTGATCCGTTGTTGATAAGAGTTGTAGGTCATTGTATGCAAAGAGTTTTTGCTAAATTTTAATGAGTGGTGTCGCTTTTTTAGGTAGAACTTATGCACAGATATGGATCATCACAATGATCCATCCAGTGACATAGAGTTCGCTGGGGCTTACTATTCACCAATCTGTTTACACATTCAGTGATAACTTATTATGACTAAAGAGAAAGATACTGAGCAGCAGGACCTGGTCACCAGGGCTTTCTCTGTTAGAGAGAAAGAATCAGGTAAAGACATCATTTTGCGTCCCAATAGCAACCGTACGGTGCAGTCTATCGCTTTGATGCGGCTCGGGCTGTTCGTCCCATCACCTAAGAGTGTGGGGCGTCAAAATCGGGAATATAAAACGGTTGGCTTTGACGCAACGAAAGAGTTACAGACGCTCTCTTTAATGGAGAGTGAGGGGTTTACCAATATTTCAATTGTCGGTGAGCGTCTTGATATGTCAGTAGATTTCAAGACGTGGATGGGCATCATTCGAACCTATGCAAATCATCCGATTAACCAGGACAAAATCAGCTTAAAATTCACTGAATTCCTAAAGCTATGTACACCTGAAAATTATCGATCATCTACAGCTTCCAGAAAACGTATTGACGCCTCCTTACGCAGGTTGGCATCCGTCACCTTGTCGTTTACCAGTAATAACTCTTCCAAAGTCTACACAACGCACCTGGTACAGTCTGCCCTGTTAGACCCGGAATCAGATCAGGTAGTCCTTCAAGTTGATCCTAAGATTTTCGAGCTCTATCAATACGATCATAAAGTTTTGATGCAATTGAAGGCAATTAAAGAGTTGGCCAAGAAGGAAAGCGCACAGGCTCTCTATACGTTCATAGAGTCATTACCGCCTAATCCTATACCGATCTCCCTTACTCGACTGAAAAACCGTCTGAACCTCAAGACACGAGCAAATAGCCAGAACGCTACAGTGAGAAAGGCTCTTGAAGAGTTGGCATCAATAGGATACCTCCAGTACACCGAAATAAAGAAAGACGGCAAAGTATACTTCCAGATTCATAAGCGGGATCCCGATCTGAATTTGAACAATATTCAGGCTCCTTTAGAAGAGGTTGAAGATGAAGAAGATACTTCTGGGTCTTCTGTTTTAGAAGGAGAGTTATGTCCACCAGCTGACCCGATTGACGGCGACGATGTTCTCACCGTCCATGATTTAACTGCTGAAGAACTGCTCTATATTCGTAGTCTTCGAAGCCAGAAAAAGAACAGCAGCGCCAGCTAAAGTTAACCCGGCGGTTCAGGCTCCGCGTGCTAAATTACTTCTTCGATTTTCGTTAGTCCCAGCCCGCTCTTTCACGTCAACGGTAATGAGTCAAAAGTCATTACCGTTGTCATTGTTCTCTACCACCCTAAGTAGATCGAGATTGCGAAATTCAACGCTTTCTCCTGAGTCACCTGTTAACACCCGGTTTCTACGCTTTACTTCATTGGCCAGTACATCCAACGGAAAATATCGTAACGGGGTGACAATGGCAGTGAGTTGACCCACTCACTACCATCGACATTCAAATCCCGGCTTCTCTGGTAGCTATAGTGACAATGGTAATGATGTGTACCTTACTGGCATTGTCATTGTCCTCCGAGTGTGCGTTCAGCTTTGGGAGGACACCGGAACTTAATGCGGCGAGTCACGGCCATTGTGAATCTCGATTGGATTGGCGAATACGGCTTCCGGTTGGGCCAGATGTCAATGGTTATGCTTCATCCAGCTCATTACTGTAGTCATTGCCGTTCAGCTGAGCTGATGCTCCTCTCATTCTATATGGCGACAACGGTAGTGAGCCCAGAAAGTGACTACCGTTGTCATAGCCGTCCAGTAGAGCGGGTCAACCTCTTAAATCACAGGGTGACAACGGTATTGAGCCCAGAAAGTCACTACCGTTGTCATGGCCGTCTGGTTAAGCGGATCAACCTCTCAATTCACAGGGTGACAATGGTAGTGAGCCCAGAAAGTCACTACCGTTGTCATAGCCGTCCCGTTGAGCAGATCAACCTCTTAACTTACAGGATGACAACGGTAGTGAGCCTATTAAGTCATTACCGTTGTCATTGCCATCCAGAAGAGCGGATGATCCTCTCAATTCATACGGCGACAATGGCAGTGAGCCCAGCAAGTCACTTCCGTTGTCATAGCCTTCCAGAAGAGCAGATGAGCCTCTTAATTAACAGGGTGACAACGGTAGTGAGTTCATTAAGTCATTACCATTGTCATGGCCGTACAGCTGAGCTGATCATCCTCTCAATTCACACGCCGACAATGGTAGTGAGCTATTAAAGTCACTACCATTGTCATAGACGTCCAGTTAAGTGGACCATCCTCTCAATACACACGGTGACAACGGTAGTGAGCCATTAGAATCACTACCGTTGTCATTGCTTTTCAGGTGCACTGATAAGGCTCTCAATAGACACGACGACAATGGCAGTGAGCAATTAGAGTCACTTCCGTTGTCATTGCTTTCAGCTAAGCTGATAAGGTACGTCATTTACACGATGACAATGGCAGTGAGCCAATCGAGTCACTACCGTTGTTAATGCCGACCAACCGAGGGAAGGTTCCGCTCAAAGAACTGAGTGACAACAGTAGTGAGATCATCCAATCACTACCATTGTCAGCTTAAACCTGTAGGACGAAGAGGCTTGTCCGATAAAATGATGACAATGGAAATGAGCCTATCCATCACTACCACTGTCATTAAAGTCCAGCGGTTCAACGTTAATCAGTAGCTCCGGATGACAATGGTTGTGAGTCAGGCAATTCCCAAGAATTAGGTGACAGCAGCGTAACACCTCTAAGCTCACTCCTGTTGTCAGGGGTTAGGGTATTGAGTCTCTACCGTCGTCAGTGTTTCTGAGACACCAGTATTGCAGATCACTACAATTGTCACTTAAATATCGACGGGGGAATAGATGCAAGTGACTGGCTAACCAGTACCAGTTTAGATTCAAAACGATCCCATCTTTGTGGATGCACTTGAGTAAGCTCGTATGACGATATGTCAGAGAAGTGACAACGGGAGTGAGTTGCCGGACTCACTCCCGTTGTCATCCCCGGTTGAAGGAAGAGAATCCCCGGGGCTGTATATTTACCGGGTATCCTTACTCAAGGGTTTCGACACTCACTCCCATTGTCGTAATCAACGAATGTGCATTGTCTTTTGAAAGCATCGCTGGAAACGTACGATTAAAGTAACTTTTCTTTCGGTTCTTCCTTGCGAATCTCTAAAGACGTACTGGCTGATCGGAGTCAAGGAGGGCAGTAAAATTGAAGCCGTCAGTTTTACTGTCGGCTCCGGGTAGTTACTTCAACTCGTCGATCTGAATCATGAATTCTGAGGTGCCAACTTTCCCATTTTCGGAAGGATAAACGGGTAACAGAAGATTATCCCCCTGGCCCATATCTATTTGCACCTCAACTGACTCGCCTGGAGCCGCCTGTGCCCCATTAAATTTAATACCGAAGGCTGCATCCTTCCGCACAGTCAGCGTTGCGTTCTGGACCCCTTTAGCAATTTCTCCATTTGTCTTACGCAGAACGTTAGTGGACAAGTACGCAAGTGGTACGCCATCTGTCGTTTTGAGAGGCGAACTGACCGATAATGTGCGTAGATTATGTAACTGCACAAGGTTATTCGGTAGATAACTGAACTTCTGAGTATAGGTTTTGGTATTCGACTGACTATCGGCAACTGTTACGCTAATTGAATAATTTTCAGATGGTTCGAAATTTGGGAACAGCCTCGGATACTCAGGCATGTATGTATCTTTGCCTGCCGGTGACCACGTAAGCTCAACGTTATCAGCTGTGGGGCCACCTACGAGCTGAAGACGGGTTATCCTCGGGGTTGTCAGATTATCTGCCAGAGCAATCCTGAGGTTCTCCAGGCCGTACACTACCGTATCGTCTTTTACCGGCTTTCCGTCGAATGTTATGGCCACTGTCGGAGGAGTGTTATCCAGAGCAATTTCTCCGAAAGTTTTATTGGTCTGGTTCTGGAAGAAGTCCCTGATGTTGACCTCAACGTTGTATTTTCCTTCAGACTGACGGGATAAATCATATGCAATCGTGTAGTTACCTGAGATACGAGATTTGATTACTCCTGTGGGTGACATCCGGGTACCAGTGTTCTTATCGGAAAGATAAAATTCCCTCAATGAGACCGAGTCGAACCAGTTACCATCGCCTTCAAGTGACGCCAGTACATCCAGCTGCTTGTTAGTCTCGTCATATGATATCGAGTTTATTACCGGCAGTTGTTTATTGTTCCAACGTGTCATAATCCATTGCTCAGACCGCAAAATGGGATTGCTGATGCTGCGAACGAAGTAAAGGATTCTATTGTAGCCTTGGGTACCCAAGGCCATATCAAACGTCTCAGGCGCTTCACACGAGGTTTTTCCTGCCGGAATGGTGCAGGTCGCCTTACCGCCGATCTCTTGTGCAAAGGGCCGGGCTTCAACGTTAAAACGAAGTCGGGAAATTTTAATTGGCAGTCGTGATGAAGCCACACTCTCAAAATCCTTCCACTTAACCCAGTTCCCCTTATCATCGAGGAAATCTACCCAGGTACCCGCAAATGCAGGCGTTTGGTTTGCAGATGGGTTTAGAACGAGGCTGTATGACGGATAATACCCTCCCCACTGGCCAAAGTTCGCCATACGAGCCATATCCCCATTAATTGAGCCATAGGGAAGAGTCATTTCAACATAAGCATAAGTGCTGTCTACAGCTATCTCTTTGGGGGCGGAATATTGATTGATGAACTGAAGCCCACCTTCTGAATAAGCACGGTAGTTAGATTTTGGGATCCGGTAGACTAATCGAATAGGGTTTTCGTTAACGACCATACCGGCTTTGTAAGCCGGATAATTAGAAACCCCGGGTACGACGCTGGAAGACGTATTTGGATCATGAACGGCCCACAGTGTCATCTCACCCAGCGTGTTGTCGTAGCGAAATTTTTGAGTTGGCAGCGTTCGGCTATTACCTGCGTTATCGAAGATAACAACTTTTGCAGTAAAGTCTTCATCCAGGTTGCTGTCTGGTATTCCGGTTCCCTTAACTGAATTCTTAGAGTAAGTGTGGTACATCTTCTGGCCGGATACGTCATACTGCATCTGTGTAGTGCTGTAGAGGCTACCGTCCTGCCTGTAAATATATATTAGGCCCTTATCAATACCATTTACATCACTTACGCCCGAAGAGGTGAAGTCATACTGCCCCGTTGCCTCTAATCCAAGCTTCCACACGTCACCAGCGGTAGAGCCAGAACCAGTATTAGCGGTAAGAGCATTTGCCGCTGGAGGGGTGACATCAATTAGCCAGTTATAGTTATAGGTCGCTACAGGCTTCTGATTGAGATCTAAGACGTTTATCTGAACGACAAATTTGCCTTCACCCAAAGCAGGCAAAGTTACTTTTTTGCCGTAGAACTCACTACCGTCAGCAGCTGTTAGTCGGTCTGATACACCCGTCCGTGTAGTCGTAGTATTAAGAATGACAGTTCCAGTGTCTTTCGTGACTTTGACATTAACGAAACGATCAAGACCTGAAATAAGTGTCAAAGTTACCGGTGATGCCGGATTAAGCATAAGACGAGAAGCCGGGGCGTGGATCTCAATACCGTTCGTGTCTTTAAAGGCCGATTCATATATCTGAGCTGGGGCCTGAACAGACATACCGAGTCCGGCTACAGCAGTAATAAAAGCGAGATGTTTCATTCTTATTCCCCTTTAGGTTTGGTGTTATTTTAAGCTTTTCCTAAAGGTCACTATGTTCGTAAAAGTATAAAAAACTTCTCCATATGGTGCTCGAAATTACAAATCTATAATTTGCCTTTCGACAAACCTTATTGTGCGTTCAGGACGAAAATCTTTCTTTTTGGAATTACATCTGACATTGCTGTGGTATCCAAACTGGCAACGATTGCAAAACTTATAACATTAGCCTGAAACTATCGGCATCCACATATCGCATTAAGAGATGCTTTTACTTTGTGTAAAAAAGAATCAGGATAAATTAGGTATGTCAGATATAAATGCGTTAACGGACGGCATATATGAATCAAAACCTGGCGGCATTACGCCACCAGTCGAGAGGGGAGTGAACCTCAGTCAGTACGTCTACCTTCGTTCCGCAAGGCGCTTCTTGTTGTGAATTACAAACTGCCCTGGCGAGAACTGCATCATTTCACCCCCAGCAACACACGTGCCTCTTCAACGGTTTGCCACGAAGGCATTGCTACGCCAGATTGACTGCCGTTGCCTCTGCGCTCACCGGTGTCACATTCTACATAAAGACGCATCAGCATCGCTTCTATTTCAGCGGCCCGGCTATTATCCATTACCAGTTCTGCTGCGCGTCGTAGCTGTTCTGGAATGTCATTCCACATTCCCGCACCACTTCTGTCTTTGTTAGTGAGCAAGTCTTCAATAGCAGATGAAGCCATGTTAAGCAGGTCAGCCGAAACTAAAGGCATCGGCGGGGCGGTATAGAGGATTCGACGTCTTCCGCGTCTGTCTGGATCGTATTTATCATAAAAAGCTTTGTTCACATCTTCCCAGTGCCACTGAAGTTGCCCGGTTGCGTCATGGTGGCAAAACTCGCACTGATAAACAGGCGCAATCGACATAACTGCCTTTCCAATACGTGCCAGTACAGCAACTTCGTCAGCTCTAAGACTCATTGCTTCGCTTGGGTTACTACCCTCGGCAAATTCCAAAATTTGTTCAATACGTTCTGGTGTGAAAGTGGTCATAGGCTTTGAAAACATATTTTTTCCAGTTGTGCTTACCATATCATCAGGCCTTAAGAGCGTTAGCGAATAATTAACAGGTCAGGACCAAAACTAAATCCTTCCCCCATACGGTCTTCATGACGGGAGACATATGCCTTACCGTATTTCTCCAGATCCTGTAAGCGATCTTTTGCCAGATTCCACGAGTATTCCTGGCCCCACACGGGTCCGTCACGCCCGTCAAAGCGGTCAGGTTTACAATTTGCTTTCAGAAGTGCGTAGACATGCTCCAGCGTGGGTAGCTGCAAAGCACTATTAGCCTGAGAAACGGCAGTATGCGTCATTTCTGTTCACTCTTTATTGATTTAGTCAGTTAAGCCGGTCAGGTAACTTTAACCGGCTACTCGTATTAAGATTTCTTTCCGGTTGCTTGTCAGTTAGCGGCGAAGATCAATTTCAAGGCGGGCTGTTTTGACCTTTGTTCCGGACTCCCTAAATGTATCATCCGGAAGAGGCGAAATTTGTCCGCCAAGTTGTTTGACTCGCTCCCTGAGCGCTTTTGTCAGTGTGTCTTCCCGGAACAATACCCCAGCTGACAGAATAGCCTGTAAGCGACCTCGCTTAGCGAGCATTGCGATGGCATGCATGACATGTTTAACGTCAGAGCGTTTAAGGAATGGTGGATTCATAACGATAACATCAAAAGTTTCATCGGGCTGGTACCCAAGAAAGTCGGTATGCACCAGCTCGACCCCTGTGCTAAGGACACTATCGTTCTTCACTGCAAGGAATCGCTCATCGTTCAATTCGATCCCGGTAATCAATGCATCCGGAGCCGCCAGTTTTAAGGCTTTCAGAATGCGGCCATCACCAAACTCAGGCTCCAGTATACGTTCCCCGGCAGCTGGTTCAGCGCGTAGAACCATATCTGTGACTAAATTCTCAGGGGTAGGGAAGAAATTGAACAAATCACGTGGGATGTCGACCGAACCTGTCAGAATGATTTGCTCGATACGCTCAGCTGCATCCGCCGTAAAAATATGTGCCTGCTCTTTTCGGTTCCATTTGCCACCGGCAGCTTCCAGCACTTTGTTTGTCTTAACATAAATGCTGCGGTCGAGCTGGTCGGCCAGGAAAAGAAAGTTCCCTTCAGCACGGCAGCGAGATAAGACGTTCAGAACTTCAGTTGAGATTTGCATTAAAACTCCATTAAGAGGATTTACCCGCCTGGCGGCAGCGGGTTGGTTACTTAAACAGGACAATTCAGATTTGGCCTTGGTTAGTCGGCAGATAACAGCAGGGATGGGCTGTTATAAGAGAAGCGATCGACGGGAGCCTTATCAAAGCGCTGATCGCTTGCATCAGGAGTCAGAACGAGTCCGTTATGGGCACAATGAATGTGGAGCAACATATCCCCGCCGGTGTTGATGTGTAAGGCAGGCACACCCTGATCGATTTCGAACATGACACCAAAACAGGGGTCACCTTCCTTATTCACAACTTCACAGTGGATGTTATGTTGCCCGGTAACGCTGACCTGATAGGCCTGACTGTCCTCTTCTGGTAGTGTTTCCTCCTCCAGGCGCCAGTCCTGAAGTGTGAGGCTAATTTCAGGGGTGTCATGCTCATTCTGAAGAGCCTGGATACCTTTACGGAACAGCTGCATCATTTCAGGAGTAAGGCAGTCTTCCTCAGCTCCAAAATGTTCTTTCCAGCCTTCAGGATCTGCATACATCCAGACGTTTTTAGCGAGCGAAGGTAAGGAAGCATCAGGCTCTACAATTAGGTGAGGAATGCTCTCTTTGATTCCGAGATAACGTACCGGCTGGCCATTAAGCGGTAACCCATCCGGCACTGTACCTTCTGCTCCTGGCAATACGACTCTGTTTACCTGACCTCCACAATGTTCGGCCACCACGCGTCCTAAATCTGCCATAAACATCTGATACTTTTCTGGTGAGTCCAGCTCACCAAGGAGTTCAGGTTTAAGCAGTAATCCGGTAATAATCTCATTCAATTCACGAGGAGATACTAATTTAGACATTTTGTTTTCCTTTTCTGTGTTGGCTTTATATTACCAATCCAGCTAAACGAGCTAATAACTTCCACGCAACTTTTTCAAAAATTATTTACTTAAAGCAGGGGGCTAATAGGCGCAATAAATGAATTTAGGAAGGATGGCTTCAAATATAACGTTTTTGTTTTTTATTTTAGACGGACCTTAAAATAGCATCGCTGGTAAAATAATAAATATGGTTTATTTTTTGTTTGTATTGACAATCAAATGGGTATAAATTAATTTACTTGCATGGCGTATATTTAACTCCACCGCCCCGGCGGCACCGGGCATAAAAGGTAAACCATCTTGAAACCGATGCTCAAAAAAGATTTTTTTTCAGCTATTGAAAACCTTCTCAAAGCTGGCTTTCAACCACGCTTTTACACCGTTAACAGTGGCCGAATCGGTCTCATTACGTTCATTGATAAAAATGGAACAAAACAGGTCGAACAGGTTTATTCCTGCACATCTTTAGCCGCCAATACTTTTGGAAAGCGCTTCACCACATGGTCAGAAGAAATTTTTCAAAAGCATAAAGAAAAAAAAGTAGCTGATTCCGGGATCGAGGTTGGTAGCCGTGTCTGGGATAAATTGATGTATACGGTGCGCACCATTTCAGAAATTCGTACTGGGGGTGTGCTGGTGCTGGATAACGGTGCACAGCGTACACTGGATGAAGTTCAGAAACCGGCTCCAGAAGCAAAACAGGTAGAGCCAAAGGAAATCTCATCACTTCAGGAGCTGCTGAACGCTTCCAAAAATCTGGAGCCGACTTCGCCTGAACTAATTGCGGCTCTTAAACAGGCTCAGTCAACCGCCATAAAACGGTGAATGCAACGGCAGCCTGGCACATCAGGCCTTATCAGAGATTAGGCCTGAAAAGCACTTACGTAACGATATTCCACCTAATTCCCCTCTGAGGAGATAGCCCTAAATGGCGATGAATAAAAAAGAACAAGCCGCCTATGATGAGCTGATGGCACAGGCCAGAATAAACCGCGCTTTACGCTGGTCTGACTATAGCGTTGAACGCGATATGCCCGTACCAGAGGTCTCGGGTGAATACCAAAATGGCTGGAGCTTCAACACCGCCACTGGCACTGTTTATCCGACATGGAGCGGAACTACGGTTCACGGCATACGGGAAGAGGGAGAGGTTGTCGATGCAACCTCCCGCCGCATGCGAGGCATGAATGGTAGCCAGAACGGCATACCACAGTACAGCACCAAAGAACGCGCTATGAAGGCATTACGCTGTTCGCTTGAAATCAAGTTTGCCATACAGCTGGATGCCGTAGATAAAGCAATCGCAAAAGAATTAGAGTCGTCCACCGCTCGCCGAAAGAGCGATACCTCAGATGCCAAATGGTAAACCATCAAATCAGGCCCGTAATCAGAGGGGCCTCAACGCCCTGAAAGAGGCGGTTCCAGCGACGGCACAATTACAGATGCGGGTTACCCCTGATCGGAAACTGCGTTACGTCAGTCAAGCAAAGGCCGAAGGTTTGGGTCTAACAGACTGGGTCCAAAAGCATATGGACAACGTGTGTGATCTGGCAGGCCAGCCCGACACAACCATGTACAAAGATGATGGAGAAACCAGTGGCCAAAAATAACAACAGTCTCAAACAGCATGTTTTCAATATGCTGTCGGCTGGCAGCGAACTTAAAGAAGTGAAGCGTTTTCTCACCAGCAAGCGCCTTAAAGCCCGCCAGGCAGTATCAATGATCCACGAGCAGGCGATTGCTGTACAGAACACTGAGTACATGAATTATCCGGCTTATAGCTAACTGGTAACAACAATTTCAGAGAGATTCTTAAAATGAGCGTAAACCCAGAATATACCAGGATTCAGAATGTCCAGATCGTTCGCGAGCAAGATGGACAGAAGGAAGTTGTTCGAGTCTATGATGAAGATGGCGACGTGGTTCTATGTTTACCTTCCTATATTCAAAATGAGGAAGTAAATCATATTCTGCGCCGGATGAATGACGTATATTCAATCGGATATCGTGTAGGTGATGCAGCCCGCCGACGCGCCATCAAAAAAGCGCTGGGGGATGATGAGGAGTAAGGCCATTTTTACTGGCAAGATATCTGTATACCGGAGTCTTTGAGTACGTTCTGATGGCTCCGGATTATTAATACTCTTTCACTCATGTAATAAAAAACAAAGCAAAATTCTTTCGCTAGTGTAGTTTTAAATGCACTATTCATTAAATGTAATGAGCATCATTTGTCAATACGCATGGCGTTCTTAATGGCTATTAAGATAGTTCTGCTTTCGCTTGCCTCTGGAAATTGGGAAAACCTAATTTTAATCCTATCAAAAAGTAACTTTACTGGTTTTGTTGCATTCAAGTAAACAACACAAGTCCCACCGGGCAGAAAAGAAAAACATCAAAAATAGCCATTTTCCCGAAAAGATTACAAACACTGAAAAAGTATCATGGGGAACCTGATCAGGAGACAACCCATGAAAATCAAACTAGCCCTGCTTATTGCATTTGCAGGTTTCAGCGCAGGAGCTTCCGCTGAAATCGCCGAATTCAGCTTTAAAGATACCCTGAACGTTAAAAAGACCGTATCGCCTGCATCCGTATGGATTAATCCGGTAACGAGCTTTGACGTTGCCGTTATTTCCGGACTGGATCGTTATATTACGCTCAGTCTGCTGAAAAGTGATGGGAGCCTCATCTGGAGCACGAAAAGCAGCCTGGTTACCGTTGATGACCGCACCACATCCTCGACAGGCTTTGATTATTACGGCAAGACTCTGACCGTACCAGCGATGGGAGAAGATAGCTTCACCCTTAGAGAGGTGATTACCGACTTGCAAGGGAAGGAGGTCTCCCGGCAGGATTACCCTCTTGCAATTGATCGAACGGCTCCGGCAACGGGTACCATAAGTTATACGAGAAACGGGTGGAACTTTGGCAGCGAAGCGATCTTCACTTCAGTACCAGCCGGTATGCAGTACGCCAGCGTCCAGGCACTGGTCTTTAATGGACTGAGTGATAAAGGTTCCGGGCTTGCTAATGCTGAATATTTCATAACCGATGCCGCTGGAGTGGAGCGTAAAAAGCCAGCGGAAATTAATACAGTGGAAGGTAGCGTAACCGTTCAAGTCGCCGACGCAAGCAGCAATGCCCTGGCACCGGAAAACCGCTCTGAATATAAAGTGGGGATCTACCTTTATGACAAAGCGGGAAACAGGAGCGAACTAAGCCGCCGAAGCGTAATTGATCGGGTTAAGCCTGACGATATCATCCAGGTGCAGGACGCCACTACCGGATCATGGGTCTCCTATCAGTCTGGGATGACCGTCTTCCAGAACCCTATTTCCGTACGGGTATTAAGGAAAAAAAGTGACTTTACTGCTGTTAACGGTTCCAAATATGGCTGGGCGGACTCGAATTTCCAGACCTCCGATAGCACCTATAATATCTATACTTTCAAATACATATATCCAAATGTGGGGGATACTTATCATGAATTTCAGACTCTGGCGGGAGGAGTAAGACGAATTCATCATAACTCCCTAAACTTCACTCCAGCCCCGGCGATGGAAATAGCCCCGAAGATTGTGGCTAAAGAGATGTACCGGAGTGATACCAGTGAGTGGTTAACTCAGGCCTCAATAAGCGTTAAAACCGCCACCATTAGCCGCATAAAGGTAACCGCAGAACCCCGACCATACGTGCAAAAGTTCAGAACGGTAAAAAATGCAGCCTGGTTCTGCACTATTCCTGTCGGACAAAGTTCATGCGAGATGACGGTTAACTTCAACTACACCAGTGACAAAGGATTTGAGTATCTGCACCTTTACTCGGGAAAAGATGGTGACAGCATATTCGATGCGCTTGCTGGTAATTTTACGGTTATCTGGGATAACAACCCACCGGTGGTTAATGTCGCTCAGGTAAACAAGGCCTCCAAGACAATCACTATGACGGCCACCGATAATGATCGCGTCAACGCCTGGAACATCAGCTACTGGGATACCAAAGTTTTCGAAGCCACCCTTAAAAACGCCCGGGGGGAAACTTTCACTCTGAAGCCTGTGACTGTCAGTGAAAGCGATTATAAAACCAAAAACGCCACTTTCTCATACGCTGGTCTACCGGACGGGGATTATACGGTGGTTAGCGTGTCTGCCACGGATCTTGTTGGAAACACCGGAACCAAGACGCTTAATGCACCGCTGAAAATTGACTCAACGCTTCCGGTTATCGCGTTCAGTTTTAATGGCGCAGACGCAGAAGGAAAACTGGTTAAAGGGCTTGAGAACCTTCGCATAAGCGTTACTGATGCCTCTGGGGATGCTTCCCTGGCATCGCTTCAGCTCGCTGGTGGACCTAACTCTGAAAAGGTCACCCTGGCATTCACGCCGCTATCCAAGGATGTCTTTATTCCGGAATATCCCAGAATCTTCCCCAACACTGATGAATCGGGACAGATGTATCATCTGGAGGCTCTGGCTATTGACGAATCAGGTAACCGGACCACTAAAACGCTTAATTTTACCTACCAGCCAGCCAATCTGATTATGCTGGATAATCTCAAGACGCTGGCCACAGCCGTAGCACTGAAAGCAACGGACAACACGCCGCTGGCCATCATCCGAACCAGTGTGTTGCGTCGTCAGGACGGTTCTATCATTACCGGACAGTTAAACGGAACCCTGACTGTTCAGAAAAATGCTCAGTTCGGCGTTACGGTTGCCGGAGTTACGGCCCAGCCTGGTGAAACTAAATCGCTGTCACTGGATCTTGGTAATGGTGAAGAGCGCACATATCCGGTTACTCCCGCTGAAAGTGGACAATCTGGCACGGCAACATTTGCTATAGAATTCCCTCAAACATAAGCCCTTCAGAAGGGTGCGGCAGTATGCCGTACCCTATTACGCCACCCTCAATGTAATATGTAGAGTTGAGCATGACTTAATTATTACTTTCTCATTAAGTGGCTCTAATATTGCAAACGGGAAAGTAATATTCCTGCGAAGGGCTGGACGCCTTCCTTTTGGTTATAAGCTATGATACTAAACCGTATAATCACACCGGAACAATTCCCGCGTTTAAATGGCTGGCACCAGTACACGATTTATCATTGAATGCTTTTTGATGCACCTTTACTTCAGAATGCTCTGAATTATTTCAAACAAAATTATATTTGAATCCTCCGTATATAAATTTGCAGGCCCTCTCTCAATGTTTTTTTGAAATATTTACTCTCAGGTTATTAGCCAGCAGATTCATTCTGTCATGATTACTCCAGAACTAACCGGAGGAATCACATTATGACCAAATATTATGATCGCAGTGGAATTGAAATCTCCAGCGCAAAAATCCGCTGTGTTGATTCTGTAAAAGGTACTGCGGAATATACTTTTCGTATTCTTTGCGATAAATGCAATGGTCGGGGAGAGCGTAAGCATTTTTATAAAAGTCGCTGTATGGCTTGTAAAGCCACGGGTTACAGCCTCGAAACGACCCGCACTGCTTACACGCTGAATGCGCTGTACCGCATTAATGCTCAAGCTGCCCGCAAAGTGTCAGCATCCTTGCAAAACGAGCGTTTGAGGACTGAAAGCGCCCACAGCTCTGCGTTCACTGCATGGTGCAGATCTCATCAAAAAATGGTTGATGCAATCACCCAGCAATCCAGCAGTAATAATTTTCTGGAAAGCCTTAAGTCTTCTTTAACCCACCAGCGGCAGTTAAGTGATAAGCAGCTGGCAGTCGCCGCCCGCATTTTAGGGATTCATTAATTCAAAGCCTTTTAATTTAATTTTAAGGTCAATTATTACGGAGGAACTATGATCCATTCATTTAAAGACAGACGGCTTGAAAAGTTCTTCCGTAATGGAAAAACAACGGCAGGTATTCCTTCTGAAATTATTAATGCGATTCTGTGTCGACTTGAAACGCTGGATAATGTCCAGAGTGAGCGGGAATTATTATCCAACAGCTTGCGTTATGAACGCTTAAGAATGACGTCAAACCGTTATTCCTCCATTCGAGTAAACTCTAAGTATCGATTATTCTTTGAATGGAATGATGGCGCACATAATGTTCATTTGTCAGCACATGATTATAAATCGCTCATCCATTAAGGTTAAAAATGAAGCTATTTTCAATTTCATCCCGGGATACAAGCATGGACGCGATGTTTTATATCCAGGCCAGTACTAAACAACAGGCAAGTTACATATTTAGTACCCTTTCCCCGAAGCCTACTGCGAACTGCCAGCTTACAGATTTGCAGAATGAGACGGTCGTCCCATCCATAAGCCCGATTTCGCTTTCACTTAACCCCTGGTCGATCAATTCTCAGTCCCGAACCCGGGAATTGCGTATGGCCACGCATGGTCTTACCCTGATCTGTGCAGTCACGGATGAGCATACCCGTCAGATAGTCGACTTTTGCGATAACCTTGGACAGCAGCTCAAGGATCCGGACGACAAAAGTGCCTGGGTAAAGCTCATTAATTCTGAATGCGCTTTGCTTAATTCTCCGCGTCTCTATCCCGTTCTGCTTGAGCCGGATACACCGACTCAATTTGAAATCTTTGTGCCAGCTCCGGAAGATGGCGAACACGACACGGTCATAGCCAGCGTTGTTGAAGAATGTTTCGGAGATGAATGCCGGTACCGAGTAACGGACAAAGCTTTTGCAATGTCGGAAAAGCCAGTCATCAGGCTGGAAGCACATTTCAATGACAAACGGGAAAAGGTTTTAGAACTGACCTTTTCCAGTTTCAATCTTTCACTTTCTGCGTCCGTGTATGAAAACCAGCTACGTCAGATTTTATTACTTTGCGAAGATTTTGGCGTAAGGCTTCAGGGTAGAGCCGGGGCATCCTGCCACGTCAATATGCGCAGCGCTTACCGTCGTCTTGCTCATGTCGGTACCGGCTCTCGCCCAGGTGATGAGAGTGATGTGCGGGGCTATACCTCATCCAAAGAGGAAAAAGATGTTAAGGGGCTGCTCGATAAGTCAACCAGGGGAAGTGAGCTTGTACCGGCGAGGCATGGGCAGCAGTTTAACGGTGTTTTAGTGAATGCCACACCCGCATCGGCTACGACGGGTTTTATTTACCTGTCGCATGATTTTCCGGAAGGCCAGTTTATGATGACAGCCGAGGTGTTGCATGTTGGAATAACACCGGGCGGGATCTACTACATTGAAACACTGGACGGATACCGGTTTATCGTAACAGCGTTTGAAAAGGGATTAATGAACGGTTTGAGGGAGTTTTTGGCTGTAAATGAGGACTACTTTAAATCTTACCGCTGGTCTTAGCGTCTGACCTGAAACCGGTAGGCCAGGGAAGGCAACCGGGAAAAGGCAATTTAACCTGATCCTATACCTACGACTATCTTTATCCACTTATAATAGCCTGACCAAATTATAATGCCCGATCACCGCATTTGCTGAAACCTCACATATTCTTCTTATGCTTCCCTGATAATCTTCGACCGCAGGACAAAGGAACGTGATTAAGAAATAATATTTATGAACACATAAAAGTTACTTTTCCATGGTGGCACATCACAAACATTGTGGGTTTCATAATCATTTTTGTTAATTAAAAATGATGAGTTCAATTCTAATTAAAGGCGGTATTTTTTTGAAAGTTTGCTGGAAGGTTATTAGCTGGGGGGTGGGTAACAGTATAATAAGTACAGATGAAAAGGAGGTTTTATGAAAGCGTTAGACGTGGTTTCAACTCAACTCAACTTTATTAATCTGCTGGATCAGGCAGGATATGCTCTTTCAGAAATTGTTGTAAAACGCTTCAGTGCTGCACCAGCCTTTAACCAAGGGCACTGGTTGTTCATTGCAGAGCAGGATAACCGCTACATTGAAGTGGCCTGTATTCTCTCTTTAGCTTCAGAAAGCGGAGAGCAGCATGTTGATGTTTTTATTAATATGTTCGAAGACCCGATTGATGATGTTATTGCACGAAACATTGAAACCAAAACCTTTGGGACGCTTTATAAATACATTGAACGTATACCTTTTACTCCGGGCGTAAAGAAAAAATTCTTGAGCAGTATTGAGAACATCAATTTTAGTTAATCAAAAACCACAACTTTTTGCCACCAAGTTATTAGGTAATGCTATCAACCTGATATCATTACCCTAACATGAATATGAGCGGAGCCGGGTTATGTCTAATAATACTGAAATCATTAGCTGTGATTTATTTTCAACTCTATCTTCACTTAATTTTAGCACCGAGGATATTACAGGTTTGACTCCGGCCAACTTTCGAAAGGGAGCTTTCTTACATGCAAAAATTTCTGCTAGCCAGGCCACGCGAGCGACTGATATTTCCCTTCAATTACTCACGGATCGTGTTACAGGTGCAATGAACTACGTAATAGTAATTGGCAGGCACGAAGGACTCCTGCAAAGCGAAGCAATTGACCCAAACGCTGATAAGCAATACCGGGAAAACCGTCATTCTCGCCATTTTATCCCAGTAACCGATGCCAGTACCAAAGCCCTGAAAAAAACCTGCAAGGTAATGAAAGCATATATTAAAGAGCAGGCATTTAAGCCTAACACCTGGGGGCACAGTTTCATTAAGGGTTGATTTATTCTTGCCCCGGTGAGCCGGGGCAACGCTAAATTAACCTCAACCTGTGCTGGAGGCACAAATGTCTGAAAAACACTTTATCGTAAAGATTCAGAACCGTAACGGCGACCATGAGAAAAGCTATGTTCGTTTAATCGTCAGCGATTGTGAGAAAAATGCTTGCCAGACGGCACTGATTTCCGAGTGTGCTGGCGAGGTTGAACAGCTGAGTTTTGAAGACGGTGGGGTTTATGACTACAACGGCGAAAATCACTACAGTGTCAGGAGCTGCGTGGAGGTTGCCCCTGAAGATGTTGCAACTTTGCAAAGCTACCTTTAACACCTGCGGCATTTTAAAAACTAGCGGGCGTCTGTTACAGGATGCCCCAGTTTTAACCGATTCCTCAAAGATCGCTATCGCTCCTGATACCTGCATTAAGAGCGGGTTTGTGGTAGGTTCACCGTAACAAAACTACTGGAATTATGGTTGCTTCTATGAAGAGCTGCTTTTCTGATTTACCCGTTAAAGACGGCACGTCCGGAACCTGGAAACTGGACACTTTTGAAATTAGCAAAGATAAGGCGGTGAGCCTCGTCCTCCGTGCCGCATATACAGGCAATACAGATGAGTTTATCCCGCCCGGTAGATATCGCCGCTTGTCCAACGGTAGGGATGTGGTGATGTCCAATACCCCGATGGAGATCCGAACCTGCCAGGATTTTATAGAGCGAGCCACCGGGCGGGTGCTCATTAATGGTCTTGGTCTGGGTATGGTGCTTCACGCCATCCTTCAGAAAGATGATGTAACCCATGTCACGGTAATTGAAAAAGAACAGGACGTTATTAACCTCGTTGCAGCCTCGTTTGCAACCGATCCTCGCGTTGAAATTATCCATGCTGATGCAATGGCGTATTGCCCACCAGCAGGCGTTACGTACAACGTCTGCTGGCACGACATA
>NZ_JAPPRH010000013.1:0-27467 GCF_026672535.1 Lelliottia sp. SL45
TTCCGGTGTCTGGACTGAAACAAGGTAAATAAAAAACAAACGGAGGACAGACAATGAGCTATCAGTCAGAAATACCAAAGTCCCGGGTCAACATAAAGCTCGATCTGCATACGGGAACAGCTAAAAAGAAGGTTGAACTTCCCCTGAAGCTGCTGGTTGCCGGTGATTTCAGCAACGGTGCCGAACAGCGTCCCCTTTCTGAACGCCAGAAGGTCAACATTAATAAAAATAACATGAACAGCGTGCTGGCGGAATTCTCACCGTCAGTCAGCATGGCGGTGGAAAATACCCTGGCCGGCGACGGCAGCGAAGATGCGATTACGCTCGCCTTTCGCGACATGAAGGATTTCGAACCGGAACAGGTCGCCCGTCAAATTCCACAGCTGAAAGCCATGCTTGCCATGCGCAGCCTGCTCCGCGACCTGAAGGCCAACCTGATGGACAACACCGCCTTTCGCCGGGAGCTGGAAAAAATCCTCCTCGACCCGTCACTGAGCGCTGAACTGCGCGGTGAACTCTCCGCCCTTGCCCCGAAACAGCCATAACGCCCGCAGCACGTAACGGATTAACAAAGAGAAGATGCTCATGTCTGTACAGAATGAATTGAATACCGGTGGCGAAACCGTTGTCCTGGACCGTCCTTCCGCCGGCGGGGTGTACGCCTCCCTGTTTGAAAAAATCAGCCTGACCCCGGTTTCTGAGCTCAGCGCGCTGGACATCTGGCAGGACGCGCAGGCGATGTCGGAGGCGACCGCGGATGAACGTCTGACCGCCGGCATGCAGGTGTTTCTGGAGTGCCTGACGAAAGCGGGCTCAAAAGTGGAGAAGCTCGACCGCAACCTCATCGACCACCATATTGCGGAGCTGGACTACCAGATTAGCCGCCAGCTGGATGCGGTGATGCACCACCCGGACTTCCAGGCCGTTGAAAGCCTGTGGCGCGGGCGTGCAGTCCCTGGTGGATAAAACCGATTTTCGCCAGAACGTGAAGGTTGAGCTGCTGGATATGTCCAAAAACGACCTGCGCCAGGATTTTGAGGACGCGCCGGAGATTATCCAGAGCGGACTCTACCAGCACACGTACGTTTCAGAATACGATTCTCCGGGCGGTGAGCCGGTTGCGGCCCTGATTTCCGCGTACGAGTTTGATGCCTCTGCGCAGGACGTTGCCCTGCTGCGCAACATCTCGAAGGTGGCTGCTGCCGCGCACATGCCGTGTATCGGCTCGGCCGGCCCGGCATTCTTCCTGAAGGATTCGATGGAAGAAGTGGCGGCCATCAAGGATATCGGTAACTACTTTGACCGTGCTGAGTACATCAAGTGGAGATCCTTCCGTGAAACCGACGATGCCCGCTATATCGGCCTGGTGATGCCGCGCGTGCTGGGACGTTTACCGTACGGCCCTGATACCGTGCCGGTTCGCAGCTTCAACTACGTTGAGGACGTCAAAGGGCCTGACCACGAGAAGTATCTGTGGACCAACGCCTCGTTTGCCTTTGCCGCCAACATGGTGAAGAGCTTCATTAACAACGGCTGGTGCGTACAAATCCGTGGCCCGCAGGCTGGTGGTGCCGTTCAGGACCTGCCCATCCACCTGTATGACCTCGGCACCGGCAGCCAGGTGAAAATCCCGTCAGAGGTGATGATACCGGAAACCCGCGAGTTTGAGTTTGCGAATCTGGGCTTCATCCCGCTGAGCTACTACAAGAACCGCGACTACGCCTGCTTCTTCAGCGCTAACTCCACCCAGAAGCCGGCCCTGTACGACACGGCTGATGCGACCGCCAACAGCCGCATCAACGCCCGTCTGCCGTATATCTTCCTGCTGTCGCGTATTGCGCACTACCTGAAGATTATTCAGCGCGAAAACATCGGCACCACCAAGGACCGCCGTCTGCTGGAGCTTGAGCTCAATACCTGGGTGAAAGGTCTGGTGACCGAGATGACCGACCCGGGCGATGACCTGCAGGCTGCACACCCGCTTCGCGATGCCAAAGGCATCGTTGAAGACATCGAGGACAACCCGGGCTTCTTCCGCGTGAAGCTGTACGCCGTACCGCACTTCCAGGTGGAAGGCATGGACGTCAGCCTGTCGCTGGTATCCCAGATGCCGAAAGCAAAAGCATAAGCCAGGAGCAGGGATGAAAATTTATCGTCCACTGTGGAACGAGGGGGCTTTACTGTCCCCTCAGCAGTTCCAGCAGCAGGCTGAATGGGAGTGTTTTCGAAGTCGCGGTGCATCTGCACTGGCATCCCCATTTCCCTGGGGTGTGGAAAAGATTGAACTTAATGACGGTCTTCTGTCGTCCGGTCTGATCCAGATTACGCAGTTACGCCTCTGGCTGGAAGATGGAACGCTTATTGATGCGCAAAGGAGCGATCTGCCTCCCGCGCCGCGTGAGTTAGATGCCAGCCAGCTGGCAGGTCTCGATTCCGTAACCGTTGTCATCGCACTGCCTCACATGCAGCCGGGTATTGCCAACGTTGAGCAGGAAGGTATATCCCCGGATCGTCCGCTTCGTTATCGCGAAGAATGGGTGACGTTGCAGGATGCCTTTGGCTCTGAAGAAGAATCCATGGCCGTTGCCCGGTATAATTTCACCATCCGGTTTGCCCATGAAAGCAATGATTCCTGGAACGTCTGCCCGGTAGCAAGGCTTATCCGGGATGGACAAAATGCGTGGCGACAGGATCCATCTTTTATTCCTCCAGTGGCATCTTTTGGGGCAAGCCCGGTCCTTCGCGAACGTCTGGTGCTGCTCAATCGCCAGCTACGTTCCCGACGTCAGCGACTGATGACCATGCGACGGGAAAGTAATGAAAGGCTTGCCGATTTCGCGGTTGCCGATGTTTCCCTTTTCTGGTTGCTGAATGCGCTGAATTCTCACGCCAGAGTGCTGACGGAATACGAACGTTTTCCTTCCCGTCCACCAGAACAGGTGTGGGCAGAGCTCGCTCGTCTGGCAGGCAGTATGCTGACTTTTTCCCTGGACCATGATCCTGACGCCATACCGGGCTATGACCACGAGGAACCGGCCAGTGCATTTCCTCCGCTCTTTGACCTGGTCACAGAGCTGCTGGAAGCAAGTCTGCCATCCCGGGTCATTGCTCTGGAAATGTCCCGACCGGACGGACAGACCTGGAAGGCCAGCCTCCACGATATCCGCCTGCGTGAAGAGGCTGACCTTTATCTCTCTGTTCGCTCGGATATCCCGGCCTGGCAGGTCGCCGAAAAATTCCCTGCACTCTGTCAGGCAGGTTCACCTGATGATGTCCGCGAGATCTATGGTGCTGCACTCAAAGGGATCCCTTTGATCCCGGTGAGCAGGGTCCCGGCAGCATTGCCTGTACGCATGGAAAACCAGTACTTCGCCCTTGATATGGAAAGTCCCGCTGCACATGAAATGCAGGAGCAGGGGGTATGTATGTTCTATGTGCCTGAGCTACTTGGCGCCCTGGAACTTGAACTGTTTGCGGTATTGCGCTCATGAGACAGGATATCGATATCGACCAGCTGATGGCGGAGACCTGGCTTACCGTCACCATGCTAAAAAAAGGTGCCGTCACGCCTGATGGCACTGCGCTTTACAACAAATGCGTTAAACAGGTTGAAACTGTGCGGGAAGCGCTGGAGCGTGCCGGTTATGACGACGCCAGTGTGGAGCATATTTCCTACGCACAATGTGCCCTGCTGGATGAAACGGTGATGAGCCGTAAGTCTGAAAAAAGCGAAGAAGGTGAGGCGCTGAAAGTGGATGAAGGCCAGGCGGCCTGGCGTAAAGCGCCGCTTCAGGCCCGTTTTTTTGGCTCACTTCGGGCAGGTGAGGCGCTATGGGATCGCATTGCAGAGATTCTGCGTCAGCCCTCACCGAACCCGGCCGTTTTAACCTGCTATCACCGGGTGATAGCGCTGGGCTTTCAGGGGTTATACAGCCTGAAAGCGGTCAGCCAGTCGCAACGTGATGAGGTAATGAAAACTCTTTCTGAACGTGTTTCTCCGCCTGATGCTGGCCTGTCTCTGGTTGTTCACCGGATGGGTAAACATCGCTGGAGTCTGATGCGCTCAGTCTGGTTCTGGATAGCGCTCGCCGTCATTCTTACGGGCGTTATCTGGTGGGGTGGCCATCTCTGGCTCCAGGCACTCTTGTCAGCACAAATACCGGAGCTGCATGGCTAATGCGTAGATCAGTCATCATTCCGGTAGTCCTGCACGCCCTGGCAGCCGTTGCCACGTTGTTATGGTTGCTGTGGTATTTCATCCCGACAGGCAACGTTTTTAACGGTCTGTCCACGCTGCTGATCCTCGTTCTGGCAGGCTGGACTGTTTTTAAAAACTGTCGGAGCGAAGAGCCCACATCCGACGTTACTCTCCCGGCCGCTGAACTGCCTTTACCCGACGTCCGGGGTCCCGTTGTACTGGTGTGCGGTGATATGCTGGACGCGTTATTTCAGGGGAGTCCTCTGCGTAAAACAGCCCAGGGATGGTGGCTGCGGGCGGGTGACGTCACCCGGTTAACTGACGTTGTCCGCAGTATCCAGACGCAGTTCCCGCGCCAGGTTGGTCAGCTTTCGGTGATGTACCGCTGCCTGCCAGACCATCATCAGGATGAAGCCGTTCTTCGTTCCGCACTGAAAACGCTGCGCCAGCAGTGTAAGCAGATTACATCCCTGACGGGTTTCACACTACCGGTTGTGTTGAGTGCAGAATTTTCCGGGCCAGAAACGCCCTGGATAATCGTTCGGGGTGATAAGCCGATTGTCTGTCCGGTAAATGATTCGCCGCAGGCTTTCATCGACTGGCAGCAGGCGGAAGACAATATCCTGGCACTGCCAGCCGTCAGCGAGGCATTTTCCTTTATCCGTAATACGCTGGCTGAAGAGCTGGAAAAGCCTGATCGGTTAACGCCTCCTGAACGAGCATTCTCTGTGGCAATGCGCCTCGGTACCGTCCTTCCCTGTACAGAGTCAGTCTGGGCCGACTGGCTATATACCCGCCCCTGCCTGCGGTTTACCCGGAAACCCGGGCAGACTGCACCGGCAAGTTTGTTTCCGGATGCGGTTCTGCCGCTGCTGCCACCTTATGCTTCAACTGTCCACGGGGGCCAGCGTACCCGTCGCCTGATCCTGCTGATGTGGCTGTGTGCACTGACCGCATTGGGTATTTCTGCGCTCAATAACCGTGACCTGATCCGTCAGGTGAGTACCGATTTGCAGCGCTGGAATGCAATCCCGATGAACCACTATCGCCCTAAGGCAGAATCACTGGCCGCCCTGAAGCAGGATGCCCTCCTGCTTGAACGCTGGCAGCGCCAGGGTGAGCCTTTGCGTTACAGCCTGGGCTATTACCCAGGGCAACGCCTGTGGCTGGCCTTGCAGCAGGCTATCGATACATGGACACCACCAACAGCCCCAACAGCCCCTGAACCAAAATCAGTACCGAAAATTGTTCGTCTCGACAGCATGTCGCTCTTTGATTCCGGTAAGTCCGTGCTGAAACCGGGCTCCACCAAAATGCTGGTCAACTCGCTGGTCGGGATCAAAGCCAGACCAGGCTGGCTTATCGTGGTCAGCGGCCACACAGACAATACCGGTAGCGTTCAGCTCAACCAGACCCTGTCTTTACAACGGGCTGAGGCCGTCCGTAACTGGATGCGTGATACCGGGGACGTACCGGAAAGTTGCTTTGCCGTGCAGGGTTACGGTGACAGCCGACCTATTGCATCAAACGACACGCCTGATGGCCGTTCGCATAACCGGCGTGTCGAGATCAGTCTGGTACCGCAGGCTGACGCCTGTCGTCTGCCAGGCTCAAAAAACGCGTCACAGGATGTTCGTGACGTTTCAACTCAAGAAATGGAGAAGTAAACATGGCAATCCCGGTTTATCTGTGGCTGAAAGACGATGGTGGCGCTGACATCAAGGGTTCCGTAGATGTGAAAGATCGCGAAGGAAGCATCGAAGTTGTTGCTCAGGAACATAACCTGTACATCCCGACCGATAACAACACTGGCAAGCTGACCGGAACCCGTATTCACACGCCGTTCCTGTTTACCAAAGAAATCGACTCTTCCAGCCCGTATCTGTACAAAGCGGTGACCACTGGCCAGACCCTGAAATCTGCTGAGTTTAAGTGGTACAAAATCAACGACGCCGGTCAGGAAGTGGAATATTTCAACACCAAACTGGAAAACGTCAAGCTGGTGAAAGTCGCATCCGAAAATGCACGACATCAAGGATGCCTCCTTCGAGAAGCATAATCACCTTGAGCAGATCGAGCTGCGATACGAAAAGATCACCTGGACCTACAAAGACGGCAACATCATTCATTCCGATTCCTGGAACGAACGCACCACCGCGTAAGACCCTGGCGGACAGATCTCCTCTGTCCGCCATTTTTGTTTTGCTCCGCAGCGCCTGCCAGTACGGACGCTTTGCAGAGCAGTCTCATCATTTATCGGCATGAACCTTATGGGCATCGGTTAACGGCCATGGGCGGTAGCGTGCCTGAACACGAGGGAACGACATGGAACATCATTCAGCAGTCCTGCTACGACGACTTAACCCTTACTGCGCCAGAGCGCTGGAAGGTGCGGCTTCTTTCTGCCAGACCCGTGCGCATGCAGAAATCACGCCGGAGCACTGGCTGTTAAAGCTGCTGGAGCAGGGCGAAGGTGACCTGACCGTTCTTGCCCGTCGCTATGAATGGGATATGGATGCCGTCTGGCAGGAGTCACTCCTGAGCTGGCTTGATGCACAGCCACGTTCAGTACGCAGCCGACCGGATTTCTCTGAAGGCTCCAGACCCTGCTGAAACAGGCCTGGCTTGCCGCCACGCTCGCCGGAGATGAGCAGATCCGCAGCGTTCATTTGCTCACGGCCATGATTGATACGTCAGGGCTGACGCGCAGAATGGCGTCCTGTGGCCCTTAATGACGCTGGACCACCAGCCAACTGGAAAGGTTACGTCCCCTGCTGGAAACCCAGTCAGATGAGCGCCGTGACGCGGCTCTCGGCGAATCAGCAGGCAATGTCACCATGATGGGTAGAGCAGCGCCATTGGCACCGGATGGCAAAACCCACCTGAAAAGGAAGGTGCTCTTCCCGCCGTTTCACAGGAAGAGGCCGTGCTCAATCGCTTTACAGTCGATGTGACTGCCCGTGCCCGGGAAAGAAAGATTGACCCGGTCTTTGGCCGCGATAACGAAATCCGTCAGATGGTGGACATTCTCTCCAGACGTCGTAAGAACAACCCCATTCTGGTGGGTGAGCCTGGCGTCGGCAAAACGGCCCTGGTTGAAGGCCTGGCGCTACGTATTGCTGAAGGTAATGTGCCTGAAAGCCTTAAGCCTGTCATCGTAAGAACGCTGGATCTGGGTTTGCTTCAGGCGGGCGCCGGTGTAAAGGGGGAGTTCGAACAGCGTCTGAAAAATATCATCGACGCCGTCCAGCACTCCCCGGTGCCGGTGCTGGTCTTTATCGATGAAGCTCATACCATCATCGGGGCCGGTAATCAGGCGGGCGGGGCAGATGCGGCCAACCTGCTGAAACCGGCACTGGCTCGCGGTGAACTGCGCACCATTGCGGCCACCACATGGTCTGAATACAAACAGTATTTTGAACGTGACGCTGCCCTGGAGCGCCGCTTCCAGATGGTGAAAGGTTGATGAGCCCGATGATGAGACAGCCTGCCTGATGCTGCGCGGCCTTAAATCCCGCTATGCCGAACATCATGGAGTACATATTACCGGTGAGGCCGTCCGGGCTGCGGTGACGTTATCCCGCCGCTACCTGACCGGCCGCCAGCTGCCGGATAAGGCGGTTGACCTGCTGGATACCGCGAGCGCCCGCGTGCGGATGAGTCTGGATACGTTGCCGGAACACCTTACCGGTTGCAGGCTGAACGCCTGACTGCGCTCGCCATGGAAGCACAGGACTTGCTGGAAGATATTTCTCTGGGTAACAGTGTTGATGCAAGTCGTCTGCCGCAGTCATTGAACTACGGACCCAGGCGCTCAGCCAGCAAAAAATGGCCCTTCAGTCACAGTATGAGACCGAAAAGCAGCTCACCGACTCGCTGAAAGCCTGCCGGGAAGACATCAGCCGCCAGAAAGAGATCTCCGCCTTCCAGCAGGAGCTCTCCCAAATTCAGAATAACAGCCCATTACTGGGTCTGGATGTTGATGTCCGCACCGTTGCGACCGTTATCGCCGACTGGACAGGTGTTCCCCTCTCCTCGCTGATGAAAGATGAGCAAACCGAATTACTGACGCTGGAAGAACAACTGGCAACCCGTGTCGTCGGACAGAGTCCTGCCCTGAATGCCATAGCGCAACGCCTGAGAGCGTCAAAAACCGGCCTGACGCCGGAATACGGACCGCAGGGGGTATTTTTACTGGTGGGCCCAAGCGGAGTGGGCAAAACAGAAACCGCGCTGGCGCTTGCTGACGTTATGTATGGTGGTGAGAAATCGCTCATTACCATCAACCTGTCCGAATACCAGGAGCCGCATACGGTCTCGCAGTTGAAAGGCTCCCCTCCAGGCTATGTCGGATATGGTCAGGGCGGCATTCTCACCGAGGCAGTCCGTAAGCGGCCGTACAGCGTGGTGCTGCTCGATGAAGTGGAGAAGGCCCACCGGGATGTGATGAACCTGTTTTATCAGGTCTTTGACCGGGGCTTTATGCGGGACGGGGAAGGGCGTGAAATTGATTTCCGCAATACCGTGATCCTGATGACGTCCAACCTGGGCAGTGATCAGTTGATGCAGCTGCTGGAAGAGCAACCAGAAGCCACGGAGAGCGATCTGCATGAATTGTTACGTCCGACCCTGCGCGATCATTTCCAGCCTGCCTTACTGGCTCGCTTCCAGACGGTGATATACCGCCCACTGGCAATGGATGCCATGCGCACCATCGTCGGCATGAAACTGGCACAGGTGAGCACGCGTCTGCAACGTCACTACGGCATTTCCACTCACATCGGCGAAAGTCTCATCGACACCCTGACGGCTGCCTGTCTGCTGCCGGATACCGGTGCCCGCAACGTGGACAGTCTGCTTAACCAGCAGATCCTGCCGGTTCTGAGTCAACAGTTGCTGAGCCATATGGCGGCAAAACAAAAACCATCCTCGCTAAAACTGACCTGGGATGACGAACAGGGCATTGTGCTGGAATTTGATGAACAGGCAGAAGGAGAGGCGTTATGAGCGGAACACTTATCAGGAAGGCAACCGACGCGGTGCAACAGCTGTCAGGCCAGTCTCGTTACCGGGTTGATGTGCATGAATGCAGCGATTTTCTTGATGCTCTGCGTTACAACGCCGTTGAATCACTTAGCCAGCCATGGCGCTATGACGTGGCGGTCACCTGCTCCTCTAAAGATATCGCCTGTGACACGTTACTGCTGAAACCCGCGTCATTTACCTTCCAGACCCCGATGTTTGACGGGACACCGGCTCTGCCGGTCCGGACGGTTTTTGGCGTAGTGGCGTCGTTTCGTCGTGTGTCCACGTCGAATGATGATACCCACTACGCGCTGACGATCGTTCCCCGTATCGCTCTTCTGGACTATACGAAAGGAAGCGAGATCTACCTCAATCAGTCGGTTATTGAGGTGGTTGAACAGGTATTGCGTAAACACGGTCTGGAAGGTCCTGATTTTGAGTTCCGGCTCTCCCGGGAGTATCCATCCCAGGAGCTCATCACCCAGTGGCGGGAAACCGACCTTGAGTTTATCCAGCGTCTGCTGGCAGAAGTGGGCATTTACTGGCGCTATGAAATGGACAGCCGTCTTGAACAGGATGTGGTTATTTTCCAGGACAGCCAGCAGCAGTATGAATTTGGTGTCATCCTGCCATTGCGTAATCAGGCCGGGATGAGCGACAGCGGGCAGGAGAGTATCTGGGATATTCAGACTGGCTACAATGTCGTGAGCGGGAGTGTGGCCACCCGTGACTACAACTACCGTGATGCACTGAAACCTCAGGACAGTTCCGAAAGCATTTTTAGTAAGGAAGGGATCACCACCGGGGAAACGTACCATTATGCGGAGCCCTTTCTGACAGAGGGTGATACTGAAAGCACAGAGACCGGAGCGTATTTCGCCCGTCTGCGTCACGAACGCATTCTGAATGCGCAATATCACGTCACCGGGCATTCCTCCAGCCCTCATCTTGCGCCGGGTCAGGTACTGGAAACGGACGGAACGTTACCTGATGCGGTTAAAGAAGGTATCGTCATCACCACGGTGCGCACCAGCGGTTCGCGCAAAAGTAGCTTTACGCTGACGTTTGAGGGTATCCCCTACAGTGAAACCGTCTGTTATCGTCCGGCACTGCTCAATCGACCGGTGATATCCGGCTCGCTGCCTGCCCGGGTCGAAAGTGCACAGAAAGGCGACACCTATTCCTGGCTCGACCCGGACGGGCGCTACCGTGTGAAGCTGGACTTTGACCGCAGTAGTTCTGAACAGGGTTATGCCTATTTATGGCTGCGACTGGCTAAACCCTATGCCGGTGATACCTACGGATTCCACTCCCCGCTTATCGACGGAACTGAAGTGGCCATTATGTTTGACAGTGGGGATCCGGATCGCCCCTATATCGCCTATGCCCTGCACGACTCAGAACATCCGGACCATGTCACCAGTGACAATCATACGCGGAACGTGTGGCGTACCCCGGCGAACAATAAGTTGCGGATGGAGGATAAGCGGCAGGAAGAGCATATCAAGCTCGCGACGGAATATGGCAAAACGCAACTGAACATGGGACACCTGGTCAATGGCCAGCGAGAAAAGCGCGGCGCCGGTTTTGAACTGCGAACGGATGAGCATGGCGCGGTTCGTGCGGCAAAAGGGCTGTTCCTGACAGCGGATGCCCAGTCCAAAGCCCAGGGGCCGGTGCTGGAAATGGCCCCTGCCATTAATCAGATTAACCAGGCCAACAGCCAGATGCAGGCGCTGAACAGTGCCGCAGAAGCGGCCGGTGCCCTGGTATCCGATATCAACACCCAGATCAGTCTCGTTACCGAAAAAATCAAAGACCTCCAGTCTTCAGTCCTGCTGGGTAGCGCTCCGCAGGGGGTTGCATTTACCTCAGGTGAGCATCTTCAGCTCAGCAGCACTCGGAATACCATTATTAATGCAGGTCAGCATCTGGATATCGGTGCGATGAAAAATCTTTCTGTAACGGTAGAAAAAGCCCTGGGTATGTTTGTGCATAAAAACGGCGCAAAGCTGGTCGCGAACCAGGGAGACATCGAGATCCAGGCTCAGCACAACACCATGGCACTGTTTGCAGAAAAGCAGCTGACCGTGACCAGCAGTGAAGACGAAATTATTATCAGCACGCCGGAAACCCTGACGCTGAACGGTGGCGGATCGTATCTGAAGCTGAGTAAGAACGGGATTGAGCATGGTTCTGAGGGGATGATGGTGATGAAGGTCGCGAGCTATCTGGTGCCTGGAAGTGGCAGCAGTCTGCCACTGGAAACGCCGGATTTTAAAACGACGGACGTGACGGTCACGACAAAAAACTCCGCCAAATGGACCAGTGAATAGCATGGAAGGTGATTTATGACAGCAACGTTACCCAAAATCAGTTACCCCGTACCGTCAAACAAAAATGGTCATGCATTTTCCTCTGTGGAAGAGTTGTTATCGATGGTCGGAGGGGAAAGCTCAGGACTGTATCTGGTGGGAAGTCAGGGAATGTGGCATGGCGGTATCCATATTACTGATGCCACTATTCCCTGGTGCGCCCTGAGTACTGACAGTGAAGCTGAGAACGGATATTGTCGCGAGCTCTATAAAGGGGAACAATTTATTCGTTGTATGGCGGATGGTGAGATTGTTGCCTGGCGCGTCAGTAAGGACTATGAGAGTGCTGCGATTGAATGGCGCGGTGAAAAACTGTTCCTTTCGACCTCTTTTGTGCTGGTGAAACATTATATCCAGCCGGGTGATACAGAAGAGAGCGGACTGACATTTTTCACGCTGTATATGAATCTGGCGCCTTATGCTGCTTATAAACAACAGGGCAGCCTGGCGGACAGAAAAGTGGCTGGCGTCCAGCGCTATTACGCCAGTGCGGAAGATTTGCAGGCAGGGCGCGCAGCCGGAAAACTGGGGAAAGACACGGTAGTCACGCTGAGCGACACTATTGTGACCCGCAGCATTGACCTGCGTCAGTTTACTGAAGTGACCATTACCAGAGAGACAAAAAATGCAGCGGGAGAGAAGCTTGCAGCGGGAACAAAAGTCTGGACGGTATCAGACCAGGGCTCTCTGAAAGCAACAGAATCGGTGCCTGTTCCGTCCTGGTGGGAAAAATGTACTCCGGCTTACACTAATGAGTCAGAAGGCGTTGTGAACTGCACTTCGCGTACAAACTGGTCGTACTATCTGAGCATTGACGATGTTCTGCAATATAAAAATGCAGGCAGTCTGGTAGCCGATTTTGCGCTTTCATACGAGCCCGGTAATACCGCACAGCAGGTCATCCGTCCAGGTAAGAATCCAGGCGATGCAGCAAGAACATTCAGTCTGGTCACTCTGGGCCGGGATAAGGATAAGTTGAAAAAGGGCGACCGGGTATGGGTAGTATCAGACGGCGACAGTCTGACGCCGGTTGCACCGGCAGCATCCGGTAGTGGACTCGTTTTTAATGATGTGTATGTACCTTCAGAGCCTGTACCGATCAATGCCGGAGACAGTCTCGGTCATATGGGTTTTTATCAGCTACCGGAAGAAAACGGCAAACGGTCGCGCTACCAGGTACATATAGAGTGCCTGAGCATGGATGATATGGAGAAGTTCATCACTAATCCCGGAAGAGCAGGAGAGGATGCGCCGCCGTATCTGACCTGGAAAGCCGATGCCCCACTATCTGACAAGAGCGATACCGGAATAACAGCAGGCGGTCGAAAAACAAAGGCTCCGGGGATCCTGACGCTTGCAAAAGTACCAGGCGTTGATGCTGAGGGGAACACGCTGAGCAATAACAAGGATGCGGCATACTATCAGATACGCCCGGAAGGTGGCTGGCTGGCCGCCGCCAGCGTCCAGAAAGTGTCGCAGTACGCGTTAGGGGAGCTCGGGTTTGTGACGCTGAATAAAGCCCCTGCGAGCTTTGACCTGATTGACGGGATAAAGCAACCGAATAACGTGGTGAAGGGTATTCTTGAGCAGTTGTATAAAGCGGCGCAGGAGGAAACCCGGACCACCCACGCACTCAATAAGTACAACTACAAGCGCCTGCTGGAATTTATAGACAGTAACCAGGACGGATATTACTCGGAGCAGGAGTACCTTCAGGCGATCCACAATGTTTCCTACCGTGACCATCTGTACCGGGTGATAGCAAAGCATGCCAGTGAATGGTACTACGGCAAGGACGATCAACTATGGAAGACCTATCTGGATACATTAACCACGGATGCGCCGTTGTGGAAAACGTATCTGGAAGCGTTTCTGGATAAGATGACATGGATGAAGGCAGTATCCGAAAAGGGCGTGGTGCTGGGACCGGAGCCGTGGCATATGCATCCGATTGTTTTTCTGGAAGCAATTAGTATTAAAGAAAGATGTAGAGAACTATTCTCTAAAATTTCCAGCGTAATACTTCAACATGAAGGCGGATATGTTAATGATCCCTATGATCGTGGTGGTGAGACTAATATGGGGATCACTATAGCAACCTGGAGGGCATATGCTCCTATTGATCTCGGGATTGAAGCTACTTCAAGTACTCTCAGAAATATGACAAAAGAACAAGCGGAAGTTATTTATTATAATCATTATTGGGAGCCAAAAGGTTTCTGTAAAATAGAGAATACGAAAATTGCATTGATGGTCTATGATTGGACAATCACATCAGGTCGAGCTGTTACGCAAATAAGAAAAATGCTTCACAATGAATACAATACTCACTTAACCGTGAGCAATACAATGGATGATGATATGATCCATTGCATGAATGCAGTTGAAGATCAGGGGCAACTATTGTCACGCATTGCAGAAATCAGAAAAGATTATTATCGTTCTTTAACTATAACCAACGGTGAACCTAATACTCAGATTAGATTCCTCAACGGCTGGATAAATAGAGTTAATGATTGTTTAAGGGTTGATATATGAAACAAATACTATTGTTGTTGGTTTTTATTTCATTTCATTCAATGGCCGATTTTTCCGGTCATTGGGTTGATGATAGTGATTCACAATCGTTAACATTGGATTTAATCGAGGATGGTAATCATCTTGTTGGTAAGTATTGTTTTATAACTAACAATGGAAATAGAGTTGATTGCTCTGAAGTTAATGATAGGAATATTAATGGGGAAATTAAAGGCAATATTGGGATCGTGTCTTTTGAAAGTACATTTGGTGGTGTTGGTAAAGCAACTTTGTCAATTGAAAAAAACATTCTCACATATACCATTACCAACTACACACCATTTGTTAATGCTAATATGTCTGTACCTAAAATTATTTTTTTCAAAAAGACAGCGCAAATCACAGGGGAAAAACCTTTAGCAAATAAGAAATATAATGCTGATATTGTAATCCGGTCTCCGACTGGAGGGAATATAACATTTTCACAGAAAAAAAATGGTGAACACTACGATGATAACTCATGGGGGAAAATTATCTTTTCCAACCATAGTTACTCTGCTGATCTCAGTCGGGATGACCGAACTTACATTGAAGACGGTTCTTCAAAAGTATCTCCGTCTGGGAAATATTTAATTGTTAATAGTGTCTCTGGTGGAACCGTAGAATTCGGCGATGGTACTTCAAAGTATGTAGATAGAGCCTATTGTAGCGTTGTTGACATGAGCAATGGTTGTATCGTTAGCGACTGGGATGGAGAAGCATGTGGGTATACCTGGACGGGGGGGGGAGATGTATTAGCCAATTCAGAAGATGCAGGCGCTGATGTTTTTGATTTTAATTCTATGCGACCTTCAATCAATAAAATGGAAAATAAACTATCTTCATTGGATACCAGACGTGCAAGTAATATGCTTCGTTGTGATGCCCCCTCAAAAGAAAATATAGATAAATATCAACAATTAGCGAAAGAGGATGAAAAGACAAAAAAAATTGTAATTAATGCTATCTCTGATTACTTGCAGAGTATTGAAAATGAAGCATCAATTAGCTCGAAGGCATATTTACTCACTGCTCCAGATAGTAATACTCAAACTAAAGCCTATCTTGTACCTGGAGATAAAATAAAAATAATACAATATTCCTCTGATAATAAATGGGTAAAAATTGGTTATATTAATTCAAAAGGATCGCCGCTTGTTGCCTGGGTTAAGGCTGAATCTGTAATTAAATAAACTTTCACCTCAAAGTCTGACGGAAAACAAGAATACGATTTTTGTTGGTGTGCAGATAAAAATATTACACCTCACAATTTTATTTTTACACATGAACAATGAGGCTTTAAATAATGCTCCAGATTATTCGAAAAGGCGACAAAACCACTCATGGCGGTTCAGTCATGACCTGTTCTGGCACCATGATATTTGGTGGGATTGGCGTGGCGCGTAAAGGTGACATGGTTTCCTGCCCGATACCTGGACATGGTCCGACAACTATCATCGAAGGTAATCCTGATTATCTTGATAACGGGATCCCGGTTGCTTTTCACGGTCACAAATGTGGTTGTGGCTGCACATTGATCAGTTCTTTTGTGCCTGCAAGGGTTGCCTGAGTATGCCTGTCCTGCTGGATACCATCCCTGAAAAGGCGGCGAAGGTTCCACGACCTGATACCCGCCGCTGGCTGTTGTTTCTGGCATTTGTCATGTCAGGTGGGACTGTGTTAACGCTCTGGAACTGGACGACAGAACGCACTGGCTTTATTTTCTGGTTTACTGCTCTGGGATTGCCTTTCTGTCTCTGGGGACTGCTTTTCTCCTTGCGCCGGTTTGCATACAAGGCAGAGCAGGTGGGGGCTGAGTCCCGGAATGCGGAGCGCGAAGCGCTTATTGATCGCGAAACTCGTCGGGGCCAGCGCTGTGCCTGGATACTCGATACATACGTTCAACACTGTTCAGGTAATACCCCCGGGACACTGGTGAAATCCGTTAAACGTACCGTTTCAGCTTCAGAGGCCTCAACGCCACGAGGTTCCAAATCTGCTGTCAGGTATGCAGCCTTAGCCAGTTTTCAGACAGATCTGGATTCAGAACTCATCTCCGCCACGTCAACACTTGTCGCCCATGTACAAAAAATTACCGACACCCTGTCGAAGGATATTCCTTGTTGCCTGATGTTGGACTGTGAGGACGATATCCGACCCAGACTGGAGGAGCACTTCAGAAATGAACTCACGGCCAGAACCGGACGGGTCTTCAGGCTCCTTGCGGGCAAAGGTCTGGCGGGGTTTGATGCCTGGCTGGACCAGCGCTGGGACACTCCAGGCATTCTTGCAGGAGTGACGTTTTCATTGCCTGCTCAGCCTGATGAAGGTGACGCTGATGCCATTACCCTTGTGGTGCTCAGCAACCGTAAGGCTGCTGGCTATCCAGATGCGGTATGTCTCCATCGCCCTGAAAAGGGCCAGGAAACCCGGCTTGTAAGAACGCTGGACAGGGCACTGTTATGGGCCGCAACAGCCCCTGAAGCACTAAAAACGGCCTGGTATACAGGTCCAGTCCTTTCAGGCGGAAGTGGATGGAATATGGCTTGTGAAGATAACGGGGTGACATTCAGCTTGTCAAAAGACAATCATGGTATTGATCCCGCTCTGGGATATGCCAGACGCGCCGCCCCCTGGCTTGCTATTATTCTTGCCTCAGCTGTCATGTAGCGATAATGGTTCGCAGGTTATCGCCGCACAGCCCGCCGCTGACAAAGACGACATCTGGATCGCCGTCATCACCAAAGAAGAAGTTCGCAAGGAATCGCCTAAGAATGTCTAAGGTAAAAGTAAAAACACTCATCGGCTCCGTTGTGACTGTCACCTTTTTCCTGACAGCCATCGTGGCATTTTTGTTTTATGCCTTTCCGGAAAATGTGGCCTCTGCCACCGGCTTCGGGCCGTATGATGGCCAACGGATACTCACATTCTGCACCATACTGGTTGCCGCGATATTTTTACTCGGCTGGCTGATAGAGAAAGCTTTCGACCACGCGGGTAAATCCGGGTTGTATTTCCAGTGGGGGCAGAAAAAGGCTGAGAGTGCCGCTCCGTTGACGAACCCAATTCCCAGTGAAGAAGACGACGATGAACCGGTTTTCAGCGAAGACGTCGTGTCCGAACACCTGCGCTTTCGCTATGGACGCCGCTGGAAACGTAAAGTGCGTCTCCTTTTGGTTATGGGCAACCAGGACGACGTTCACAAAGCTGCTCCCGGCCTGTGTCATGACCTTTGGCAGGAAGGCGACGGCAACGTACTGATTTATGGCGGTGATGCGCAGTCACTTCCGGATGAGATCTTCCTTTCAAAACTGAAGCGTCTGCGATCTGACCAGCCGGTTGATGGCATTATTCAGGTGATGAGTACTTCAACCCTCCCGACGGATAGCGAACGGGATGCTCTCTTGCGTTGCCGCCAGAAAGCCGACCATCAGCTTGGCTGGCAGGCGCCTGTCTGGCTGTGGCTGACTGATAAGGCTACCGGTGCTCAGCCGGACGCGGAAACGACGCCAGCAGGGGTTATTTTTGGTCCGGAAGGCACGGTAAAAGGGGCGCGTGAAGCGTTTTCTACACTGGCACAACGCCTGCAAAAAGTCGGTATTGCACAGATACTGAAGAATCCGGCACATGACGGCCTGCTTCAGTTGTCCTCGCGCCTGCGACACGAGCTGAAGGCAAGCCTGACCGTGTTACTCAGCGGGCTGATGCAGGGATCTGCGGCCTGGCGTTTACGTGGGGTCATGTTCAGTCCGGAACTGGCCGGTGCCGGAACGGTGCCGAACACACGTTTCGACACCCCGACATGGAAGGCAGTCATTGATGACTGTGATGCCGTCAGCGGCAGAAAACTGGGCTTCAACTGGCTGAAGGTTCTGCGATTACTCCTGCTTTCCCTGATCCTTTTATGGGGAGCCGGTACTCTGCTGTCGCTCGTCGTTAACCGGGCTCAGATTTATGAGGCGCAGGAGACGGCAAGGCAGGCAGCGGATACTGCAAAACCCCTGGCTGAACGCCTGCATAACCAGCTCGTACTACAGCAATCCATTGCCCGTCTGCAACATCGTGAAGTGACCGGCGCTCCTTGGTACACCCGCTTTGGTCTTAACCAGGACAGCGATACGCTGGCAGCGCTCTGGCCGCTGTATGCGAAAAACAACGCACAGCTGATGAGGGATGCCACAGCAGATAGTCTCAGACAGCAGTTGAATGCCTTTGTGCAACTTCCTCCTGCCAGTGATGCCCGTACGCAGGGCACACAGCACACCTATGACATGCTGAAAAGTTATCTGATGCTGGCCCGTCCGGATAAAGCGGACGCAGGCTGGCTGGCAAAAAACGTACTGGTCGCCTGGCCGAAACGTCAGAATGTACCGGATGGCACCTGGCAGGACCTCGCACCGAAACTGCTGGGCTTCTATGCGCAGAATCTCCCGGCTCATCCGGAATGGAAAATTAAGCCCGACGCTGAATTAATCAGCACGGTCCGTCAGATCCTGCTCAAGCAGATTGGCCAGCGGAACGCTGAATCCGGGTTATATCAGGACATGCTTAAGCGCGTGGCCAGCAACTGGCCTGATTTAACGCTTGCCGATATGACCGGCGACACCGATGCCTCAACGGTATTCAGCACTGACGAAGTCGTCCCGGGTATGTTTACGCGTCAGGCCTGGGAAGAGCAGGTTCAGGATGCGATTAACGAGGTCGTCATAACCCGCCGTGATGAAATTGACTGGGTACTGACGGATAAGACGCACCAGACAGGGAGCGATATCTCCCCGGAGGCGCTGAAAGCCCGTCTGACGGAACGCTATTTTACCGATTTTGGTAACGCCTGGCTGAACATGGTCAACAGCATTCAGTGGCAGGAAGCCACATCACTTTCCGAAGCGATTGCCCAGCTCAGTCTGATCGGCGATGTCCGCCAGTCACCGCTGGTGGCACTGATGAACACGCTGGCCTGGCAGGGAAAAACAGGTCAGAAAGGTGAGGCACTGGCTGATTCGATAGTGGACTCAGCGAAAAAGCTAATCGGTCAGAAAAAAAATGCCAGACAGTTTATTGAACAGGCACAGGGCCCTGAAGGTCCGCTCGATGGCGTGTTTGGCCCGCTGATGGGTCTGATGGAAGGTAAAGAGGGCACCGGTGCCAACGGTAACCTCAGTTTCCAGTCCTGGCTGGCCCGCGTAACTCAGGTGCGGCTGAAGCTTCAGCAGGTCACCAGCGCCCCGGATCCGCAGGCGATGTCGCAGATGTTGGCCCAGACCGTGTTCCAGGGCAAAGCCATCGATCTGACCGATACCCGCGATTACGGCAGTCTGGTTGCGGCAAGCCTGGGGCAGGAGTGGAACGGATTTGGCCAGTCGTTGTTTGTGCAACCACTGGATCTGGCCTGGCGGCAGGTTCTTGCCCCTGCTGCGGGTAGCCTCAATGCCCGCTGGCAGACGACCATTGTCGAACAGTGGAATAAGGCCTTTGCGGGACGGTATCCGTTTAAAGCCACCGGCAGCGATGCTTCCCTGCCGCTACTGGCTCAGTTCCTGCGCAGCGACTCGGGTCGAATCACTACCTTCCTGAAAACGAATCTCGGCGGGATCCTCCACCAGGAAGGGAATCTCTGGATCGTTGATCCTTCCGCAAGTCAGGGAATGGTTGTCAGTACGGATTTTCTCCGGGCGATTAACCAGCTGGCGGAACTGTCAGATATCGTGTTCTCTCAGGGTGATGCGGGTGTTCACTTCGAACTAATGGCGCGTCCTTCGCGGGATGTCGCCAGAGTGCAGCTTACCCTTGATGAACAGAACCTGGATTACTTCAACCAGATGGAAAGCTGGCAGAGCTTCACCTGGCCGGGGAATACGTACTATCCGGGGGTGTCACTCAGCTGGCGAAGTGTCAACAGCGGTATGCAGCTCTATGCAAACAACCAGGGTAACTGGGGTTTCATTCGCCTGCTGGACAAAGCCCTCATTACCCCGCTGGATGCCAGCCGTACACAACTGGTGTGGATCACCACCGATGGCAATCCTCTGAAGTTTGTCATGCGCAACGAGCTGGGCGATGGTCCGCTTGCATTGCTTAAACTTCAGGGCTTTACGCTGCCTGACACCATATTTACGGTGGCGACCAGCGCTGAAGACGTTGAATAAAGATGATGTAAGGAAAAACATGAGTTCACCGGAAACCCTGTTATCGGCCTGCACCACCAGCCAGGAAGAAAGGCAGCGCCTCATTTCCCGGGCAAATGATGCCCTGTCACTCTGGGATAACTGGCTGCACCCGTTCACCTCGGGGTATGAAACCGGGGACGATCCTGCTTACGATGATAATTTTCAGCTTATGCGTGAAGAGATCAATAAGCTTTCGGGTACCGATTCAACGCTTTTGTGCGAGCTGGCCCGGACGTGTCTTTGCGAATGTGCCAAAGACATACGTGTTGTGACCTGGTACATTCAGGCCCGCCTCAGCCGCGACGGCGAAAAAGGCCTGTCTGAGGGCTTACTGCTTCTTGTCGCGATGTTGACCCGCTTCGGGCAGGCCTGTCATCCACAACGCCCGGTTGCCCGGAAAGCGGCGCTGGAGTGGCTGAACAGTTCAAAAATGATCGACACACTTTCTTTATGGCCGGAAGTCGACAGTCATGATGCCGGTCTGACTGTCGGTGCCATAAGCCTGCTTGAATCCATAGTGGCCGACTGGCCTGAAGCCGAGAAACCGTCTTTTGCAGGGATTTGTACTGCGCTTGAAAACCGCCTGGCACGTTCAGGTGGCATGGAAGCGCTGGTCCCCCAGAACAGCAGCGCTCAGGAGCATGGATGTGAACCTGCCCACCCGGATTCACCACAACTGTCAGCGGTGAAATCTGGCCGCGATTTGCTCGACCAGGCAAAGTTACTTTCCCGCTGGCTGAGCGAGCAGCCACAGGGCTGGCTGGCTTCTCACCGGCTGATAAAGACCGTGCGTTGGGACACGGTCGATCAGATCCCTCCGCTGGACAGTAGCGGGCGAACCCGTCTGGTACCGCCGAAACCCGAGTACCGGGCCCAACTCAAGCGGCTCTACCTTCAGAAAAACTGGACTGAACTGGTTGAGCAGGCCAGCCAGATGTTTTGCGAAGGCGTGAATCATTTCTGGCTCGATCTTCAGTGGTATCTCTGGCAGGGGCTCAGTCATGCCGGTCATCCGTGGGATGCCTGGACAGACTCCGTTCTTCTCGATATGCGGCTTCTTCTTCAGCGCCTTCCTGGTCTTGAAGGGCTGGCATGGAATGACGGAACTCCCTTCGCTGATGAAGTCACCACCGCCTGGATCGCTGAAAAAGTGAATGAAGAGGGCCTGATGTACGGCGATGAACCCGCTACCGTCGTTAATGGTCAGGCGGACGATGTGCTGCTTCTTGAATCCGAAGCTATGGAAAAAGGTGACGCGGAAGGACCCGAGGCGGCGCTTGCCTGGCTCCAGTCCCGACCGGGGATGGACACACCACGCCATCGCTGGCTGATACGCCTGCTGATGGCCCGGGTGGCAGAGCAGTATGGCCGAAATGATATGGCGCTTCACCTGCTTGGCGAACTGACCACCAGCGCACCAAAGCTGACGCTGGAAGACTGGGAACCCGCTCTGTTGTTTGAAGTCCAGGCTCGCCGCCTGAAACTGCTGCGCCTGAAAGCCGGTCGCAGCGAATCCGATAAAGCCCGTCTGATGCCTGAGATGGATACGCTACTGGCGGGTCTGATCGCCATCGACCCGGCCCGTGCCATGGTGCTCTGTGGTTAATGTTTTCTTTAATAATTTTCAGGAATGCCGTGCATGGATGATTTAACCCTGCGCTATTACGAAGCAGAGATGCGCTACCTGCGAGAAGCCGGTAAAGAGTTTGCCCGCGCCCATCCGGATCGGGCAGCGATGCTTAATCTGGATAAACCCGGCGCCCGCGATCCCTATGTAGAACGTCTGTTTGAAGGCTTCGCCTTCCTGATGGGCCGTTTGCGTGAAAAGCTGGATGATGACCTGCCGGAACTGACCGAAGGGCTGGTTAGTCTGCTGTGGCCGCACTATATGCGGACCATCCCGTCGCTGGCCATCGTCGAATTCTCGCCAGACTGGCGTGGCCTGCGTCAGGCCGAAATGCTGGCTGAAGGCTTCTCCGTGCTTTCACGCCCTGTGGGGCCGCATAAAACCGCCTGTCAGTATCGGACGACCCGCGATGTTCCCCTGCAACCACTGCATCTTGCGGACGCCCGCCTGCATACGGAAACCGATGGCCGCTCTGCTATCCGTCTGCGCTTCGAATGCCCGGAAAAAGTGGACTGGAGTAAAGCCGGGATCGACAAAGTCGCCATATTCCTCAACGCAGAGAGTCCGATCAGTTCAGCACTGCATCTGGCAATGACCCGTCGCGTCCACGCCATGTATGCCCGCCATGCAGGGACATACACCGAACGCCATCAGTTTGATGGCTGGTGCAAACCCATGGGCTTTGATGACAATGACGGCCTGTGGAAGAAAGCCGATACAGCCTTCAGCGGTTACCAGCTGCTGCTGGAATATTTCAGCTTCCGTCCGAAATTTATGTTTGTTGAGCTGCGCGGTCTCGATACCATCGGACTAAATGAAGCCAGCTCCTGGTTTGAAATCGACATCGTGCTCAGTGAAGCCTGGTCATCCGATCTGCCTTTTGAAACGGAAAACTTCCGGCTGCACTGTGCGCCGGTCATCAACCTCTTCACCCTCGAAGCCGACCCGCTGACGCTTAATCCGCTGGATAACGAATACCTGCTCAGGCCGCTGCGTCTTCAGGATGGCCACACCGAGATTTACAGCGTCGATAACATCCATGGCGCGGTGAAGAATGGCAAACACCCCTATGTACCGTTCACCAGCTTCCGGCACAGGGGCGGGATGATGCGCCACGATGCACCAGAGCGTTATTTCCATACCCGTGTGAAGCGGGGTCCGTCCGGGCTGTATGACACCTGGTTGATCCTCGGCGGCCGCTCGTTCGAACTGGAGCAGCTGTCTGAGAAACCAGAGTCGCTCTCGATGCGGATCACCGGAACCAATGGTCAGCTTCCGCGTAAGGCACTGGAAAGTACCCTGCTGGACAGGGTGGTCAAAACCGGCAAAGTACCCGTCAGAGTATTAAACGTCACAGCACCGACAATGCCGCTGTATCCCCCTGCAAATGATCGTTTTCACTGGCGAGTGATGAGCCACCTCGGCTCAAACTTCCTCAGCATGATGGACAATCCGGAGGTTCTGCGGGGCACGCTGGCGCTGTACGACTGGACCGACGATGAAATGAACCGACGTCGGCTCGAAGCTATCGTCGCGGTGAAGCACACCCTGATTCGACGCTTTGAAAAGGGGTTTATGCTTCGGGGCGTGGACATAGAAGTCACGCTGAACATGGACAATTTTGCAGGCGAGGGCGATGTGAATCTCTTCGGCGAGATGCTGCATCGGTTCTTTGCGCTCTACGCGGATATTCACCTCTTTAACCAGCTCACGCTGGTGCTGCAACCGACAGGAAAACGACTGAGATGGCGCGAGAATCACAGCCAGCACGTACCGGGCTGACATTAGTCCTGAACAAAGATATCTGGCGGGCTAATTTTTATCGTTTCTGCCAGCTGCTGGAGCAGGAAAATCCGGACGCGCCGAAACTGGGCACCACCAGCCATCCGGCCAACGATCCGGTACGATTCAGGCCCTGGCCTGGTATGGGATTCCCGGTCAGTACCCTGAAAGCGGTGGAGATCGACGAAGACAACCCGACATTGCCCCCAACGGTCCGTACGACATTTTTGGGAATGTATGGCGTGGATTCCCCTCTGCCAACGTCCTGGCTGGACGACATTGCGCAGCGCCGCGAAGGGCACGAGGCGGTCACCTCGTTTCTGGATATTTTCAGCCACCGCATCACCACCCAGTATTACCGGATCTGGCGAAAATACGCCTGGCCGGCCACCTTCGAGGCAGGTGGCCGCGATGCCACATCTCAGTGTCTGCTGGGGCTGGTGGGACTCGGTATACCGGGAACGGCTGAGCAGGTGGCGACGCCGGTTTCCCGCTTTCTGGCCCTGCTGGGCACCATGCGATTACCCACCCGCAATGCAGAAGGCATCCGGGCCCTGGTGAGCCTGCTGGCACCGAATACCCGGGCAATTATCACCGAACCCGATCCGGTTAAGGTCCATATCGATAACCGTAGCGGACTGGGTGCCGAAAATCGGATCCGTCTTTCTCAGCGAGCCACGCTGGGTAAAACGGCAAAAGAAGCATGCAGTCGGGTACTGGTGACACTGGAGACAGAAGATCCGGAGGAAGCAGAAGGGTGGTTACCTGGTGGTTTTCTCCATACCGATTTACTGGTCCTGTTGCGCGTTTATCTCGGCTACCGCAGTGACGCCCGACTGCGTCTCACCGTACCCGTACGATTGCTGCCTGAGCCTCGCCTTGGTAAGGGAAGACGTATCCAGCTGGGCCGCACCGGCTTGCTGGGCCTGAAAGCTGGCAAGCTCAGCAATAGTCGGGAGAGTCTCACCGTCAGTCTGGGCTGCTATGAAGGGTTGCCATGTTCTGCGTTACCGTCCGCTGAAGACGGGCACTACCGCTTCGAATAATCACGTACTCCCACTCTCAATAAAGGAACTTTTGAATGGCAACAGTAACCCGCTGGTGGGCGCTGACGCTTATTGCCTGTAGCCTGCTCGCAGGCTGCGGTCTGACGCAGACCGTCACGGACGGTACGGTCAGCATCACGAAATCCATCTTCTACAAGAAAATCAAAACGCTGCATCTGGATTTTACCCCGCGTACGGCCATTAACGCTGATGGCGCACAGACGCCACTGGCGACGATGGTGAGAGTCTATCAGCTCAGGGATCGTAAAGCGGTTGATGCCGCCGATTACCAGACGCTGCTGCGTAATGCCGATACGGTCCTTAAAGACGACGTACTGGCGTCAAAATCTCTGCTGGTGATGCCCAAAGGCAGCGTGACGCTCAATATGCCCATGGATGAAGATGCTCAGTTCGTGGCTGTGGTGGGACTGTTTAACCGCCCGGATCAGAAGGATAACCGATGGCGCCTGGTACTGACCCGTGACGATCTCGACCCGGACAAACCGCGCACGATTGAACTGGGTGATGGGTGGCTCAGCCTCGTGCCGGTGAAGGAGTGACGTGATGGATAACTGGTTAGCGCTTTTTGACGGACAGACCCGATATTTTCTGGATATCAATGACAGTTCAGTGAAGCCGGATGTTCTGCGCTTTTACGGCAGGGAAGCACTGAGCGAACCATTCCGCTGGGACATCGAGTTCACAACGCTTCAGGCGAACATTCCTCCGGAAGAGGTGCTGATGAAATATGCCTCTTTCCGGATGCGGAGCGGCAAAAGTGTGCACGGCATGGTGACCCGCCTGGAATGGCTTTCCACCTCCAGGGACCAGTCTCACTACCGGCTAACGCTCAGTTCGCGCCTGGCGCTCCTGGGATACACCCGACAGTGCGCGGTATATCAGAACCAGTCCGTTCCTGAGGTGGTTGAGCAGGTGCTGCGTAAACACGGGCTGGAGGGACCCGATTTTGACTTCCGCCTGGAGCGCACCTACCCGCCGCGTGAAATTATCACTCAGTGGCGGGAAACGGATTTGCAGTTCATTCAGCGTATTTTGTCTGAGGTGGGCATTTACTGGCGCACGATGATGGACGATGTGCGCGGTCTGGATACGTACATTTTTGCCGACAGCCAGCTGAACTACCAGTTTGATGTGCGCCTGCCGTACAGCGAGCCATCGGGGTTGTTTGATGGCGCGGCAGAATCGGTCTGGGATGTGCGGACCTGGCACAACATAGCGACCGGCACCGTCGTCACGCGGGATTACAACTACCGGACCGCCACCACGCCGATGGATGCGGCGGTGAGTGTGCGCAGTGATGCGGTCACCACCGGGGAGCATTACCGCTACGCGGCACCTTATCGTGAAGCGGGCGATGACGCCAGCCCGGAGCCGGAAACTGAATCTGGCGCGTTCTACGCCCGACTTCACCACGAGCGAGAGCTCAACAGGTCGGCCCGCATTCACCTGTTCAGCAATGCTGCACACCTCACTCCCGGGCAGGTGCTGGAGCCGCAGGGCGACGTCATTACGGCCCTGCAAGAAGGCGTGATCCTCACGCTGGTGACCTTCCGTGGCGCCCGTGATTCCCGTCTGCATGTGTCGGTCTGGGGCCAGCCTTATACCGAGCGTTACTGCTTCCGTCCGGTAGAGATCCCTCGCCCGGTCATCCCGGGTACGCTTCCGGCCCGGATCGAAAGTCGCGAAAAAAATGATACCTACGCACACCTGGACGAGCAGGGGCGCTATCGGGTGAAACTGGACTTCGACCGGGAGGGGACGGAATCCGGTTACGGTTACCTGTGGCTGCGGATGGCGAAGCCTTATGCCGGTGAAACGCTGGGCTGGCATACGCCGCTCATCGATGGCACCGAAGTGGCGATTGCGTACAGCAATGGTGATATTGACCTGCCGTACATCGCTTATGCGCTACACGACTCCGAACATCCCGACCTCGTGAACCGGGACAATCACACGCGCAACGTGCTGCGCACCCCGGCGAACAACAAGCTGCGGATGGAAGACAAACGCGGTGAGGAGCACATCAAACTCGCCACGGAATACGGCAAGACGCAGCTCAACAGCGGGCACATGGTGGACAGCAAGGGGCAGCTTCGCGGGAAAGGCACAGGGCTGTGTAACGATGGGGGGGGAACGATGGGAGGAGGGAAGGGACTCTTGGTCGCTGCGGATACGCAGGCGAAAGCGCAGGGCGAGGCCCTGGACATGGATGCAGCGCTGAAGGAAATCGACAGGCTTAATCAGCAACTGCAACAGCTGGAAATGGCCGCAGAAAAAGCGCAGGCGCTGAAGGGGGATGTCGACAGCCAAATACAGATGTTTGAGCAGCGGCTGAAACCGCTCAATGAAGCGGTGCTTTTCTCGGCGCCGGAAGGCATGGCCCTGACCAGTGGTGAAGATATGCAGCTGGCAGCAGGCCGGAACCTGGCGGTTAACGCCGGGGGCGATATCAGCGTCGGAACGATGGGCAATCTTACCACGCTGGCCGGAGAGAAACTGGGGCTCTTTGCCCGCACTGGTCAACTTAGCCTGAAATCCGGAGAAGGGCCAGTGGATGTCCAGGCGCAAAACGCCAGTATGCGGTTGTTCGCTGAGAAGAAGCTGACGCTGAGCTCAGCGAGTGACATCTCCTTTGTCGGGAAAAAACGTATCACGCTGATCTCGAGTATG
>NZ_JAPPRH010000014.1:0-1227 GCF_026672535.1 Lelliottia sp. SL45
TGAGCTCCAGTGTGAGCTGTTCGATCTGCGGCAGACGACTTGCATCAACACTGTTACCCAGAGAAATATCTTCCAGCAACTCCTGCTGCTCCATGGCAAGCGCAGTCAGTTCAGCCTGCAACCGGGTAAGCTGTTCCGGCAACGTGTCCAGGCTCATCCGCACCCGGGCCGCAGCGGTATCCAGTAAGTCCACCGCTTTATCAGGCAGCTGGCGCCCTGTCAGGTAGCGGCGGGATAACGTCACCGCTGCCCGGACGGCCTCACCGGTAATGTGTACTCCATGATGTTCGGCATAGCGGGATTTAAGGCCGCGCAGCATCAGGCAGGCTGTCTCATCATCGGGCTCATCAACCTTGACCATCTGGAAGCGGCGCTCCAGGGCAGCGTCACGTTCGAAGTACTGCTTGTATTCACTCCAGGTGGTGGCCGCAATGGTGCGCAGTTCACCGCGAGCCAGTGCCGGTTTCAGCAGGTTGGCCGCATCTGCCCCGCCCGCCTGATTACCGGCCCCGATGATGGTATGAGCTTCATCGATAAAGACCAGCACCGGCACCGGGGAGTGCTGGACGGCGTCGATGATATTTTTCAGACGCTGTTCGAACTCCCCCTTTACACCGGCGCCCGCCTGAAGCAAACCCAGATCCAGCGTTCTTACGATGACAGGCTTAAGGCTTTCAGGCACATTACCTTCAGCAATACGTAGCGCCAGGCCTTCAACCAGGGCCGTTTTGCCGACGCCAGGCTCACCCACCAGAATGGGGTTGTTCTTACGACGTCTGGAGAGAATGTCCACCATCTGACGGATTTCGTTATCGCGGCCAAAGACCGGGTCAATCTTTCTTTCCCGGGCACGGGCAGTCACATCGACTGTAAAGCGATTGAGCACGGCCTCTTCCTGTGAAACGGCGGGAAGAGCACTTTCGCTTTCAGGTGGGTTTTGCCCTTCCCGTGCCAATGGCGCTGCTCTACCCATCATGGTGACATTGCCTGCTGATTCGCCGAGAGCCGCGTCACGACGCTCATCTGACTGGGTTTCCAGCAAGGGACGTAACCTTTCCAGTTGGCTGGTGGTCAGCGTCATTAAGGGCCAGAGGCCCTCACAGCGCGTCAGCCCTGACGTATCAATCATGGCCGTGAGCAAATGTATGCTGCGGATCTGCTCATCTCCGGCGAGCGTGGCGGCAAGCCAGGCCTGTTTCAGCAGGGTCTGGAGAGAGGCAGAGAGCT
>NZ_JAPPRH010000015.1:0-176403 GCF_026672535.1 Lelliottia sp. SL45
GCCAGACGCCGTCGACTAATTGTCCCATTAATTCCTCCGTCGTTATTCCGTCTTCAAATAGCAAAAGCGAGGAGATATCTCCTCGCTTTTTTATTCAGTATAGCGTGCTTACCACTTCTTATTCAGAACACGGTCGATGCTGAAGGCGCCAGGACCGGTGATAGCCAGCAGCAGGAAACCGCCTGCGATGGTCAGGTTTTTCATGAACATCAGGGAGTTCATCCCTTCCGCAAAGTTGCTGTGGAAGATGAACGCGGTCAGCAGGGTGAAGCCTGCGGTGAACAGCGCCGTGGTACGCGTCAGGAAACAGAACAGAACCGCCAGACCGCCGCCAAACTCAAGCAGAATGGTCAGTGGCAGCAGGAACCCTGGGACGCCCATGGCTTCCATGTACTGTTGCGTACCTGCATAACCGGTGATTTTGCCCCAGCCCGCGGTGATAAACAGAATTGGCATCAGAATGCGTGCAACCAGTAAACCAACATCTTCTAATTTTTTCATTTTACTCTCCAGAAAACCACTTACGCGGCTGACGATTTTTTGTGTGCAAATCCGGGTGGATACCGCGTGTTTGCTGTCGATGGAGAGGATAATAAACGTGACGAATGACAATTGTTAGCAAGGAAAACTGTCAATCTTCTTCAAAGATATTGAGTGAGAGTTGCGAACGAAGGGAAGAGGGAAAATAGAAGCCGGGTAAGACGGAATCGCCACCCGGCATAAAGAGCAGTGGTGTCAGGAACGTAACTGCTGCTGACGTAGCGTTGATTTGACCAGACGCCATGCACTCCAGGCGCCAAAGCCACGTCTGGCCCAGCGGACCAGCATGCTGGGGTGACGAACGGACCAGACGGCCATCACGCTACTGCCTACCAGCACCCATGAGCGCAAGCTCAGCAACGTGTTCCAGCCATGATCGTACGAACGGGTCACTTCCAGCCAGTCGCGACGGCAGGCAGTCAGATCCAGCCGTTGCTGCTGGATCTGGCTTAGCAGATACGCTTTGCGCTTGCGACGCTCTGTTGTGCTACTCACGGCTTGTCATCCTCCAGCAGTGCGCGATCGTTGGCCAGCTCCTGACGGGTATGACGCAGCAGCGTAGAACTGCGCGCTTTATGCATCGTCCAGATCCCGCCAATCAGTGCGGCCACCAACAGCACAACCGTTGTGGCGATCATCGCGTTGAGGCGATACTGCGGATCGATCGCCCAGATGATTAACACCATCAGGCTCATCAGCCCAAATGCGGCGAAGAGCATGGTGAGCCCCAGCATCAGCAGCATCTGGAAGAGATTCGCTTTCTCCTCTTCCAGCTCCACCACTGCCAGTCGAACTCGCGTTTCGGCAATACCCACCAGCGTCGTCAAAATACGCTGGCCGATGCCGAGGACGTTTTTAGCCGGCCCTTGTGCGTGACGTGGATCGTCCATAATTAACGACGCGTCAGCAGAACGCCCAGAACCACGCCCACCGCGGCGCCAATACCTACGCCGGTCCATGGGTTATCGCGCACATACTCGTCAGCCTTCGCAGCGGCTTCACGGGTCTGTTTCGCCAGCGCATCACCGGTTTCACCCAGGCGATGACGGCTCTCTTTCAGCGCGCTTTCCGCTTTAGAGCGCAGCTTGCTCAGCTCTTCTTTGGATTTGTCCGTTGAAGAGTTCAGTACCTCTTCCAGGGTATCCGCCAGGGATTTCAACTCAGCGCGCAGATGTTCTGAAGTAGTATCTTTAGACATGATTTTCTCCTGTTGAGATTTCCGTTAACTCAATAATCGCGAGCTTCCAGGGCTTTCAGTTCTTCCTCGGCCTCTTTCAGCTTATCTTCACGCTTAGCAATCTTCTCCGCATCCCCTTTCTCTTTCGCTTCTTTCAGGTCTTGACGGCGTTCAGCAATCTCGTCCTTCTGTTCAGCGATTTTCTTTTGGTGATCGGCACGCAGCTTGCTATCCGAGCAGTTGGCTTTCACTTCGCTCAGCGCTTTTTTCAGACCGTCGATACGGTGCTGGTTGTTATGCTTTTCGGCATAACTGATTTCGCGCTGGATGTCCTTTTCTTTCTCCTGACAGAGAGTGTTCGCAAAGGACGCGGTGCTCAAAGACAAAAGGGCCAAAGCCAGAGTGATGCGGTATTTCATTGTAGAAACCTTCCATTGTGTTACGGCAGTCCGAAGAGTATGCCGCGTTTCCAGTGTCATGCGGAGAACATCTGAGGGGTGCTCCGCGTACTTAAGCATAGTAAGTAAACGGGGTTATCACCAAAGTGAGTGAAAAGATTCAGAATCCTGGTAATTATCCAAACCGGTGCGAGGTGTCTCGCAGGCGCGTTAACCACAATGCGGTCTGACTCTCATCGTCCTGCAGTGCAACGATATAACCCCGCGGCAGGGAGCGGTCGAGCACCTCTTTCGCGGCGGCGCTTTGAGCACTGGAGTCAAACTTAATCAGCAAAACGTCGTCCTGCGGCGTAATGCTTTTAAAACGAATTCCGTTGGCATCAAGGTGGTGCCAGACAGAAAAACCGTCCGGCACGCTGGCACCCTGGTTCATCGGGCGAATGGCCAGCGTCGATTCCTGATGCTGAACCGCCGTCCAGATAAGCACCATCGCGCTGAGGATCATCAGCGCGATCAGGGCGTAGGACAAACGGCGCAGGGAATGCGGCGAGATGACCATATTAATCCCTGGCCCCGTATTTTTTCTTCAGCAGCACGTATACCGAACCGAGCAGACCAAAGACCAGCAGCACCACCGGCAGCAGCATCAGGCAGGACATCAGCTGATCTTCATATTTCAGGAACACCGGCGTTTTGCCCAGCAGGTAGCCGAGGGTCGTCAGAATCAGCACCCACAGCAGGCCGCTCATCCAGTTGAAGAACTGGAAACGGGTGCTGCTCAGGCCAGAAAGCCCCGCGATGGTTGGCAACAGGGTACGGACGAAAGCGATGAAGCGCGCAATCAGCAGCGCGGAGAGGCCATGCTTGTGGAACAGATGGTGTGCGCGCTGGTGATAGTGGGCCGGCAGATGAGATAGCCAGTTCTGAACGATCCGCGTATTGCCAAGCCAGCGTCCCTGAATGTAGCTCAGCCAGCAGCCAAGGCTGGCTGCGATAGTGAGCAGTAACACCGTTTGCGGAAATGCCATGGCCCCTTTGGCGCATAATACGCCGACCAGCACCAGAAGGCTGTCACCCGGCAGAAAGGCGGCAGGAAGCAGTCCGTTCTCAAGGAACAGAATCATAAACAAGACGAAATAGAGCATGCCTATCATGGACGGATTGGCCAGGGTTTCGAAATCCTGAGCCCATAAGGCGTTCAGTAATTGGGTCAAAAGTTCCATTCAGTGTTCCTGGAAATCGGTTAACGTCTCGCCTGTTATTCGGGGTAAACAGCTCAGCGACATCGTTTATGATTTCATTATGGTCGCTCGCGGACACATTGTGGTGGCCAGAACTGATCCCTGTTTAATGGCTAGGTAAGCAAGCACTAACTAAAAAATGCAATTTGCATCCAATTGTAACAAAGCCCAACGTAATACGTCACAGATTTTGCGATCGGCCGGGGAAATGATTTTGGCCTATGGAGAGGAAGTGACGCGAGGGTATTTACACAGGCTGACACTATATATGTTTACTGACTCACAGCGAGCCGGAAGGCGCAGCGGTGCGCCTGCTAGCGATAAGGGGAACTATTTTGCCTGACTGGTTGCGGTATCGAGATGAACCACCGGATTATCGGCAAAAAGATAGCGGTCGGCATTAAATTCAAAGTCGTCGCTGGTTTCGTTGAACAGCATCAGCTTGGTGTTTTCCAGATGCTGCCACATCGCCAGTTTCGCCGCATGCGGGTCTTTACGAATCAGCGCTTTAAGGATCTGATCGTGATCGTCGCACCAGTTGTCGACGGTACGGGAATCAATGTGATCGTGTAATTTCTTCCAGTACGGGTTGTGAACGCGCTGAGTCCACATTTTTTCGACGATTGCTGCGAGGGCGGTATTTTGCGTCGCCAGCGCCACCTGAACGTGGAATTGCAGGTCCCATTCGGAGTCGCGGAAACATTTTTCTTTGCGCGCCTGATCCTGGATTTCCATCAGTTTCATGATGTCCTGCTTGGTCACCTGGGTCGCGGCAAATTCTGCAATGTTGCTTTCGATCAGCTGACGGGCCTGGAGCAGTTCAAACGGACCGTAGCTGGCGAACTCCAGACTTTCATCCGGCACCGGTGAATGTTTTGGCAGATTGGAAATCACATGAATGCCGGAGCCTTTGCGCACCTCAACGTAACCTTCTACCTCGAGCATGATGATCGCTTCACGCACCACGGTGCGGCTGACGCTCTTTTCATCAGCAATAAAGCGTTCGGCTGGCAGTTTATCACCGACGAGATAGACACCTTGCTCGATGCGATCTTTCAGCTCGGCAGCAAGTTGCTGATACAAACGACGTGATTCGGTGATTTCCATATGCGCTCCAGGCAGGGTACGGCGGATGATTTGTTATACCACTTTTGCGAGCCAGTCTCCAGATTTCCCCATGAAAAAGCCGCCCGGAGGCGGCTTTAGTTGATCTCAGATCAAACCCTAACTTTGTTCGGCGGGTCCACCCACCGAGCTATTGAGTAGCTCCTCGGCAGACTGGTTCTTCAGTACCGTCCAGATCACCACGGCACCCATCAGGTCGAAGATAGCCAGCACGGCGAACAGCGGGCTGAAGCCGATGGTGTCAGCCAGTGCACCGACCACCAGAGCAAACAGGGTGCTCGCAGTCCAGGCGGCCATCCCGGTCAGGCCGTTGGCGGTCGCCACTTCGTTGCGTCCAAAGACGTCAGAAGAGAGGGTAATCAGTGCGCCAGACAGAGACTGGTGCGCAAAGCCACCGATACACAGCAGGCCAATTGCCACGTATGGGCTGGTGAACAAGCCGATCATCCCAGGGCCAATCATCAGCAGTGCGCCCATGGTCACCACCATTTTACGGGACACGATCAGGTTCACGCCAAACCAACGCTGGAACAGCGGTGGCAGGTAGCCGCCGACGATACAGCCGAGGTCAGCAAACAGCATTGGCATCCAGGCGAACATCGCGATTTCTTTCAGGTTAAAGCCGTAGACTTTAAACATGAACAGCGGGATCCAGGCGTTAAATGTGCCCCAGGCCGGTTCTGCCAGGAAGCGCGGCAGTGCGATACCCCAGAACTGACGGGTACCCAGAATCTGCCAGACGGACATTTTTTTACCGTTGTTGGTCTGGTGATGGGATTCCTGACCACCAATGATGTAGTCGCGTTCTTCGTCAGACAGTTTCTTCTGATCGCGCGGGTGTTTGTAGAAGATCAGCCACGCCATCGCCCAGGCAAAGCTCAGCACACCGGAAATAATGAACGCTAACTGCCAGCTGTGCATCACAATCGCCCACACGACCAGCGGCGGAGCAATCATCGCACCGATAGAAGAACCGACGTTGAAGTAGCCTACAGCGATAGAACGCTCTTTTGCCGGGAACCACTCAGAGCTTGCTTTCAGACCCGCAGGGATCATCGCCGCTTCTGCCGCACCGACCGCACCACGTGCCAGTGCCAGTCCACCCCAGCTGCCTGCCAGCGCTGTCGCGCCGCAGAAGATAGCCCAGGTCACGGCGAAGAAGGCGTAGCCCACTTTGGTACCGAGGATATCGAGAAGGTAGCCCGCAACTGGCTGCATGATGGTATAAGCCGCGGAGTAGGCCGCGATAATGTAGGAATACTGCTGAGTGGAGATGTGCAGCTCTTCCATTAGCGTTGGCGCAGCCGCCGCTATGGTGTTACGCGTCAGGTAACCCAGCACGGTGCCGAGCGTCACCAGTGCAATCATGTACCAACGTAACCCTTTAATTTTACGCATGTAAAACCTCATCGTTATAGTATTGCCGCGCCGGGGCACGGTACATCTCGACCGTTGCCGGGAGCTGTCTTGTAACGGGAGGGCGTAACCGGGAGTGACTCCCGGAACGGCCCGAACCTTGCCAGTTGTAATCGTGCATAAGTCGGTATCCGTACCGCTAATTCCGATGATTTCACACCGGTAATGCATTCCGTCGGCTTATATGTTGCGACGGCAAAAAGATAACTTGTCATACAACTTTAAAAGGTGAGTGACATCACAAAAGTGTGAATCTTTGTAGGGACATTATTCACCCCACGCAAAGCCAAGAGTGGCGCGGGTTACGACGGGGTTTGCTCCTTTAGGGGTAATTTATTTGTCGACGTTTATTGATCTAACTCACGAAAAAAACATCGGTCTCTGGAAATTGGTGTGATAACTTTGCAGCATCTGAACATAAGCAATAGCTTTCTGACGCTCTCGTTATAGAGGAAGACGATAATGACGCCGTTTATGACCGAAGATTTCCTGTTAGATACCGAATTTGCCCGCCGTCTGTACCACGACTACGCAAAAGATCAGCCGATTTTCGACTACCACTGCCATTTACCACCGCAGCAGGTTGCCGAAAATTACCGTTTCAAAAACCTGTATGACATCTGGCTGAAGGGTGACCACTACAAATGGCGCGCGATGCGCACCAACGGCGTGGCCGAGCGCCTGTGTACCGGCGACGCCTCGGACCGCGAGAAGTTTGACGCCTGGGCCGCGACCGTGCCGCACACTATCGGCAACCCTCTCTACCACTGGACCCATCTGGAATTGCGTCGTCCGTTCGGTATCACCGGCAAACTGCTTTCGCCTTCAACTGCTGACGAGATCTGGAACCAGTGCAACGAGCTGCTGGCGCAGGATAAATTCTCCGCGCGCGGCATCATGAAGCAGATGAACGTGAAAATGGTCGGTACCACTGACGATCCGATTGATACGCTGGAACACCACGCGGTAGTCGCTAAAGACACCTCTTTTGATGTCAAAGTGCTGCCAAGCTGGCGCCCGGATAAAGCGTTCAACATTGAACAGGCGACCTTTGGCGACTACATGGCGAAGCTTGCCGAAGTGTCTGACACCGATATCCGTCGTTTCACCGATCTGCAAACGGCGCTCACCAAACGTCTGGACCACTTTGCGGCTCACGGCTGTAAAGTTTCTGACCATGCGCTCGACGTCGTGCTGTTTGCGGAAGCGAATGAATCTGAGCTGGACAGTATCCTGGCGCGTCGTCTGGCGGGTGAGTCCCTGAACGAACACGAAGTGGCTCAGTTCAAAACGGCCGTGCTGGTCTTCCTCGGCGCGGAATACGCGCGTCGCGGCTGGGTGCAGCAGTACCACATCGGTGCACTGCGCAACAACAACCAGCGCCAGTTCAAACTGCTGGGTGCCGACGTGGGCTTTGACTCCATCAACGACCGCCCGATGGCGGAAGAGCTGTCAAAACTGCTGAGCAAACAGAACGAACAAAACCTGCTGCCAAAAACCATTCTTTACTGCCTGAACCCGCGCGACAACGAAGTGCTGGGCACCATGATCGGTAACTTCCAGGGCGAAGGGATGCCAGGCAAGATGCAGTTTGGTTCCGGCTGGTGGTTCAACGATCAGAAAGACGGCATGGAACGTCAGATGACGCAGCTGGCGCAGCTGGGCCTGTTGAGCCGTTTCGTGGGGATGCTGACCGACAGCCGTAGTTTCCTCTCTTATACCCGCCATGAATATTTCCGCCGCATTCTGTGCCAGATGATTGGCCGCTGGGTGGCTGCGGGTGAAGCGCCAGCCGATATCCAGCTGCTGGGCGAAATGGTGAAAAACATCTGCTTTAACAATGCGCGCGACTACTTCGCCATTGAACTGAACTAAGGCCGTTTGAGGTTGATATGCAATACATCAAGATCCATTCGCTGGATAACGTTGCCGTAGCGCTGGCGGATCTGACCGAAGGCGCGGAAGTCACCGTGGAAAACCAGACCATCACCCTGCGTCAGGCGATTGTTCGCGGGCATAAATTTGCCGTGTTCCCCATCGCGAAAGGCGAGAATGTGGTGAAGTATGGTCTGCCGATCGGTCATGCGCTGGCGGATATTGCGCCGGGTGAACATATTCATTCCCACAATACCCGCACCAATCTCAGCGATCTGGACGAGTACAGCTATCAACCTGATTTTCAGGCTGAAGAAGGGCAGGGGGAGGATCGCGATGTTCAGATCTACCGCCGCGCCAGCGGAGAAGTCGGGATCCGCAACGAACTGTGGATCCTGCCAACCGTCGGCTGCGTAAATGGGATTGCGCGTCAAATACAGAATCGTTTTCTGAAAGAGACCAACAATGCCGAAGGCACCGACGGCGTGTTCCTGTTCAGCCACACTTACGGCTGCTCGCAGCTGGGCGACGACCACATTAACACCCGCACCATGCTGCAAAACATGGTGCGCCACCCGAATGCGGGTGCGGTGCTGGTGATTGGCCTTGGATGTGAAAACAACCAGGTCGACGCCTTCCGCGAAACGCTGGGGGATTTCGACCCAGAGCGCGTGCACTTTATGGTGTGCCAGCATCAGGATGACGAAGTGGAGGCGGGTCTCGAACAGCTGCATCAGCTGTATGAGGTAATGCGTCACGACACGCGCGAGCCGGGCAAACTGAGCGAGCTGAAGTTCGGTCTGGAGTGCGGCGGTTCCGACGGTCTGTCGGGCATCACCGCCAACCCGATGCTGGGCCGCTTCTCGGATTACATGATCACCAACGGTGGGACCACCGTGCTGACCGAAGTGCCGGAAATGTTCGGCGCGGAACGCATTCTGATGAGCCACTGCCGCGACGAAGCGACGTTTGAAAAAACTGTCACCATGGTGAACGACTTCAAACAGTATTTCATCGCGCACAACCAGCCGATTTACGAAAACCCATCACCGGGCAACAAAGCGGGCGGCATTACCACGCTCGAGGAGAAATCCCTAGGCTGTACGCAAAAAGCCGGTGCCAGCCAGGTTGTGGACGTGCTGCGCTATGGCGAACGCCTGAAAACGCACGGTCTGAATCTGCTCAGCGCGCCGGGGAACGACGCCGTCGCGACCAGTGCGCTTGCGGGCGCGGGCTGTCATATGGTGCTGTTCAGCACCGGACGCGGCACGCCGTACGGCGGTTTTGTGCCAACGGTTAAAATTGCCACCAACAGCGAGCTGGCGGCGAAGAAAAAGCACTGGATTGATTTTGACGCCGGGCAGCTGATTCACGGTAAAGCCATGCCGCAGCTGCTGAATGAGTTCATCGACACCATCGTGGAGTTTGCCAACGGCAAGCAGACCTGCAACGAGCGTAACGATTTCCGCGAGCTGGCGATTTTTAAAAGCGGCGTAACGCTGTAAGTCCATTAGCGTTAGCATAAGAAACGGCGCTTTCACTCTGAGGCGCCGTTTGTTTTTGTCTGAACAGGAAATTTTCATGACCACGTATTGGCTTGCCCAGGGCGTTGGGGTCATCGCCTTTCTGGTGGGAATCACCACCTTCATCAACCGCGACGAGCGGAAATTCAAAAAACAGCTTTCGGTCTACAGCGCCATTATCGGCGTGCATTTCTTTTTGATGGGTGCGTTTCCGGCCGGATCGAGCGCAATGCTCAACGCGGTACGAACGCTCATCACTCTGCGCACGCGTAGCCTGTGGGTTATGGCGATTTTTATCGTCCTGACCGCCGGACTGGGGCTGGCGAAATTCCATCATCCCATCGAGCTGCTGCCGGTGGCCGGCACGCTGGTGAGCACCTGGGCGCTGTTTCGCTGTAAAGGCCTGACCATGCGCTGCGTCATCTGGTGTTCAACCTGCTGTTGGGTGATCCACAATTTCTGGCTGGGCTCGATTGGCGGAACATTGATTGAGGGGAGTTTTCTGCTGATGAACGGTCTGAACATTATCCGCTTCTGGCGGATGCAGCGGCGGGGAATCGATCCGTTTAAAGTGGAAAAAGCGGTGCAGGAAGAGAGCCCCTCCGTCCGCTGACGGAAGGGCGAGGGCGCACTTACTGCGCCTGTTGTTTCTTATCGTTCTGGTGATTCACCCAGGCGTTAATGATCAGCGTCAGCGCCAGAATACCAAACACCACGCCCAGCGAGACGGCGATCGGGATATGGTAGAAATCGACGATCAGCATCTTGATACCGATAAACACCAGGATGATCGACAGCCCGTATTTCAGCATCGAGAAGCGCTCCGCCACACCGGCCAGCAGGAAGTACATCGCACGCAGACCGAGGATCGCAAACAGGTTAGACGTCAACACGATGAACGGGTCGGTGGTCACCGCGAAGATAGCCGGAATACTGTCGACCGCGAAGATCACGTCGCTCAGTTCAACCAGAATCAGCACCAGCAGCAGCGGCGTGGCAAACAGCAGGCCGTTCTTACGCACGAAGAAGTGCTCGTTGTCGATGGTGTCGGTCATGCGCAGATGCCCACGGATCCATTTCACCAGCGGCTTCTCGCCAATCCCCGTTTCATCCTCTTTCGCCAGCGCCATTTTCACACCGGTGAAGAGCAGGAACGCCCCGAAGACATACAGCAGCCATTCGAACTGCGTAATCAGCCAGCTACCGGCAAAGATCATCACCGTACGCAGAATAATCGCGCCCAGCACGCCGTAGACCAGCACGCGACGCTGCAACGCAGCAGGCACCGCAAAATAGCTGAACAGCATCAGCCAGACAAAGACGTTATCAACGGCGAGGGCTTTTTCAATCAGATAGCCCGTGAGGAAGGCCAGCGCCTGCGGGTCGGCCACCGCGCGGCCTTCCGTTGACGCCAGATACCACCAGAACGCGGCGCAGAACAGCAGAGAGAGCGTTACCCACACCAGCGACCAGGCCGCGGCCTGTTTCATGGTCATGCCATGTGCGCCGCGACGGCCCTGTAAAAAGAGGTCGATCGCCAGCATGATGACCACCACGACTGCGAAACCGCCCCATAACATTGGAGTGCCGACAGAGTGCATAGAGATTTTTCCTTCCATAAAAACAAAAACGGCCAACGTCAGAAGACGATAGCCGTTGCGTTATTTATGCAGGGACCTCGCCTTCCGGCAAGGTCTCACTTACAACCAAAAAGAACACGTTTCGTGACTCTTTTTCGTTGCCCGGCGACCGGATGCGGTATTGCACGCATCGTAATGACGACCCACCGGCAATGAAGTTACTCCCCTTTGCAGGTAACAAAATATGTCAGGACACGGTTTTCGTCAATGCCCTTAACGATTCTATTACACAGCTTTACGCGAGCGCTGTCGTGCTCACGTCATCCGCAGGGAACACCACGCCGGTTTGACGGCGGATTTCGGTCTGGAGTTTCGCCGTCGTGCGGCTTACGGCAAGCCCTGGGTGGTTCACTTCATTGGTCTCTACCAGACGTGCGAACACCTCTGCCTCATACAGCATAGTGTTAATATGCTGAGGTTGCGTAAGCTCCTGGGCCTTACCGCCACGCGGGATAAAGCTGACTTTCTGACACTCCGAGATCTTCTCAACCACCAGTGCGCCATTTTCGCCCTGAATCTCGCTCGGCAGCACAGAATCACTGACTTTGGAGTGCTGGAGCGTGACGCTGAAATCGCCGTAATCCAGCACCACGACGCCATGAGCATCGACACCGCTGTCGAGCAGGCTGGCGGTCGCGATCACGCCGTGCGGCTCGCCCCACAGGGCCACCGCAGAGGCCAGACAGTAAAAGCCAATATCCATAATCGAGCCGTTCGAGAAGGTCGGATTAAAGGTATTAGGGTTTTCGCCGTCGAGATAGCGCTGGTAGCGTGAGGAGTACTGGCAGTAATTGATAAAGGCTTTGCGCACTTTGCCAAGCTTCGGCAATGACTGCTGCAACAGCAGGAAGTTAGGCAGGCTGGCGGTTTTAAACGCTTCGAACAGCACCACCTGGTTTTCCCGCGCCAGTTGAATGGCAGCTTCCACTTCCTGAATATTGGACGCCAGTGGCTTCTCGCAAATCACATGTTTTTTGTGAGCGAGGAACTGCAGCGTTTGCGGGGAGTGAAGCGAATTCGGGCTGGCGATATACACCGCGTCAATGGCATCGCTCTGCGCCATCTCCTCAAGGGAGGTAAACAGATGCTCGACAGGGTAATCGTTAGCAAAAGTCTGCGCCTGTTCAAGGCTGCGGGAATAGACGGCGGTGAGTTTGAATTTGCCGGTTTCATGGGCGGCGTCGACGAACTGGCGCGTGATCCAGTTCGTGCCTATAACTGCGAAACGTATCATAAACGTTCACGTACTCCGTAACGGGGAACCTTTTGTCACTTTAGCACGCACACATGACAAAACCAGTGCGTTAACCCTCATTACTCTTTAACGATAAATGCGTAAGCCACAGGCGCGTATCAAACTCCAGCTGGTGGTATTGCGGTTCCATGTGGCAGCACAAGGCGTAGAAGGCTTTGTCGTGCTCTTTTTCTTTCAGATGCGCCAGCTCATGCACCACGATCATCCGCAAAAAAGCCTCCGGGGCATTGCGAAACACGGTGGCGACGCGGATCTCGGCTTTGGCCTTCAGCTTTCCGCCCTGCACGCGGGACACGGCGGTGTGCAAACCCAGCGCGTTTTTCAGCACGTGGATCTTGTTGTCATACATCACTTTATTGATGGGCGGGGCGTTACGCAGAAACTGACTTTTCAGATCCTGGGTGTACTGCCAAAGCGCTTTATCCGTCGCGAAGCTGTGTGTTCCTGGATAACGTTTTTCAAGAACGCTGCCCAGGCGCTGTTCGGCAATTAAGGTGCGGACCTGGGAAAGTAAATTCTCCGGATAGCCCTGGAGATAACTAAGATTGCTCATCAACGCTCCACCTGAATAATAAAAAGGGTATACTCACGCACCCTTTTCAGGGATAACGCCAAATTTTACCACTCAGGAGGGCCGATGAGCCACTTAGACAACGGTTTCCGTTCACTCAATCTTAAACGTTTCCCGGAAACGGACGACGTTAACCCGCTTCAGGCGTGGGAAGCGGCGGATGAATATCTGCTGCAACAGTTGGATGACACTGAAATTGTCGGCCCGGTTCTGATCCTGAATGACACCTTTGGTGCGCTGGGTTGCGCGCTGGCCGAACACACACCTTACAGCATCGGCGATTCCTATTTGAGCGAGCTTGCGACGCGTGAAAACCTGCGTCACAACGAGATTGCGGAATCGAGCGTTAAGTTCCTCGACAGCACGGCAGAGTACCCGCAAGCACCGGGCGTTGTGCTGATCAAGATCCCTAAAACGTTAGCGCTGCTGGAGCAGCAGCTGCGCGCGCTGCGTCATGTGCTGACACCGGAAACGCGGATTATTGCGGGCGCCAAAGCGCGTGATATTCACAACTCGACTCTTGAGCTGTTCGAAAAGGTTCTGGGTCCTACCACCACGACGCTGGCGTGGAAAAAAGCCCGTCTGATTAACTGCACATTCAGCAATCCTGAGCTGAAAGACGCGCCAGAAACCCTGAGCTGGAAGCTGGAAGGAACGAACTGGACCATTCACAACCATGCGAACGTCTTCTCGCGCACGGGGCTGGATATCGGCGCTCGCTTCTTCCTGGAACATCTGCCTGACAATCTGGAAGGCGAAATCGTCGATCTCGGCTGTGGTAACGGTGTTGTCGGCCTGACCCTGCTTGAGAAAAACCCGGAAGCCAGCGTTATCTTCACCGATGAATCGCCGATGGCCGTGGCCTCAAGCCGCCTGAATGTTGAAACCAACATGCCGGAAGCGTTGGATCGCTGCGAGTTTATGATCAACAACGCGCTGTCGGGCGTCGAGCCATTCCGCTTTAACGCGGTGGTGTGCAACCCGCCGTTTCACCAGAAACATGCCCTCACGGATAACGTGGCCTGGGAAATGTTCCACCACGCGCGTCGCTGCCTGAAAATTAACGGTGAGCTGTATATCGTGGCGAACCGCCACCTCGACTACTTCCACAAGCTGAAGAAGATCTTCGGTAACTGCTCTACGGTCGCCACCAATAACAAATTTGTGGTGCTGAAAGCCGTGAAACTGGGGCGTCGTCGCTAAGCTGGCTCTGCTGCGACGATTATGCCCGGTAGCGCTATGTTTACCGGGCGTACATGACCTAGATTTCCAGCGCCAGACGGGTTCCCTGCGCAATCGCGCGCCGGGCGTCCAGCTCCATCGCCACATCGCACCCGCCAATCAAATGCACCGTTTTCCCGGCCTCGCGCAGCGGATCGGCCAGATCGCGTTTCGGCTCCTGCCCGGCACATAAAATCACATGATCCACGCGTAGCACCTGCGGTTCACCGGCAAGGGTAATATGCAGCCCTTCATCGTCGATCTTCTGATAACTCACCGCCGGGATCATCTTCACGCCGCGTGAAAGCAGCGTCGCGCTATGGATCCAGCCGGTAGTTTTCCCCAGCCCATCGCCCGGTTTGCTGGCTTTGCGCTGGAGCATCACAATCTGGCGCGGGCTTTTCGGCAGCTGCGGCCCTTCCGGACGCAACCCGCCGGACTGTTTCAGGCTGGTGTCGATACCCCATTCCACGCAAAACTCGGCGATGTTCTGGCTGGTCGCTTCGCCCGGCTGGCTTAAATACATGGCCGTATCAAAGCCGATGCCGCCGCAGCCGATAATTGCCACCCGTTCGCCGACCGGAACTTTGTCGCGCAGCACGTCGAGATAACTCAACACTTTTGGATGATCGACCCCTTCGATCGCGGGTGTGCGTGGGGCGATCCCGCTGGCGAGGATCACTTCGTCATACGCCGCCAGATCCTCCGCGCGGACAAACTGATTAAGCCGCAGATCCACGCCCGTCAGGGCGATCATTCGGCGGTAATAGCGCAGGGTTTCATAAAACTCCTCTTTGCCGGGGATCTGTTTGGCGATATTAAACTGCCCGCCAATCTCCGCCAGCGCGTCAAACAGCGTCACCGAATGGCCGCGCGACGCGGCATTTACTGCGAACGCCAGTCCCGCAGGGCCTGCACCGACCACGGCCAGTCGTTTGGTTTTCACCGCAGGCACAATCGGCATTTTGGTTTCATGACAGGCGCGCGGATTGACGAGGCACGAGGTGACTTTACCGACGAAGATCTGATCCAGGCACGCCTGGTTACAGCCGATACAGGTATTGATCTCATCCGCGCGGCCGCTCTGCGCTTTGGAAAGCAGCTCGGCATCGGCGAGGAACGGACGCGCCATCGACACCATATCCGCATCGCCTTTTGCCAGCACATCATCTGCAACCTGCGGATCGTTAATACGGTTGGTGGTGACCAGCGGGATCGACACTTTGCCCTTCAGTTTGCGCGTTACCCAGCTAAACGCTGCGCGCGGGACCGGTGTGGCAATCGTAGGGATACGCGCCTCGTGCCAGCCGATGCCGGTGTTGATGATGGTCGCGCCTGCCGCTTCGATGGCCTGCGCCAGCTGGAGGGTCTCCTCGAATGTGCCACCGCCTTCGACCAGATCGAGCATCGACAGGCGGAACACGATAATAAAATCAGCCCCGGCGCGCTCGCGCACGGCGCGTACCACTTCCACGGCAAACCGCATCCGGCGGGGATAATCGCCGCCCCATTCGTCGTCGCGCTGGTTCGTACGGGCGGCCAGAAACTCGTTAATCAGATAGCCTTCGGAGCCCATGATCTCAACGCCATCGTAGCCTGCTTCACGCGCCAGCGCGGCGCAGCGGGCGAAGTCATCGATCAAGGCGAGGATCTCTTCGTGGGTGAGGGCGTGCGGCTTAAAGCGATTAATCGGCGCCTGTATGGCGGAAGGGGCCACCAGATGCGGCTGATAGCTGTAGCGCCCGGTGTGCAGGATCTGCAGGGCGATTTTACCGCCCTCTTTGTGCACCGCATCGGTGACAAGCCGGTGATGGGGCAACTGGCTGGCATCGTTCAACACCGCACCGCCTTCCATGCCAACACCCGAGGGGGCAGGGGCGACACCGCCGGTGACAATCAGCGCCACGCCGTGACGCGCACGTTCGGCGTAAAACGCCGCCAGACGCTCTGCGCCGTCAGGATGCTCCTCCAGACCGGTATGCATAGAGCCCATCAACACGCGGTTTTTGAGCGTAGTAAACCCCAGATCGAGGGGGGCAAAAAGCGACGGATAGCGGCTCATAATCTCTTCCAGTGTAAAATTATTGTTATGTGGTCGGATGAGTTACTAATTTAGCCACTCGCAGGCAAAAGAGGAAAAGAGGCGTGTGATGATTGTGATGGGATTCAAAGATTCGGAGTGCTGTTACTCATTCGGAAGTATTGTAACAACATACAAATGCACATTCAGAATGTGAGATTGGGTACTTTTTTTTTAGAAAAACGTGATTAAATGTACTTCATGTGATGGTGATAACTTGTTGTTATTCAAGGATGAAATCATAATGGAGTATCCATCAAAATTATCAATAGATTGTCCCTGTACTCTGTTTAAAACGATCAACCCATTTAATGATTATTCTGCGGATGATATGCAATGTGGGGATATGAATGAGCAGCAGTTAAGATCACTTGGGTTGCACGATATCTCAGGCCAGGTGGACCCCTATCGGCTAATTTGCTACGACGTTCCGAACGCTCCAACGATATTTGGTGGGTACACTACCCCCTCCGATGGAAGAAAAGTGTCTCACGAAGAATGCGTAAATATTTTATTCAATGAAATGACTGAACTTTCAAATGAATTTTCGCGCATAGGAGAATATCAGCATCTAATTAAAGAGATGATCTCTCATTTTAGATATGGTGATGGAAAACCTTTTTATAGCACATCTCTTAATGTTGCGTTCGAAAACCGTGTGAATGACCCAAAACCTAACAGTTCAATATCAATAATAAAGAGCACCATTGAGGATAAATCTGGTGCTGGTTTTTTCTGGAGTGCATATACACCACTCGAGGATAGTATTGCATTAGCACTTCATGATTCAATTTTACCAAAATTCAATCAAGTGCAAGACAACATTAATGGTCTTGAAATAACGGTGCATGATATCCATGCTCAGAAGATAACGCTTCTATTCATTGAAAAATATGCAATAGGATGGGAGGCTGAAATCCTCTTTGAGGCACAGGACCACTTTGGTCTTGATTGTATTGATATTAAAAGTGAATTTTATAGCCAGTTCCGTTTTTTTCGCATCTGGTTCTTTCTTCAACGGCACAAAGACTTCGCCTTTCGACCTTTCTTTACGAATTTTTCTGCGTTTGCAAGAATTGGAAGTTATCAATGAAAAACAAAAAAAAGCGATTAATTGGCATTTTTGTTATTATTGCAATGTGTAATCTTTGGTCGCTTCGACCAGTTAAAATATTACATGTTTATTCTGACTTCAATTCTTCGGTCTTCGTTGTAGTCGATCATTTACCATGGGCTGACAGTGATAAAATTGGTTGGTTTTTATCACGAAGGGAAAAATTAATGAATGATTATCCCTTAATCGATGGTATTCCTCATTCTTATTATATTATGGATGTAGGTGAAGGATTTACAAATTATAAAGAGAACCCGAAGGAAGATCTGTTGTGTTTTTCAATGGGAAAGAATGAGCATAATTGTATTATTAAAAATTATCCGATGGTTATGAGTGAACGGCCCTATGAAAATATTCATTTTCAAATATCTTCTGAATGGGCAGTTTATAATTATGAATTAACTCACGAAGGCAAAATTGAATATAGCCATAGAGAGAGGTAGGCCGGATAAGCGCATCGCCATCCGGCCCGTTTTTATGGTGCAACAGCCCGCACAAGCCCCGGAGCCTGCCACATTGACGTGGTCAGCCCGCTGTCGACCAGCCCTAGCTGGTCGGCGTACACCGCCTGCCATTTCTGCATCATGCCGTCGTACAGTTCGCGGTGTTCTGGGTTGGGGGTAAATTCCCGGCTCCAGCGCACCAGTTTTTCCCCCGTCGATGCCATATCGGCATACAACCCGGCACCGGTGCCTGCTGCAATGGCGCAGCCCAGCGCGGTCGCCTCTTTGACTTCCGGCACGCGCACCGGCAGTCCGGTGACGTCGCTTAAAATCTGGCTCCAGAGCGCGCCTTTTGCGCCGCCGCCTGCAAACACCAGGCTCTCAAACGTTACGCCGGAAAAGTGCGAAATCTGTGCAAGATTACAGGCGGAGACAATCGCCGCATTCTCTTCCAGCGCGCGGAACAGCGTGGCTTTATTGCATTTTTCCGGATCGATGGAGAGATTAATAAACGACGGTGCGGCGTGGTACCACTGCTTAAAATGCATCGCATCGGAAAAGATTGGCATCACGCCGTGCGATCCCGCCGGAACGCGGGCTGCCATCTCTTCAAGCAGGGCGTAAGTGTCCATCCCCATCCGCTCGGCAATGAGCTTCTCTTCGGCGCAAAACGCGTCGCGGAACCAGCGCATCGTCAGCCCGGTGAAGAAGCTGATGGATTCCGCCTGCGCCATACCGGGTATCACGTGCGGATTAACGCGAATATTCATCTCCGGATCGGTGCGCACCTGCGGCAAATTCACCACCTGCTGCCAGAAGGTCCCGCCCAGCACCGCGGTTTGCCCGGCGCGGACCACGCCCAGCCCCAGACAGCCCAGCTGCACGTCGCCACCGCCCATCACCACCGGCGTGCCTTCGCGCAGCCCACTCTGTTGCGCCGCTTCACGGGTCACCGCTCCCAGCACCGTACCCGTCTCTTTGACAGGGGAGAGAATATCGGCCCGCAGCCCGGCCATATCCAGCAGAGCAGGGCGCCAGTCGCGGCTGAAGAGATCGAGCATCCCGGTAGTGCCTGCATTGGAAGGATCCACCGCCAGCTCGCCCGAAAGCTTCGCCGCCAGCCAGTCGCTGATCATGGTGATGGTCGCCGCCTTGCGATAGATATCCGGACGATGGTGCGCCAGCCATAACAGGCGCGGCATGGCGCTCAGGGCCAGCGTCTGGCCGGAGACGTCATACACTTCGGATTCAAAACGATAGTCGTGGATCTCTTTGAGTTCAGCCACTTCCCGGCTGGCGCGGGCATCGACGTTAGCGCAGGCCCAGATGGCATCGCCGTTGCGGTCGTACAGCACGATCCCCTCGCGCATCGAACAGCAGGCGACGGACTGGATATCCGCTGCGTTCAGGTGCGCGCGCTCCAGCGCCTGGTGAATGCACTGGCAGGCCAGCCGCCAGTTGGTGTCGAGGTCGAACTCCATCGAGCCTGGCACGTTCTCCACGCTCAGGTGTTTCCACTCCGCCTGGCCGACGGCGACCTGGTTCCCCTGCAAATCAAATACAACGGCGCGAACGCTTCCCGTCCCTGCATCTAACGCTAAAAGGTAACTCATGAGCTTGCCTCGTGTTGGCACGGGGCACGTGGCTTATTTCGCCAGGGCAAGCACCGCGCGGGCTGTCGTCTCTTCCGTCACCAGGCCATTAATAAGGCGACCTTTCAGTGCGGCGTAAATCGCATCTGCTTTCTCTTCCCCTCCTGCCACGCCGACGATGGTTGGCAACTGCGCCAGTTCCTCGAGCGTGACGCCGAGCAATTCCTGATGAATCTCCAGGTCGGGCACCCGTTCGCCTGCGGCATTGAGGAAATAGCCGAGGATGTCGCCGACCGCGCCTTTGCGCGCATACATGAGCTGCTCGCCTTCGCTGATATAGCCCGAGCGCAAAATGGTGGCGTCACGGCGCTGATTCACGGAGCCAATACCCACCACGGCGGCGTCGGCGGCGGTGGCGGCGAGGATCACGTCCCGCACGCTGGCTTCGCGTTTTAAAATGCCGGCAACGTCTGCCGATGAAACCCGCAGCGGAGCCGGGATCATGCTGATGCTACAGGCCGCATCCAGCTGACCGATGCCGGTCATATAAGGGCCCACGCCGCCGGAAAGCGTCACCAGCCGCACCTGCTGTGAGCTAATAAAGCCGCTTAAGTGCTGAATGCAGCTCATGGTCGCTTCACCAAATCCCACCGCCAGCAGCTGTCCCGGTTCCAGTAACCCCATCAGCGACTGCGCTGCGCCAATCCCCAGCCGCACGTTCATCGGCGCAGTATTCAGGGCTGGCACCACGCGAACCATTTTCAGGTTAAAGCGCTGCTGCAGCTCAGTCTCCAGCGCCAGACACCCCTCATAGCGGGAATTTATCTGTACGCGGATCACCCCGGACTGACGCCCTTTTTCCAGTAAACGGGAGATCTTCAGGCGCGGCAGCCCTAAGCGCTCGCCAATATCGTTCTGCGTCAGGCCGTCGTGGTAGTAACACCACGCCACCCTGGCGACCAGTTCTTCCTCTGCCAGCGCCAGTCCGGCAAACCGACTCTCTTCGGCAGTGCGTTTATCGCCCATATTTGAACTCTTATAAAAATTTAGATCATATGTTCGCTCAGACGCGGGCAGAAAGTGTGAGCCACGCGGCAAAACGGATCTTTAAAGAAACAACGCAGAGTTATCAGGATCTGAATCGATAAAACTGTGATCCCTGCACGGTTGTAAATATAGTTCACCGTCTACGCTTTTGAACATTATTAAATCAAAAAATCATTTGTTCAATAGCGGAGCGATGATGACAGTCCTGATCGAAGCGCGTGATATCCACAAGCAGTTCTCCGGCGTACCGGTGCTGAAAGGCATTGATTTCACGCTGCTATCCGGTCAGGTCCATGCTCTGATGGGCGGCAACGGCGCGGGAAAATCGACGCTGATGAAAATAATCGCCGGGGTGGAAACGCCCGACTGCGGTGAACTTTATGTTGAAGGCAAGCCATTTGCGCGCCTCAAGCCCGGTCAGGCGCACCAGCTGGGGATCTACCTGGTGCCGCAGGAGCCGATGCTGTTTCCCAATCTCACCGTGCGCGAAAACATCCTCTTTCGTCTGCCGCGCGGAACGCAACACGAAAAACGCCTCGCCGACAAACTCCAGCAGTTGCAGTGTCAGCTGAATCTCGACGCCGCTGCCAGCACCCTCGAAGTAGCGGATCAGCAGATGGTGGAGATCCTGCGCGGATTAATGCGCGAGGCGAAGATCCTGATCCTCGATGAACCGACCGCCTCACTCACGCCGGGGGAGACGGAACGCCTGTTCCGCCAGATCCGCGCATTACAGGATCTCGGGGTCGGCATCGTGTTTATCTCTCATAAATTGCCGGAGATCCGCCAGCTCGCCAGCCATATCTCGGTGATGCGCGACGGGGCGGTGGTGTTGAGCGGCGAAACCTCGGCCTATGACGACAGCGCCTTAATCGCCGCCATGACGCCGGTCAGCCGCGAGCACGCCTTAAGCGACACGCAAAAACTGTGGCTGGCGCTGCCGGGCAATCGCCGCACGCAGGCGCAGGATTTCCCGGTGCTGCGGGTGGAAGATCTGACGGGCGAAGGCTTTATCGATCTCAATGTCGAGATCTACGCCGGGGAGATAGTCGGCCTCGCCGGGCTGGTGGGATCCGGGCGCACCGAATTCGCGGAGACGCTCTATGGGCTGCGGCCTGCACGCGGCGGGCGGATCTGGCTGGAGAACCAGGAGATCGGCGGCGACTCCGTCCTGTCGCGTCTCGCCAAAGGGCTGGTCTATCTTCCGGAGGACAGGCAGGTTTCCGGATTGTTTCTCGATGCGCCGATCCGCTGGAACACCGTGGCGCTGAACGAGCCGTCTCTCTGGCAGCAGCGCAAGCGGGAAGCGGCGGTGGTGGAGCGTTACCACCGGGCGCTCGGGATCAAGCTCAACCACCCGGATCAAACCGTGCGCACGCTCTCCGGCGGCAATCAGCAGAAGGTGCTGCTGGCCCGCTGTCTGGAAGCCAATCCGCTGCTGCTGATCGTGGATGAGCCGACGCGCGGCGTCGATGTTTCGGCGCGCGCGGACATTTATCAGCTGATCAAAAGCGTGGCGGCGCAGAACGTGGCGGTGCTGATGATCTCCAGCGATCTCGATGAATTTCCGGGTCTCGCCGACCGCGTGCTGGTGATGCATCAGGGCGTGCTCAGCGGTGAACTGCCGCGCCACGCCGTCAGCCTCGATCGGATGATGGCGCTGGCCTTTGGAGGACAATCATGAAGACGTTACTGAAGAACCGCGAGCTGAGCGCCTTTCTCGCCATTCTGGCGCTGTTCGGCGTGCTGGTGGCGCTCAATCCGGCGTATTTGAGCTTTCAAACGCTGGGGATGATTTTCGCCAGTTCGCAAATCCTGATCCTGCTGGCCCTCGGCGCGACGCTGGTGATGCTGACGCGCAACATTGATGTGTCGGTTGGCTCGACGGTCGGGCTGTGTGCGATCGCCGTCGGCGTGGCGCTTAACAACGACTACAGCCTGCCGGTGTCGATGCTTTTTGCAGTCGCCATTGGCGCGCTGGCCGGGGCCTTTAACGGCCTGCTGGTGGTTGGGCTGCGTATTCCGGCGATTGTCGCCACTCTCGGCACGCTGGGGCTATATCGCGGGGCGATGCTGTTGTGGACCGGCGGGAAGTGGATCGAAGGATTACCGTCGAGCCTGAAAGCCCTGTCGGAACCTGTCGCCGTCGGTGTTTCGCCGCTGGGTATGGTAGTGCTGTTTCTGGCGCTGATTGGCGCGTGGACATTATCACGCACCGCGTCTGGCCGTGATTTTTACGCCGTGGGCGATAACCTGGCCGCTGCGCGTCAGCTCGGTGTGGCGGTAAACCGCACCCGGATGATCGCGTTTACCCTCAACGGCGTGCTGGCCGCCTGCGCCGGGATCGTCTTTGCGTCGCAGATCGGTTTTGTACCGAACCAGACCGGCAGCGGGCTGGAGATGAAAGCCATCGCCGCCTGCGTGCTGGGCGGAATCTCCCTTCTGGGCGGAACCGGGACCCTGATTGGCGCGTTTCTCGGCGCCTTCTTCCTCACGCAAATCGACACCGTGCTGGTGCTGTTCAAGCTCCCGGCCTGGTGGAATGACTTTATCGCCGGGCTGGTCTTGCTCGGTGTGCTGGTCCTCGACGGGCGCCTGCGTCAGGCGCTGGCGCGTCATCAGCGCGCGCTGAAGTACAGCCGTTTCCAGCCCGGCAACAAAGGGGGAAAGCACGTCACCCCGTTTCCGAAACGCAAAAAAGAGGTGGCGTAAATGAAGCTTAACTGGGAAAGCGCGCTGCTGATTTTACTGGTGCTGGAGATCCTGCTGTTCGGGGCCATCAACCCACGGATGCTGGATATCAACATGCTGCTGTTCAGCACCAGCGATTTCATCTGCATCGGTATTGTGGCGCTGCCGCTGACGCTGGTGATCATCAGCGGCGGGATTGATATTTCGCTCGGATCGACCATTGGCCTGTGCGCGATTGCGCTGGGCGTGATGATGCAGGCCGGCTGGCCCATGACGCTGGCGATACCGCTCACGCTGGTACTCGGCCTGCTGTGTGGCCTGTTTAACGCGGCGCTGATCCACTACACCGGCATCAGCCCGCTGGTGATTACCCTCGGTACGCTCTACCTCTACGGCGGCGGGGCGCTGCTGCTCTCCGGCATGGCAGGCGCGACCGGCTACGAAGGCATCGGCGGCTTCCCGGACAGCTTTACCGCCTTCGCCAATCTGACGCTGTTCGGCCTGCCGATTCCGCTGGTGTTGTTCGCGGTGATTTCCTTCTTCTTCTGGCTGATCACCCATCGCGGGCGCTTTGGTCGGCACCTGTTTTTGATTGGGCAAAACCCGCGTGCGGCGCGCTACGCCGCCCTGTCGGTGAACGGGATGCCGTATGCGTTGTACGGGCTGGTGGGCGTGGCGTCGGCGATCGCCGCGCTGGTGATGGTCTCCTATTTCGGCTCGGCGCGCTCCGATCTGGGGCGCGATCTGCTGATGCCCGCGCTCACGGCGGCGGTGCTCGGCGGGGCGAATATTTATGGCGGTTCAGGTTCGGTTGTGGGTACAGCGCTGGCGGCATTGCTGGTGGGGTATCTGCAACAGGGTTTACAGATGGTCGGCATCCCCAACCAGGTGTCGAGCGCGCTGTCAGGGGCGCTGTTGGTTGTGGTGGTGATGGGACGTTCGCTGAGTCTGCACCGTGAATGGCTGCGCACTCTTCTCACAAAAAATACCCGGAGCGTAAGATGAAAACAAAACTGATAGTCCTGGCGATGGCGTTAAGCTTTGCCTCGGCGCAGGCCGCCGAACGGATTGCGTTCATTCCTAAACTGGTGGGCGTCGGCTTCTTTACCAGCGGCGGGAACGGCGCAAAAGAGGCGGGTAAAGATTTGGGCGTGGACGTTACCTACGATGGCCCGACCGAACCGAGCGTCTCCGGCCAGGTGCAGCTCATCAACAACTTCGTTAACCAGGGCTTCAACGCCATTATCGTCTCCGCCGTATCGCCGGACGGACTCTGCCCGGCGCTCAAACGCGCGATGCAGCGCGGCGTGAAAGTGCTGACCTGGGATTCCGACACTAAACCCGAATGCCGCAGCATCTATATCAATCAGGGTACGCCGGAGCAGCTCGGCAGCCTGCTGGTGGATATGGCCGGAAAACAGGTCACGAAACCGGACGCCAAAGTCGCGTTCTTCTACTCCAGCCCAACCGTGACGGACCAGAACCAGTGGGTGAAAGAGGCGAAAGCCAAAATCGAGAAAGACCACCCGCAGTGGCAAATCGTCACCACCCAGTTTGGCTATAACGACGCGACCAAATCCCTGCAAACCGCCGAGGGGATCTTAAAAGCTTACCCGGATCTGGATGCGATCATCGCGCCGGACGCTAACGCGCTGCCAGCGGCGGCGCAGGCGGCGGAGAACCTTAAGCGCGAAGGGGTGGCGATTGTCGGTTTTAGTACGCCGAACGTGATGCGTCCGTACGTCGAGCGCGGCACGGTAAAAGCCTTCGGCCTGTGGGATGTGGTCCAGCAGGGCAAAATTGCGGTCAATGTCGCCGATCATTTGCTGAAAAAAGGCGATCTTAACGTGGGCGACAGCGTGGATGTGAAAGGCATCGGCGTGCTGAAAGTCGAGCCTAACAGCGTGCAGGGTTATCAGTATGAGGCGAAGGGGAATGGCATCGTGCTGCTGCCGGAGCGCGTGGTGTTCACTAAAGAGAACATTGATAAATACGACTTCTGACGGGGGAGAACATGGCTGATTTAGATGACATCAAAGACGGAAAAGATTTCGGTATCGGCACGCCGCAGCAGAACGTGCCCTTTACCCTGAAGGGCTGCGGCGCGCTGGACTGGGGGATGCAGTCCCGGCTCGCGCGCATCTTCAACCCGAAAAGTAACCGCACCGTGATGCTCGCCTTCGACCACGGCTATTTCCAGGGGCCGACTACCGGGCTTGAGCGTATCGATCTGTCGATTGCTCCGCTGTTTGCCGAAACCGACGTGCTGATGTGTACCCGTGGGATTTTGCGAAGCACCGTTCCGCCAGCTACCAACAAACCGGTGGTGCTGCGCGCGTCGGGCGGTAACTCGATTCTGGGCGAGCTGTCGAACGAGTGCGTGGCGGTGGCAATGGAGGACGCGCTGCGCCTGAACGTCTGCGCGGTGGCGGCGCAGGTGTATATCGGCAGCGAGTTTGAGCACCAGTCTATCAATAACATTATCAAGCTGGTGGATGCGGGCAATCGCTACGGCATTCCGACCCTGGCAGTGACCGGCGTCGGGAAAGAGATGGCCCGTGACGCGCGCTATTTCTCGCTCGCCAGCCGAATTGCCGCCGAAATTGGCGCGCAGTTCGTCAAAACCTATTTCGTGGAAGAGGGCTTCGAAAAAGTCACCGCCAGCTGTCCGGTGCCGATTGTGATCGCCGGGGGGAAAAAATTGCCCGAACACGAAGCGCTGGAGATGTGTTTCCGCGCCATCGATCAGGGGGCGTCAGGCGTGGATATGGGGCGCAACATCTTCCAGTCCAGCGCGCCGCTGGCGATGCTGAAGGCAGTGAAGAAAGTGGTTCACGAGAACATGAGCGCCCGCGAGGCGTTCCAGTTCTGGCAGGAAGAGAAACAGGGAGAGGTGAAATGAATGTGACGTTAGTGGAAATCAATATTAAACCGGAGCGCGTGGATGAGTTTCTGGAGGTGTTTCGCGCCAATCATGAGGGCGCCATTCAGGAGCCGGGAAATCTGCGTTTTGACGTGCTACAGGACCCGCGCGTAAAAACCCGGTTCTTTATCTACGAGGCATACAAAGACGAAGAAGCGGTGCTGGCGCATAAGAAGACGCCACACTATCTGGCCTGCGTGGAGAAACTCGAAGCGCTGATGTCGGAGCCGAGGAAGAAGCGGAGTTTTGTCGGGTTAATGCCGGCGTAAAAATCGCCGGAGGCACTGCGATTTACCCGGCCTACCGATTGCGTAGGCCGGATAAGTGCAGCGCTATCCGGCGAGAGAGTGGTCGTTACGCCTCTTCCACACTCACCCTCATTGCCGCCAGCGCCTTGCGGGCCGCTTTTAATACGGCCTCGCACTGCTCAATGGTCAGCGTTAGCGGGGGTTCGATACGGATGGTTTTCGAGTTGTTCAACGTCCCGGCCACCAGCACGCGCTGGCGGAACATCTCGCTTGCAAAGTTGTAGCCGATTTCGTTATCCACAAACTCGATGGCCATCAGCATCCCTTTGCCGCGTGCATCCTGCACCAGATCCGGGTACTCACGCCCTAACTGCAGGAAACCGTCCAGCAACATATCGCCTTTCTGCTCCGCCTGCGCGGGCAGGTTCTGCTCCAGCAGCACGTTGATGGTGGCCAGCGCGGCCGCACAGGCCAGCGGGTTACCGCCAAAGGTGGTGGTATGCAGGAACGGATTATCGAACAGCACCGAGAACACCTCTTCGGTGGCAACGGTGGCACCAATCGGCATCACGCCGCCGCCGAGGGCTTTCGCCAGGCACAGGATGTCCGGCTGCACGTTCTCATGCTCGCAGGCAAACATCTTGCCGGTGCGCCCCATTCCGGTCTGCACTTCATCCAGAATCAGCAGCGCGCCAAACTCGTCGCACAGCTTACGTACCGCAGGCAGATAGCCCTGCGGTGGCAGGATCACTCCGCCTTCGCCCTGAATCGGCTCGAGGATCACCGCAGCCACGTCGTCGCCGGTTTTACGGCACTCGGAGAGCACGGTACGCATCGCGTTGATATCACCGAACGGCACGTGGCGGAAGCCCGGCAGCAGCGGCATAAAGGGTTTGCGGAATGTCGATTTTGCCGTTGCTGACAGTGCGCCCAGCGACTTGCCGTGGAACGCGCCCGTGGTTGCGATAAAGGTAAATTTCCCGCGCGGTGACTGGTACGCTTTGGCGAGTTTCAGCGCCGCTTCGACCGACTCCGTGCCGCTATTGCAGAAGAAGCTGTATTTCAGCTTGCCGGGCGTTAATGCTGCCAGCGTTTTCGCAAGCATGGCGCGAAGCGGGTCGAGCAGCTCCTGGCTATGAAGGGGTTGTTTCTCGAGTTGATTCTGTACGGCGGAAACCACAGTTGGATTACGGTGCCCCACGTTGAAAATTCCAAAACCACCCAGGCAATCTATAAACTCCTGTCCCTGGGTGTCGACAAGCGTATTTAGACTTCCCGCTTGCCACTCTACGGCTCCGTAATCCCCGCCAGCGGTAACAGATTTTCGGTACTCTAAAAATCCCGGATTCACATGTTCTTTAAAGTAATCAATCACCTCTCGATTAAGTTGTTTCATCTCCTCATGGTCAAGCGTTCGCTTTTCGATGAGATTCAGTGCGTGCGCGGTACAGGCGAGAGCCGAGGCGCTGGAAGGTAACCTGTTCAAAATGAGCTCCGGGGGATCGCGTATCACATGATACTGAATTAATTATTGCAGGGATTACGCCACTTCCCGTGACTTAACGAAAATCGGGATAAATGCCAGGTCAACATAATGTTGTGCAAAATTTAATCGTGCCGGACGAAAAGATACGCGCTTTGCCGCTGGGCTATCTGGCCTGGCGACTGCCATGGAATTCGTCTATTGCACCCTTGTAGTGCATGGTTTGCCACTTAAGGAGGCGTTAACGGGTGTGCCTTTGTGGGTAATTTCTTTGCGAAAGTATTTTAAATCAATCAATTAGAAATGCGTACAAAAAGTGCGGTTTAACTGCAATTTGCGATCTCGATCGGATTTAACAACTAAAGATAAATTATTTACCGCCGAAAAAAGATAAACCCACAAAATTAACATTCAAATAACCTGCAAGGGATGCCCATCATGTCCGCTCAACCGTATGTCACTCAGAATGAATATCCTCTGAACGACGATACCACCCTCATGTCCACCACCGATCTCCACAGCCACATGACCCACACCAACGACACTTTTGTGAAAGTGAGCGGCTACCAACTGGATGAACTGCTGGGCCAGCCGCACAATCTGGTGCGCCACCCGGATATGCCTAAAGCGGCCTTTGCCGATATGTGGTACACGCTGAAACAGGGCGAGCCATGGAGTGGAATTGTGAAAAACCGCCGTAAGAATGGCGACCACTACTGGGTGCGCGCCAACGCCGTGCCGATGGTGCGCGGCGGAGAGGTGACGGGCTACATGTCGATTCGCACCCGAGCCACGGCGGAGGAGATCGCCGCAGTCGAACCGCTGTATAAAGCCCTGAACGAAGGGCGCTGCAATAAACGTGTACATAAAGGGCTGGTGGTGAGTAAGGGCTGGCGCGGGAAATTACCGGCAATGCCGCTGCGCTGGCGGGTACGTGGTGTGATGGCTGGTCTGTTTGTGGCACTGGCTGCCACGCTTATTGCCACTCATGCGAGCTGGGCGGCACTGGGCGCGAGCGCGCTGGTGATGCTGCTGGGCACTCTCCTGTTCGAGCAGCAAATCGTGCGCCCGGTAGAGAATGTGGCGCGTCAGGCGCTCAAAGTGGCGACCGGCGAGCGTAACAGCGTTGACCATCTGAACCGCAGCGACGAGCTGGGGCTGACCCTGCGCGCGGTCGGACAGCTGGGGCTGATGTGCCGCTGGCTGATCAATGATGTTTCCAGCCAGGTGGTAAGTGTGCGCGATGGCAGCGACCGACTGGCGAAGGGCAATGAAGATCTCAACGATCGCACCCGCCAGACGGTCGAGAATGTGCAGCAGACCGTGACGACGATGAATCAGATGGCGGCGTCGGTGCAGAGCAACTCTGAAACCGCAGCGGCGGCCGATAAACTCTCGATAGTGGCGAGTGACGCGGCAGCGGAAGGGGGCCACGCGATGCAGACCGTGGTGAAAACCATGGATGATATTGCCGACAGCACCCAGCGCATTGGCTCCATCACCAAGCTAATCAACGATATTGCCTTCCAGACCAATATCCTGGCGCTGAATGCGGCGGTTGAAGCGGCGCGTGCGGGCGAGCAGGGTAAAGGCTTTGCCGTGGTGGCCGGAGAGGTGCGTCATCTGGCTAGCCGTAGCGCCAGCGCCGCCAACGATATTCGCAAGCTGATTGATGCCAGCGCCAGCAAGGTGCAGTCGGGCTCCGATCAGGTTCACGCCGCCGGGCGCACCATGGACGACATCGTGGAGCAGGTGCAAAACGTGACGCGCCTGATTGCCCAGATCAGCCACTCGACCTCCGAGCAGGCGACCGGTCTGTCTGATCTGACCCGTGCGGTTGCCGAACTGGATGACATCACGCAGAAAAACGCCGATCTGGTGGAAGAGAGCGCCCGCGTCTCGGCGATGGTGAAGCACCGCGCCGGACGTCTGGAAGATGCGGTCACGGTTCTTCATTGATTCAGTAACGTTCAAGAAAAAGCCCGCTTGTTTCAGCTGAAATAAGCGGGCTTTTTTATTCCCGGCGTTGTAATTATATTTACGCTGAAATGTTAATTTTATATTAAATAACTAAAGTAATTGGATCAGTTATTTATCCCCACCTAACTCAATTTACCCCAACGCTATTTCAAAAACCGCCTGTCTGACGGTTAAGTAACGATCGATGGCGCGTTATTAATAGATTCAGCCTATCCATTGCAGTGGTTATGAAATATAAAAACGATCAAAGTCATAAAGTTAGCGTGAAAGTTACCGATAACGCTGATCGTCTGAGAAATAATCACATCGATGGAGTATATATGTTCTTACATGACGTAAAGATCGGCACAAAATTATTTCTGGCCTTTGGATTCTTAATTGTTCTGATGGTGGTGAGTGCCAGCCTGTCGCTCCTGAGCCTTAATCGGGCAAATAACGGGATGCAAACCATCATTACCCACGATTACCCGACGACGGTAAAAGCCAATCAGTTGATTGATAACTTCCAGGAATTTGTTAGCACTCAACAGCTCATGCTGCTGGATGAGCAGGGCAAGTATGCTGCCCAGTCGCAGCAGCGGCTGAAAGCGATCAGCGAACAGATTACCGTCATTCTGACTGACCTGAATAACTCCCTGAAAGACGCAAAATCGCAACAGATCCTGACCGGCATCCGCGACGTGCGTCAGCAGTATCTCGACTCCCGCTATCGGATTTTGCAGGCCGTACAGAACAACGACCGCGCGGGGGCGATCCAGGAGATGATGACCCACACCGTGGATCTGCAACAGGCTTACAAGGCCAAAGTGCAGGAGCTGATCGCGGTGCAAAACAGCGAAATGCAAAGCGCCGGAAAGCAGGTGGACGGTGATTTCAACACCAACCGCTTGCTGCTGGTGATCCTCACCGCGTTTAGCGTGCTGATCGGCAGTACGATTGGCTGGTTCATCGTGCGATCCATTACCCGTCCGCTGGGCGAGGCGGTGGCGTTTGCTGAAGCCATTGCTGAAGGCGATTTAACCCGCAACATCACCACCCGCACGAAAGACGAAACAGGCTTGCTGCTGCATGCCCTGATGGAGATGAAAACCCGTTTACTGGAAATTGTGCAGCAGGTGCAGTCTGGCTCTGAAAATATCTCCAGCGCGGCGGCGCAGATTGTGGCGGGGAACCAGGATCTGGCGGCGCGTACCGAAGAGCAGGCCAGTTCTGTAGAACAAACCGCGGCTTCGATGGAGCAGATCACCGCTACGGTGAAAAATACTGCGGCCCATACGGGTGAGGCGACGAACCTCTCCGCTGATGCGGCGAGCGTGGTGAAAAACAACGGCGAGATGATGAAGCAGGTGACGCAGAAAATGCGCCTGATAAACGAAACCTCTAACCGCATGTCGGATATTATCAACCTGATCGATGCGATTGCCTTCCAGACGAATATTCTGGCGCTGAACGCGGCGGTTGAGGCGGCGCGTGCCGGTGAGCATGGACGCGGTTTTGCGGTGGTGGCCGGTGAAGTGCGCCAGCTGGCGCAGAAAAGCGCTTCGTCTGCCAGCGAGATCCGCCAGTTGATCGAAAGCTCAACCAGTCAGACCCAGGACGGGATGAACCTGGTGGAAAAAGCGAGCGGGCTGATTAACGGCATGGTCGGGAACGTGGAGGAGATGGACGTCATTCTGCGTGAGATCCGTCAGGCGAGCCACGAGCAGACGGAAGGCATCTCGCAAATTAACAGCGCGATTGGCCTGATTGACTCCACCACCCAGCAGAACTCTGCCCTGGTGGAGGAGTCGGTAGCGGCAGCGGCCTCGCTTAACGATCAGGCGATGCACCTGAAAGAGCTGGTAAAAGTGTTCCGCGTGCGCGAGGACGCGCTGGCTTAATCCAGCTGGGAGATCTCCAGCGCCGCGCGGTCGATCACGCCGATGATCTGTTTGAGCTGCGCGTCGCTGATCTCCCCCTGATTCACTCTCAGGTCGAGAACCGCTTTGAAATTATCCAGCGCCCGCTTCATCTGCGGGTTTTTACGCAGCTGGAAGCCCACGCAGCGCGCTTTAATACGTGCCTGAATGTGTTCCAGATGTTCCTGATTTTCGTCAAGCCATTGCTGCCCGGCAACGGTGATCGCAATCTTCCTGCGCCCGCCTTCCTCTTCCGAAATAGTAATAAACGCCTGATCCTGCAGGAAATCGAGGGTCGGATAGATCACACCCGGGCTGGGGGTGTAGTTCCCCTGAGTCATGCTCTCAATCTCTTTAATCAGTTCGTAGCCGTGGCTGGCGTTACGGGTCAGAATCTCCAGAATCACCAGGCGTAGCTCGCCGTGGCCGAAGAAGCGCTGACGTCGTCCACCGCCGCCGCCGTGATGGTCTGAGCCGCGGCCATGATGGTGATGGTCTCTGTCGAAATCGTCGTGGGAATGTCGCATCGGTTTTCTCCTTAATTTGATATATCTAATTTATATCTAAAGTTATCGGATTAGCAATGTTGTTTTCTGTGTTTGTGATATCTATATGAATTTATAGAATTTAATTATGAATTGGTGTAGCGAGAAATCCTTGTGATAGCTATATCAAAAAAAGACTTGCAATCTCGTTTGTTAGCAATCATTATCATTTAAAATTAATTTAGATATATCGTATTCACTTCACGAAGGCAGAAACATGACATCGACCCGCTACCCACAACGTGTACGCAATGAACTGCGCTTTCGCGAGCTGACCGTGCTCCGCGTTGAGCGTATAAGCGCTGGCTTTCAACGCATTGTCTTAGGCGGCGACGCGCTGGAGGGCTTTAGCTCAAAGGGTTTTGACGACCACACCAAAGTCTTTTTCCCGGCACCGGGCGCGACCTTTGTCCCGCCGGTAGTCACTGACGAAGGCATCGACTGGGGCGACGGTGTGCGTCCTATGGCGCGTGACTACACGCCGCTGTACGACGAAACACGCCACGAACTGGTGCTCGATTTCTTCGTACACGATGGCGGTGTCGCCAGCAACTGGGCGGTGCAGGCGCAAGAGGGCGATAAACTGACGATCGGCGGCCCGCGCGGATCGCTGGTTGTGCCTGAAGATTACGCCTGGCAGCTGTACGTGTGTGATGAGTCCGGAATGCCTGCGCTGCGTCGCCGTCTGGAGGCTATCGCACAGCTACCGGTTCGCCCGGAGATTCACGCAGTGGTGACCGTGGGTGACGAAGCGTATAAGGACTATCTGGCGCATCTGCGTGATTTCAACATCACCTGGATTGTCGGGCACAGCGAGCAGGCGGTGGCGGATCGGCTGGCGACATTGAACGTGCCTGCCGGGGATTACTTTATCTGGCTGACCGGGGAAGGGAAGGTGGTGAAAAACCTGAGCCGCCAGTTTGAGACCGACGCGATTGATCCACAGTTGGTGCGTGCCAGCGCGTACTGGCACGCGAAGTAATCAGGCCACTTCGTCGAGCTGCGCTGCGTTCACCTGATGTTCAAGCGCGGCGCGCACGTCGTGCAGCGCTTTCTCCTGCTGGGCAAAATAGGTCTCCATATTGCTCAGCGAGGAGACCAGCAGCCAGGACTCTTCTTTTTCCAGCTCTGCCAGTTCGTTCACTAATGTGTCGATTTGCTCGCGTACCTGCGCCATTTTTTTGCGAATACGTTCCAGATCGTTCAGGCGGTCGCTTGCCATTAGCGGCTCAAAGCCCTGCTGCAGACGCGCAACCAGCGAACGAATGGCTTTCACATCGCCGCGCTGTTTGGCCTGGTTGAGTTGCACCATCATGGAGTTAGCTTCTTCTTTCAGATCGTCCGCCACCAGATCCGGGTGGCAGAGCTTACTGGCCTGACGCCAGAGCCGTTTCAGCTCGTTCTGATCCTCTTCCGACAGATCTTTGCCTTTGCGCAGACGCACTTCAGCATCGTGGTGCTGCTCGCGATATTTCTCATACTCTTCGTTGGCCTCGTCCCGCGCCTGACGCGCTGGCTCCTCTTCGCGCGTTAAGCCCATTTCCAGCTCTTGCGCCTCGGCCAGCAGATTGGCAATCAGATCGCTTTGCTGCTGCAGATGCTTACGCGCCTCGGCGGCCTGCACGGAGTCGGCGGGCAGGGCGCGCCAGCGCTGAGTCAGCGTTGCCAGCACTTCTACGGCCTGCGCCATATATTGCTGGCAGCGGCGATAATCCTCTTCGCGACGACGCGCCTCCGCCTGCTGGCGGCGCAGGTTCAGCTCCGCCAGGGTTTTGCGCAGTTGCAGGATTTGTGACATCAGCGGGCCAAGGCGGGAGAAATAGAGATCGTTGAACTCGTCGAGCTGCTGCACGCGGGCGTTGCGGCGGTCAATCAGATCGCGCAGACGCTCTTCTAATGCTCTCAATTCGAGTTTGCTGGCAGCCACCTGCGGGTCGCGCCACTGGGTCAGTGAGCGCTGACTCTGCAACCAGGCAGTGATGGCAGCCATCGCTGCCGTGTAGTTCTTATTCTCAAGCGCCGCGACGATCGCCTGTAGCTCATCGTCAAACGCTTCACTTTTCAGCCGTGCCAGCTGACTGTAAATGATGTCGTCATCTTCCAGTTCAATGGCATTTTTTATGATTTCTAGCCGCTTGATCGGTGTGCTCATGATGCCTTTCGCTTTAGCGCTTAAGTATTTGAGTTAAGGTTAGTTGTGGTAAGAGCTACAGGAAATAATACACACGGATGATGATCGGCGCGACGAGGGATTTCTTTAGTTTTAGATGTTTGTGAGGGGGTTAATGGTTCGGGTGTGTGGATTGTGCAATGCTTTATGAATGTACCGGAGCGCTCAAGGGTAAGAGAGGTGTTTCCGGTACCGTGACAATCTCTTTGAATTTCCGATCAATTTCAGGCCCTGGTAAAGCGTCGTTACCAGATGGTTAATTTTAAGGATAAGAGTATGCCAACAGTCATTGAGAAAGCATTGGATTTCATTGGTGGTATGGACACTTCCGCGTCAGTGCCGCAGTCGATGGACGAAAGTACCGCGAAGGGAATATTCAAGTATTTGAAAGAGTTGGGTACACCAGCCAGCGCCGCTGATGTGATGGCGCGCGGCAGCCAGGAGGGATGGGATCCGGACTTCACCAAAAAAGTCGCCGGATGGGCTGAGAAAATTAACTCAACTGACCATGTCGTTATCAAGAACCCTGAATACTTTTCTGCGTATATGCAGGAGCAACTCCGGGAGCTCGTGTGAGTTATCCACGCCGCTGATTCATGAATCCTGAAAAAACTAAGGGCTTACGTTTTGGCGTAAGCCCTTTATGTTTGGTGGCCCCTGCTGGACTTGAACCAGCGACCAAGCGATTATGAGTTTTAGGTGATATATATCACTATTTCTCACTTTCATTGAAAAACAAGCATTTAGAGACTACGCCACTTCACCGAAATGACCTAAAATTACCCACTTTTACCCCTCCGAGGTATCCCCGAAGTATCCCCGGATTTTAGGTCAGAAAAAATCATGAGAACAATCAGGTTCACCAAATCGGCGTTGCTCGATCTCGAGATACCGGAAAACGGTAAACGCGTCGAATACTCTGACAGCCTCGTTAACGGGTTGAGGCTGCGCATTACCTCTAACGGCAATAAGAGCTTTTGCGTGGTCAGGAAGCGAGACGGGAAGTTTTTCCGGGTGACGCTGGGTAAGTTTCCGGATCTCACCGTTGACCAGGCGAGGGAACAGGCCGCCAGAACGCTGGGCGAGGTGGCGATAAGCCGAAACAATCCGAACGATCAGCGACGTGATGAAAAAAATAAATCCATCACGCTGGGTGACGCGCTGGCGGAGTACATCAAATCCCGCGCACACCGTATCAAGAAAACGACCGTTGACCAGTACCAGGGGATTATCAGCAACTTTTCCGGCGACTGGCTGCAAACGCCGCTGGCGTCCATTGACCGCGAAAGGGTGGAGGCCAGGCACAAGGCCATTACCGACGGCGGGATCTGGTTCGGGGATAAACACCAGCGGGCGGGCATCGCCACGGGCAGCAAATCCCAGGCGGATTTGTGGGCGCGGGTACTGCGGGCGGTGTACCGGTATTCACACGATCACTACCGTGATGGTGACGGCAATCGTCTGCTGCCCGACCCGCCAACCATGGTGCTGAGCACGAAACGGAAATGGCACGGTACGACGCGAAAGACTACCCGCATACGTAATAACGAGCTGTCACGCTGGCTGGATGCTGTGGAGGCCGTCCGGCAGCACTCAGCCAGCATAAGGGATGATTACGCCGTATCGGTCTGTGACGCGCTCGACGTTGCGTTATTTACGGGGTTACGCCGCTCAGAGGTTTTCGGCCTGGAGTGGCCGCGCGTAAATATGTCCGGTCGCTATTTCTGGATAGACGAAACGAAGAACGGCGACCCGCTGGAGCTGCCGATAACCGATACGCTTTACGCCATTTTTGAGCGCCGGCGGGCAGACAGTTGCAGCAATTACGTATTTCCGGCGGTGAAGGGCGGGATTATTTCCGATCCGCGCCGGGTGATAGACCGCATAAGCCAGGAGACGGCCAGAGATGGCAGACCAGCAATCGAATTCACCTGCCATGATGCCCGGCGCACGTTCGGCAGCGTGGCGGAGCTGGTGGGCGTTGGTTCGTACATCCTTAAGCGCTTGATGAACCACAAAACCATGCGCAGCGCTGACGTTACCCAGGGCTATTTGCATTTTTCCGCTGACGAGCTGTACGAGCCAGCACAAAAAATAGAAAGCGCCATTCTGGAGCACGCCGGGCGCAAAGAGAAAACCGGAAACCTCGACGCACAGCTGCTGGCCGTCATGGGTTCCATGAGCGACGAGGAAAAGCGCCGGATGCTTTTCGATATCCTCAACGTACAGGGCAGCGAGAAAAAAGCATGAACAGAGAACTGTTTGATTATTTAAATCAATACCACACAATCATTAATCAGCAATCTAAAGGGGCTTTAGACGTTACAAAGAATGTTTTTAGTGCATTTGTTGATGAAGGCATTAATGATTACCTTGATGCTGGTAATAAAATTTCAAAGTCTAAAACAATAGTTGCAATTTGCGTTGGTGATAAATCAAAAGCTTTTGAACTTATTAGGGAGAAAAATTACAAGGAGCTTGTCGGTTTCTTTGATTTTGTGTGCTCCGATGACTCTAAGGTCAAAGTTTTACTTAATACAAATAAAAATGCATTACAAAGCGCCATGGATATAATAATTTCCGATTATTTTTGTTATAAAGGATTTAAGGATTTTGAGTCTAATATCGAGAAGTTAATTATATCAAAAAGGCAAAAGGAAATATCTTCCAAGAGGAAAAAACATCGCTTTTATGATGAGGCAATTAGGAAAGCAACAATAACATGGCAGCATTTCCCCACTATAAGTTATGCCCGCATGGCTAAGGCGCTGGATAGTTATTTTGGCGAGGGTGTGAGCAGGGAGGCGATAGAGGGATGGCTTAAAGATGCTGCGTTGCGCCCTGAAGGTCCTGTGCGGAAAACAACATTCACATTAATGGGGTAGTATCCGGATAATCCCCATAATATCCGGATAACCCACTTTTTTTCTACTCAGCTAATTTCAATAATCCTCACCGTTGTTATCCATCAAACACGGTGAGGAACCATGAATACCAATCACTCTACAGATAAGAAATTCACCCGCCCGGAGGCCGCTGACTACATCGGCGTAGCCCCTCGCACACTGGCGAACTGGCACAGCTCAGGTCGCGTAAAAATACCCTTCTACAAGGTCGGACGTAAAAAGACGATCTACATGCAATCAGATCTCGATGCGTATCTGGCATCCGTCAGAACGTCAGCGTAATGGTGTCGGCCATTGGGCAAACAAAAAGCGCCCCATTGCTGGAGCGCCCTTGTGAACGTTTTTCTGTCACACCTGAGTTATTACTGCCTTTAACCACTAACGCCGCCGATTCTACCAGGGGTAAACGGCGTGCAGCAAGCGATTTGAGAGCACCCATTCAGCAGGATATTACGCTGAGAAATGTCAGTGGTCACTGTGACCTCCGGTAATGAAAACAATGATATACAGCAAAATTATATTTTTTCATCGCTGTTTGCTGGTGGTCGGCGGTAGCGACGGGGATCTGCCTTACTCCGGCTTTTTGCGGCGCTGGCGGCGTTTTATTTCGCCTTTCACGGCGGTGACAATAAATTGCGCTTTTGTCTCGCCTTCCTCGAGGTTGTTTTCTAACTCTTTGACAACTTCATGAGGGAATCTTGCATTAAGCTGCTGTGACTTGTTGTTTGTTGAACTAGTTGCCATTACTGGATCTCCTTATGGTTGGTGCGATTCAGTATACGCAAAAAAAACTTTATTGAAAGCACTTGAAGTGCGATTCACTTGAGGGTAGTTTATAAATCAATGGTGCGATTCACCAGTAAAGAGCGAAGCCCAGAAGTGTTACCAGCACTAACCGGGCTTCTAACCACAAACGCAATGGAGAGTAACGCAATGGCTACAGCCAATATTACCACAGACCAAAAGCCAGCATTTAGCTGGATCTTTCTGGGGCAGCCTAAGGGCGAGGAGTGGACGGGGCAACCTGTCACCCTGCGCACACAGGCAGACACCGAAGAGGCAGCGCGTGACGCGTTTCCGTCGTGGGATCTGACGTTCGCCGCGAAAATCAGGACGGCCAGCCCGCTGAATTATCATTTCATGGAAGGTAATTATCTCTGGTCGCTGATGGGCACCGATGCCCGCGATTCACTCAGAGAAATGGCGGGGGTACGCCATGCGTAAAACCTTCCATGTCGCCGGATACGGCGTAAACAAGCGCGGTCACACGGTAGGCATTCATTACACAATGACCAGCGCAAGCGCAGATGAAGCCAGGACAACAGCGCAGCAACTGGCGCAGGCAGCGGGCTATAAACACGTGCGTATCACTTTTATTCAGGGGGCGCAAAATGCGTGAGCCAATCAGCCTTGACCAGGCAGAATATAAAGCAACGTTGGCTGCCTCACTCTTCGAGATCATTCTGGATAAGGCTAATAAAGAATGCCATCCAGTGCTGATTGATTTGATTTCAATCGCCTGTGATTTTAACCAAGAAATTCGCCTGGCATTAATCGCCGAGCTGGGTATGGGTGAAACGAAATGAGACAGGTTCCTTTTGAAGTTCTGATCCAAGCTGAAAATGCGCTGGCTTACAGCGATCAGGCGCTGGCTATTCTGGAAATCTGGATGGAATGCCTCGGCAAAGGCGACGAACACGAATGTAACTGCGTGGCCGCCATACGCAGCCTGGTATATAAATCCAAAGAACACCTGCAAAAAGCAGTAGATATTAAAGAGGAATAAAAATCATGCTGAAAAAATTATTCCGGCTTTTTGCTGGCGGTCGCGCTCGACCTGAAATCGTGTTTACGTGCAGGGGAATAAATTCTGAGTTGGTTATCAATTTGACGGCTGAAAACATGTTTTCCCATCGCGGAGTTATTTATGTCTTCCCTGATTGTGTTACCCGTTCTGGTTTCAGGCGCTGGCAACTGAGGGTTGAAAGGAGCACTGCATTTTTAGCTGTAGTACACAACAATATTCTGAAAGATAGAGGTCTTCTGAAATGACGGGGGTTGCAATTAAGCCGGAAGAAATTTCCGACGCGCTGTTTTCCTGCGTGTATTCCTGGGTGCATGGTCACTCTATTGATAAAAAAGGTGCAGACGCAGCGGTAGCCCGTCACCGTGATAAGACCTCACCTTATGGGGTACTGGCGCGACGCTTGCTTGAGTTCGTCGCTGGAAATGGTCCAAGCTATGAGGAATTGTGCGATCAAGGTCTGGTATTGACTGACACCAAAAAGCAGAAAGAAAACCGTACTGCGCTGGTGGCCGCGATTATTGGCGACGAGGTGAAGGAGCTTCTTTGCGATGCAGAGCGAATCAACCGGGTATTTCCGCAGCCGAAGCCGGAGAAGAAAAAGCGCGTTACGGACGCGGCTACGTCCTCGCTTAACCAGATGGGGCCAAGCCAGCGCGGTGAGGTATTGCTGGATCACTATGATGGCCTGCTGGCGCTGCATCAAGAGTCTGACACCGTTCACCATTACAACGGTGTGATCTGGTCGCCCGTCACTGATAAGGCACTGACTCGCCAGATGGCGGCGATATTCATTGAAGCCGATGCGCCTTACTCCATGACCGCGATGAAGAACGCCGTGGACACCATGAAGCTGAGCCTGCCACAGATGGGGGAAACAGCCCGGCACCTTATCGGGTTCCGTAATGGCGTATTTGACAGCAGTAAGGGTGAGTTTCGCGCGCACCAGCGGGAGGACTGGTTACTGATCGCCAGTGAGGTGGATTTTGTGGCGGCCGAGAACGGCGAGAGCCTGGAGAACAACGCGCCAAACTTCTGGCGCTGGCTGCAGCACTCTACCGCCGCGAACGGCAAAAAGGCGGAGCGCCTGCTGGCGGCCCTGTATATGGTGATGGCGAACCGGTACGACTGGCAGCTATTCCTTGAAGTAACGGGGCCGGGTGGAAGTGGGAAAAGCGTCATGGCGGAGATCTGCACCATGCTGGCAGGGAAGGGAAACACCGTATCGGCGAGTATGGATGCGCTGGAAAAGCCGCGAGAGCGTGCACTGGTGGTCGGCTACTCCCTGATCATCATGCCGGATATGACCCGCTATGCTGGCGATGGGGCAGGGATTAAGGCCATTACGGGCGGTGACCGGGTATCAATTGACCCGAAGCACAAAGCGCCATATTCGGTACGGATCCCGGCGGTAGTGCTGGCAGTGAATAACCATGCCATGACATTCAGCGACCGCAGCGGCGGAATTTCCCGGCGTCGGGTGATATTCAATTTTTCAGAGGTGGTGAGCGAGGAGAAGCGCGATCCGATGCTGGTGGAGAAAATTGAGGCTGAATTGCCCGTGATTATCCGCCACCTGATGGCCCGGTTTGCCCGGCAGGACGAAGCGCGGCAGCTTCTGGCAGAGCAGCGCAAATCAGAGGAGGCGTTGAGCGTGAAGCGTGAGGGTGATTCCCTGCTGGACTTCTGCGGCTACCTTATGACGCTGGTTGAGTGTGACGGGATGGTAATAGGCAATGCAGAGATAACGCCATTCAGCCCACGGCGCTACCTGTATCACGCATATCTGGCCTATATGGCGGCGCATGGTCTGAACAAGACTATGTCGCTTACCAGTTTCGGCAGGGATATGCCTGGAATGATGGCAGAGTACGGGGAAGAGTACCTACGCAAGCAGAGAACCAGAAACCCTGACAAGGGCCGGATTGCCTCCAATGTGGTGCTGAAGGATGAAGCAGACGAATGGCTACCCGCAGCGACGGGAGGTGGCGAGCAGGAATGATAAACAGAGGCGGCTTAACGGTCGCCTTTTTTACGTCCTGATGTTGGGAGGAAAATTATTTTAATATGAAAACTGTCTACTACTGTCTACCAGTATAAAAATATGGTTAAAAAGCTTTATTTATTAGTTGGTTAGTTGGGTAGACAGTTTCACCAATAACTGTCTACTACTCTCGACTACTGTCTACCTTTTGTTGTTATTTTATACAATGGTAGAGACTTGGGTAGAGAGTTAAGGTCAACTGTCTACCAACTATCGACCACTTAAGTTAATGAAATTAATAAATAATTTTCAAGGTAGACAGTGGTAGACAGTTTTCCCCTATATTTTAATTTTTCTTAGTTTCAGCAACACTAATTTTAAGTTCGGACGTAATACGTACGGACCTCCCTGAAGAGGCGGCTTAACGGTCGCCTTTTTTACGTCCTGATGTTGGGAGGAAAATTATTTTAATATGAAAACTGTCTACTACTGTCTACCAGTATAAAAATATGGTTAAAAAGCTTTATTTATTAGTTGGTTAGTTGGGTAGACAGTTTCACCAATAACTGTCTACTACTCTCGACTACTGTCTACCTTTTGTTGTTATTTTATACAATGGTAGAGACTTGGGTAGAGAGTTAAGGTCAACTGTCTACCAACTATCGACCACTTAAGTTAATGAAATTAATAAATAATTTTCAAGGTAGACAGTGGTAGACAGTTTTCCCCTATATTTTAATTTTTCTTAGTTTCAGCAACACTAATTTTAAGTTCGGACGTAATACGTACGGACCTCCCTGAAGAGGCGGCTTAACGGTCGCCCCAACCCCCCCCTCCGAAAAGGTACTTTCCAGCACTTGAGAGCACCGAGGGTGAAAAACTCGCACGGGTTCGCTATTTATGAAAATTTTTAAGGGGGTGGTTGTTGTTTTGTCATTTCACTCCAGCCCTTGCCCTGTGCGGACTTCAAAAATAAATACAACAACCTGAGGTGCTTTTATGGCAGTTCTGCATCAGAATTTTTTTCTGACACCTGTCGTTGCATTTTATGAAACGAAGTTGCCTTTCATTTCATTTTGATCAACACTGTTTTTTCATACAGTTTAGATTTTCACCCAAGAGACCCAACATGAAAGAAGATAAAACACAGGTAGACAGACTTCACGAAGCGCTAGATATCACCCTTGACCGACGCCGTAATGGGCGCTCTGTTTACATTGACGGCGATTTAGTCACCAAAATTGAGGAACTGCTTGAAATCGACAGAGAAAAGCGCGAGGCGCTGGGCGTTGATTCGCCTTCTGTGGGGCATTTTGTCCGCCGCCTGGTTCGCAATGCGTTGAAAGGGGAAAAGTAATGCCTTTCGAAAATGTGCAGCCAATGGAAATGATGAAGCTGGTAGATGACCCTGCGAATATCCGCTTTAAGTTTAGACCGCTGTTCACAGAGCTGTTTTTTCCCAAGGTCGTTTTGTTTTCGACGCCTGAAATCATGCTTGATCGTCTGGATGAACAGAAGGTAGTCATGAGTCCGTTTTGTTCCCCGATGGTTGGTGCCAGCGTTCAGCGTGACAAAGGTTTCAGCACGCACAGCTTTAAGCCGGGCTATCAGAAGCCTAAGCACGCGATCGACCCGTCAAAAGAGTTTTCCAGAATGGCCGGTGAGCCGATTGGTTTGGCTGCATCACCGTCTTACCGCCGCACAAAGCACATCAATAATTCTCTGGCCAATCAAACGAACGCTATCAAAGCCCGCGCCGAATGGCTGGCGGTGAATGCCATTACCACGGGTAAGAACATCATCGAGGGCGATGGCATCGAGCGCTACGAAATTGATTGGGCTATCGGTGACATGAACATCATCACCCAGGCCGGTAGTGCAGCGTGGTCAGTGCAGGACGCGGAAACCTTTGATCCGTACCACGACCTCGAATTGTATGGAGAAAGCGCCAACGGTCCGATTAACGTCATTGTCATGGGTAAAGAGGTTTGGCGGCTTTTGCGTTCGTTCAAGAAGTTTCGCGAGTATCTGGACACGCGTCGAGGCTCAAACTCTGAATTGGAGCTGGCGCTTAAAAACGTGGGTGAGGTCGTCTCACTCAAGGGGTATTACGGCGACGTTGCGATTATTGTTTACAGCGGCCTGTATGCTGAATCCGAGTCCAGCGAAGAAAAGCCGTACCTTGATCCGAATATGATGGTATTCGGCCACACGAAAAACACTGGCGTAATGGCCTACGGTGCCATTCAGGATCAGCACGCAGTCCGTGAAGGGCTTACTCAGGTGCAGTATTACATCCGAAACTGGACGGAAACGGGCGACCCGGGCATGGAGTTTGTGCAAACGCATTCTTGCCCGCAGCCGGTGCCCGTGAATATCAACCGATTCGTTACTGTCATCGTCGCATAAGGGGAAAAAATGGGCGTTCCATACTCAGAACTTTACTCAGGAACGGCAGAGGTTAGTACGACGCTGGCCTGCCTGCTTAACACGGGTAATATCCCGGCGTTTACGCCGCTGATGGTCGAGCCGACCAGCGGCCTTGTTACGCCATGGGACGGTGTTAACGCTGGCGCTGCTGTGTATCTGACAAGCTTTGCTATCGACACGGCCAACCAGCGCCGTGCACAGGTGTATAAAACCGGAACGTTTAACGCCGATATCGTCAACTGGCCGGAAAATGTCACCACGTTCGAGAAAAAACTATCTGCGTTTGCTGGTTCCGCGCTCTCTGTTCAGCCCCTGGCTGGCTAAGTGAGGTTTTATGTCTCGTAATTTGGCGCACATTGCCAGTACGGCGTTTAACGAACCCCTGATGTTAGAACCCGCCTACGCGCGGGTTTTCTTTTCGGCACTGGGTAAAGAGATTGGCACTGAAAGCCTCATTATCCCGCAGGAAAACGCCCTTCTGAGTGCGCAGGACATGGAGGCGGTAACAGCGTCGTTTATGTCAGGCGATCGCAAGGCTGCGCGGTTCTACGAAGTACGCAACGGTATCGCCGTGCTACCGGTGTCAGGGACGTTGGTTCACAAGCTGGGGGCAATGCGCCCCTTCTCTGGTATGACCGGCTACGATGGAATTATCGCGCGTCTGGATCAGGCGATGGCTGATCCGGAGGTGCGTGGCGTCATGCTGGATATCGACAGCCCTGGCGGTCAGGTGGCGGGTGCTTTTGACTGTGCCGACATGATAGCCAGAATGCGCCAGCAAAAGCCTATTTGGGCGCTTGCGAATGATATGGCCTGTTCTGCTGCTATGTTGCTGGCATCGGCCTGTACGCGGCGACTGACGACGCAGACGGGGCGCATGGGTTCAATCGGCGTGCTTATGGCACACGCTAACCGTTCAGAGCAGATGAAAAACGTCGGGGTGGATATCACGCTGATCTACTCAGGCGATCACAAGGTGGACGGCAACCCGTACAGCGCACTACCTGATAGCGTCAGGGCTGATTTTTCTAAGAAGATGAATGCAGCAAGGCAGGTTTTCGCCGAAAAAGTGGCAAGTTATACCGGGCTTTCTGTGGCTAAAATTCTGGCAACAGAAGCGGCGGTGTATGACGGGAAGGAATCCGTTGATATTGGACTGGCTCATGAGCTGGTGAACGGCATGGATGCAATCGGAATAATGAGTGAACAATTTAAAGGAAGGGTTAATAGAGTGGAGATGAACGATGAAAAGGCGCGTATCGCGTCAATCATGACGTGCGAGGCAGCACGCGGTAACGTGCAGTTAGCCAATGCTCTGGCGCTGTTCACAGACGCCAGTGTCGATCAGGCTATGGCGGTTATGCAGGCTGTATCATCTGAAGGTCAGCGCGTTCCGGACGGAATTACTTCAAACGCGATTATCTCAAGCGATGCGGCGAAAGGACGCGAGGCACTGGCGGCAGCGCTTTCCACACAGCCAGGCATGACGCAAGAGCGAGCTGTAGAGCTGCTTTCTCTCGCACCAGCGCCGAACGGCAGCGGCGTGCTGGCGGCCAGCTTTGAGCGCTTTATGGCCTCCGACGCTGCCCCTTGTGCGGGGAATGATGTTGCCGGTGGGGATGAAGATGAAAGCGAGACGCTTCGTGACCTGCGTCGAATGGCCAGAGACGGGAGCCGATAGTGTGCGAGGAGGGGATACCCCCCTCCGAAAAGGTACTTTCCAGCACTTGAGAGCACCGAGGGTGAATTATCCGCATGGATTCGCTATTTATGAAAATTTTCCACGGAAAAAAGCGTGTCGGTACTAAATGGATTTAAGTTTATGTTTTAATTGGATTTTATTTTTTAAAGAACCGACATGCGTAGCATCGTTTTTGGCTCATTTCATTCATTTCATGTCGGAACTCATTTTTTAATCAAAGGTATTGCATGAACGTTAATAAAAAACAGCTTGCAGCGGCCTTTCTGTCCGGTACTGATACCGGATCAGCGGTTGACGCTGTATCGTCGTTTGAGCGCCGGGAGATGATACGCCTCATCAACAGCCACACTGCCAACCGTGAACGATTCATGCAGAAACTCAGATCGCCCGCCTACCAGTGGAAGAAGCCAGCGCCACGGCGCTAATCCAATCGCTCGCACTCCCCATCAATCGCGCTATCAGCGCCGCCAGTATCGCGCGTTACAGCGCACCTGCCGGGCAGCCCGTAGCGCACGACAGTAGCGCTAGTCTCGCCTCCGCTACGCACCTGACGCGATTCATGTACCGTCACCCGCTCAAGTAGCCCACCAGCAACCATTGTTTCCAGCGTGCGCCTGGTGGATTCGAGCTGATGCCGGGTGTCGAACGACGCCATGCCGTGGAGCAGGTAGGCAATGCCGGACACGTCGAGCGGAGGCGAACCAATCTCACCTCTAACCCATTCGAGGTTCTCCGGATCGAAGTAACTGAGTATCTCTTTTTTACGGCTGGTCATTCTCATGGCTGGCTGATTCCTTATTGTGGGATAGCACTATCATACAATAAGAAAACGGCTGAGCATGGCGCTGAGGGGGGGCGTTAATTGATGGCGGCAACTACGAAATTTTCGCAGTTCAAAAAGCGAGCTAAAAAGAAGATCACTTTGATTTTCCGTGCTGAAAATAAAATTTTTTCCTGAGGTGTTTTTTTTCGGTCAAAAACTCACCATGGAACACCATGAATCCCGCCTGAAAGTATCCCCGAAGTATCCCCGGAAAAAACAAAGGGCCAGCGCGTTAAGCGCCAGCCCTTGCGGTGTCTGGTGGCCCCTGCTGGACTTGAACCAGCGACCAAGCGATTATGAGTCGCCTGCTCTAACCACTGAGCTAAGGGGCCGTGGCGGTGAATTATAAAGTAACTCCCTGCTGCAATCCAGCCATTCCCTCCTGCCTGCTGTTTTTATAAACAACGCATTATCAATCCTTTATACTAACTACAAGATACATTCATCGGGGAGTGAGATGATCAACGATATTCTGGCACCGGGGCTGCGGGTGGTGTTCTGCGGGATCAACCCAGGCAAGTCTTCCGCCCATACAGGTTTTCACTTTGCCCATCCGGGAAATCGTTTCTGGAAGGTCATTCATCAGGCAGGATTCACCGATCGGCTGCTGAAGCCTGAAGAGGAGCAGCATCTGCTGGATACTCGCTGCGGCATTACCATGCTGGTGGAGCGCCCGACAGTCCAGGCTACAGAGGTGAATCTGCATGAGCTGCGCAGCGGCGGGCGGGAACTGGTGAAGAAAATAGAAGATTACCAGCCTTCGGCGCTGGCGATCCTTGGCAAGCAGGCGTACGAGCAGGCCTTTAGCCAGCGCGGGGCGCAGTGGGGAAAACAGAGGATTACGATTGGCATGACGCAGGTGTGGGTGCTGCCAAATCCGAGTGGGCTGAACAGGGCGACGCTCGACAAGCTGGTCGAAGCCTATCGCGAACTCGATGAGGCGTTGATGGTGCGAGGGCGCTAGGGGGTTGTGGTTCTGCTGTGCTGAAAAAGGACGAAAAAAAAGCTCCCGGTTGGGAGCTTTTTACTTTTCAGAGCCGATTAATCGTCGAGGAAGCTACGCAGAACTTCAGAACGGCTCGGGTGGCGCAGTTTGCGCAGGGCCTTCGCTTCGATCTGACGAATACGTTCGCGGGTAACGTCGAACTGTTTACCCACTTCTTCCAGCGTGTGGTCGGTATTCATATCGATACCGAAACGCATACGCAGGACTTTCGCTTCACGCGCGGTGAGGCCCGCCAGAACGTCGTGAGTGGCAGCACGCAGGCTCTCGGTAGTCGCAGAGTCCAGCGGAAGCTCGAGGGTAGTATCCTCGATGAAATCACCCAGATGCGAATCTTCATCGTCGCCGATTGGCGTTTCCATGGAGATAGGCTCTTTGGCGATTTTCAGCACCTTACGGATCTTATCTTCTGGCATCAGCATGCGCTCAGCCAGCTCTTCTGGCGTCGGTTCGCGGCCCATCTCTTGCAGCATCTGACGGGAGATACGATTGAGTTTGTTAATCGTCTCAATCATATGCACCGGGATACGGATGGTGCGCGCCTGATCCGCGATAGAGCGGGTGATCGCCTGACGGATCCACCAGGTTGCGTAGGTGGAGAACTTGTAACCACGGCGGTATTCAAACTTATCAACCGCTTTCATCAGACCGATGTTACCTTCCTGGATCAGATCCAGGAACTGCAGACCACGGTTGGTGTATTTCTTCGCGATAGAAATAACCAGACGTAAGTTAGCTTCAACCATCTCTTTCTTCGCACGACGGGCTTTCGCTTCGCCGATGGACATGCGACGGTTGATATCTTTAACCTGCTCGATAGTCAGGCCGGTCTCTTCTTCGATTTGACGCAGTTTCTGCAGGCCGCGCTGAACATCATCAGCCACGTCGTGCAGTTTTTCAGACCAGGGTTTGTTCATCGCGATAGCCGCGTTGAACCAGGTTTCGCTGGTTTCGTTGCCGGTGAACAGAGTGATGAAGTTCTTTTTCGGCATTTTGCACTGTTCAACGCACAGCTTCATGATGATACGTTCCTGAGTACGAACGCGGTCCATCATGACGCGCATGCTGTTCACCAGGTAGTCGAACTGTTTCGGCACCAGGCGGAACTGTTTGAAGACTTCAGACAGTTTCTGAATCTCGGCCTGAGCGGCGGCATGGCTGCGGCCTTTGGCTTTGATGGTGTCGCGAGCCAGTTCGTACTGGGTACGCAGTTCGCCAAACTTCTCGCGCGCCAGCTCAGGATCGATGCTGTTGTCGTCATCGCTGCTGTCATCGTCGCCGTCTTCTTCCTCTTCGTCTTCGTCATCATCCATCTCTTCCTGAGACAGTTCAGAACCGACGTGGGTCGCGGTTGGCGCCAGATCTTCTTCAGCATTCGGATCGACAAAACCGGTGATCAGGTCAGAAAGACGCGCTTCTTCGGCTTCGACGCGATCGTACTGCTCAAGCAGATAGGTGATCGCTTCAGGGTATTCCGCAACGGAGCACTGAACCTGGTTGATCCCATCTTCGATGCGTTTCGCGATGTCGATTTCGCCTTCGCGGGTCAACAGTTCAACGGTGCCCATTTCGCGCATGTACATGCGCACCGGGTCAGTGGTACGCCCGATTTCAGACTCAACGCTGGACAACACCTGTGCAGCGGCTTCTTCTGCATCTTCGTCGGTGTTGTTGGAGTTTTCAGCCAGCAACAGATCATCGGCATCCGGTGCTTCTTCCATCACCTGAATGCCCATGTCGTTGATCATTTGGATGATGTCTTCGATTTGATCTGAATCGACGATATCTTCCGGCAGATGGTCATTGACCTCGGCATAGGTCAGATAGCCTTGCTCCTTACCACGTTGGACAAGAAGTTTCAGCTGTGACTGCGGGTTTTGCTCCATAAGACGGTATCCACACTTAATTCGTTTAATTGGTGTCGGCGGTGTCGCTGCCAACCTTTGAAGCGAGGGCGTACTTATATTTTTGCCGCTGCCTCTCAGTGCGGCTGCCGGGGGCTTCCCGATCGATATTCGGCACTTAAGCCGTTAAATGCTGCATCCTTCACGTTGTCTCTGCTTTGATACAACGTGAACGGTTTTTGTTCAGTTTATTTCTTCGCCAGTTCCTGATTTAACATCCAGAGTTCCCGGCGCTCTTCGCTGCTTAAGCCATGTGTACGCTCGCGAGCAATCAGCTCTTCCTGGCGCAGTTCAAGCATCGAATCAAACATATGGTTGAGTGAGTCGGTGAACGTTTTTTCTGCAATGTCCTTATCAGCTATATCGTCCCACATCGACAGTTTTTCAAGGGTGGCGGCCTCTTTTGTGCCGCGATAGTGCTCTAACAGTTGGCCGGTAGTCAGACCTGGTTGCGACAGACACGTGTTGACCAGTTCTGAAAATAAGCCAAGTCCTGGCAGCTTTTCATGGTTCAACCCCGCGAGCGGCGGCACTTGCGGCGCCAGCTCAGGGTTTTGCACCAGTAACCCTATCAGTATACGCATGGTTGTGCGTTTTAGCTGTGGCGCGGGGCGAACCGCACCGCTTTCAGCCAGTTTAGGCATTAAACGTTCAAGCTGACTGTCATCCAGAATGCCGAGCTTGTTGCCGAGCTCCTGGCGCAGGTAAATGCGCAGCGTTTCGCCCGGAACCTGAGAAATCAGCGGCAGTGCCAGCGTGCTCAGCTGGGCGCGTCCGTCTGGCGTGCTCAAATCCACCTGCGGCATCAGGCTGTTAAACAGAAACGTGGAGAGTGGCTGAGCCTGCTCCATCCGCGCTTCAAACGCCGCTTTGCCCTCTTTACGTACCAGCGTATCCGGGTCTTCACCGTCGGGCAGGAACATAAAGCGCAGCTGGCGCCCGTCGGTCATATAAGGTAGTGCAGTTTCCAGCGCACGCCAGGCGGCATCGCGTCCGGCACGGTCACCGTCATAACAACAGATGACATTGTTCGTCGCCCGGAACAGGAGCTGAATGTGGTCGGCGGTGGTGGACGTTCCCAACGACGCAACCGCGTAGTTGATGTCGTACTGCGCCAGCGCGACCACGTCCATATAGCCTTCGACCACCAGTAAACGCCGGGGTTCAGCGTTATCCTGCTGGGCTTCATAAAGGCCATACAGCTGGCGACCTTTGTGGAAAATATCGGTTTCCGGGGAGTTGAGGTATTTCGGCATGCCGTCACCCAGCACGCGTCCACCAAAACCAATTACCCGGCCTCGTTTGTCGCGAATGGGGAACATCACCCGCTCGCGGAAACGGTCATAGCTTCGTCCCTGATCGTTTGTCACCAGCATGCCGGCATCGATCAGAGATTTACGATCTTCGCTATTGCCACCAAAACGCTTTAATACGTTGTCCCAGCCGGGCGGGGCGTAACCAATAGCGAAACGCGCAATCACATCGTCGCTCAATCCGCGCTGTGTCAGATACTGACGCGCAGGTTCAGCTGCATGTTGCTTAAGAGACTGTTGGTAAAACGAATTCAGACCGTCCATCAGCTGGTAAAGCGTTTGTCGTTGATGGCGTTCTATCTGACTCGGACCGCTGCCTGCTTCGTAAGGCACTTCAAGGTTGTGCATCGCCGCCAGTTCTTCGACGGTTTCCACGAACTCGAGCTTGTCGTAGTTCATCAGGAAATCGACAGCATTCCCGTGGGCGCCACAGCCAAAGCAGTGGTAAAACTGTTTTTCACCGTTTACGGTGAAAGAGGGGGTTTTTTCGTTATGGAACGGACAGCACGCATGGTAGTTCTTGCCCTGCTTTTTGAGCTTTACCCGCGCGTCGATAAGATCGACGATGTCGGTTCTGGCCAGCAGGTCATTGATAAATACGCGTGGAATTCGTCCAGCCATAGGCCCCGTAAAATTACACCTTATCCCTCAAGCTGCTTCTGCGTTGGCTGCGCTCGTTAACCCTGTCACTTACTGATGTAAGCGCTGAGGATTCACTCCCTTGCCGCCGTGATGCGTCTTGAATGATTTTGTGTATTTGCTAACGCATAAACGAAAATAAGCCGCGCATTCCTTCCGGAAGCACGGCCTTACGACTATAACTCAGTCTGACCATTGAGGGCGTGTGCCCTCAACAGATTAGTACAGACGAGTACGGCGTGCGTTTTCGCGAGCCAGTTTCTTCGCGTGACGTTTCACAGCAGAAGCTTTAGCGCGTTTACGTTCGGTAGTCGGTTTTTCATAGAACTCACGACGACGAACTTCCGCCAGAACACCTGCTTTCTCGCATGAACGCTTGAAGCGACGCAGTGCTACGTCGAACGGCTCGTTTTCACGTACTTTAATTACCGGCATGTAACTCTCACCTTTGATAAATTCGGTTTGCCGCTGGCATCGGCGCCAGCTTATTTCAAAATGGTGCGGAATTTTACTGCAACTCATGCTGCTTTGTAAAGCACCAATGCCGTTTTTGAACGGGACTTTTGTAAGGGGTAAGAGTATACACGAACTCACCCCTCAGGGTATACATCGACCCGCATTCGCCCTACACTGCGCGGTACAGAAAAGAGGTAAATTAAGCCATGCGTGTACTGGGTATTGAAACATCCTGCGATGAAACCGGCATCGCCATTTACGACGACGAAAAAGGTCTGTTAGCCAACCAACTGTATAGTCAGGTGAAATTACACGCTGATTACGGCGGAGTGGTGCCGGAGCTGGCGTCGCGCGACCACGTGCGTAAAACAGTTCCCCTGATTCAGGCGGCGCTGAAAGAGTCCGGTTTGACCCCAAAAGATATCGATGCGGTTGCCTATACTGCAGGCCCGGGTCTGGTCGGTGCGCTGCTGGTTGGTGCCACCGTAGGGCGTTCGCTGGCGTTTGCGTGGGATGTTCCGGCGATTGCGGTTCACCACATGGAAGGGCACCTTCTGGCACCGATGCTGGAAGAGAATCCGCCTGAGTTTCCGTTTGTGGCGCTGCTGGTCTCCGGCGGTCATACCCAGTTGATCAGCGTGACCGGTATAGGCGAGTACGAACTGCTGGGCGAGTCCATTGATGATGCCGCCGGTGAAGCTTTCGATAAAACCGCCAAACTGCTGGGCCTGGATTATCCGGGTGGCCCAATGTTGTCGAAACTGGCGTCTCAGGGCGTTGAAAAACGTTTTGTTTTCCCGCGTCCGATGACCGATCGCCCTGGGCTGGATTTCAGCTTCTCAGGCCTGAAAACGTTTGCGGCGAATACCATTCGCAACAATGAAAATGACGATCAGACTCGCGCTGACATCGCTCGCGCCTTCGAAGATGCAGTGGTGGATACCCTGATGATCAAGTGCAAACGCGCGCTGGATCAGACTGGCTTTAAGCGCCTGGTGATGGCGGGGGGCGTGAGCGCTAACCGTACGCTGCGCGCGAAGCTGGCGGAGATGATGCAAAAACGTCGCGGCGAAGTGTTTTACGCGCGTCCGGAATTTTGCACCGATAACGGCGCGATGATCGCTTACGCGGGCATGGTGCGTGCGAAAGCAGGCGCGACGGCGGATTTGAGCGTTTCTGTGCGCCCACGCTGGCCGCTGGCGGAGCTGCCTGCGGCGTAAGTGTCTGTCTTGCCCGGTGGCGCAACGCTCACCGGGCCAACAAATATGCGGCCTGCAATGCCTGCGAATCCCGCTTAAACCTTCAGCATCCCTTTCACTTCTAAAAAATCTATAATCTTCGCTAACCCGTCGCCTGCTTTCAGGTTGGTAAAGGTCCACGGGCGTTCACCGCGCATCCGGTTTGTGTCGCGCTCCATCACCTCAAGAGACGCCCCGACGTACGGCGCCAGATCCGTTTTATTGATCACCAGGAAATCCGATTTGGTGATCCCCGGCCCCCCCTTGCGCGGGATCTTTTCCCCCTCGGCAACGTCAATCACATAGATCGTCAGATCCGCCAGCTCCGGGCTAAAGGTGGCGCTCAGGTTATCGCCGCCGCTTTCAACAAAAATCAGATCCAGATTGCCAAACTTCTCGCTCAAGGCCTCAACGGCGGCGAGATTCATGGAGGCATCCTCGCGGATCGCGGTATGCGGGCAGCCGCCAGTCTCCACGCCGACAATGCGATCCGGCTCCAGCGCCCCGGCTTCCGTCAGGATGCGCTGATCCTCTTTGGTGTAGATATCGTTAGTCACAACGGCGAGCTGGTAGGTGTCGCGCATCGCTTTGCACAGGGATTCCAGCAGAGCGGTTTTACCCGACCCGACCGGGCCACCCACGCCCACGCGCAGGGGATGTTTGTATTCAGCCATAAAAAATCCTCAGGATCGGAATAACCGTGAATATTGTGTTTCGTGACGCGCAGAGGCGATGGCCGAGAGCGGCGTCGCCGCCCCCAGCTCGTCATCGCTGCGCTCCCACGCCTGACCGAGCTTTGCAGCAAAATGGTCGCTCAATTCGATAATCAACTGCTGCGCGGCCTGCTGTCCGAACGGCACCAGTTTTACGCCCGCCATGACGGCGCTCTCCATCCAGCTGTAGCCAAGGCTCAACGCTAACGCCTGGACGTCAATGTCCCAGCGCACACCGAGCCACGCCATGCCGCACAGCTGGCTGCTGGAAAACAGCGGTAACCACTCGGGCGGGCAATCCGGCTCCCAGCTCTTAATCAGCCGGGTAAAGGCCGCGCCGCGATTGCGCTCTTCCTCACGCAGCTCACGCGTTTCGCGGCAGGCGAGCAAATACGCCGTCCAGCGTTTTGCGGCGGCAATGTCGTGCTGCTCACAGGCGCGATACAGACGGATAAACAGCGGCAAATCGACGCACAAAAAATTTCGCTCCATCTGCTGAATTTGCCACTGCCTGAACTCAGCCGCGGTGGAAATCCAGCCCGCTTCCACCGCCCACTCCAGCCCCTGGGACCAGGTGAAAGAGCCGACCGGCAGACTGCTGCTGGAGAGCTGCATCAGGCGTAACTGCTGGCGGTTGTGCTCCATTCCTTCATAGCACCTTAATGGGAATGCGCATGCGCATGACCGTGGGTTTCGCTGGCATAGGCCCCGGCTTCCGGTTCAAACGGCAGATGAGCAAAGGTCACGTCGAGATCGAACTGGCGCAACATGTCATCGAGGACGTGATCGTGGTGGTAGCGCAGCTCGCCGGGCATGATTTGCAGCGGAACGTGGCGGTTGCCGAGGTGATAACAGGCGCGCGCGAGCAGATAGGGATCGGCGCAGCGCACTACCGACACCGACTCCGGCGCGGCAATCACTTCGATCACTTCCAGACCGTCGTCGGTGGTGAGCAGATCGCCGCCTCGCAGCAGCAGCCCGCGTGGCAGCATCAGCCCCGCTTCGCGCCCGTCGTTCAGCGCCACGCGGGCGCGGCTTTTCACCCGCACATCAATGGGCAGCGTGACGCTCGCGGTGACCGGGTGCGGGTGATCAAGGCGTTGGGTTAAGTAGATCATCATCTCTCCTCAGAACAGGAAATAGCGTTGCGCCATCGGCAGGACGTCTGCCGGTTCGCTGGTTATCAGTTCACCGTCCACACGCACCTCGTAGGTTTGCGCATCCACGGTGATATTCGGCTGCAGGCTGTTGTGGATCATGTCGGCCTTTTTCACCGTCCGGCAGCCTTTCACCACGGCGATGGCGCTTTGTAAGTTAAGTTGCTGCGGGATGCCGCCGGACGCTGCGGCCTGGGAGACAAACGTCAGCCGCGTGGCGTGGCGTGCGGCGCCCAGCGAGCCAAACATCGGGCGATAGTGCACCGGTTGCGGCGTGGGAATTGATGCGTTGATATCCCCCATCGGCGCACAGGCGATCATTCCGCCTTTAACGATGGTGGCGGGTTTAACGCCAAAAAACGCGGGTGACCAGACCACCAGATCCGCCAGTTTTCCCGCTTCAATCGAACCGACCTCGTGGGCGATCCCATGGGTCAGTGCCGGGTTAATGGTGTACTTGGCGACATAGCGTTTGACGCGGAAGTTGTCGTTTTCCCCGGACTCTTCCGCCAGCGGCCCGCGCTGCACTTTCATGCGGTGCGCTACCTGCCAGGTCCGAATAATCACTTCGCCCACGCGGCCCATCGCCTGGGAGTCTGAAGAGGTCAGCGAGAAAGCGCCGATATCGTGCAACACATCTTCGGCGGCTATGGTTTCCCGGCGGATACGTGATTCGGCAAAAGCCACGTCCTCGGCGATATCCGGGTCGAGGTGATGGCAAACCATCAGCATATCGAGGTGCTCGTCGATGGTGTTAACCGTGTACGGCAGCGTCGGATTGGTGGAGGAGGGCAAAATATTCGGGTGCGCGCAGGCGGTAATAATATCCGGCGCATGGCCGCCGCCCGCCCCTTCGGTATGGAAGGTGTGAATGGTTCGCCCGCCAATCGCCGCCAGCGTATCTTCGACAAAGCCCCCTTCGTTCAGCGTGTCGCTGTGCAGCGCCACCTGAATGTCCATCTCTTCGGCAACCTCCAGCGAGCAGTTGATCGCCGCGGGCGTCGAGCCCCAGTCTTCGTGGATTTTCAGCCCGATAGCGCCCGCTGCAACCTGTTCGCGCAGGGCGTCAGGATTAGACGCGTTGCCTTTGCCCAGCAGGCCGATATTCACCGGTAGGGTATCGGCGGCCTGTAACATCCGCGCGATATACCACGGCCCCGGCGTGCAGGTGGTGGCGTTGGTGCCTGCCGCGGGGCCGGTTCCGCCGCCTATCATGGTGGTGACGCCGGAGACCAGCGCCTCTTCCGCCTGCTGCGGACAGATCCAGTGAATGTGGGTGTCGATCCCGCCGGCGGTGACGATCTTACCTTCGGCGGCGATCACTTCTGTCGCCGCGCCAATCGGGATCGTCACGCCGGGCTGGATATCCGGGTTCCCGGCTTTGCCGATGGCGAAGATTCGGCCATCTTTGACGCCGATATCCGCCTTCACGATCCCCCAGTGATCGACGATCAGCGCGTTGGTCAGCACCAGATCCACGCACGCCTGCGCCGTCATCTGCCCCTGGCCCATGCCGTCGCGGATCACTTTCCCGCCGCCAAATTTCACCTCTTCGCCGTAGATCGTGAGATCGTTTTCCACCTCGATCCACAGTTCGGTGTCGGCCAGCCGCACTTTATCGCCCATGGTAGGGCCAAACATATCGGCATACGCCTGACGCGAAATCTCAGCCATTGTGGTCCTCCAGTTCGCCCATCACTTCCCCGCGAAAACCGAAAATGCGCTGCGCCCCGGCGACCTGTACCAGCGTCACTTCGCGCTTTTGCCCCGGCTCGAAGCGCACCGCAGTGCCCGCCGGAATATTGAGGCGATAGCCTTTTGTGGATTCGCGATCGAATTTCAGCGCCGGATTTACTTCGTAAAAGTGGTAATGCGATCCCACCTGAATCGGTCGATCGCCGTGATTTTCGACGATCGTGCGCTGGGTTTTGCGCCCCACGTTAAGGGCGATCTGGCCGGGTTTAATCTGATATTCGCCTGGGATCATCGGTTTCCCCTCACAGGATCGGGTTGTGAACGGTGACGAGCTTAGAGCCGTCCGGGAAGGTGGCTTCCACCTGAATATCCGGGATCATCTCCGGCACGCCTTCCATCACCTGCGCGCGCGTCAGCACATGGCGACCCGCTTCCATTAGCTCCGCCACGGTTTGACCGTCGCGCGCCCCTTCCATAATGAAGGCGCTGATCAGCGCGACCGATTCCGGGTAATTAAGTTTGACGCCACGTGCGAGGCGGCGCTCCGCGACCAGCGCGGCGGTGAACAGCAACAGCTTGTCTTTTTCTCTGGGAGTCAGTTCCATAGGATTCTCTTAGGTCTGCCAGATTCGGGGGGCGTGAGGCGCTTTAGCAGTAACCTGCGGTCGCAGGTATTGCCAGATGTCGCGCATCGCCTGCTGGCAAATCAGGTTGTCGTGAGAGAGAAAACGCACCGACAGCAGGCCATCGGTGAGCGTTGCTCCGGCAAAATTCCCAAGCGCTGCCAGCCGTTCGCGCACGCCGTCCAGCAAAGCTTCGTTCGCCGGATAACAGAGTAGAGTGCCTGTCCACGGATGAGCCGCTACCGGCGTGAGATCGCCGTCGCGAAGGTGCTGACGTTCCACGAGCAACGGTTCGTCGTCGAGCCACACCTCCAGCCGACTTTCCAGGGTGCCATGGCTGAAGGTTTCACCGATCACCGGACGGCCCAGGCACAGCAGCTCCCACGCCAGCAGGGTACTGGAGTGATGCAGATGGAACACTGAGCGAAGCCGGGCGTCAGCGCCGGGGAAAAAAATCGTGTCTTGCGGCAGCCACTCAAGCGTCGCCTTCTCCTCAACATGAAAATGCTGATTAAGATGCGCCTGCGAGCCGCCGCTACGGTAAAACTTGCTGGCACCCGGCATGGTGATCAGCGCATGGCTGTTCGCTGTCAGCTGGACTGAAATATCGAGCGAATCGCCGCCGACAATGCCACCGGGCGGGTGCAACAGATAGAGATGGCAGGTTTCGTCTTCGGGGTAAAACGGACGCTGAACGGTGAGTGGCCCGATGTGTCGCGCCGAGTGCAGGACGGTTTTTTGCGGGGTGTGGCGAAACTGCAACGCAAGCGACGCCTGCCAGCCTTTATACGCGTTATCAGTCACCTGGGTTGCTAACATGCTGTATCCATCCGCTCGCCATTTTCTGCTTCAGTATGCCCTGGCAGAAATGAACCCTGTCATATGAGTCGCTTATGGATAGATGAAAAAAAACCGGCTCATTTCTGAGCCGGTTTCTGGAATTCTCGTTGTCCGAACTACTGCGGATCTTTTTTCTTTCTCTTAAATCGGGTCCAGATTTTTGTTTCCTGGCGGCGCCACAGACGCTGAATGTTGTCGTGATGACGCAGGAGAATCAGGCAGGAGAGCATGGAGACCGGGAAGGTGAACTGGGGTTTAAACCACCAGACATAGAACGGGGCGATCAGCGCACTGACAATTGCGCCCAGCGACGAGTAGCCGCTCAACAATACGCTCAGCAGCCAGGTGCCAGCCATCACGCCGGTCAAATCCCAGCCGATGGGGGCGATTGCGCCAAACGCAGTGGCGACGCCTTTGCCGCCTTTAAAACCAAAGAATATCGGCCAGATGTGGCCCAGACAGGCAGCGATGGCGATAAGCCCCAGCCAGAACGGCGTGACGCCCAGCGCATAGGCGCCCCAGACGGGTAACATCCCTTTCAGAACATCAAAGATCAATACCGCTACGGCTGCTCCCTTGCCGCCAATTCGTAATACATTGGTCGCCCCTGGATTCCCGGAACCGCTGACGCGAGGGTCAGGCAATCCGGCGATGCGGCAGACCAGAATGGCGCTGGAGATTGAGCCGCAAAGGTAAGCGAGGAAGATCATTCCAGGCGCGATTGCACTCATAACGCTGTTCCGTTTTGAAAATGTATCTGTATTCTCTGCATCTGTGGATAATACGCATAATTCGCCGGAAGTGGTATCCGGTTTAGCCAAAAAGCAGGCAGGTCGTGATGGATATTGTATTTATAGAGCAACTTTCGGTAATCACCACAATTGGTGTTTACGACTGGGAACAGACCATCGAGCAGAAGCTGGTGTTCGATATCGAAATGGGCTGGGATAACCGCCTGGCCGCAAAAAGTGATGATGTTAAAGACTGCCTGAGCTATGCGGATATTAGCGAAACGGTGGTGAAGCATGTCGAAGGGCAACGTTTTGCGCTGGTGGAGCGCGTGGCGGAAGAGGTGGCCGAACTGCTGTTAAGCCGTTTTAATTCGCCGTGGGTGCGCATTAAACTCAGCAAACCGGGGGCCGTGGCGCGCGCGGCGAACGTCGGCGTGATCATTGAGCGTGGCAAAAATCTTAAAGCAAAGATTTAACGTCATAATCGCTAAACCATTTTCGGTTATACCGGTCTTAAAGCTGTCTCTTTCACGGCGTCCATTGAGGTTCGCCGTTTTTTACATTTTTAGAAGGGTTAATAGATGAGCGATGTACACTCGCTGCTGGTGGCGGCAATACTGGGTGTGGTCGAAGGATTGACGGAGTTTTTGCCCGTTTCCAGTACCGGACACATGATCATTGTCGGTCATTTGCTCGGCTTTGAAGGCGAAACGGCAAAAACGTTTGAAGTGGTCATTCAACTGGGTTCCATTCTGGCCGTGGTGGTGATGTTCTGGCGTCGCCTGTTCGGTCTTATCGGCATTCACTTTGGCCGCCCGCCGCAGCACGAAGGCGAAGGGAAAGGGCGTCTGACGCTGATTCACATCCTGCTTGGGATGGTTCCGGCGGTGGTGCTGGGGCTGGTTTTCCACGACACGATCAAATCGCTGTTTAACCCAATTAACGTGATGTATGCGCTGGTGGTCGGCGGTGTGCTGCTGATAGCGGCGGAACTGCTGAAACCTAAAGAGCCGAAAGCGCCGGGTCTGGACGATATGACCTACCGCCAGGCGTTTATCATCGGCTGCTTCCAGTGTCTGGCGCTCTGGCCGGGCTTTTCCCGTTCAGGGGCAACCATTTCCGGCGGGATGCTGATGGGCGTGAGCCGCTATGCGGCGTCGGAGTTCTCGTTCCTGCTGGCGGTGCCAATGATGATGGGGGCTACCGCGCTGGATCTCTATAAGAGCTTCCACTTCCTGACGGTGGGTGACATTCCGATGTTCGCCGTGGGCTTTGTGACCGCGTTCCTGGTCGCGCTGGTGGCGATCAAAACCTTCCTGCAGATCATCAAACGTATCTCGTTCATCCCGTTTGCGATCTACCGCTTTATCGTCGCAGCGGCCGTTTACGTGGTCTTCTTCTAAGCCACTCACTGCCCTCAGTCTTTTGGCTGAGGGCAACGCGTTTCCTTCCAGTCCGTTACCGCCTGAATCCGCCGTTTCGTTAACTCGTCGCGGATTGCCGGGCCTTTAAATCCGGCTTCAACCACGTCTTTCGTCGGCACCGCTCTGGCGATCTCCCACGCTTCGCGCAGCAAACGTCCTTGCGGATAGTCGCAGGCTTCAAAGCCGGTGCGCCCACGTACGTCTGCTTCGCTGGTCAGAGCGATCTGCTCGACGCGCTGCGGTTTTCGCCACGCGTCAATGCTGTCGAACAGCTTCACGATGGTGGCCGGTTTGAGGATCGGGAAGGTGTGGATCAGGTCGTGGAATTCAGCGACCAGCTTCGCCAGATCGCGGATCTCATTGGGCACGCGCAGGCGCTGGCAAATATTGTCTACCAGTTTGACGCCCGCCGGGCCGTGCCCGTGATGGCGCGGCCAGAGCGCTTTCGGCGTTAATCCTTTGCCCAGATCGTGACAGAGCGTAGCGAAACGCACATCCACGTCCGGGCTGAGCATCGCCGCCATGCTTAATGTCATCAGGGTATGAACGCCGGTATCGATTTCCGGATGCCACTTCGCCGGAGCCGGGACGCCAAACAGGGCGTCGATTTCCGGGAACAGCACCTTCAGCGCGCCGCAGTCGCGGAGCACCTGGAAAAAGACCTGCGGATTGCGGGTAGTAAGGGCGTTCTCCGTCTCTTTCCAGACGCGTTCCGGCGTGAGATGTTCCAGCTCGCCCGCGTCGGTCATGGCGGTCATTAAGGCCATGGTTTCGTCGGCAATACGGAAGCTCAGATGGGCATAACGGGCAGCGAAGCGCGCCACGCGCAGGACGCGCAGCGGATCTTCAGAGAAGGCCGGGGAGACGTGGCGTAAAATTCGGTTGTGCAGATCGTTCTGGCCGCCGTAGGCGTCGACGATATGACCGTCGTCGTCCTGCGCCAGGGCGTTAATCGTCAGATCGCGGCGCAGCAGATCCTGCTCGAGCGTAACGTCCGGTGCGGCATAGCAGGTAAAACCGGTGTAACCAAAACCGGCTTTGCGCTCCGTGCGTGCCAGGGCGTACTCTTCGCGGCTTTTAGGGTGAAGAAACACAGGAAAATCGCGGCCTACCTGCTGGTAGCCCGCGTTAAGCATCTCTTCTGGCGTGGCGCCCACCACGACCCAGTCTTTATCTTTGACCGGCAGACCTAACAACGCATCACGAACCGCACCACCGACCAGATAAATCTTCACGCCGTAAACTCCCCAATTCTCTTTTCACCTGATAATACGTAAGTATGGTGAATAAGACGAATTAGTTCATCCAGCGATCTTTACGCTTACGGCTTGGGATCAGATGTGGCAGAACCAGACCGAGTACCAGACCTACGCCCAGCACGCCGCCGCCATACATAAACCACTGCATGATGATGGTGCGCTGTTTGTCATCGAGCTGCAGATTGGCGGCGCTCACTTTTTTCTGCGCCACAATCAGCTCGTTTTTAAGCTTCTGGTTCTCTTCTTTCAGGCCGTTGATCACGCTGTCACTCTGGGCCACTTTCTGCTGCATTTCAGCCGTGCGCTGGTTCCAGGTGGTATCGATATTAGTCAGCTTATCGGTCAGGGTTTTCACCTGATTTTCCAGATCCGGCACGCGGGTGCGCAGGCTCGGCACGGTGCTCAGCTCTTTCAGCGGGATCCATGAAGTACGGCCGGTACTGTCGCGCACCTGACCGTAATTACTGTCCTGATTTGTTTGTAACAGAACCACTTCCTCGCCGGCATTCACCGTACCCACGAGGCGATAATTATCTCCAGGGCCGCTACGTACCCAGGTGTTCAATTCGTCGGAAACATAACGTTTCTCTTCAGCGTGGACCGCAGTCGCGGCGCTGAAAGCAAGTAAAGTCAGTCCAATCAGGCGTAATTTAAGCATCATTAGTCGTTATTTTCATAAAAAGTGGAACGATAGTAGTGGCAACAGTGTCTCCACGCAAAGCATTCGTCAGCAATCGGAATCATCTGTGTCACGGCTTCAGACTTTTACACCCCTCAAATTGCTCATTGCGTGGCAATTTGGCGCAAAATACTATGTACTGACAAACAAATGGCGAGGAAGTTCGCCTTCATTGACGCGGCTGTGACGCAACCGAAAGTACAGGGCTATGGCACAAGAGATCGAATTAAAATTTATCGTCGAAACGGGCAGCGTTGATGCGCTGCGTAACCATCTGAATCAGCTGACCAGCGAGCACCACGAGCCGGTGCAACTCCTCAATATCTATTACGAAACGGCGGATAACTGGCTGCGTCGTCACGATATGGGGCTGCGCATCCGTGGTGCGAACGGGCGCTATGAAATGACGATGAAAATTGCCGGGCGTGTGGTGGGCGGTTTGCATCAGCGTCCTGAATACAATATCGACATTGAAAAGCCAGAACTTGAGCTGAATCGTCTTCCGGCGGAAGTCTGGCCGAACGGTGAACTGCCGGACGGACTGTCAGCGCAGGTTCAGCCGCTGTTCAGCACCGATTTCTGGCGTGAAAAGTGGCTGGTGAACGAAGGTAAAAGCCGCATCGAAATTGCCCTCGATCGGGGCGAAGTGAAAGCGGGCGAGTTCCAGGAGCCGATTTGCGAGCTAGAGCTTGAACTGCTGGAAGGCAGCGCTGACGACGTGCTCAAACTGGCACGTAAGCTGGTGGGCCAGTCGGGTCTGCGTCAGGGCAGCCTGAGCAAGGCCGCGCGCGGCTACCATCTGGCGGCGGGAAATGCGCCGCGTCAGGTGAAAGCCACCACCATCCTGCACGTGGCACCCAAGTCCAGCGTTGAGCAGGGTCTGGAAGCCTCGCTGGAGCTGGCCCTGAGCCAGTGGCAGTACCACGAGGAGCTGTGGGTACGCGGCGTAAGCGACGCGAAGAAACATGTGATTGCGGCGATGGGCCTGGTTCGCAGTACCCTGACGCTGTTTGGCGGCGTCGTACCACGTAAAGCGAGCACTCACTTACGTGATTTCCTGACCCAGACCGAAACGCTGATGGCCACTGATGTTTCTGCCGAAACGGCGGTCTACAGCCCGCAAACCGCGGCTGCCAAACTGGCGTTAACGGAATTCCTGGTGACGCGCGGCTGGCAGCGTTTTCTGGATGATAAAACCCAGAAGAAAATCGCCGAGTCGTTTAAGCGTTTTGCGGATACCCATTTGTCCCGCAGCAACTCCGAGCTGAAAACCATTTTTGACCGCCCGCTGGGCGATCAGTACAGCGATCAACTGGTACGTCTGAACCGTGATATCGACAGCGTTCTGCTGCTGTCGGGAAGTTACGATGGGCCGAAAGCGCAGGCGTGGCTGGAGAACTGGCAGGGGCTTCGCCATGCCATTGAGACGCGCCAGCGTATTGAAATTGAACATTTCCGTAACGAGGCTATTTCGCAAGAGCCGTTCTGGCTGCACAGCGGAAAACGTTAACTCAGGCAAGGAACCCCATGATGCCGCTTTCTTCACAGCTTCAGCAGCACTGGCAGACGGTTTGTGCGCGTCTGCCGGAGTCATTACCCGCCGCCTCACTGAGTGAGCAGGCGCAGCAAGTGCTTACTTTTAGTGATTTTGTGCAGGAGAGCATCACCGCGAATCCTGACTGGCTGGCTGAACTGGAAGCGGCACCGCCGCAGGCCGACGAATGGCAGCACTACGCTCAGTGGCTGAGCGACGCGCTGGCAGAGGTGGCAGACGAGCCGACGCTGATGCGCGTTTTACGCCAGTTCCGCCGTCGCGTGATGGTGCGTATCGCCTGGGCGCAGTCGCTGGCGCTGGTGAGCGAAGAGAGCACTCTGCAGCAGCTGAGCTGTCTGGCGGAAACGCTGATTGTCGCCGCGCGCGACTGGCTCTACGACGCCTGTTGTAAAGAGTGGGGCACGCCGTGCAGTGAAGAGGGCACGCCGCAGCCGCTGATGATTTTAGGCATGGGGAAACTGGGCGGCGGTGAGCTGAATTTCTCGTCGGATATCGACCTGATCTTCGCCTGGCCGGAAAAGGGCGCGACCCGTGGGGGCCGCCGCGAACTGGATAACGCGCAGTTCTTCACCCGTCTCGGCCAGCGGCTGATCAAAGCTCTGGATCAGCCAACCCAGGACGGTTTCGTCTATCGCGTGGATATGCGCCTGCGCCCGTTCGGTGATAGCGGCCCGCTGGTGCTGAGCTTTGCCGCGCTGGAAGATTATTACCAGGAGCAGGGGCGCGACTGGGAGCGCTACGCGATGGTCAAAGCACGGATCATGGGCGACAAAGACGACATCTACGCCAGCGAATTGCGCGCCATGCTGCGCCCGTTCGTGTTCCGCCGCTATATCGATTTCAGCGTCATTCAGTCTCTGCGTAATATGAAAGGGATGATTGCCCGCGAGGTGCGCCGCCGGGGTCTGAAAGACAACATCAAGCTCGGCGCGGGCGGTATCCGGGAAATCGAATTTATCGTGCAGGTGTTCCAGCTGATTCGCGGTGGGCGTGAGCCGTCCCTGCAGTCCCGCTCGCTGCTGCCGACGCTGAAGGCCATCGAACAGCTGCATCTGCTGCCGGAGGGTGACGCGCAGACTCTGCACGATGCCTATCTCTATCTGCGTCGCCTCGAAAACCTGCTGCAAAGCATCAATGACGAACAGACCCAGACGCTGCCGGGCGACGATCTGAACCGCGCGCGGCTGGCCTGGGGCATGCGCGTTGACGACTGGCAGGGGCTGACGGAGACGCTGGACGCCCATATGGCGGGCGTTCGACGCATCTTTAACGATTTGATTGGCGATGACGAGAGCGAATCGCCGGACGATTCGCTGTCCGAACACTGGCGCGAGCTGTGGCAGGATGCGCTGCAGGAAGATGACACCACGCCAGTGCTGGCGCATTTGAGTGACGACGACCGTCATCGCGTGGTGGCGCTGATCGCCGATTTCCGCATGGAGATGAACAAACGCGCCATCGGCCCGCGCGGACGGCAGGTGCTGGACCACCTGATGCCGCACCTGCTGAGCAACGTCTGTTCGCGGGCGGATGCGCCGATTCCGTTGTCGCGCCTGACGCCGCTGCTCACCGGCATCATCACCCGCACGACCTATCTTGAGCTGCTGAGTGAATTCCCCGGTGCGCTCAAACATTTAATTTCACTCTGCGCCGCGTCGCCGATGGTGGCGAGCAAACTGGCGCGCTACCCGCTGCTGCTGGATGAGCTGCTTGACCCTAACACCCTCTATCAACCGACAGCGATGGATGCGTATCGCGACGAACTGCGTCAGTATCTGCTGCGCGTGCCGGAAGAGGACGAAGAGCAACAGCTCGAAGCGCTGCGTCAGTTTAAACAGGCCCAGATGCTGCGCGTGGCGGCGGCCGATATCGCGGGCACCCTGCCGGTGATGAAAGTCAGCGACCATTTAACCTGGCTGGCGGAAGCGATCATCGACGCGGTAGTCCAGCAGGCCTGGAGCCAAATGGTGGTGCGCTACGGTCAGCCAAAACATCTGGCGGATCGCGAAGGACGGGGTTTTGCCGTGGTCGGCTACGGCAAACTGGGCGGCTGGGAGCTGGGCTACAGCTCCGATCTGGATTTAATTTTCCTGCACGATTGCCCGGTAGATGTCATGACCGACGGCGACCGCGAAATCGACGGGCGTCAGTTCTACCTGCGTCTGGCGCAGCGCATTATGCACCTCTTCAGCACCCGCACCTCCTCCGGGATTTTGTACGAAGTGGATGCGCGCCTGCGCCCGTCCGGCGCGGCGGGGATGCTGGTCACGTCTACCGAGTCGTTTGCGGATTATCAGCAAAACGAAGCCTGGACGTGGGAGCATCAGGCGCTGGTGCGTGCCCGCGTGGTGTACGGCGATCCGCAGCTGAAAACGCAGTTCGACGCCATTCGCCGTGATGTGCTTACCGCAACGCGTGAGGGCGAAACCCTGCAAACCGAAGTACGGGAGATGCGCGAGAAGATGCGCGCCCATCTCGGTAACAAGCATCGCGATCGCTTTGATATCAAAGCCGATGAGGGCGGGATCACCGATATCGAGTTTATTACGCAGTATCTGGTGCTTCGTCATGCGTACGACAAGCCGAAGCTGACGCGCTGGTCTGATAACGTGCGCATTCTGGAACTGCTGGCGCAAAACGACATTATGGATGAGCAAGAGGCGCAGGCGTTAACCCACGCCTACACCACGCTTCGCGATGAATTGCATCATCTGGCGTTACAGGAGCAGCCGGGCCATGTGGCGGCGGAATGTTTCAGCATTGAGCGAGAACGCGTTCGAACCAGCTGGCAGAAGTGGCTGGTGGAACCGTGCGTAACAAAACAAGTGTGATATTATCGCGCGCAAATTGTGAATCTTTCTGGAGTCAGGAATGAAAGTAACACTGCCAGAGTTTGAACGTGCTGGAGTTATGGTTGTCGGTGATGTGATGCTGGACCGCTACTGGTACGGGCCGACAAGCCGCATCTCCCCGGAAGCACCGGTCCCGGTCGTGAAGGTCGATACCATTGAAGAGCGTCCCGGCGGCGCGGCAAACGTGGCGATGAATATTGCTTCTCTCGGCGCGCATTCGCGTCTGGTAGGGCTGACCGGCATTGACGATGCGGCACGCGCGCTCAGCAAAACGCTGGCCGACGTGAACGTGAAGTGTGATTTCGTTTCTGTGCCAACGCATCCAACCATCACCAAACTGCGCGTGCTGTCCCGCAACCAGCAGCTGATCCGCCTCGACTTTGAAGAAGGTTTTGAAGGTGTTGATCCTGAGCCGCTGCACGAGCGTATCGCGCAGGCGCTGGGCAATATTGGCGCACTGGTGTTGTCTGACTACGCCAAAGGTGCGCTCGCCAGCGTACAGCAGATGATTCAGCTGGCGCGTAAAGCGGGTGTGCCGGTGCTGATCGACCCGAAAGGGACCGATTTTGAACGCTATCGCGGCGCGACGCTGCTGACGCCTAACCTCTCCGAATTTGAAGCGGTGGCAGGCAAGTGCAAAAACGAAGAAGAGATCGTGGAGCGCGGGATGAAAATCATCGCCGATTTCGACTTCTCCGCGCTGCTGGTGACCCGCTCTGAGCAGGGCATGACGCTGCTGCAGCCGGGCAAAGCGCCGCTGCATATGCCGACGCAGGCGCAGGAAGTGTACGACGTGACCGGTGCAGGCGATACGGTGATTGGCGTGCTGGCGGCGACGCTGGCGGCGGGCAATTCACTGGAAGAGGCTTGCTACTTTGCGAATGCAGCGGCGGGCGTCGTGGTCGGTAAGCTGGGGACGTCTACCGTTTCGCCGATCGAGCTGGAAAATGCGGTACGCGGACGTGCGGATACCGGTTTTGGCGTGATGAGCGAAGACGAACTGAAAACTGCGGTGGCTGCGGCGCGCAAGCGCGGCGAGAAAGTGGTCATGACCAACGGCGTCTTCGACATTCTGCACGCAGGCCACGTTTCGTATCTGGCGAATGCGCGTAAGCTTGGCGATCGTCTGATTGTCGCGGTGAACAGCGATGCGTCTACCAAACGTCTGAAGGGCGAAACGCGTCCGGTGAACCCGCTGGAGCAGCGCATGATTGTGCTCGGCGCGCTGGAAGCGGTGGACTGGGTGGTCTCTTTTGAAGAAGACACGCCACAGCGTCTGATTGCTGGCATTCTGCCGGATCTGCTGGTGAAGGGCGGCGACTATAAGCCGGAGCAGATTGCGGGGAGTGAAGAGGTCTGGGCCAACGGCGGCGAAGTGATGGTACTCAATTTTGAGGACGGGTGTTCCACCACCAACATCATTAAGAAGATCCAGAAAGACAGCCAGTAAAATGGGATTGGTGCGGGCTGATGCTCCCACTTAACCTTCTCCACAGTGAGAGGGTGCAAATACAAAAAACGGCAACTGAGGTTGCCGTTTTGTTTTCCGATTTGCAGGCCGGGTTAGGCGCAGGCGCCACCCGGCTTTTTTATGCTTCGTCGACGGGCGGAATCGCCGGTGCCGGTTTCACTTCTGCGGGCTGGCTGCGGTTTTCCAGCTCGGTCAGGCGTTGCTCCAGCAGCGCCAGCTTTTCGCGGGTGCGCAGCAGCACTTGCGTCTGCACGTCGAACTCTTCACGGCTCACCAGATCAAGACGCGTCAGCTGCGACTGCAGCACCTGGCGGATTTTCTTCTCGACGTCATCGCCAAACTCACGAATACCTTTCGGCATAGATTCATGAACCTGACGGGCAATTTGTTCAATTTTTTTCGGGTCAATCATGGTCGTTTCCCTTGATCAGAAGGTGTTAGCGAACATTGTAGCGCGTTACCCGCGATCTTTTGCACAAAATCATTTGCGATGCGGTAAGCATGAAATCCACCCAAAGTCACGTTAACGATGTGAACGGGGATTGAGGGGGCCGTCGACGCAAAGGCAATTTGGATGATGAAATGCAAATCCAGAATTGTTTGATGCTTATGCATTGCCCAGCATAATCAATAGCGTTATAGTTATCTCGCTTATTCTCAGGGCGGGGCGAAATTCCCCACCGGCGGTAAATCAGCCTTGCGCTGAAAGCCCGCGAGCGCTTTGGGTGAAAACTCAAAGGTCAGCAGATCCGGTGTAATTCCGGAGCCGACGGTTAGAGTCCGGATGGGAGAGAGTAACGATCAAGCCGGGCAAGGCCCGCTCACGTTATTTTTTTACCGCTTACGCGGTGCTCCTAAGACTGCCCTGATTCTGGTAACCATAATTTTAATGAGGTTTTTTTACCATGAATCAGACGCTACTTTCCGCTTTTGGCACCTCTACTGACCGTGTAGAGCTTGCTCTTACCGCACTCCGTGAACATCGCGGTGTGATGGTTCTCGATGATGAAGACCGTGAAAACGAAGGCGATATGATTTTCGCCGCTGAAACCATGACCGTTGAACAGATGGCGCTGACCATTCGTCACGGCAGTGGCATCGTGTGTCTTTGTTTGACCGACGAACGTCGTAAACAGCTCGATCTGCCGATGATGGTCGAAAACAACACCAGCGCATTCGGTACCGGTTTTACCGTGACCATCGAAGCCGCGCACGGTGTGACCACCGGCGTTTCTGCTGCTGACCGCCTGACGACCGTGCGTGCCGCCACCGCGGATAATGCTAAGCCATCAGACCTGAACCGTCCTGGCCACGTTTTCCCACTGCGCGCGCAGCCGGGCGGCGTGTTGACGCGCGGCGGCCACACTGAAGCGACCATCGATCTGGTGACGCTGGCAGGCTTTAAATCTGCGGGTGTGCTGTGTGAACTGACCAACGATGACGGCACCATGGCGCGCGCGCCAGAGTGCATTGAATTTGCGAAGAAACACAATATGGCTGTGGTGACCATCGAAGATCTGGTGGCCTACCGCCAGGCGCATGAACGTAAAGCCAGCTAAATAAAAAACGCCGGGTTATCCCGGCGTTTTTTTATCCAATTCCTGCTGTTTGTAGCAGTACCAGACTTAATCCCATCACCGACATTCCACATAGCACGCCGTAGCTGGGGTTATTGTTAGGGTCGATCTCTTTCGCCAGTGGCATCAGTTCGTCTACGGACAACGCGACCATAATCCCCGCCACCGCAGCCATAATTGCGGCCATTACCACCGGGGAGATCATGCTGCCCAGAATCAGCCACGCCAGCACGCCGCCTAATATCTCCGCCAGACCCGAAATCCCGGCCCAAAAAACCGCTGTGCGTTTTGAGCCTGTCGCAGCGTAAACCGGGCCAGCGACGGCCAGTCCTTCAGGAATATTGTGCAACGCCACCGCCAGCGCAATTCCAAAGCCCAGCTCAAGGTTATTGCTCGCCGTCACGTAGGTGGCGACACCTTCAGGGAAGTTGTGCAGACTGATGCCGAGGGTGAGCAAAATGGCCGTGCGTTTGATGTTGCCGTGCGACGGTTTGACGCTTTTCTGCATCAGATCCTGCGGATGCGCATGGGGTAACATCCGGTCGAGACCGAAATACCCCAGCAGGCCCACGACGAACATGCCGTAGCCGAGAACCGGCGACATCCCTTCGGTGCCGAGTGCCGCAGGCAGCATCTCCATCAGGGAGATCAACAGCATAATCCCGGCGGCAAAGCCGAGAGAAAACGCCAGCACGCGGTTCGAAGGCTTCTGTCCGAGCACGCCAAGAATGGCACCGATGAAGGTGGCGGCACCCGCAAGTATCGTCAGAATCAAGGGTACTGACATTCAATGCTCCTTATGATAATGATTCTCATTAATGTTAATGGCTAATCTGCCGCAAAGCGAGAGGGCATTTCCGGCTTTACATATTTCTTACATTCAAATTTTCTGAAGATCTTCATCATGCTTATCTGAGTTCTTGTTATGCAGATAGCGGGTAATGTAGTGACATTAAATAAACACCCTATGTAAGGATATCACCATGACTTCTTCTCGTATGCCAGCACTGTTTTTGGGCCACGGTAGTCCGATGAACGTTCTGGAAGATAACGTCTATACGCGTGCCTGGTGTCACCTAGGCGAGACGTTGCCGCGTCCGAAAGCCATCGTGGTGATCTCTGCACACTGGTTTACGCGCGGCACCGGCGTCACGGCTATGGAAGCACCGAAAACTATTCATGATTTTGGCGGCTTCCCGCAGGCGCTGTATGACACCCATTACCCTGCACCGGGTTCGCCAGCGCTGGCACAACAGCTGGTGGAGTTGCTGGCGCCTGTTCCGGTGACGCTGGATAAAGAGGCCTGGGGTTTCGACCACGGCTCCTGGGGCGTGCTGATCAAAATGTATCCGGATGCCGATATCCCCATGGTGCAGCTGAGTATCGACAGCACCAAACCGGCGGCGTGGCACCTTGAGATCGGTCGCAAGCTGGCAAAACTGCGCGATGAAGGCATCATGCTGGTGGCGAGCGGTAACGTGGTGCACAACCTGCGCACGGCCCGCTGGCACGGTGAAAACACGCCATACCAATGGGCGACGTCGTTCAATGATTTTGTAAAAGCTAATCTCACCTGGCAAGGACCTGCGGAAGAACATCCGCTGGTGAACTATCTGGATCACGAGGGCGGTTCGCTCTCTAATCCAACGGCGGAGCACTTCCTGCCGCTGCTGTACGTGCTGGGCGCGTGGGATGGCAGTGAACCGGTGACCGTGCCGGTGGATGGGATCGAGATGGGCAGTTTGAGTATGCTGTCGGTACAAATTGGCTAACGAAAAGCCCGGTAGCGCTGCGCTTACCGGGCTTCAGGTTCGTGCGATTTTGCAGGCCGGGTAAGGCGAAGCCACTACCCGGCAAATCCATCACTCCACAAAAATATGCGGATAGAAGCGCGACAGATCCTGGGTGATCAACGCGCGATCTTCGCGAATCCCAATCCCCGCAGGCTGATCGTTGATAAGCCAGCTGCCAATCAGCACATAGCTGTCGCCAAATTTCGGCAGCGGATAGAACTCCTGCACGATCATCCCTTCTTCGCCGTACGGGCCTTCCGCCGCTTCGAGGGTTTTGCCGTTTTCAATAATGGAAACGTTCGCCCCTTCGCGGGAGAAGATCGGCTTAATGACGTATTTATCCATCGGCGGATAATCATCTTCGGCGAAATACGCAGGCAGCAGGTTAGGGTGATTCGGGAACATCTCCCACAGCATCGGCAGCAGCGCTTTGTTAGAGATAATGCTCTTCCAGGCCGGTTCCAGCCAGCGCACGCCCGCGTCTTCCAGCTTGGTAGAGAACACCTCGCGCAGCATGTATTCCCACGGATAGAGCTTGAACAGATTGCTAATCACTTGGTCCTGCGTATCCGTAAACTGGCCGCGCTCGCCTAAACCGATATCTTCGATATACAGGAACTCAGTGGCCACTTCCGCTTCGGCTGCGCAGTCCTGCAGATACTGCACGGTCCCGCGATCTTCAACGGTATCGCGACAGCAGGCCAGATGCAGATAATTAAATCCGTGCTGCTCGCGCAGTTCAGCGAAGCGCTCGATCAATTTTTCCTGCAAGGAGTTGAACTGATCGCTGCCTTCCGGCAGATTGCCCGCCGCCGCCTGATCTTCAAGCCAGATCCACTGGAAGAACGCCGCTTCGTACAGCGAGGTTGGTGTATCGGCGTTATTTTCCAGCAGCTTAGGATCGCCCACGCCGTCCCACGCCAGATCGAGGCGTGAATAGAGCGAAGGCTGGTGGGTCTGCCAGGCGTGACGTACAAAACCCCAGGTGTGCTTTGGAATGCGGAATTTGGTCATCAGCTCATCGCTGGCAACCACCTTTTCCACCACCTTGAGGCACATCTGGTGCAGTTCGGCAGTTACCTCTTCCAGTTTTTCGACCTGGGCGAGGGTGAGCTTGTAATAGGCATCTTCACACCAGTACGGTTCGCCGTACATGGTGTGGAAGTTGAAACCATATTCGGTGGCTTTTTCGCGCCAGTCCGGGCGCTCGACAATACTGACTCGTTCCATTATCAGCCGCCCATTGAGCGAGTGGTGGAACCTGTCGCGCTGCGCTGCATGGTCGCTTGTTTCGCCACGGAGTCGCCAAAGCCGCCGCGCGTCACGGTGCTGGTGGTCGCAGGTTTTGGCGCCATTGCGGTTTTCGGAACCGTCATCGAACGGCCAGGCGTCGCCGCGCCGTAGTTTTTGCCGCTCGCATCGGTGTATTTCCCGTAGGCTGGGCTGGACGGATTTTTGGAGCTGAACAGCGGCTGCTGCTGGAAGCCCATTCCACCGCCCATCATGCGGCCCATCATGTAGCCTGCCATCAGCGGCATCCAGAAGCTGCCGCTGGACTGGGCCTGCGCCTGGTTTTCAGGTGCCATGCCAGCCTGAGCCGGTGCCTGCTGGCACTGACCTTCACCGAACTCGGCGATACAGTCTTCACGGGTGGCGTATTTCGGCGCGGTTCGTTCTGCTTCTTTCAGGGCATTATTATAGGCAGTGGTACATTCCGCGCTTTTACCGGTGGCTGACGAGCAGTCATCGGCATTCTGATACATCGATACTGTTTCATCGGATTGCTCACAGCCTGCCAGCATAAATACGGCGGTGAACGCCAGGGCGACAGGGGTGAGATGGCGTGCGTTCCAGTTTTTGCGGAACGAAGCGTGATTGATCGTTTTTGTCCGTTTCATTTTGTCTTCCAGGACCCAGTGGTAGAACGAAGTAAATAAGGCTCAGGATAGAGGATGAGTGGTCGAAAATGAAGCGCAGAGGGGGATTCGGGGGGATCTTTACGTTGGCTTACGTTCAAATGTGACCCTCTCCCGAAAGGGAGAGGGATTATTCAACAATTAGTTACGGAACGGGTTGTTTCCGGTGCTATTTGTTGTGGTGGTGCGCGCCGCGGCTGGCTCAGCGGCAGGGGCGGTGCTGTTGGCATTGTAGCCATCAGCGCTGGCGTCCTGCTGCGGGTTTTCCGGGGCAACGCTTTCAGGCGTTGTTGAAACCGGTTTACCCAGCGTGCTGTTCAGCATTTGCAGATCCTGCTCGTTCAGCGTACCCAGCGCGGATTTAATATTCAGCTGGTTAATCAGGTAATTATAACGAGCGCTGGAGAGCTGTTGCTTCGCGTTATACAGCGTGGTGGTCGCATCCAGCACATCAACGATGGTACGTGTACCGACGGAGTAACCTGCTTCCATCGCATCCAGGGAGCTTTGTGCAGACACAACGGCCTGTTTGTAAGCGTTGATGCTGCTGATGGAGGCGTTCACGTTGTTAAAGGAAGAACGAACGGTCTGAACCACATTGCGGTGCGCGCTTTCAAGCTGCTCGCTCGCGCCAACAAAGTTGTACTGTGCCTGTTTCACCTGAGAGTTCACCATGCCGCCCTGGTACAGAGGCAAAGAGAAGTTCAGGCCGATTTTGTTCTGTCCCTGGTTGCTGTCATCGTATTGAGCGGTGTTGGTTTTTGAGCCACTGTAGGTGGTATCAGAAATACCCGTCGATGCGGTCAGCCCCACGGTTGGCAGATGGCCATCCTGCGCCTGGCGGATTTGCTCGCGCGCCAGATCCTGGCTCAGACGAGCCTGCAGCAGCGCCAGGTTACGGTTTTCAGCTTCTTTCAGCAGGGCGTTAACCGCCTGCGGTTTGTCAGTCTTGAAGTTATCAACGTTCAGAGACGCCAGCTCTGGGTAGTAATTGCCGGTCACCTGACGCAGAGATTCGAGTGCGTTGTCGAGGTTGTTACGGGCAGTCACTTCGTTCGCCAGCACGCTGTCGTACTGTGAACGGGCGTTTTGCACGTCAGTGATGGCGACCAGGCCTACGTTGAAACGCTGGGTGGTTTGGTCCAACTGACGGTAAATCGCCTGTTTCTGCGCTTCGGTGTAGGAGAGCGAGTCGATCGCGCTCAGTACGTTGAAGTAAGCGGTAGCGGTGTTCAGGATCAGCGTTTGCTGATCGGTCTGATAGGTTACGTCCTGAATACCGGCGCTCTTTTCCTGTAAGGAGAGGGCACGCCATTTGGACATATCAAACAAGGTCTGCGTTAATTGCAGTGAGGCGCTGGTGACATTGGAGTTCACACCGTTGTTGTCACGGAATCCATTGCTGTAGGTATAATCTGCACCTAAACCCAATTGCGGCAGCAGCGGGCTACGTGCTTCATTAATCTTTTCGAACGCAGCATCACGGTCGGCGGCTGACTTACGCAGCTCAGGGTTGCCCAGACGTGCTTGCTGATAAACCTGTAACAGGTTTTCTGCCTGGCTCATCGCGCTGAAGCCCGTCAGGCTCAGGCCGATAAGGATGGGGAGCAATTTCTTCATTTGCATTCCTTGTTGTGAAGCAGTATTAGCGCTGATCTAATTAAAAATAATTGCCGATTCTAACAGAATCATCCACGCCAAAAGGTTGGCGTTACGTGCCATCTGGCGGTAATTTGCACCAATCTATCATATAGCCTGTCAAACGGCAGCCAAACAGCCTTGAAATTCATGATTTCAACACAATTGTGACCAGGATATCGCCATGCAAAAACCAGATAAGTTGCCAGTGACGCTCTCTAAAAACGATGTAGAAATTATTGCACGGGAAACGCTTTATAGCGGTTTTTTTTCACTGGAACTTTACCGTTTTAGGCATCGCCTGTTTAACGGTGAAATGAGTGGCGAAGTTCGACGTGAAATTTTTGAGCGCGGGCATGCCGCAGTCTTGCTACCCTTTGACCCAGTGCGTGACGAAGTGGTATTGATTGAACAGATCCGGATTGCCGCGCTGGATACCAGCGAAAGCCCATGGCTGCTGGAGATCGTCGCGGGAATGATCGAAGAGGGCGAAACGCCGGAAGAGGTCGCCCGCCGCGAGGCGCAGGAAGAAGCCGGACTGATTGTTGGCCGGACCAAACCGGTGCTGAGCTACCTGGCAAGCCCAGGTGGCACCACCGAGCGCTCTTCCATTCTGGTGGGTGAAGTGGACGCCACGACCGCACAAGGTATTCACGGTCTGGCAGATGAAAACGAAGATATTCGTGTTCATGTGGTGAGTCGGGAGCAGGCTTATCAATGGGTCAATGAGGGGAAAATCGACAACGCAGCGTCTGTCATCGCTTTGCAATGGCTACAGCTGCATTATCAAGACTTACGAAAAGAGTGGAAAAAATGAAGCGTTATACACCTGACTTCCCAGAAATGATGCGTCTGTGCGAGACCAACTTCGCACAATTACGTCGCCTGTTGCCGCGCACCGATGCGGCCGGCGAAACGGTGAGCTATCAGGTGAGCAATGCGCAATATCGATTAACGATTGTGGAATCCACTCGCTACACTACGCTGGTCGAGATTAAACAAACGGCGCCGTCCGTCAGCTACTGGAGCCTGCCGTCGATGACCGTCAGGCTTTATCACGACGCGATGGTGGCTGAAGTGTGTTCGAGTCAGCAGATCTTTCGCTTCAAAGCGCGATATGATTATCCTAATAAAAAGTTGCATCAACGCGACGAAAAGCATCAAATTAACCAGTTTTTAGCTGACTGGCTAAGATATTGTTTAGCACATGGAGCAATGGCGATTCCGGTTTGTTAGCGTCATAAACCTACCTAAGGACACCATTTGGAAAGCCTGTTGAACCTGACTGTTGCTGGTGGGGCGCCAGTCAGGATATTACAAATTACTGATACTCACCTGTTCGCCGAAAAGCATGAAACGCTGCTGGGTGTGAATACCTGGGAGAGTTATCAGGCTGTACTTGATGCCATTCACCTCGAAAACCGCGACTGTGATTTGATCGTTGCGACGGGGGATTTGGCACAGGATCAAAGCGCCGCGGCCTATCAGCATTTTGCTACAGGGATCGCGAGCTTCAGCGTGCCTTGCGTCTGGTTACCGGGTAATCATGACTTTCAGCCCGCCATGTATAGCGCGCTTCAGGACGCGGGTATTTCACCGGCCAAGCGTGTGTTTGTGGGCGATCACTGGCAAATTCTGCTGCTGGATACCCAGGTCTTCGGCGTGCCGCACGGCGAGCTGAGCGATTTCCAGCTGGAGTGGCTCGAAAGCAAACTCATTGACGCACCTGAACGCCATACCCTGCTGTTGCTGCATCACCATCCGCTCCCGGCGGGATGCAGCTGGCTCGATCAGCACAGCCTGCGCAACTCTGCCGCGCTCGACCGCGTGCTGTCGAAATATCCTCATGTGAACAATCTGCTGTGCGGACACATTCATCAGGAACAGGATCTCGACTGGAATGGCCGCCGTCTGCTGGCGACGCCGTCGACCTGCGTGCAGTTTAAACCGCACTGCGCCAACTTCACCTTAGATACCATCGCGCCGGGATGGCGCTGGCTGGAACTCCATGCGGATGGCCGGCTGACCACGGAAGTGTGTCGTCTGGAAGGGGCACAGTTCCGTCCAGATACCGCTTCAGAAGGATACTGATGTCTACGCTCCTTTATCTGCACGGGTTTAACAGCTCGCCGCGCTCCGCGAAGGCGACCCAGTTTCGCCAGTGGCTCAGCGAACATCATCCGCATATCGAGATGATTGTGCCGCAGCTGCCGCCGTATCCAGCGGATGCGGCAGAGATGCTGGAGTCCATCGTGATGGAACACGGCGGCGAATCCTTCGGCGTTGTCGGCTCGTCGCTCGGCGGTTATTACGCCACCTGGTTGTCCCAATGCTTTATGCTGCCAGCGGTCGTCGTTAACCCGGCGGTACGCCCGTTTGAGCTGTTGACGGACTTTCTCGGCCAGAACGAGAACCCCTACACCGGGCAGCAATATGTGCTAGAGTCTCGCCATATTTACGACCTCAAAGTGATGCAAATAGACCCGCTTGACGCGCCGGATCTCCTCTGGCTGCTGCAACAGACGGGTGATGAAGTGCTGGATTACCGCCAGGCGGTGGCGTATTACGCCTCTTGCCGCCAGACTGTAGAAGAAGGCGGAAACCATGCTTTCACGGACTTTGAGAATCATTTCACCCAGATTGTCGATTTTCTTGGGCTGCACAGCCTCTGACAACCAATGCGAATTGCTAGCTAAATCATGACGCAAACCTATAACGCTGATGCCATTGAGGTACTCACCGGGCTTGAGCCGGTTCGCCGCCGCCCTGGGATGTACACCGATACCACTCGCCCAAACCACCTGGGCCAGGAAGTGATTGATAACAGTGTGGACGAAGCGCTGGCAGGCCATGCCAAACGCATCGATGTGATCCTGCATGCCGACCAGTCCCTCGAAGTGATCGACGACGGGCGCGGTATGCCGGTCGATATTCACCCGGAAGAGGGTGTCCCTGCTGTCGAACTGATCCTTTGCCGTCTGCACGCGGGCGGTAAGTTCTCCAATAAAAACTACCAGTTCTCCGGCGGCCTGCACGGCGTGGGGATCTCCGTGGTCAACGCCCTCTCTAAGCGCGTGGAAGTGACCGTGCGCCGCGACGGCCAGGTCTACAACATCGCCTTTGAAAACGGCGACAAAGTTCAGGACCTGCAGGTCATCGGCACCTGCGGCAAACGCAATACCGGGACCAGCGTCCATTTCTGGCCCGACGAAAGCTTCTTCGACAGCCCACGTTTCTCCGTTTCGCGCTTAACGCACATTCTGAAAGCGAAAGCGGTGCTGTGCCCTGGCGTTGAAATTACCTTCAAAGACGAAGTGAACGGCAGCGAGCAGCGCTGGTGCTATCAGGATGGTCTGAACGATTATCTGGGCGAAGCGATTAACGGCCTGCCAACCCTGCCAGAAAAACCGTTCCTCGGTAACTTCTCCGGTGATACGGAAGCGGTCGACTGGGCGCTCTTGTGGCTGCCCGAAGGCGGCGAGCTGCTGACAGAAAGCTACGTCAACCTGATCCCGACGATGCAGGGCGGTACGCACGTCAACGGTCTGCGTCAGGGTCTGCTGGATGCGATGCGTGAGTTTTGCGAATACCGCAATATCCTGCCGCGCGGCGTGAAGCTGTCGGCGGAAGATATCTGGGATCGCTGCGCGTATGTCCTGTCGGTCAAAATGCAGGACCCACAGTTTGCCGGTCAAACCAAAGAGCGTCTCTCTTCGCGCCAATGTGCGGCTTTTGTCTCCGGCGTGGTCAAAGACGCCTTCAGCCTGTGGCTGAACCAGAACATTCAGACGGCAGAACTGCTGGCTGAAATGGCGATTTCCAGCGCCCAGCGCCGTATGCGCGCGGCGAAGAAAGTGGTGCGTAAAAAGCTGACCAGCGGTCCGGCGCTGCCGGGTAAACTGGCCGACTGCACGGCGCAGGATTTGAATCGCACCGAACTGTTCCTCGTCGAAGGTGACTCGGCGGGCGGCTCAGCCAAACAGGCGCGCGACCGTGAATATCAGGCGATCATGCCGCTGAAGGGTAAGATCCTCAACACCTGGGAAGTCTCCTCCGATGAGGTACTGGCGTCTCAGGAGGTGCATGACATCTCGGTTGCGATCGGCATCGATCCGGACAGCGACGATTTAAGCCAGCTGCGTTACGGCAAGATCTGTATCCTCGCGGATGCGGACTCCGATGGTCTGCACATCGCCACGCTGCTGTGCGCCCTGTTTGTGAAACACTTCCGCGCGCTGGTGAAGAACGGTCACGTTCACGTTGCGCTGCCGCCGCTGTACCGTATCGACCTCGGCAAAGAGGTCTATTACGCCCTGACGGAAGAAGAGAAAGCGGGTGTGCTGGAGCAGCTGAAGCGCAAGAAAGGCAAACCTAACGTGCAGCGCTTTAAAGGGCTGGGCGAAATGAACCCGATGCAGCTGCGTGAAACCACGCTGGACCCCAATACTCGTCGACTGGTGCAGCTGATTATCAGCGACGAAGACGAGCAGCAGACCAACGCAATGATGGATATGCTGTTAGCCAAGAAGCGTTCCGAAGACCGACGCAACTGGTTGCAGGAAAAAGGCGATATGGCGGATATTGAGGCCTGATGTCCTCATGCTGACTCACTCCCGAAAGGGAGTGGGAATAAATTCTAAGCCCGGTAAGCGTAGCGCTACCGGGCTTTTTTACATCAAAAATCCATCTTCACCGTAAACTGCACTTCACGCGGATCGCCAATCTGGTTCCCCAGGTTATTGGTGCCAATCGACGACGTGTAATAAGTCTTATCAAACAGGTTTTTCACGTTCAGCTGGAGCGTCAACGGATACTGCAGCTTCAGTTTGTACGCTGCAAAAGCGTCGGCCACCACGTAGCCCGGCAGATAATAATCCGCGCCGTTGGTGGCGGAGCGACGACTCACGCCATGCCCGCCGCCGCCGAGCGTCAGGGTATTCCCGCCGATCACATTATTAATGTCGTAAGTCAGGAACAGAGAACCTGTGTGACGCGGCACGTTTGGCAGCGGTTTACCGGCGTAATCTGGATCTTCCAGCACCTTCGCGTCCGTGTAGCCATAGCTGGCGATCACATTGGTGTTCTCGGTTAACCGGCCTGCCAGATCCACTTCCACACCCTGCGAACGCACACGCCCGGCGGTTTTCGCCACCGTCTCATCACCGACGCTCTCGGTGTAAAGCACGTTGCGTTTATGGATATCAAACAGCGCGATATTAGCGGTAATCCCGTCGAACAGGTCAAACTTCGCGCCCACTTCGTAGGCATTGGATGTTTCCGGCGGCAGGTTACCAATGTAGCTGGCGATAGACGATTGCGGCATAAACGTCTGCGAATAGTTGGCGAACAGCGACACCGATGGCGTGAGCTTGTAAACCAGCCCCGCTTTCGGCGTCCACTGGTCATCGCGACTGTCGGTATTGACGTTAAACGGACGGCCTTTCCCCGCATACTGCGTGTAGGACTGATAGCGCAGGCCGGTGACGGCGATCCATTTATCCGTCAGATAGAGGGCATCCTGCACGTAGGCGGAATAGCTCTCCTGCTTAATGGTCTGATCGCTGTCCGACGCTGACACGGTCGTACATTTGCTCAGATTGCCGTAGGACGGGTTGTAGATATTGAAATCTTTAACGTTCTTACAGCGGATCATATCCGTGCGCAGCAGATCGTAATTCTCATAAGAGACACCGGTCAGGATCTCATTGTAAAACCCGGCAATATCCACATTCCCCTGCAGATCCGCACGGGTGGAGTGCATGCGCTGAGTCGAGCCTTGCGTGGCGTCCACGCGGCGGGTCAGATTGCCGGTGGCGGAATCGTAGGCCATCACGCGCGCCTGGTTATCCGTGTATTTATCCTGGCTAAAGCTGTAGTCGAATTTGGCGGTCCACTGGCTGTTGAGACGGTACTCCGCGTTCAGCTGGGCCAGATCGGATTCACCGTCGGTAATATTGAACGGTTCGTCAAAGCGCGTCTTGCGATCCACATCGACCGGCTGTTTGGTCGTTAAATCGAAGATCGTTCCGCGATCGAATGGCGTCTGATAATCGCGATGCGAATAGAGCACCGTAACGGTGGCATCATCGCCAAACCAGGTCAGAGACGGCGCGATAAAGGTGCTGCGCTCTTTGCCGAAATTACGCCAGTAATCCTCTCTCTGATACTCACCCGTCAGGCGATACGCCAGACGTGTGCCTTCAATCGGGCCGGTCACATCGAGCTGTCCGGTGCCGCCGCCAAAGCTGGTGGAGGTCGCCGAGATCGAACCGCCGAACTCTCTTTCCGGGTGCTTCGTTACCACGTTAATCAGCCCGCCAGGATCGAGGATCCCGTACAGCGTCGACGCCGGGCCTTTCAGCACTTCGACGCGCTCCGTCGAAGCATTAAAGCTGCGCGGCAGCACGGTGCGCAGGCCGTTGGTCATGATCGACCCGTCACGGTTTGCGCCAAAACCACGGCGCACAAACGCATCCTGCGTCCCGCCAAGGGTGTTGGTTTGCACCACGTTGCTGACGTTATACAGCGCTTCGTCGAGCGTGGTAGCGTGCTGATCTTCCAGTACCTGATCGCTCACGGTATTGACCACCTGCGGGATGTCCAGCATCGGCATAGTCGTGAGCGTGGCGGTGGAGGTGTTCAGCGGCTGATAGCCGTTAGTGGCATCGGTTTTCGCGGAAGGATCGGCGGTGACGGTCAGCGTTTCGCCGTCTTTCGCGGTTGTGCTGTCAGCCGCCTGCGCCAGTGGCGCGAGGAACAGCAGTGAAAAGAGCGCGCGCCCTTTAATCCCAGAGAATGAAGGTGTGTACATAGCCATTGGATCTGTTTTCCCGAAATACCCGCGCATGGTCGCGGGTGAAGATGGTGTGTCATTGCCCGTAAAGCGCTACCCGTTTGCCTGTGCGGAGTCGGGTATGTAATTGAGAATCATTCAATCATGCAGGAATGTAGTAGTAAATGGAAAAAAGCAAAATTCGGCTACAGCAAAAAATCGCTTGATCTGGGATGCCTGTAAAAAAAGTAATTAACTGAAAATAATCAATTAATGACTTTTGTGTCACATGCGTATCGGTCGACTAATCCCTGGTTTTTTCAGGGTGTTTATCCCCTTGACTACTACATGGCGCAGCGGCAAACTCACAAAAGAGAATGAGATTTATTTTTATTTATTTGTTATTTGATTAAGTTGGCGCACACGTGGCTCATAACGCGACAAAGCAGGGGTTGGTTGTCGAAAACCTCTCTGCTGGCTATCAGAAAAAAATCATCGTCGATGATATTTCCCTCACTATCCCTTCTGAAAAAATGACCGTGCTGGTCGGGGCGAACGGCTGCGGGAAATCGACGCTTCTTAGTACGATGGCGCGTCTGTTGCAGCCGATGGGCGGCGCGGTGCTGCTCGACGGCAAAGTCCTGCACGATCAGCCAACCAAAGCGGTTTCACGCGAACTGGGCATTCTGCCGCAATCGCCTTTGCTGCCGGAAGGGCTGACGGTGTTTGAGCTGGTCTCGCGCGGGCGTTTTCCCTGGCAGAATTTTATGCGCCAGTGGACCGATGCCGACGAACAGGCCGTGGAAGAGGCGCTGCGTCTGACCGGCACGCAAGCCTTCGCCCATCTGCCCGTCGAGAGTCTTTCGGGCGGTCAGCGCCAGCGCTGCTGGATCGCAATGGCGCTGGCGCAGCAAACGCCAGTGATTCTGCTGGACGAGCCGACGACTTTTCTCGATCTGCGCTATCAGGTGGAGATCCTCGAACTCCTGCACGATCTCACCCGTCACCACGGCCGGACGGTGGTGGTGGTGCTCCACGATCTGAACTTTGCGGTGAACTACGGCGATACGCTGGTCTTTTTACGCGAAGGCAAAGTGCAGGGTGTGCTTCATGAGGGCGACGTCTGCACGCCGGAACTCATCAAAACGGTGTTTGATGTCGATGTGCAAATGTCGATCAACCCGATGACCGGCAAACCGTTCTTTATCCCGTTTCGTCGCGGTAGCGAAAAAGCATGATGCGCACAGGACTGGCTTCTGCCCTGTTTTTGGCGCTGCTGCTTATGGGCGCGATTATCCATCTGGGCCTCGGCGCGCGGTTTATCGCCCCGCAGACCGTGGTGCAGGCGTTTCTGGCGTTTGACCCGCGCAACTTCGATCACAATGTGATCATCAACCTGCGCCTGCTGCGTCTGGCGGCAGCGCTTACCACCGGCGCTGCGCTCGGCGTGGCGGGTGTACTGCTGCAGGCGGTGATCCGCAATCCACTGGGTGAACCGCATATTCTGGGGCTAAACGCCGGAGCCGCACTGGCAGTGGTTTTAACCAGCGCCCTCGGGCTGGCGCTGCCGTTTGGGCGGCCGCTGATTGCGGCGGCGGGCGCGGCACTCCTGTTCCTGCTGGTGCTCGCGCTGTCGTCTGCTGGTCGCACTGGCCTGACGCCGATGAAAGTGACGCTCTGCGGCGTGGCGCTGTCGGCTTTCGCCTCATCCATCACCGCAGCGGTGCTGATCCTTGATGAACAAACCCTGCTGGCGATGCGCACCTGGCTGGCGGGCGATCTGGCAGGATTAAGCTGGGCGGCCACGCAAAACGCCGCCTGGGTCGCGGCGGGCGGATTGGCCCTTTCCATAGCCATTTCACCTTCCCTGAACATGCTGGCGCTGGGCGATCGCATGGCGCAGGGGCTAGGCGTGTCCCTTATCCGCACGCGGATACTCGCGCTGATCGCCATCGCGTTACTGTGCGGTGCCGCCGTGTCGATCGCCGGGCCGATTGGGTTTATCGGCCTCGTCGTTCCGCAGCTGATTCGCCGTCTGGTGTCGGTGGATTTGCGCGTCATGGTGCCGCTCTCGGCCTGCTGCGGCGCGCTGGTGTTACTGCTGGCAGATATTGCCGCGCGCACCCTGTTTATGCCCCACGAACTGGCGACCGGCGTGATGACCGCGCTGGTGGGCGCGCCCGTGTTTATTCTGATTGCCGCGAGGATGTTCCGATGAGCCGGGCCGTTCTGCGCGCCGAGTTACGCCCGCTGCGTTGGGGCCGATTTTCAACCCTAATCCGCCCCAAAGCGCTGGCGTGGTTAGCCGTTTTAACCGCGTTGATCTCCGCGCTGCTGGTCATGGGCCTGACCCACGGCACGCTTCCGGTTCCCACTTCAGACGTGGCCCGCGCGCTGTTTTCTCCTGACGCTCTTAGCCCCGACGCGCGCTACATTGTGCAGGATATCCGTCTGCCGCGCCTGCTGATGGCTGTGCTCTGTGGGGCGATGCTGGGCATGGCGGGCGCGGCGATGCAGTCCATCACCCGAAACGGTCTGGCCGATCCGGGGCTGATCGGCGTGAAAGAGGGGTGTAGCGTGGCGGTACTGCTGCTGATTTTCCAGTTCCCGGCGATGTCAGTGTTCTGGCGTCCGGTCGTGGGGATGGCGGGCGGGTTACTGACGGCGCTGCTGGTGGTGGTGCTCGCCCGCGATATTTCTCGTCCGCGTTTTATCCTGATTGGCATCGGCGTCTCCTGGACCTTTGCCGCCGGAATGGGCGTCTTTATGACGACGGCAGACGTGCGCGACGTGCAGACCGCGCTGCTGTGGCTGGCTGGCAGCCTGCATGCCGCCAGCTGGCCGCTGGTGAGCGTGGCGGCAGGCTGGTCGCTGCCTGGGTTTGCGCTGCTGCTGTTAACGGCCCGCGCGGCAGATGTCGCGCTGCTCGGTAACCAGACGGCCACCGGGCTGGGTGTGCGCACCGCACGTCTGGCCCTGATTCGCGTGCTGGCCCCGGTGCTGCTGACGGCCGCCTGTGTGTCATGCGTCGGGAGCATTGGATTTGTCGGTTTGATTGCGCCGCACATGGCGCGTTTTCTGCTGCGCGGCGGCCAGACCACGTTGCTTGTGGGCAGTGCGGCGCTGGGCGCGCTGCTGGTTCTGCTGGCAGATAATGTCGGGCGGCTGGCGTTTCTGCCGCTGCAACTGCCTGCGGGCATTGTTATCTCGCTGATTGGCGGGCCGTTTTTCCTGGTGCTGCTCTGGGCGCGCCGGGACCGGTTTTAAAAGGGGAGTGTTATGCGCGTAGTGTTAATGTTGCTGTTGCTGACGGGGTTTTCCGCAAGCGCCGCTGAACCTGTTCAAACCTTTACTGACGATCTGGGGCGCACGGTCACGGTGCCGCTGCACCCGAAACGCATCGTCTCGCTGCACGATCTCGACATCACCATTCCGCTGATTGAACTCGGCGTGCCGCCGGTGGCGAGCCACGGACGTACGCGCCCGGACGGCAGCCATTTTATTCGCTCCGGCGGGCTGCTGACGGGCGTGGATTTTGATAACTCTGCGATTCAGTTTATCGGCACTGCGGATATCGATATTGAAGCCATCGCCGCCGCGAGGCCGGATCTGATCATCACCGAGCCAACCCGCAATACGCCTGTCGCGATGCTGGAGAAAATCGCGCCGACGGTGAGCATCGATCACCTCGACGGCGGGGCGCCGGAAATCTACCGCAAGCTGGCGCAGTTAACCGGCACGCAGGCACGGCTGAAAATTCTTGAACGTCGCTATCAGGAGCAGATCAAGGCGCTAAAAGCGACGATTGATACACATAAAATCAGCGTCGCGGTGATTCAGGCTAATCAGGGCAAAATCACCGTGATGCACAGCTATCACTCTTTAGGGCGCGTGCTGCGCGATGCCGGATTCACCTTCCCGAAACTCATCGACGCGATTTCTGAAGGCGGGCGTATCGACGTCAGCGCTGAGCGTCTGCCGGAGCTGGATGCGGATTTCGTCTTCGCCACCTGGCGCGGCGATACGGGCGGTAAACCGCAGGATGAGCTGGCAGCGATGGAGGCGGTGATGCCCGGCTGGTGCCAGTTCCTTAATGCCTGTCGCACCGGGCATTACGTGCTGATCTCACGCGAGGAGGCGATCTCCAACTCCTTTGCCTCACTGGGATTAATGGCGGCGCAGGTGCAGTCGCAAATCGCCGGGCGTCCGCTGCCGGAGGCGAAATGATCAGAAAAGACAAATCGCGGGTCGATCTCTACGGCGAGCGTTTTCGTGCTCGCGGGCATCAGCTGACGCCGCGTCTGCTGCTGGTGGCCAGCTACATCAACGACAACCGCGAAGCGGTGATGGAGCAGACGGCGATGGAGATTGCCGCGCTGCTGAAAACCTCTGACGCCACCGTGGTGCGGGCGATTCAGGCGCTGGGCTTTGCCGGTTTACGCGACCTCAAACAGACGCTTGAGCACTGGTTTGGCCCCACGCTCAGCTCCAGCGAAAAGATCACCACCACGGTGAAAGCGCTGACCAGCGACGTCAATTCCAGTATCGATTTCGTCCTCGAAGGGCATCAGCACACCTGCGAAGTGCTGTCTGAACCGGCCAACCGCTACGCCCTGGCGCAGGCGGTGGCGTTGCTGGGCGAAGCGCGGCAGGTGGCGATTTTTGGCATCGGCGCGTCGGGAATTCTGGCGGAATACACCGCGCGACTGTTCAGTCGCATTGGCCTGCCGGCGACGGCACTGAACCGCACCGGAATTAACCTTGCCGAGCAGCTGATCGAACTCCAGCGCGGGGATGTGCTGGTGATGATGGCGCAAAAATCCGCGCACCGGGAAGGGCAGACGACCCTTCGCGAAGCCCGCCGTCTGGGGATCCCAACCATCCTGCTCACCAACGCCGTCGATTCGCGTTTCAGCAAAGAGGCGAGCGTGGTGATCCACGTTCCGCGCGGCAATGAGAAAGGCAAAATCCCGCTGCATGGTACGGTGATGCTGTGTCTGGAGATGATTGTGCTGTCGGTGGCCTCCACCGCGCCGCAGCGCACGATTAAGTCCATGAAGCGTATCAATGAATTTCACCGTGGATTAAAGCCGGGTAAGAAAAGCGCGTGAAGCTGCCGGGCAAAATACCACTCAACGGCCCGAATGATTTTTCCGGTACTGAAGGGGTGTCTCGCCGATGCCCTTCCTGAAGGCGCTGATAAAATAGGTCACGTCAGAAAACCCGACCCGCGCACCGATATCCCGCACGCTCTCTTCGCTGTGTAACAGGCATTCACAGGCTTTTCGCAGCCGCAGCGTATTCAGGTAATCATGAATTTTCTCGCCCGTTTCCAGATGGAATTTGCGGGAAACGTAGCTGCGGGATTTGCCCAGTTCCGTCGCCAGCGCATCGAGGCTAAATTTAACCTGATAGTTCTCATCCAGCCAGAACATCACCTGGCTGGCGATGCCGTTGCTGCTGCCGGGCGCGCCGTCGCTGTCGTCCGGCAGCATGGCAAACAGCGCAATCAGCAGGCTGGCGATGCTTTCACTGTTCATCGGCGGCTGGTAGCAGCTCAGCAGGTGATGGATGTGCACCTGACAGTGAGCAACATCAGCGACCCAGGCCGGCCCGCCGCGTCGTGACAGTTTTTGCAGCCGCTGCTGCGCCTGCGGAAAATCTCGCAGCACTTTCAGCACCGCGTGATGATCGAGATGGATAATGGTACGGCGATAAATCGCTTCGGCCTGTTCATCCACCATCACCTTATGCAGGGTGAACGGCGGGAAGAAAAACAGCCGTCCGGGGCGCATGGTGTAGTGGCGGTTATCGACAATCGCCACGCCAAATCCCTCTTCGACATAGAGAATTTCCAGACACTGATGCCAGTGGTGGTAGCGCACCGTATTGGCGAACAGGCGGCTGAACGACACGATGGTGTCATTCAGGGCGATCAGCTCCAGATGGTCGGATTTTGGCGTGTCGCGCATAGTGCAATAAAACTCAACTTTTCCCCGTCTCTTTCTCGTTATAAACCACCTTTTTAAATTTTCTCAACTTCAGGTTTATTCATCTCTCTTCCCTGTGACACGGCTAACATTTCTGAGGGTTATGCATTCACTATTCTTTGCCGCAGATGATTACGAGGACGAGCGTATGTGGGCGGCAAAGAAAGAAACATCAAATCCGTTGTCTTCCCGTCAGGATGTGGTGGCGGAGCTAAATACCCTGTTAGGCGCGCTGGACAAGCAGTTTGCGCCGGGCAGTTCACGCATTTCTCTGGGTGATACCTGCGCGCACTACGCGACGGATATTGCCGAAATGGAAGGGCTGTCGCGTGCCCTGTGGGGGCTGTTTCCACTGCTGGCTTCCGGCGAGCGCACCCTTTACAGCGAGAAATACATCACTGCGATTAAACAGGGCACGGACCCGCAAAGCGCCGGTTACTGGGGCGAAACCGCGCCTTACGATCAGCGTCTGGTGGAGATGGCGGCCTATGGCCTTGGGCTTGCGCTGTTGCAAAACCGGCTCACGGATCTCTTCAGCGAGCGGGAGGTGCAGAACCTGCACGCCTGGCTGAATCAGATCACCGATGCTCAGATGCCGGACAGCAACTGGAACTATTTTGCCATTATGGTCCAGCTTGGTTTTAAACGCGCCGGACTGCCGTTCGATCAGTCTGCCATCGATCGTCGCTTTGCGCTGATGGACGCTTACTACCTCGGCGACGGCTGGTATTCCGATGGCGTGGGCCGCCCGAAAGACTATTACATCTCGATGGCGTTCCACTTCTATGGCCTGATCTACGCCACCCTGAGCGGCGACGAGGCGCGGGCCGCAGTGCTGCGCGATCGCGCCCGCCAGTTTGCCGACGATTTTATCTTTATGTCCGCAGCCGACGGGGCATCGATCCCCTTTGGCCGCAGCCTGACCTACCGTTTTGCGATAGTCGCGTTCTGGAGCGCAGTGGCATTTTCTGAGCTGGATGTGTTCACGCCGGGCATTGTGAAAGGGATCATTCTGCGTCATCTGCGCTGGTGGCAGCAGCAGCCGATCCTCGATCGCGACGGTATTCTGACGCTCGGTTTTGCCTATCCCAATCTGGCGATGTGCGAGGATTACAACTCGCCGGGATCGCCGTACTGGGCGCTGAAAACCTACCTGATCCTGGCGCTGGGTGAAGATCATCCGTTCTGGCAGGCACAGGAACAACCGTTGCCGGAACGCGCTGAAAAACACGTTATCCCCAACGCACAGCAGATCCTGATCCACGCCGACAATTCACAGCACGCGACCCTGCTCACTGCCGGGCAGCTGGAGCTGAACAATTACGTCAACACCGAGGCGAAGTACACCAAATTTGCCTACTCCAGCCGCTTTGGTTTCACCATTGAGCGCGGACGCTACGGCATCAAACACGCGGCCTGCGACTCGATGCTGCTGCTCAGCGATGGCGATAACTATTTCCGGGGTCGCCGCGACTGCGACGCGGTGCGCGTTGATGAGAACTTCATTTTCTCGCGCTGGTCGCCGTGGCACGACGTGCAGATCGACACCTGGCTGGTGCCGTTCGGCGAGTGGCATCTGCGTCTGCATCGCATTAATAGCGCGCGCACCTTGCAGACGGTGGAGGGGGGCTTTGCGGTGATCAAAACGGCGCATCGCCTGCAGGCGCGCGGCTGTGTTCTGAATGCGGAAAATGGCAGCAGCGTGATTGTCGATCTGTCGCCCGATCTTTCGCGCCAGCCCGACAGCATTGTTACGCCGCCGAACAGCAGCGTGATGTTTGCGCAATGCGCATCGATTCCTGTGCTTGCCACACAACTCCCGGTCGGGGAAAGCTGGCTCTGCTGCGCTGTTACCGCGTCCGGGGAGCAGAAAAACTACGCGGTCACGCCGCAGCTGAAAATAAACAATAACCAGGTCGTGATTCACGAACCGGGCAGCGAACGTCAGTTGTCGTTCTTTATATAAACACTCTGGACCCTACCTGTTGGCGAGGATTCTATGAAAATCAGCTCAACGAATAAAACCGAATATTACAAAATCAGTACCTTTATTTTTCTCTATTTCTTTACCTGGTCGGCCAGTATTGGCCTGCTGGCCATCTGGCTCGGCCAAAAAGCGAACCTGAGCGGTTCGGTGATTGGTACGGTATTTGCGGTTAACGGTGTCTTCTCCGTTATTCTGAAACCTATTTACGGCTATATTCTCGATAAAATCGGGATGAGCAAATATCTGCTCTATTTTGTGGTGGCCATGTCGGCCCTGATGGCACCGTTCTTTATTTACGTCTATCAGCCACTATTGATGTCCAACACCCTGCTCGGGATTATTATCGGTGCGCTCTATTTAAGCTTTGCCTGGTATGCGGGCGTGGCGGCGTGCGAATCCTATTCCGATCGCTTTAGCCGGTTGAACGGCATGGAGTTTGGTCAGATTCGTATGTGGGGTTCCCTCGGCTGGGCGGTGGCGTCATCCTTCTCCGGCCTGCTGTTTAACCTCTCTCCGGCGTATAACTTTATTATGGGCAGCGTCGCGTCGGTCATCATGCTGATTGTCCTGCTAAACCTGAAAGTGAACACTAACTCCGTTCATGCCGGGGAGGTGCTGACCAAAGAGAAAATCGCGCCGTCGGACGTCTACGCGCTGCTGCGTAATCGCAAGTTTTGGGCCTTCTGCCTGTACGTGGCGGGCGTGGCGTGGATGATGTTTATTGCTGAGCAGCAGTTCTCGCGCTACTTCGTCACTTTCTTCGACGATGTGCATCAGGGCAACGCGGTCTTTGGCTATCTGGGCACGGTACAGTCGGGGATGGAATTCCTGATGTATATGGTGATCCCGCTGTTCGTTAACTTTATAGGTGCCAAACGCGGATTATTAATTGTGGGATTAGTAGTGGGCGCACGCCTGATTATTTCCGGCATGTGCGATTCCCACCTGTTAATTTCGATTCTCAAACCGTTATACGGCCTGGAAATCTGTCTGCTGCTGGTGTCGGTATTTAAATATATCGCCGAGCATTTCGACAAACGCGTCAACGCCACCATGTATTTATTAGGCTATCAGGCGATGCTGTATGTCGGAAATGTGGTGGTCTCATCGCCTGCCGGATATATGTATGACCGTATCGGCTTTGAGCAGACTTATATCATCATGGGTGCCACGGCGCTGACATTTACCCTTATTTCTGCCTTTACCTTATCCGCCTGCCAGAGCAAATGGCGCGGCGCGCAGGCCATCAACATCGCAGAACAAAATCCATCACGCTAATTTTTGCTGTCAAAGAAGGAACCGAAATATGTTAAATCGTATCGCAGAGGAACGCCTGTCCGATATTCCTGCACCCGTTGATGCGCGCGTGTTCAGTGATGAATTAAGCTCGGCGCGGGATCATGTCCTCGAACTGATTAGCCGTCATTTAACGGAGTTCGGTGAAAAATTCCCGGCTGAAACCTGTGTAGAGGGCTTTTATCCCCTGACGGAAAACGTGGAGTGGACCACCAGTTTCTGGACCGGGCAGCTTTGGCTGGCGTGGGAGATGAGCGGTGACGAGAAATTCCGTGCGCTGGCCGAGAAAAACGTCCGCTCGTTTGGCCTGCGCATCGCCGGGCGAAATGATACCAATACCCACGATTTAGGCTTCCTCTATACCCTGTCGTGCGTGGCGGCCTGGCGTCTGACGGGCAATCGCGAGGCGCGTGGTTTCTCGCTGCTGGCCGCCGAAGCGCTGCTTGAGCGCTTCCACGAGAAGGCGAAGATCATCCAGGCGTGGGGCGATCTGTCTGACCCGGAGCAGGCCGGACGAATGATCATCGACTGCAACATGAACCTGCCGTTGCTCTACTGGGCGACGGAGCAGACCGGCGATCCGCGCTTTGCCGACGCGGCGGAAGCGCACGTCATGCAGGCGGCGACCTATCTGATCCGCGAGGACGCGTCGACGTTCCACACCTACTACATGGACGTTAAAACCGGTGCGCCGCGCTACGGCAATACGCAGCAGGGCTACGCGGATGACTCCTGCTGGTCGCGCGGGCAGGCGTGGGGAATTTACGGTTTCCTGCTGAGCTACATCTATACCGGCGACGAGACGATGATCGCCTTGTCGAAACGGCTGGCGAACTATTTCCTGAATCGTCTGCCGGAGGATTACGTTTGTCACTGGGATCTGGCGCTGGTGGGCACCGATGCCCTGCGCGATTCATCGTCGGCGGCGATTGCGGTGTGCGGCCTGCTTGAGCTGGTGAAGCACCTGCCGGTGACGGACCCGGATCGCGAGCGCTATCTGGAGTGGGCGAAAGGGATGATGTCATCGTTGACCCGTCACTATCTGATGGGTAAAGACGAGAAGGGTAACGGGCTGCTGAAGCACTCGGTTTACCATCTGGCGAGCAATAAAGGCGTGGATGAGTGCGCGAGCTGGGGGGATTACTTCTACGTGGAGGCGCTGGTGCGTTTTACTCAGAGCTGGAAGTTGTACTGGTAATAAAAAAGCCCGGTGACGCTAAGCTTACCGGGCCTCTGGCTCAGGTTTTGAATGCCGGGTAAACGCGGTGTCGCCCGGCAAAATGCAAAAACTTAAACCCCTTGCTCCAGAATACGGATATGCGTTTCCAGAACGTTCCCTTTCACCGCTTCGCTCCACGCTTTCATGTGCGCGGTTTGCAGATGCGCTTCCAGGTGTGCCACGGTTTCCCACAGTTCAACCATGATGATCGAATCGGGCGCGGTGGTCTGGAAGCTTACGCCTGCGGCAGCGTCAACCATCGGCGCGTAGCCGTGGCAGCCTTCTTCTTTCAGAACGGTCGGGATAATTTTCACGAATTCATCCAGCACCGCCTGACGGTGATGTTGACCTGGACGAGTGCGAATTTCAGCAATGACGGTAAGCATGGTTAACTCCTTCTCTACCCGGCATACTTCAAGTTGCAGCTGCGTTGGCTGCAACTCGAATTAATTGGGTCTTAATTGAATAACCAGTTAAGCAAAAATCTCAGCCAGATGCTTGCGATATTCTGCGATATAGCGCGGCACGTCCGGCATTTTAATCACGTCGTTGACGATAAAGGTCGGCAGTGGCTCCAGCGCCAGGAACTGATTGGCTTTATGGAACGGCAGGTAAGCCCCGTCCACGCCAACGCCGTGGAAGAACTGATCTTCATCGGTGAAGGCATCCAGCGGCGCGTTCCAGGTCAGGGACAGCATGTATTTTTTACCGTGCAGCAGACCGCCGGAACCGTATTTTTTAGAGGCGTCGGAACGGGTGCGACCATCGCTGGCGTACAGAGAACCGTGACCTTCGGTGAAGACATCGTCCATGTACTTTTTGACGGTCCACGGTGCGCCCATCCACCAGCCTGGCATCTGCCAGACAATCACGTCGGCCCACAGGAAATTCTGCACTTCGGTTTTGACGTCGTAATCGCTGTCGGCGCGAACCACTTTAACATCATGCCCGGCGTCGCGCAGGAAACCATCCGCGACCTCGGTCAGGGTGTCATTCAGTTGGCCGTTAGAGTGGGCGAATTTTTTCGCACCGTTGATAATCAGAATATTGCTCATAATTTGTCCTCAGACTGGCAAGTTTGGCAGTCATGTTACCCGTAATAACGGTGCGGAAAAATGAGCAAAATGTGCAAAGTCTTTTGCTTATAGCGCAATAATCCCACTACAAGCTGACTGTCACTTCAAACCCGCCTTCGCGCGCGTTGGCGAGCGTTACCCGCATGCCGTGCAGCGTCGCGATGCGTTTGACGATGGATAATCCCAGCCCGCTGCCGGTCTGCTCCTGGCCCGGAGGACGATAAAAACGCTCGCCGATGCGCGCCAGCGCGTCCGGCGAAATCCCCGGCCCGTTGTCGCGCACGGTAAAACTCTGCGCATCCAGCGTGACATCCACCACGCTTCCACGCGGGCTGTAGCGCACGGCGTTATCCAGCAGGTTGCGCACCAGCAGGCTCAGCAGCAGCGGCTGGCCGGCGCGCGCCACCTGAGGCGCGTGAATGTTGAGGCGCAATTCGATGCCCGCCTGCTGCGCCGAATGGTAACTGTCCATCACCGCCGATTGCAGCAGATCGGCCATCGCGATCGTCTGAACATCATCGAGGTTTTCCAGTGAGTCGAGGCGCGACAGCGTGAGGAGCTGATCCACCAGCCGCGAGGCACGGTCGATGCCTGCGTGAAGCTGGTTGAGCGCTTTCGCCTGCGCCTCGGGATCGTCGAGCGACAGTTGCGCCACTTCGGTTTGCACCTTCAGAGCGGTGAGCGGGCTGCGCAGTTCGTGGGCGGCATCGGAGGTAAAGCGCCGCTCGCGGGTCATCATCTCCTGCGTGCGGGCAAAAAGATGATTCAGGGCATCGAGCAGCGGGCGCACCTCCGTCGGCAGCCCATCGGTTGCCAGCCGGTCGGTGGCATCGGGTGAACGACGGCGCAAGGTCAGGGCGAGGTTTTTCAGAGGGCGCAGTTCGCGCGCGAGTAAAACAATCAGCAAAATCAGCATCAGCGGCAGCGCCACCAGCCAGGGGGTCAGCTGCGAAGTGACAATATCCAGCGCCATCTCCTGGCGATACTCCCACTCTTGCCCGACGACAATCCGGTATTTCTCGTTCGGCGCGGTCAGCCACAGGAAACGCCACGCGTCGTTGTCGTCCTTCAGCCGCCCGTCGGTAAATCCGTCGCGACGATAGTGATAAGGAATATCCCGGCCATTTTCGCCGTCGTTCAGCAGCATTTTCCCGTCGCTGGCGTAGATGGCAAACGCCAGCGCGTCGTCATCAAGATGGCCATGTTTGGCTTTTTTTGGCATGTCGCTCATCCGCATGGGCGCGTTAAGCTCGTCGAGATCCATGGTCATCAGCCGTTTGGCAAACAGCATCTGCTGGGTATCGAACAGTTTATCGAGCTTGTGGGTGGTCTGCTGCCAGGCTACCACGCTTGCCGCCAGCCATGCGCCGAGGGACAGCACGAGAAAAAGTAGCGTCAGGCGCAGTTTCAGGCTTAAGCGTTGTGTCAGTTTCATGCGTCACCCAGGGTATAGCCGATGCCGTGAACGGTGCGGATAAAATGGCTGCCGAGCTTGCGGCGTAAATGGTGAACGTGGACTTCGACGGCGTTGCTGGAGACGTCGTCATCCCAGGTATAGAGCTTTTCTTCGATAAGCTTGCGCGGCAGCACGCGCCCGGCGTTACGCATCAGCAGCTCCAGCAGGGCGAACTCTTTCGGTTTGAGGGCCAGCGTTTCGCCGTTAAGCGTAGCGACCAGGCTTGTGGGGTCCAGCGTCACGTTGCCGTGGCGCAGTTCGCTGCGGGATTTGCCGTGGCTGCGGCGCAGCAGTGCTTCGAGCCGCGCCGCCACTTCGACCAGAGCAAAGGGTTTGCACAGATAGTCGTCCGCGCCGAGACGCAGACCTTCGACGCGCTGATCGAGGGCATCGCGCGCGGTGAGGATCAGCACCGGCTCGCTGCGCCCGTTTTCGCGCCAGTCGCGCAGGATGTCGAGGCCGTCCATGCCCGGCAGCGTCAGGTCGAGTACCACCGCATCGAAAGGGGCGGTATAGAGCGCGGCCTTGCCTGTGCTGCCGTCGGTAAACCAGTCAACGCTAAAGCCCATTTTGCTTAAGCCCGCTTTGATGCCGTCGCCAATCAGCCTGTCGTCTTCTACCAGTAAGATGCGCATGTTCCCCTCCTTGATGCTGCGGTTTATGTGCAGTAAACCCCCTGTGACATCATGCTGTACAGCAAATAAATTTAAATTTTCCCCTTAAGAAGTTGTTAAGGTTTACCCTGTTTAATGGCGTTCTAAACAACATTAAAGGGAGAGATAACGATGAAAAAATTTGCAGCTATTACGGCAATCATGATGATGACCACGGCTCCGGTATTTGCTGCAGAAGGCGGCTTTAACGGTCCATCTGCAACGCCTGCACAAACCCAAACCCAGCAGGGCGGATTTGTGGACAATAACGCTAACCTGACCACCGCGGCCAAAGTCAAAGATCAGAAGGACGACAGCTGGGTCAAACTGCGCGGTAACATTACCGAGCGCCTGTCCGACGACCGCTACCTGTTCCGCGACACCACCGGTACGGTGAATGTGGAAATTGACCACAAACGCTGGAACGGGCAGACCATCACCCCGCAGGATCAGGTCGAGATTCAGGGTAAGGTCGATAAAGAGTGGAATGAGTTTGAAATCGACGTCAAACAAGTTATCAAACTGAACAAATAATGACGAAAAGGGCCGATTCTGCGGCCCTTTTTCTTTGTGACTCAACTCGTCAGATAGGGTAGTATCTGCGGCAATATTGCCTGAAACCCACAGGTTTCTGAGTTGAGGAATGACATTTAATGAGCGATATGGCAGAGCGCCTCGCGCTACATGAATTCACTGAAAACGCCTATCTGAACTATTCCATGTACGTCATCATGGACAGGGCACTGCCGTTTATCGGCGATGGCCTGAAACCCGTTCAGCGTCGCATCGTTTACGCGATGTCTGAGCTGGGCCTGAACGCCAGCGCCAAATTTAAAAAATCCGCCCGTACCGTGGGTGACGTGCTGGGTAAATACCATCCGCACGGCGACAGCGCCTGTTACGAAGCGATGGTGTTGATGGCGCAGCCGTTCTCCTACCGTTATCCGCTGGTCGATGGCCAGGGAAACTGGGGGGCACCGGACGATCCGAAATCTTTCGCCGCGATGCGTTACACCGAATCGCGCTTATCAAAATATGCAGAACTGCTGCTCGGCGAACTCGGCCAGGGCACGGTGGACTGGGTGCCAAACTTCGACGGTACGATGCAGGAGCCGAAAATGCTGCCTGCCCGTCTGCCGAATATCCTGCTGAACGGCACCACCGGCATCGCGGTTGGCATGGCGACGGATATTCCGCCGCACAACCTGCGCGAAGTGGCGAAAGCCGCCATTACCCTGATTGAACAGCCGAAAACCACGCTGGATGAACTGCTGGATATCGTGCAAGGGCCGGACTATCCGACCGAAGCGGAGATCATCACCTCCCGCGCTGAAATCCGCAAAATCTACCAGAACGGTCGCGGATCTGTGCGCATGCGCGCGGTGTGGAATAAAGAAGACGGCGCCGTGGTCATTACCGCGCTGCCGCACCAGGTGTCCGGCGCGAAAGTGCTGGAGCAGATCGCCGCCCAGATGCGCAATAAAAAGCTGCCGATGGTCGATGACCTGCGCGACGAATCGGACCACGAAAATCCGACGCGTCTGGTGATTGTCCCACGCTCTAACCGCGTCGATATGGACCAGGTGATGAACCACCTGTTCGCCACGACCGATCTGGAAAAAAGCTACCGCATCAACCTGAACATGATCGGTCTGGATGGTCGTCCGTCGGTGAAAAACCTGCTGGAGATCCTGACTGAGTGGCTGGCGTTCCGTCGCGATACGGTGCGCCGTCGTCTGAACTATCGTCTGGAAAAAGTCCTTAAGCGCCTGCATATCCTCGAAGGTTTGCTGGTGGCGTTTCTCAATATCGATGAAGTCATTGAGATCATTCGCACCGAGGACGAGCCGAAGCCCGCGCTGATGTCACGTTTTGGCATTAGCGAAACCCAGGCTGAAGCCATTCTCGAACTGAAATTGCGCCACCTCGCCAAACTGGAAGAGGTGAAAATTCGCGGCGAACAGAGCGAGCTGGCGAAAGAGCGCGATCAGCTGCAGGCGATTCTGGCGTCCGAACGCAAGATGAGCAATCTGCTGAAGAAAGAGCTGCAGGCGGATGCGGAAGCCTTTGGCGACGACCGTCGTTCACCGCTGCAGGAGCGCGAAGAAGCGAAAGCGATGAACGAGCACGACATGCAGCCGTCTGAGCCGGTGACTATCGTGCTGTCCCAGAGCGGCTGGGTGCGCAGCGCGAAAGGCCACGATATCGACGCGCCGGGCCTGAGCTACAAATCCGGCGATAGCTTCAAATCGGCGGTGAAAGGCAAGAGTAACCAGCCGGTGGTGTTCCTTGATTCCACCGGGCGTAGCTACGCCATCGACCCGATCACGTTGCCGTCGGCGCGCGGGCAGGGCGAGCCGATCACCGGCAAGCTGACGCTGCCACCGGGGGCGACCGTTGATCATATGCTGATGGAAGGCGAAGAGCAGAAACTGCTGATGGCCTCCGACGCCGGTTACGGTTTCATCTGTACCTTCAACGATCTGATTGCCCGTAACCGCGCGGGTAAAGCGATGATCAGCCTGCCGGATAACGCCCACGTTATGCCGCCGCTGGTGATTGAGAACGACAGCGATATGCTGCTGGCGATCACCCAGGCTGGACGGATGCTGATGTTCCCGGTCAGCGACCTGCCGCAGCTGTCGAAAGGCAAGGGCAACAAGATCATCAATATCCCGACGGCGGAAGCCGCAAAAGGCGAAGACGGTCTGGCGCATCTCTTCATTCTGCCGCCGCAAAGCACGCTGACCATTCATGTCGGCAAGCGTAAGATCAAACTGCGTCCGGAAGAGTTGCAGAAAGTGGTGGGCGAGCGCGGGCGTCGCGGCTCGCTGATGCGCGGGCTGCAGCGTATCGACCGCGTGGAGATTGACTCTCCACTGCGTGCGAAATCGGGCGATAGCGAAGAGTAATGTGCCTCTCCCCCTCCGTTCGGGAGGGGGTTCTCGCTAAAATTATCTGTCTTTACACAAAGTCCTTACCTGGCTGGCATTGGAGTATATAATTGTCAGCTGTTAGGGCTTCTGAGGTCGCTATGCTATTCATTGTTCGTGCAATTCTCACCGTTATCTATTGCATTCTGGTCTGCGTGTTCGGCTGCATTTACTGCCTGTTCAGCCCGCGCAACCCGAAGCATGTCTCCACCTTTGGCCGCATGTTTGGTCGACTGGCGCCGCTGTATGGCCTGAAGGTCGAAACCCGCTTGCCGGAAGGCGCAGAAAATTTCGGCAACGCCATCTATATCGGTAATCATCAGAATAACTACGATATGGTCACCGCCGCGAACATCGTGCTGCCGCCAACGGTCACGGTGGGTAAAAAGAGCCTTCTGTGGGTGCCGTTCTTCGGCCTGCTGTACTGGCTCACGGGTAACTTGCTGATCGATCGTAATAACCGCGCCAAAGCGCACAGCACCATTGCCGAAGTGGTCAATCACTTTAAGAAACGTAAAATCTCTATCTGGATGTTCCCGGAAGGGACGCGCAGCCGTGGTCGCGGCCTGCTGCCGTTTAAAACTGGCGCGTTTCACGCCGCAATTGCTGCAGGTGTGCCAATTATTCCTGTGTGTGTTTCCAATACTTCGAATAAAATTAACCTTAACCGCCTGAAAAACGGGCTGGTAATTGTTGAGATGCTGCCACCCGTGGACACCAGCAAATACGGTAAAGACCAGGTGCGTGAACTGGCTGCCCATTGCCGTGAGCTAATGGCGCGTCAAATCGAAGTGCTCGACAAAGAAGTCGCAGAGAGAGAAGCCTCCGGCAAGATTTAACCGGAGTTTCAGGGAAATGAATTCCCGCGTTTTATCGTCGTTTCACATGGAGCAAATATGTCACTCAGTCGGCGTCAGTTTATTCAGGCTTCGGGAATCGCCCTTTGTGCTGGCGCGGTTCCGCTGACAGCCAACGCCGCCGGGCAGCAACAGCCGCTGCCCATTCCGCCGTTACTGGAATCTCGTCGTGGGCAACCGCTTTTCCTTACCATGCAGCGCACACACTGGTCCTTTACCCAGGGCACGCGCGCATCGGTCTGGGGGGTGAATGGCCGTTATCTCGGGCCGACGATCCGCGTCTGGAGCGGGGATGACGTAAAGCTCATTTACAGCAACCGCCTGGCGGAAAACGTCGCCATGACCATCAGCGGATTGCAGGTCCCCGGCCCACTGATGGGCGGCGCGGCGCGCATGATGACGCCGAGCGCTGACTGGGCACCCGTACTGCCGATTCGCCAGAGTGCCGCGACCCTGTGGTATCACGCGAACACGCCAAACCGCACGGCGCAGCAGGTCTACAACGGTCTGGCCGGAATGTGGCTGGTGGAAGACGACGTGAGTAAATCGCTGCCGATCCCGAACCACTACGGTGTCGATGATTTCCCGGTCATCATTCAGGACAAACGCCTCGATAACTTTGGCTCGCCGGAGTACAGCGAGCCGGGCAGCGGCGGTTTTGTCGGCGATACGCTGATGGTGAACGGCGCGCAAAGCCCGTACGTCGAAGTCTCTCGCGGCTGGGTCCGTCTGCGTCTGCTGAATGCGTCCAACTCCAGGCGCTATCAGCTGCAGATGAGCGATGGTCGCGCGCTGCATGTGATCTCCGGCGATCAGGGCTTTTTACCTGCACCGGTTTCCGTTAAACAGCTGGCGCTGGCGCCGGGTGAGCGGCGTGAAATCCTCGTCGATATGACCAACGGGGATGAAGTGTCGATTACCTGCGGCGAGGCGGCGAGCATCGTGGATCGTATTCGCGGCTTCTTCGAGCCGTCGAGCATTCTGGTGTCTACGCTGGTGTTGACCCTGCGTCCGACAGGCCTGTTACCGCTGGTGACGGACAGCCTGCCGATGCGTTTGTTGCCGGAGGAGATCCTGAGCGGGACGCCGGTGCGCAGTCGTGATATCAGCCTCGGCGACGATCCGGGTATCAACGGTGCGCTGTGGGACGTCAATCGTATTGATATTACAGCGCAGCAGGGCACCTGGGAGCGCTGGACGGTGCGTGCGGAGATGCCGCAGGCGTTCCATATCGAAGGGGTGAGTTTCCTGATCCGTAACGTCAACGGCGCGATGCCGTTCCCGGAGGATCGCGGCTGGAAAGACACGGTCTGGGTCGATGGGCAGGTAGAGCTGCTGGTCTACTACGGACAGCCTTCATGGCCGCACTTCCCGTTCCTGTTCCACAGCCAGACGCTGGAGATGTCGGATCGCGGTTCCGTAGGGCAACTGCTGGTGAATCCGCTGGCCTAGCACGCTTTTACAGGCCGGGCGGTGGCTTCGCCTTACCCGGCTTACAGAATCCGCGAACCCAGGCACGCTAAGCGCAGCGCCACCGGGCGAGCGGCGAAAATGCCCGCATAATACCCCTTCATTTCATGTATAAATCCAGCGTATAATCCCCGCCCTTTGTCTATTTTTTCTTCGGAAGCATTATGAGCGCAATATCCCTGATCCAGCCGGATCGAGACCTCTTCTCCTGGCCCCAATACTGGGCAGCCTGCTTCGGACCGGCGCCATTCCTGCCGATGTCCCGCGAAGAGATGGACCAACTGGGCTGGGACAGCTGCGATATTATTCTGGTGACGGGCGATGCATACGTCGATCACCCGAGCTTCGGCATGGCCATTTGTGGCCGTATGCTGGAGGCGCAAGGCTTCCGCGTAGGGATCATCTCCCAGCCAGACTGGAACAGCAAAGACGCGTTCATGAGCCTCGGCAAACCCAACCTGTTCTTCGGTGTTACCGCCGGGAACATGGACTCGATGATCAACCGCTACACCGCCGATCGCAAACTGCGCCACGACGATGCCTACACCGCCGATAACGTCGCCGGTAAGCGTCCGGATCGCGCCACGCTGGTGTATACCCAGCGCTGCAAAGAAGCATGGAAAGACGTGCCGGTCATCCTGGGGGGAATCGAAGCGAGCCTGCGCCGCACCGCGCACTACGATTACTGGTCTGATACCGTGCGCCGTTCGGTGCTGGTGGATTCCAAAGCTGATATGCTGATCTTCGGCAATGGCGAGCGTCCGCTGGTGGAAGTGGCGCACCGTCTGGCGCAGGGCGAACCTGTCGGTAACATCCGCGACGTGCGTAACACGGCGATCATGGTGAAAGAAGCGCTGCCGGGCTGGAGCGGGGTGGATTCCCGTATCATCGATATGCCGGGCAAAATCGACCCGATCCCGCACCCGTATGGCGAAGATCTGCCGTGTGCGGACAACAAACCGGTTGAGCCGAAGAAAGCCGAAGCCAAAGCCGTAGTCGTGCAGCCGCCGCGCCCAAAACCGTGGGAAAAAACCTACGTTCTGCTGCCGTCCTTTGAAAAAGTGAAAGGCGACAAGGTGCTTTACGCGCACGCGTCACGCATTCTGCATCATGAAACTAACCCAGGCTGCGCACGTGCGCTGATGCAAAAGCACGGCGAGCGCTATATCTGGGTTAACCCGCCAGCCATTCCGCTCTCAACCGAAGAGATGGACAGCGTGTTTGCGCTGCCGTACAAACGCGTGCCGCATCCTTCCTATGGCAATAGCCGAATTCCTGCCTACGAGATGATCCGCTTCTCGATCAACATCATGCGCGGCTGCTTCGGAGGCTGCTCGTTCTGTTCGATCACCGAGCACGAAGGGCGCATTATTCAGAGCCGCTCTGAGGATTCGATCGTTAACGAGATCGAAGCCATTCGCGACACGGTTCCGGGCTTTACCGGCGTGATCTCCGATCTGGGCGGCCCGACCGCCAACATGTATATGCTGCGCTGCAAATCACCGCGCGCGGAGCAGACCTGCCGCCGTCTGTCGTGCGTCTATCCGGATATTTGTCAGCACATGGACACCAACCACGAGCCGACGATCAACCTGTACCGTCGCGCCCGCGATCTGAAAGGCGTCAAGAAGATCTTGATCGCCTCCGGCGTGCGTTACGACATCGCCGTGGAAGATCCGCGCTACATCAAAGAGCTGGCGACCCATCACGTTGGCGGCTATCTGAAGATCGCCCCTGAGCATACGGAAGAAGGCCCGCTGTCGAAAATGATGAAGCCGGGCATGGGCAGCTACGATCGCTTTAAAGAGCTGTTTGACACCTATTCGAAACAGGCGGGTAAAGAGCAGTACCTGATTCCGTATTTCATCTCTGCGCACCCTGGTACGCGCGATGAGGATATGGTGAATCTGGCCCTGTGGCTGAAGCAGCGTCGTTTCCGTCTCGATCAGGTGCAGAACTTCTATCCGTCGCCGCTCGCTAACTCGACGACCATGTATTACACCGGCAAGAACCCGCTGAGTAAAATTGGTTACAAGAGTGAAGATGTGGTGGTGCCGAAAGGTGACAAACAGCGTCGACTGCATAAAGCACTGCTGCGCTATCACGATCCAGCCAACTGGCCGCTGATCCGTCAGGCGCTGGAAGATATGGGTAAAAAGCATCTGATTGGCTCGCGCCGCGAATGCCTGGTGCCCGCGCCGACGCTGGATGAGATGCGCGAAGCGCGTCGCCAGAACCGCAATACCCGTCCGGCACTGACCAAACACACGCCTGTTGCGCATCAGCGCCAGACGCCGGCGGCGAACAAAAAACGCGGGAAAGTGGCAGGGCGCTAAGCCTGTCGCCCGGCAATAAAAAAGCCCGACGTTCTGTCGGGCTTTTGAACGAGGGTATTACCCCCCAAACTGATCCGGATCTGGCCCCAAACGCTTGCCCTGATCCAGCTTCGCTATCTCGCTTAACTCCTCTTTATCCAGGCGGAAATCCCAGACGTCGAAGTTCTCGGCGATACGCGCCGGGGTGACCGATTTCGGGATCACCACCAGACCGCTGTCCAGATGCCAGCGAATGACGATCTGCGCGGCGGTTTTGCCATACTTCTCGGCCAGGTCGCGAATAATTTTCTGATCGAACACGCCTTCGCCGCCCTGAGCCAGCGGGCTCCAGGATTCAGTCTGAATTTTGTGCGTGGCGTTCCAGGAGTGCAGCTGACGCTGCTGCATCAGTGGATGCAGCTCAATCTGGTTGATCACCGGCGCGACGCCCGTTTCATCAATCAGCCGCTGCAGATGATGGATCTGGAAATTACAGACGCCAATGCTCTTCACCAGCCCCTCTTTTTGCAGATCGATCAGACCTTTCCAGGCCTCAACGTAGTGATCGATTGCCGGAACCGGCCAGTGCATCAGATAGAGATCGACGAAATCGAGCTGAAGTTTTTCCAGGCTTTCCAGCAGGGCTTCGCGTGGGCGTTTCTGGTCGTCGTTCCACAGTTTAGTGGTGATGAATAACTCATCGCGCGGGATGCTGGCGCTGGCCAACGCTTTGCCGACGCCGTCTTCATTTTTGTACGCGGCGGCGGTATCGATAGACCGATAGCCGACTTCCAGTGCTTTGTGAATGGCGGACACGACCTCGTCATTACCGGCTTTCCATACGCCCAGTCCCAGCTGGGGCATGACGTTGCCGTCCTGAAGCTTAATTACGGTTTGGTTTGCCATTTTTCCTCCTCCATTTGCTCATCACCGGGGGTGTCCCCGGTGATGTGGTGTGCATTAAGTCTGGACGAAATGTCAAAAAACGAAAGGCGGGATGACAAAAACGCTTAGCGGGCCGCTTCGTAAATGCGACGGCTGACGTCCAGCGTAATGTCGTGATTCTCGCCCAGTTGCGTCATGCCGTGCTCTTCGAGTTTAGCCAGCAGGGCAGGGATAGAGCTGCCATCCAGGCCGTAACCGGAGAGGCGAGTCGGCACGCCCAGCTGCTCGAAGAAGTTACGGGTCGCCGCGATTGCCGCGTCGATACGCTCGTCTTCAGAACCGGAAGTGATGTTCCATACGCGTTCTGCATACTGCAGCAGTTTGGCACGTTTGGTGTCGCGTTTTTCATTCCACAGGGCAGGCAGAACCACCGCCAGCGTCTGGGCGTGATCCAGGCCGTGCATCGCGGTCAGTTCGTGGCCCAGCATATGGGTCGCCCAGTCCTGCGGCACGCCTGCGCCAATCAGGCCGTTCAACGCCTGAGTCGCCGCCCACATCACGTTTGCACGCACATCGTAGTTTTCTGGCTCTTGCAGCGCTTTCGGGCCGTCTTCTACCAGCGTCAGCAGAATACCTTCCGCGAAGCGATCCTGAATTTTGCCGTTGACCGGGTAAGTGACGTACTGCTCAACCGTGTGAACGAAGGCATCCACTACGCCATTAGCCACCTGACGCGGCGGCAGGGTATAGGTGTAAACCGGGTCGAGCACCGCAAACACAGGCTGAACGTGTTCGTTCATAAAGGCCTGTTTGTCACCGGTGGTTTTACGGGAGATGACCGCGCCTTTGTTGGATTCAGAACCGGTCGCAGGCAGAGTCAGTACAGAGCCCATCGGGATGGCGCTGGTGATTTTGCTGCCGCCGGTTTGCAGGATTTCCCACGGGTCCACGCCGTCGGCGTAATGGGCCGCAGCCGCGATGAACTTGGTGCCGTCGAGAACCGAACCGCCGCCGACTGCCAGCAGGAAGGTGATGTTCTCTTCACGGGCGATGTTAACTGCGTTCATCAGCGTTTCGTAGGACGGGTTTGGCTCGATGCCGCCGAATTCACGTACGTCCACGCCTTCCAGTGCGCTGTACACCTGGTCCAGCACGCCGGTTTTTTTGACGCTGCCGCCACCGTAAGTGATCAGGACGCGCGCCCCGGCTGGGATTTGGTCGCGCAGATCGGCGATGGCGTCTTTACCAAACAGAATGCGGGTTGGGGTATGCAGATTAAAATTATTCATTGCTCGTTCCCTTATGTGGGTGAAAAACGTGGCGGCGTCGATGGCTGCCTGATGGTGCCCATTGTGGCCATCGAAGGCACGCCTCTCAATGCACATTCCTGCCGTTGTCTTGCCCATTTCTACAGAGGGCTGGAGAAAATGCGAAAAGGTGCGCAAACTGGCAACAATGGAAACCGTATCGGGAGTAAACCTGAATGAACCGCGATGAGATTTGCCTGCAATTGACGGGGCAAATTAACAGACTGAAAGATAAAGAAAATACGCTCACTGAGCTGCTGCCGGATATCCGTCTTTTATACGGCACACAGCCCGGCACGCGCACGCCGGTGATGTACCAGCCCGGCATCGTATTTCTCTTTTCAGGCCATAAAATTGGCTATATCAATGAGCGCGTGTTCCGTTACGACACCAACGAATATTTACTCCTCACAGTACCTTTACCCTTTGAATGTGAAACCTATGCGACTGAGGCCGTTCCGCTGGCGGGCATTCGCGTCAACGTTGATATTCTCCAGCTTCAGGAACTGCTGATGGATATCGGTGAAGACGAACTGTTCCAGCCCGCGATGGCGGCGAGCGGCATTAACTCCGCGACGCTCTCCGATGAGATTTTGTGCGCCATTGAGCGCCTGCTGGACGTTATGGAACGCCCGCTCGACGCGCGTATTCTCGGCAAGCAGATAATCCGCGAGATCCTCTATCACGTCCTGATGGGACCGGGAGGCGGGGCGCTGCTGGCGCTGGTGAGCCGTCAGACCCATTTCAGCCTCATCAGCCGCGTATTAAAACGTATTGAGAGCCAGTACACGGAAAACCTGAGCGTGGATGAGCTGGCGTCAGAGGCCAATATGAGCGTCTCGGCGTTCCACCATAACTTTAAATCCGTCACCAGCACGTCGCCGTTGCAGTACCTGAAAAGCTATCGCCTGCACAAAGCGCGGATGCTGATGATTCACGACGGGATGAAAGCCAGCGCTGCGGCGATGCGCGTTGGGTATGAAAGTGCGTCGCAGTTCAGCCGTGAGTTTAAACGCTATTTTGGCGTGACGCCGGGGGAAGATGCGGCGCGTATCAGAACGATGCAGGGAATGTAAAGCGTCCTCTCCCGGGGAGGGAGAGGACGGACAAGATTAGACGTTACAGCATTTCTTCTTGATCACCACAAACAGCGTCCCGACGAGGCCTGCAACCAGCAGGAAAATCGGCAGGATCATCAGGAAAGTCATCACCTGATCTTCATGGTGCTTCACAAACGGGATCATGCTCAGGGCATAACCCAAAGAGGTCACAACGCCGACCCACAGCAGGGCGCTCAGCCAGTTGAAGAACTGGAAGCGGCGGTTCGACAGGCCAGAAATCCCGGCCATCGTTGGCAGCAGGGTGCGAATAAACGCCAGAAAACGTCCGGCGAGCAGAGCCAGCAGGCCGTGGCGGTCAAACATGCAGGTGGCGCGCTCGTGGTATTTCACGGGCAGTTGCGCCAGCCAGCCTTTCACCACGCGCGTATTGCCGAGCCAGCGGCCCTGCACATAGCTCAACCAGCAGCCGAGGCTGGCGGCCGACGTTAAAATCACGATCGTGGGGGCGAAGTCCATAACGCCTTTACCAATTAACGCCCCGGCTAATAACAGCAGGCTGTCGCCTGGAAGAAACGAGGCCGGCAGCAGACCGTTTTCCAGAAAAAGCGTGGCGAACATAACGAAATAAACAACACCTACAACGTGCGGGTCCGCCAGCGCTGCAAAGTCGTGTTGCCAGAGCGCAGCGATAATATCTTGAATGACAGCCATGGACTTTCCTGTGGAACAACTGATATGTGGCTATTGTACTCCTGATTTCGCCCAGTGGGGTTGATCGGGGACCCAACAAATGCAGTCTTTTCTGCTGCACGTGTCTGTAAAACGGTCCGGGAGTACATTTACAGCCCGCACTCTACACGATGCGTTCGAAACCTGCCGATAAATCCGCGATCAGATCATCAACATTTTCTAAACCGATGTGCAGTCGGATCAGCGTGCCGGTAAAGTCGATTTCTCCGCCAGGGCGCAAACCGGCAAGTTGTTCAGGCTGATTCGGCAGAATGAGCGATTCAAAGCCGCCCCAGGAGTAAGCCATGCTAAAGAGCGAGAAGTTATCCAGGTAGGCGGCCAGCTCGTCGTTACTCAGTCGCTTATTGAGAACAAATGAGAACAGGCCGCTGCTGCCCATAAAGTCACGTTTCCAGAATTCGTGGCCTTTGCTGCCCGGTAGCGCAGGGTGATTCACGCGAGCGACCTGCGGATGTTGCGCCAGCCATTCGGCCACTTTCAGACTGCTTTCGTGATGCTGACGCAGACGCACGCCCAGCGTACGAAGCCCGCGACTGGTCATATAAGCGGTATCAGCGTCCACCATCTGCCCCATCAGGTACGCATTTTCGCGCAGCTGATCCCAGCAGCGGGCGTTAGACACCGCCGTGCCAATCATGCCGTCTGAGTGGCCAATCAGGTATTTCGTTGCCGCCTGAATCGAGATATCGATGTCAAACTCAAGGGCTTTAAACAGTACGCCCGCCGCCCAGGTGTTATCGATCATGATAATAGCGTCTGGCGCCACGCGACGCACCGCGCGCACAATCGCCGGAACGTCATGCACTTCCATGGTGATAGAGCCGGGAGATTCCAGGAACACAATGCGCGTATTCGGCTGGATAAGCTCCGCAATGCCTTCGCCGATCAGCGGATCGAACCAGCCGGTGGTGACACCCAGACGGGTCAGAATTTTGGTGCAGAAATCCTGGCTTGGCTCATAGGCGGTGTTGGTCATCAGGATATGATCGCCCTGTTCAACGAACGCCAGAATCGTATTCGCTACCGCAGCAGCACCGCATGGGAACAGGGCACAGCCGACGCCGCCTTCCAGCTCGCACATCGCTTCCTGCAATGAGAAATGGGTCAAAGTGCCGCGACGCCCGTAAAACAGCTCGCCTTTCGCGCGGTTGCGGGTGGCGTGTTTCTTGGCCTCAACAGTATCGAAGACCAGCGAGGAGGCGCGTTGAATCACGCTATTTACCGAACCCTGAGTGTACTTTTTACTGCGTCCTGCCTGCACAAGCGTGGTATCAAGATGCTTCTCTGTCATGTTCGCTAAACCTGTTTTTATCCGTCTGGACGTCCAGACTACCACGATTGCGAAAATCTGCACCCGGATGCTTAGCGAATAAGCACAATATTTTATGAAAAATACGCATAAGAAATTTTTACTGCGTAAGCGCAAGGAAAATGAGCGAAATTTACGGCACTATGCAAATACTAATGAGAACTACTATCAATTCGACGTGGTTTTGATATTATTATGCTCAGAATTTGTGATTTGCGTCCTGGAGATACAGAGTGGGTAATAATTTGATGCAGACGGATCTCTCCGTTTGGGGCATGTATCAACATGCTGACATCGTGGTTAAGATTGTGATGATCGGCCTGATTCTGGCGTCCGTGATCACCTGGGCAATTTTCTTCAGCAAAAGCGTTGAGCTGATTTCTCAAAAGCGCCGCCTCAAGCGCGAGCAACAACAGCTGGCTGAAGCACGCTCGCTGAATCAGGCATTTGACATCACCTCAGCGTTCCATGCGAAAAGCCTGACCACCCAATTAGTCAACGAAGCTCAGAACGAACTGGAACTCTCCGCAGGCAGTGAAGATAACGAAGGCATTAAAGAGCGTACGGGCTTCCGCCTGGAACGTCGCGTTGCCGCCGTGGGCCGTCACATGGGCCGCGGAAATGGTTATCTGGCAACTATCGGTGCGATCTCCCCGTTCGTGGGTCTGTTTGGTACCGTGTGGGGCATCATGAACAGCTTCATCGGTATTGCTCAGACGCAAACCACCAACCTCGCCGTAGTGGCACCGGGCATCGCGGAAGCGCTGCTGGCAACGGCGATCGGCCTTATCGCTGCTATTCCGGCGGTGGTTATCTATAACATATTCGCGCGTATGATTGGCAGCTACAAAGCCACGCTCGGTGATGTTGCCGCACAGGTTCTGCTGCTGCAAAGCCGCGATCTCGACCTCAGCGCCAGCTCCGTTAAGCCGGTACATTCTGCTTCGAAACTGCGTGTAGGTTGATACGTTATGGCAATGCGTCTTAATGAAAATCTGGACGATAACGGCGAAATGCACGAAATCAACGTAACGCCGTTTATCGACGTTATGCTGGTTCTGCTGATTATCTTCATGGTGGCCGCGCCTCTGGCGACGGTGGACGTGAAGGTCAATCTGCCGGCCTCTTCCAGCCAGCCGCAGCCGCGTCCGGAAAAACCGATTTACCTGTCGGTGAAAGCTGATAAATCGATGTTCCTGGGCAACGACCCGGTCACCGATCAATCCGTTATTCCGGCACTGGATGCGCTGACCCAGGGCAAAAAAGACACTACCGTCTTCTTCCGCGCGGATAAAACCGTCGACTACGAAACCATGATGAGAGTGATGGATACGCTGCACCAGGCGGGCTATCTCAAAATCGGACTGGTCGGCGAAGAGAAAACGGCGGCGAAATAAACGTAAAAACGGCAACACAAGTTGCCGTTTTGTTTTCTCTCTTTCGTGAGTAACGCGTAAGCGAAAGTCTCAGGCGGGACAAACCCGCAGGCGCGATATTCGTAGCGCCCCCGGGCAGACTGACAGCACTAGCCTAAATGTTCCCCGCCGCACACGCCGTGCACTTCCGCCGTAACGTAGCTCGACTCCTGACTCGCCAGATAGACATACACTCCAGCCAGTTCAGCAGGCTGCCCCGCACGTTTCATCGGCGTCTTCTGACCAAACTGCGGAATTTTCTCCTGCGTCTGGCCGCCAGAAATTTGCAGTGCCGTCCAGATCGGGCCAGGGGCAACCACGTTAACGCGAATGCCTTTCTCTGCCACCTGTTTTGCCAGCCCACGGCTGTAGTTCAGTATCGCCGCTTTCGTCGAGGCGTAATCGAGCAGATGCGGGCTTGGCTGATAGGCCTGAATGGACGAGGTGGTCACGATGCTGGAACCGGCTGGCAGGACGGGAATTGCCTCCTGCGTGATCCAGAAAAGTGCCAGCACGTTCACCGCGTAGGTTTGCGTAAACTGTTCGGTGGTCAAATCGGCAATCTTCTCGACAGCGACCTGTTTACCGGCAACCAGCGCCAGCGTATCCAACCCGCCCAGCGCTTCGCGGGCTTTATGCACCAGCGAGCGGGCAAAGGACTCATCGCTCAGATCGCCTGGAATCAGCACCGCTTTTCGGCCCGCCTCTTCGATCAGCTGTTTGACCTCCTGGGCGTCCTCTTCTTCCGCAGGCAGATAGTTAATCGCCACGTCAGCGCCTTCACGCGCGTAAGCAATGGCGGCGGCGCGCCCGATACCGGAATCACCCCCAGTCACCAGTGCCTTACGATCCTGGAGCCTGCCGCTACCTTTGTAGCTCTTCTCGCCGCAGTCGGGCACGGGCGTCATCTTCGCTTGCACGCCAGGCGCTGGCTGCTTTTGCTTAGGGTAGTCGCCGGTGTAGTACTGGGTGGTTGGGTCCTGGATATGTGTCTGATGTTTTGACATAAGGCCTCTCCTGTTGGGTGAGTTAGGCCATTAAGTGTAGAAGAGCGAGAGGAGGAGGTTGTCGTATTCGGGGGAATCTGACTGGTGAGGCTATTTCGGCTCAGCAGGCGCGTGGGAAGGGGCGTCCACTTTTGCCGCCAGCGCATCTTCGTCCAGAGCGACGGTCGTGACGTTCGAGGTGTGATAGCCACCGTCAGCCAGTTTGCGCGTCAAACGCAGCGTGGAGGCCTCTCTGGAGAGCAGATGCTGGTAGTTGCTCTCAATGCGGCCCATGATTTTCTCTTTCAGTTCGGGCTTGAGGGAGATGACCGCGTTAATCATCGCGCCATAAATCTCTTCTTTCACCTGCAACGAGTAGATCTCGCGGCGATTTTCCCACTTCAGGCGAACCAGCGCGGCCGGGATCGATACCATGTCTTGCGCAATGCGGGTCATCTCGTCATTTTTATGTTTTATTAATGCGTCGAGATTTTGCTTTAAGATAAACTCATCGCTTTTATGGTTATCTAAAGTCAAATAAACGTTATTATCTTCAACTTCTTTCACGTTAATCATCCTCTAGTTTATAAAAAATAGGGTTGTTTTTTTCTCGGGTAATTAGATTAAGCCAAATTTCGTTGCCAGCTTCGTTTATTTCTTCGGTTTTTTCAGTCATTATTTGACTTAATGTTTGAGCGTCTATTTCTCCCTCGGCCTGCAGGTCGTTAAGCAGGTGGGCAAAGGCTTCAATCTTCACCACGCGAAATAGCCGATCTTTTATATGGCGGTCATGCTCTTCTAACAGCATATTACGTGATTTACCGGTACGGGTAACACCAATTAATATGTCAGCCTCAAAATCGGATAGTTTTCTTTTTCCCTGAGTGAAATTAGCATTGCTTTCTGCTTCCGCCGATTTAGGGACCACAGAGGCGATGTGGTACCGGACCGGCACAAGATTGTCGGGCAGCATTTTAATATCCTTTAATTTCAACAAGGTAGGTTCAAATAGGGCGTGAGATTCGTTGACAATAACATGAGGCAAATTTAAAATCAAAAAAAATGGAGCCATCCCATGAACAGCATTTTTTATTCTGTCATTACATTGCTATTGCTTACCGCTGGTGTTCTTTTATTGATGCGTGAGTTCAATAAAACGAAAGACTTACAGCAAACTGGCGAGTCATCCCAGCCGATTCCGATGACCAAAGAAGAGGGTGAGGACCATTTCTCACTGCTGATGAATGCGATAACGCCGGTATGGTACTGGCGCGTCAATCATGAATATATCGACTTTCTTCATGCCACAATTAAGCGGATGAAGATGACGGAAATAAACGACAGACCTGGTCTTTTTGAAGCCCAGCGTCGCTGCAGCGATCTGAACTCGGCGGTCTATAAATATTATGACAATATCAAAAAGCGCTGCCTGAATGGTGAGAAGGTTTCGCATTCCGATCTGGACGTGCTGAATTTACGTCAGTGTTTCCGCGAATTCAGTCTGGAAGCCTATCCGGAGCTGGTGGTGCTGGTCTGGCCGGAGTACGAGCGCCCGGTGGTGGACCCTGCTACGGTGTAGGCTAGCAGGCCCGGTGGCGCGACGCTTACCGGGCCATGAGAGGCGACGGAGGGCATCACGCCGCGTTCTCTATTTATCTGACGATGCCTGCCACAAATTCAACTCTCCATCCGCGACATGCTGATCAATCCTCTTCAACTCATCGTCGCTAAAGTGCAGATTTTGCAGCGCCTGAATGTTCTCTTCGATCTGCTCAGGGCGGCTGGCACCGATGAGCACAGACGTCACGCGCTCATCTTTTAGCAGCCAGCTCAGGGCCATCTGCGCCATTGACTGCCCGCGCGCCTGCGCCATTTCATTGAGCAGTCGCAGGCTGTTCAGGTTCGCGTCGGTCAGCATCTTCTCCGTCAACCCGCGCACCTTTTTGCCTTCACGCTGCATACGCGAACCATCCGGAATACCGTTCAGGTATTTGCCCGTCAGCAGCCCCTGCGCCAGCGGCGTAAAAGCAATACAGCCGGTGCCGTTTGCCACGAGGGTATCCAGCAGGCCGCTTTTATCCACCCAACGGTTTAACAGGTTGTAGGACGGCTGATGGATCAGTAGTGGAATTTTCCACTCGCGCAGCAGCTCAGTCATTTTCTGCGTGCGTTCCGGCGAGTAAGAGGAAATCCCCACGTAGAGCGCTTTCCCGCTCTGAACAGCCTGTGCCAGCGCGGCGGCGGTCTCTTCCATCGGCGTGTTTTCGTCAACGCGGTGGGAATAGAAAATATCGACATACTCTACGCCCATGCGTTTCAGGCTCTGGTCGAGACTGGCGAGCAGATACTTCCGCGAACCGCCAGACCCGTACGGGCCAGGCCACATGTCGTACCCGGCTTTGGTGGAGATAATCAGTTCATCGCGATACGCGGCAAAATCCTCGCGCAGCAGACGACCAAAATTCTCTTCCGCGCTGCCTGGAGGCGGGCCGTAGTTATTCGCGAGATCAAAATGGGTAATACCTGAATCAAAGGCTTTGCGAAGCAGTGCGCGCTGGCTGTCCAGCGCCTGAACGTGACCAAAGCTGTGCCACAATCCTAGTGATAGCGCGGGCAAACGCAGGCCGCTCTTCCCGCAGTAACGGTACTGCATGGTGTCGTAGCGGTTTGAAGTAGGGGTCCAGGACATGATATCTCCTTTTTTAGTGATGAATTTTCGAAACAGCGTTTTCATTCTATCCTTATAAAATCACAATTCCTGGAGATATGCGATGACCCGGCTGACCGCGAAAGATTTTCCGCAAGAATTGCTCGATTACTATGACTATTACGCCCACGGCAAAATAACCAAACGCGAATTTCTCAATCTTGCGGCGCGCTACGCGGCAGGCGGTGTCACGGCGCTGGCGTTATTCAATATGCTCAAACCGAATTACGCCCTTGCTGAACAGGTGAAATTCACCGATCCCGATATTTTGCCGGAATACATCCACTACCCTTCACTCAACGGTCATGGTGAAGTGCGGGGTTATCTGGTGAAGCCTGCAAAGACGACCGGAAAAGTGCCGGCGGTGGTCGTGGTCCATGAAAACCGCGGTTTAAATCCGTATATCGAAGACGTTGCCCGCCGGGTAGCGAAGGCGGGATATATTGCGCTGGCACCGGACGGATTAAGTTCCGTCGGCGGATATCCAGGGAATGATGAAGAGGGGAAAGTGCTGCAGCAGAAAGTGGACCCCACCAAATTAATGAACGATTTCTTTGCCGCCGTGGAGTTTATGAAAAAACATCCCGATGCGACGGGCAACGTGGGGATTACCGGATTTTGCTACGGCGGCGGCGTCTCGAATGCCGCCGCGGTGGCCTATCCGGAGCTGGAGTGCGCGGTGCCGTTTTATGGCCGCCAGCCCGCCGCGGCGGATGTCCCGAAGATTAACGCGCCGCTGCTGCTGCACTATGCCGAGCTGGATAAGAACATCAACGAAGGCTGGCCAGCGTATGAAGCCGCCCTGAAAGCGAATAATAAAGTCTATGAAGCCTATATTTACCCCGGCGTAAATCATGGCTTTCATAATGACTCGACCCCACGTTATGACGAGCCCGCAGCGGAGCTGGCATGGAAACGGACTCTGGGATGGTTTGAGAAATATTTGAAGTAATATGAATTTAATGTTTCAAAAAAGGGCCGGAAAATTCCGGTCTTTTTCTATTATATTTGCGTGCTAATTATAAGGGTATTAGGCAATACTATTTTTTTAAAAGTTAAGATGTGCAAGTTTTTATAAAAATACTCCTTAAAGTGTAGGTATTGCCGATAACGAAGATAAGACTCGTCTCAAGCGAGTTTTCCCTAACGGCAAGGATACTCTTATGCAAATGCTTCGTAATTTTACTATCCGGTTCGTCATGCTGACGATTCTGGGTATTTTTTGTTTGATGTGGGCAGGGGTTGGGCTTTACAGCACCTGGTCACTTTCCAGGGTCTCAGACGGTAATGGCATCGATCGCCAGATCGTGAAACAAATGACTATTTTGAGTCAGGGTAACGATCAATATTTCCGCTTTGTCACGCGCCTCAGCCGCGCAATGGAAGCCAAAGTTGCGGGTGGAAATCCCGATTTAGCCCCCGCGCAGCAGGCGCTGGAGAATATGAGCAAGAAGCTGAACGAGATGAAGGCCATCTCGCCAGGCCCGATGGACGAAAGCGTCTCTGCTGAAGTGATTAGCAGCTGGCAGGCGTTACTGGACCAGGGGATTGCCCTGCAAATGCAGCAGGCGCAACAGGGGACGATCGAGGGATATCGTCAGCAGGCCAACAACGTCACGCCACCGCTGAGCCGCGCTTTCGGTGCCGCGGCGGATAAATTCAACACTTCCGCCGCCAGCACGCTCGACAGCACCCGTGACGTGGTGGACAGCCTGACGAGCATGACGCGCGTTGTGATTATCGCCGCGACGATTATCGGTCTGCTGATCCTCCTCTTTACCGACCGCTACCTGGTGGCGATGCTGGTGAAACCGCTGGACCGCATTCGCGAGCATTTCCGCCAGATTGCGCAGGGCGATCTCAGTCAGCCCATTACACCATTTGGGCGTAACTGCGTGGGCCGACTGGTGCCTCTGTTAACCGCGATGCAGGACAGCCTGCGCGAAGCGGTCAGCTCGATCCGCTCCGGCAGCGAGAATATCTGGCGCGGAGCCACTGAAATTTCCAGCGGAAACAACGATCTCTCTTCACGCACCGAAGAGCAGGCCGCCGCACTGGAAGAGACCGCCGCGAGCATGGAACAGCTCACCGCCACGGTGAAACTCAACGCCGAAAATGCGCGTCAGGCGAGCCAGCTGGCCGATGTTGCCTCCACTACCGCAAGCCGTGGCGGTTCGTTGGTAGATGACGTGGTTACCACCATGAGCGGAATTTCCGCCAGCTCGAAGAAGATTGCCGAGATCACTACCGTCATCAACAGCATCGCTTTCCAGACCAATATTCTGGCACTCAACGCGGCGGTTGAAGCGGCGCGTGCCGGTGAACAGGGCCGTGGATTTGCCGTGGTGGCAGGCGAAGTGCGTAACCTGGCCAGCCGAAGCGCAAATGCGGCGAAGGAGATCGAAGGCCTGATCGCCGATTCCGTTTCACGCGTCGAGCAGGGGTCGAAAATCGTCAGCGATACCGGGACCACCATGGAAGCGATCCTGCGCGCCGTGACTGAAGTGACCACCATCATGAAGCAGATCGCCTCGGCGTCGGAAGAGCAGAGCAAAGGCATTTCCCAGGTCGGTGTGGCGATCACCCAGATGGACGGCGTAACGCAACAGAACGCCTCGCTGGTGGAGCAGGTTTCCGCCGCCGCCTCGGCGCTGGAACGTCAGACGGAAGAGCTACAACGCTCAGTGCAGAAATTCCGCCTGTCCGCGCAGGAACCGCAAAACGGTGCGCCTACTGCGTCGCCGAAAGCGCCCATGCGGCCTAACGCATCGGGTACGCCCGATGAGTGGGTTTCGTTCTGATTCCTCCCTAAAGGCCGCCCCGTGCGGCCTTAATTTCCACTAGCCATCGCTCAAAATATCGCTATATAATTTAATATATAGCGATTGAGGGTAAATCAATGGAAAACCATTTTGGCAAAGGGTTGATGGCGGGGATGCGCGCGGCGCAGGCGGATACCGCAAAGAACGTCGCGCATTTCTGTTCTGACTATAAACGGGGATTTGTGCTCGGTTTTTCGCACCGGATGTTTGAGAAAACCGGCGATCGCCAGCTCAGCGCGTGGGAGGCCGGTATCCTGACACGCCGCTACGGGCTGGACCGCGATATGGTGATGGATTTTTTCAAAGAAAATCAGTCGAGTACCACACTGCGCTACTTTATGGCGGGCTACCGTCTGGAGGGGTGAGCATCGGTAATCATCTGCGTCACCTGCGACAGCGAGCCGATTTTGACTTCGCTCGCACGCTGAAATTTACTCTTATCAATCAACAGCAGCGACTGACTGGCGCGGCGTAACAGCTGCGTTTTAAAGAGCGCACTGTGCTCGGCCGGGTCCCACATATCGCCCTGTTCGTCCACCCCCTCACAGGAAAAGATAAACAGGTCGATCTCCACGCCTTTCAGCAGGGAGATCAGCGCCGGATTGACGTAACAACGATACTTACGATCCAGCGTGCCGCCGGTGCAGATCAGGGTGATGCGCTCGCGTTTCGCCATTTCGTGACAGATGGGCAGGCTGTTAGTGAACACCGTCAGGTCGATGTCCGGAAGCTGGCGCGCCAGATGGAAACAGGTCGAGCTGGCGTCGAGGGCAAGAGTCATTCCGCTGCTGACCCAGTCCAGCGCGCGATGGGCGATATCCACTTTATCGGCGTAATGGCTCTTTAGGCGTGCGCCAAACGGCTCACCGCCGTCGCGGTTGTCCGGGTGAATGGCCCGCGCGCGGCCATGGTGACGCACAATTTTCCCCTGCTGCTGCAACCCTTTCAAATCGCGGCGAATAGTCTCTTTGCTGACCGCCAGCTGCTCTGCCAGCGCGTCGGTGGTCAACCCGTCGCAGTCGCTCAGGAGCTGGATAATGCTCTGCTGGCGGCTGGCCTTCACGCGTCCGTTCCGGTACGGGAAATCGAGATAAGCGTGGAGCCGATCGCCACGCCATTCTTTCCGGTGTGTTTGATCTGGTACATCGACTGATCGGCGCGGCGCAGGGCGTTTACGAAATCATCCTGCGGCTGAACCTCATCTATCCCAATCGATGCCCCCACCTGCGCCTGGCCGTTATCCAGCTCGAAAGGGGTTAGCGCCGCGCGCAAACAGCTGTGCGCGGTGCTGTTCACCCACAGACTCGAAAGCGGGAAGGGCAACAGCAGAACAAACTCATCGCCACCCAGACGCCCGACGACAGAACCCTGCGGGCAGGTTTCGCGCAGGCGCTGGCTCAGTTGAATCAGCAGTTCATCGCCGCTGCGATGGCCAAAGGTGTCGTTAACGGTTTTGAAATCATCCAGATCGATAAAAGCCACGCAGAGTGGACCCTGCTCTTTCAGGGCGCGGAACTGTTTGATCAGCGCATGACGATTGGCAAGGCCGGTCAGCGGATCGTGGTTCGCCAGCAGCGCGAGCTGCTCCTCGTACTGCTTTTCCTTCGTCATATCAATGTGGGTGCCGGTGACCTTGAGCGGATTCCCGTGCTCATCCCATTCGCTGACACGCCCGCGATCGAGCACCCAGCTGACGGTGCCATTTTTATGCTGCATGCGGTGCAGCGCTTCGTAGAACGGGGTTTTGCCGTGGAGATGGTCATAAAACGCATCCAGCACCATCTGTTTATCATCGGCATGAAGGTGCTCGCGCCAGACGTCGAACTGCGCATTCAGCTCTTTCGGCTGGTACCCCAGCATCGAGCCCCAGCGGCGATTGTAGATAATTAACTTCCCACTGGGCACGTCGAGCTGCCACAGACACAGACCCGTGCCATCCAGCGCAGCGCTGAGCTTGCTGCGGGCGTCACGCGCCAGCCTGGCAAGCCGGGCGTTATGCTTTTTCAGATTCTGAATCTGCTGTCGTAGCGCCTGTTCTGACATGGGACGTTTCTTAGGGGAAATAAAAATTATTCTTGCCAGTTTAGCGTCGGTTGTAAATATGCTGTTGAAAAAAGAGCGTGATTTGCAATAAGTACATCGGTTTTCTTTTAAGAAAATAGGGGTGAAATAATTTTTCGCAGCGGATTATTTTTTCACTCGCGCCCTTTGCATTTTATTTGCAAAAGACAAAACCGGTCCGGGAATTATTTAATGCCGGGGGTGTTCATTTTTTCATGGCAATAATGCCTACCCACAAAGCAGGCGAAGATCTGCGTCACAAATCGTTATATAATCCTGTGCATAACGAAAGTGCGAGGGCATTATGAACAATCGATTTTGGCAGGCAGTTACCTTTAGTTTACTGATTTTACTCCCGTTATCTTCTGAGGCATCCCGCCAGATAACCGATCAAATTGGCCGTACCGTCACCGTTCCCGATAAGGTCGACCGCGTGGTAGTGCTTCAGCATCAGACGCTGAACTTACTGGTGCAAATGAACGCGACCGACAAAATCGTCGGCGTGATGGCGAACTGGAAACAGCAGCTTGGCGAGGGCTACGCCCGCCTGGCACCGGAGCTGAATCAGAAAGCGACGCTCGGCGATCTCACCCATGTAGACCCGGAAAAACTGATCGCTCTGCATCCGCAGGTGGTGTTTGTCACCAACTACGCGCCGCAGGAGATGATCGACAAAATCAGCAGCCTGGGTATCCCGGTGATCGCTATCTCCCTGCGCCACGACGCGCCGGGCGAAAAAGCGAAGCTGAACCCAACTATCGCCGACGAAGAAAAAGCCTACGATCTGGGTCTGCGCGAGGGGATCACCCTGATCGGTGAGATCGTCAACAAACCGCAGGAAGCCAAAGATCTGATCGCCGCCACCGATAAAGGGCGCAAGATGGTCAGCGACCGTCTGAAGGATATCCCTGCAGAGAAACGTATTCGCGCCTATATGGCCAATCCGGAACTGACCACCTACGGTTCGGGGAAATATACCGGCCTGATGATGGCCCATGCGGGCGCAGTCAACGTGGCGGCGGCGACCATTCAGGGTTTTAAAACCGTGGCGATGGAGCAGGTTATCGCCTGGGATCCGCAGGTCATCTTTGTGCAGGATCGCTATCCATCGGTGGTCGATGAAATCAAGGGTTCGGCCCAGTGGCAGGTGATCGACGCCGTGAAAAACCATCGCGTCTACCTGATGCCGGACTACGCCAAAGCCTGGGGCTCCCGATGCCCGAAGCGATGGGCATTGGCGAACTGTGGATGGCGAAAAAACTCTATCCTGAGAAGTTTAAAGACGTTGATATGCGCAAAATCGCCGACGAATGGTATCAGCGTTTCTACCGCACCCATTACCAGGGTATCGACTGATGCGCGTACTGGCAGCGGGCAGCCTGCGCGATATATGGCCGCAATTACTGGCCCATTTCCCGCACGCGGTTGAGACGCAGTTTGGTCCGGCCGGATTGCTGCGGGAACGGATTGAAGCCGGAGAGCCGTGTGACCTGTTTGCGTCAGCAAATGTCGCTCATCCCCAGGCGTTGCTCATAAAGGGGCTGGCATCTTCCGTGGCGGTATTTGCCCGCAATCAGCTCTGCCTGACAGCGCGCAGCGAGGTGCTTCGCGACGACGATGACTGGTTCTCGCTGCTTACGCGGCCCGATTTGCGCCTCGGCACCTCCACGGCGGGGTGCGATCCCTCCGGCGACTACACCCAGGAGTTGTTCACACGTATGGGCGAAGCGGGCATCCCTGTGCGGGAGCGGGCGATGGCGCTGGTCGGCGGGCGGGCGTCTGCACCGGTTCCGCAGGGTAAACGGGCGGCAGAGTGGATCATTGAAAGTGATCAGGCGGATCTGTTTATCGGCTACGCCAGCTATGCGCCCGCGCTTCGTCAGATTGCCGGCCTGAGCGTGCTAAACATACCTGCGCCTTTTAACCCGCGAGCGGAATATGCAAGCGCGGTAATGACGCCACAGGGGCTGGTGCTGGCGGATTATTTACAGTCGGATCAGGCAAAAGCGATTTTGCTGCAGGGCGGTTTCGGCGTGTAATTTTGCCCGGTGAGCGCAGCGCCACCGGGCAATCTGTCAGCGCATTACGCCTGACGTTTGTCTTCGGTCTGGGTGTCGAAGTCGCTGGCGGCATGGCGCTCATGCAGCTGTTCGCTCGGCTCGCCAAAGGTACGGTTGACGATGCGGCCGCGTTTCACCGCCGGGCGCTCGGCAACGTCTTTCGCCCAGCGCTGAACGTTCTTGTAACTGCCTGCATCCAGGAACTCGGCGGCGTTGTACACGTTGCCAAGCACCACGTTGCCGAACCATGGCCAGATGGCGATATCGGCGATGCTGTACTCATCTCCCGCGACAAAACGACCGCGCCCCAGCTGCTTATCCAGAACGTCGAGCAGGCGTTTTGATTCCATGGTGAAACGGTCAATCGCGTACTCAATTTTCACGGGTGCATAGTTAAAGAAATGGCCGAAACCGCCGCCAAGAAACGGGGCAGAGCCTTGCAGCCAGAACAGCCAGTTCAGGGTTTCGGTGCGTCCCGCTGGATCTTTTGGCAGGAAGTGACCGAATTTTTCTGCCAGATAAAGCAGGATATTGCCGGATTCAAATACGCGCAGTGGCGGGTTCACAGAGTGGTCACGCAGTGCCGGAATTTTCGAGTTTGGGTTCACGTCCACAAACCCGCTGGAGAACTGATCGCCTTCGCCGATGCGGATCAGCCACGCGTCATACTCCGCGCCTGTCACACCAAGCGCCAGCAGCTCTTCCAGCATGATCGTCACTTTCTGGCCGTTTGGCGTGCCGAGGGAGTAGAGCTGCAGGGGATGCGCGCCCACTGGCAGCGTTTTCTCATGCGTCGCGCCAGAAACCGGGCGGTTGATATTGGCGAACGCGCCGCCGTTACTGTTCTGTTTCCATTCCCACACTTTCGGTGGCTGGTAGGTGTTGTCTGACATGTTGATCTGCCTTTTTAGTGATGTGTTGAGGCAGTGTAGCAGGAGATTCGTGAACCCTTTAACGTTGCGAGCGCAATTGATTAGGCCCTATTCCTTCTGGCGCTTATATATATCAAATTGGTTATAAGCTTAATCGAAAATCGCATTTTCATTGTTAATGCGCAATATGACAAAGCTGAATATGATGCTCCTGAATAAAAAGAACTTTTCAGTATTTAATATTATTGAGGCAAGGAGTGAGTGAGATATGCGCAAGCTACTGTTATCTGCTGTTCTGGTGTCCATAGCATTGGCCGCAGCGGGCTGTGACGATGCTAAAAAGAATGAAACGGCGAACGCGCCAGCAGCAAAAAGTGATGCGCCAAAAGAGGGTGGCTCGCTCATTATCGGTATCACGTCCGGCGATCCGCTGGCCGTAAACCCACTCTACGCCAGCGACCGTACCACGCTGACCATCATGCAGGCGCTGTACGCGCCGCTCTACAGTTTTAACGACGGCAAAATCGAATGGGGCCTGGCCGAAAGCCTGACGCCGTCCGCCGATAATCTTAGCTATACCCTGACCTTAAAACCGAATCTGAAATGGCAGGATGGCCAGCCGCTGACCGCCTCCGACGTGGTCTTCACCTTTAATAAGCTCCTCGAAGCCAAACAGCACAGCTTCTTCCGCAGCATGTTCACCTACGGCGGTAAGCCTGTCGAAGTGAGTAAAGTCGACGATCGCACCGTGAAGTTCACGTTGCCACAGGTCAGCGCCGCCTTTACCGGAACGCTGGTGCAGATCTACCCGATTCCGGAACACGTGTTCGCAAAAGAAGCGGATCTGGAAAAGAGCACCAAAAACGATGCGCCGGTAGGTTCCGGTCCGTTCAAGTTTAAAGAGTACCGCGCGGGGCAATATTACGCCCTGACCCGTTTTGACGATTACTGGAACGGCAAAGCGAAGCTCGACTCCGTGACCTATCGCTTTGCCAAAGACAGCAACTCCGCAAACCTTGCGCTGCAAAACGGCGAAATCAATCTGAAGATGGTGGACCCGCAGGACGTCAGCCGCCTGAAGAATACCGGCAAATTTGATTTTGTGGTCTATCCGGAAGGCCGTCTGGCGTACATGACCTTCAACCAGAACGTGCCGGTGATGAAAAGCAAACCGCTTCGCCAGGCGATTGCTTATGCCATCAACAAAGACGAACTGACCCAAACCGCGTTCACCTCGCTGGATTATGCTAAACCGGCCAGCTCGTTCCTGACGCCGGACACGCTTTATCAGACCAACGACGTTGAGCAGTACACGTTCGATCAGCAAAAAGCCAAAGAACTGCTGAAAGCGTCCGGCGCGCCAGCCGATCTCAAGCTGCGCCTGGCCTATGTGAACACCAACAAAACCCAGGAGAGCATGGCGCTCTATATTCAGCAGCAGCTGAAAGGCATTGGCGTGAATGTGGAACTGATGCCGCTCGACTCCAACGCCATGTCTCAGCGCAGCCTGGATATGAACAACACCGCGTGGGAGCTGAACCTCGGCGGTTACATCATGGGCGCGGAGCCGGATGGCTACAAATCCCTGTTCATGAGCAACGAAGCCTACAACTATGCGCACTATAAAAACCCGCAGTTCGACGCCCTGTGGGACAAAGGCGCAGTAGAAACCGACAGCGGCAAACGTGCTGAAATCTACAAGCAAATTCAGCAGACCGTCGCCAACGACATGACCTACTACCCCATCGCCTACACCAATGCGACAGTCGCCGTGGACAAACGCTTTGGCGGGACGCAGGAAGCCGAACCGAAACCGGTTTATATGTTCCAGGACCTTTCAAAAATCTATCAAAAATAAGTCGTTGCCCCGGCCAACTGGCCGGGGTGTTTTTTTAAGGGCATGTCGTGAACACATTACTGACGCGTCGGCTGCTGCAACTGCTGCCGATGCTTTTCTTTATTTCGCTGGTGGCGTTTTTGCTGGTCAAACTCGCGCCCGGCGATCCGGTGGCGGCGTACATCACGCCGAGAATGGCCCCGGAAGATATCGAACGTATCCGCCAGAGCATGGGGCTGGATAAGCCCCTGGTGACGCAATACGTTCTGTGGCTGAAAAACGTTTTGCAGGGCGACCTGGGCTATTCGCTGATTTACCATCGCCCGGTGCTGGAGATGATCGGCGAACGCATTCCGGCCACGCTTGGGCTGATGGGCGCGTCGCTGGTGATGGCGATCCTCCTCGCCATTCCGCTGGGGCTGCTCGCGGGCGCGTTCAAACACCGCTGGCTGGATCACATCCTGAACTTATTCGCCTATATCGGTATTTCCGTACCCATTTTCTGGTTTGGTATTCTGCTGATCACCATTTTTGCCGTGCAGCTGAACTGGTTCCCCAGCATGGGGATGCGCACTATCGGTATGGAGGACAACTGGCTGGACGTGGTGCGTCACGGCGTGCTGCCGTGCATTGCGCTGACCTTCTATAACCTCTCCAGCTACGTGCGCTATATCCGCTCGAACACCATTTCGCAGCTCTCCGCCGACTATGTGCAAACCCAGCTGGCGTATGGCGCCACGCGCACCAGTATCCTGTTCCGCCATGTGCTGAAAAACGTGCTGTTGCCGGTGATCACCCTGTTTGGCCTGTCGTTTGGCGAGCTGGTTGTGGGGGCCTACGTAACCGAAAGCGTCTTTTCGTGGCCGGGGATGGGGCTGCTGGGCATTCAGTCGATCACCTCGCTGGACTACCCGCTGATCATGGCGATCATCATGCTGTCGTCGATGATGCTGATCGTCGGCAATCTGATCGCCGATCTGCTCTATCGCTTCGCCGATCCCCGTATTCGTACCCTGAGGTAACCCCGGATGAGCAGACGCTGGCAACAAGTTCGCCACCAGCTGCGCCGCAACCGTCCGGCGCAGTTTTCACTTTTTATTCTCTTTATTTTTATCGTCGCCGCCCTGTGCGCAGGGCTAAGCCCTTACGATCCAGATCAGATGTCCCTTGGCGCGCGCACCCTGCCGCCTGACGCGGCGCACTGGTTTGGCACCGACGAATACGGGCGCGATTACTTCACCCGCGCCCTGTACGGCGGGCAGATCTCCCTGATGGTCGGTTTTCTGGCGATGCTTTTTTCCACGCTGATCGGCACGCTTGTCGGCACCATCAGCGGCTATTTTGGCGGCTGGCTCGATAACCTGATGATGCGCGTCGTCGATATTCTGATGGCCATTCCGGCGTTTTTCCTGCTGCTGGTGGTGAACGCCTACCTCAAGCCGGGCGTGGATAACATCATCCTGATTATCAGCCTGTTGACCTGGATGAGCATGTCGCGCCTGGTGCGTGCTGAAACGCTCAGCGTCAAAGAGCGCGAATATGTTCTGTATGCCCGCGCGTCCGGCGAGCATCCGCTGCGCATCATTCTGCGCCATATTATTCCCGGCGTGCTGCCGACAATTATTGTGGCGGCGACGCTGAATATCGCATCGGCCATTCTGATGGAATCGACCCTCAGTTTCCTGGGGCTGGGCGTGCAGGCGCCCGCTGCGTCGTGGGGGAGTATGCTCAACAACGCCCAGTCGTACATCGGCGAAGCCTCCTGGCTGGCGATGTTCCCCGGCATTTTGATTTTGCTGACGGTGTTTAGTTTTAACGTGCTCGGTGACGTATTCCGCACCGCTTTTGAGCCGGGAGCGAACCGCGATGAATAACTTATTAGAACTCGATAATCTGCACACTTCGTTTCGCACCCGCGACGGTAACGTACAGGCGGTGCGCGGCGTGAGTTTTCATGTGCAGGCCGGGGAGCTGGTCGGCATCGTCGGCGAATCCGGGTGCGGGAAAAGCGTCACCTGCAAATCGATCATTCAGCTGCTCGGCAGCAACGGGCATATCTCCGGCGGCAGTATTCGCTTTCAGAATGACGATCTGGCGAAGAAGACCCCCGAGCAAATGCGCAAGATCCGTGGCAACGACATTGCGATGATCTTCCAGGACCCGATGACCGCCCTGAACCCGGTGGTGACCATCGGCAGACAGATGTCGGAGATCCTCATTCGCAACAAAGGGCTGTCCAAAAAGGGGGCAAAAGCGGCGGCCATTGCCATGCTCGATCAGGTGGGGATTGCCGAAGCGGAGCGCCGTTACGATCAGTTTCCCCACGAGTTTAGCGGCGGGATGCGCCAGCGCGTGATGATCGCCATCGCGCTCTCCTGCAACCCGAAACTGCTGATCGCCGACGAACCGACAACCGCGCTGGATGTGACCATTCAGGCGCAGATCCTGCGCCTGCTGAAAAGCCTGCAACAGCAGACTCAGACGGCCATTCTGCTGATCACCCACGATCTCGGCGTGGTGGCGCAGGTGTGCAGCCGTGTCGTGGTGATGTACGGCGGGCAGGTGATGGAAGAGGGGAGTGTGGAGGATATTTTTTATCGTCCGGCGCACCCGTACACCCAGGGGTTACTGGCCTCCCTGCCGCGCGCGGACGAGGCAAATCACCGCCTGTCACCTATTGAAGGAACGCCGCCTGGCCTGCTCAATCCGCCGCCGGGCTGCCCGTTTGCCGAGCGCTGTCCGAAACGGATGGCGCAGTGCGAGCGACAACCCGCATTTTATTCCGTTGGCGAGGGCCACCGTGCGGCCTGCTGGTTATGGGCTGATAAGGAGGTTCAGGCATGAGCGAGCAAAATGCCCCTTTAGTGAGCGTCCGTGAACTGCGTAAACACTATCCGGTTCAGGGTGGGCTGCTGCGCAAAGGCGTGGCGGTGAAAGCGGTCGACGGCGTGAGTTTTGATATTCATGGCGGAGAAACCTTTGGTCTGGTGGGCGAATCAGGCTGCGGAAAATCGACGCTTGGGCGCGCAATGCTGCGCCTGTTTGATATCACCTCCGGCGAAATTCACTTTGCCGGACAGGAGATTGCGCAGGCCAGCGAAAAACAGCTCAAGCCACTGCGTAAAAGGATGCAGGCCATTTTCCAGGACCCGTACTCGTCGCTCAATCCGGGTATGACGGTGCAGCAGCTGGTGGCCGAACCGATGCAGATCCACGGCTACAGCCGCGAGGAGCAGCGGGAACGTACGGAAACCCTGCTCTATAAAGTGGGGCTTAAACAGGAACATCTGCAGCGCTTCCCCCATGAATTCAGCGGCGGTCAGCGCCAGCGCATTAGTATTGCGCGTGCCCTGTCGGTGCGCCCGGAGTTTGTGCTGTGCGATGAACCGCTCTCGGCGCTGGATGTGTCGGTGCAGGCGCAGGTGGTGAATATTTTGCAGGACCTGCAGCAGGAACTGGGGCTGACCTATCTGTTTATCGCCCACGATCTGTCGATGGTGCGCCATATCTCCAGCCGTATCGGGGTAATGTACCTCGGAAAGCTGGTGGAAGTGGCCCCGGCGGGCGAGCTGTATTCCCATCCGGCGCACCCCTATACGCGCGCGCTGCTGGCCGCCGTTCCGCTGCCCGATCCGCGCATCCGCCATCTTGAGCAGGCAACCCTGCGCGGGGAGATCCCCGGCCCTACGTCGGTGCTTCCTGGCTGTAAATTTTGCAGCCGTTGCCCGCACGTCATGCCGGTTTGCCGCTCGCAGGAGCCCGCCATGCAGGAGATCTCGCCGGGGCATTTTGCGGCCTGTTGGTTATTTAAGGTCTAAGGTGCCGCGAACAACGCCGGGCGGCGCGAAGGCGTGCCCGGCTCGCACTGTGAATTGTCCCTTTATCAGGTGTATGATAAATCCTCTTCTGTCTGATTCATGTCAACACGCAGACGACAACCCTCATCATCTTGCCGCCTGCCTTTTTAGGTTGGATTCATGCGAAATAATGGAAAGCAAAGCAGTGACGCTCCGTTTGGGACGTTGTTAGGTTATGCGCCGGGTGGCGTGGCAATTTACTCCTCGAACTACAGCAGTCTTGACCCGCGCCAGTACCCCGAAGACGCGGAGTTTCGTAGCTATATCGGCAACGAATACATGGGCCACAAATGGCAGTGCGTGGAGTTCGCGCGCCGCTTCCTGTTCCTCAACTACGGCATGGTATTTACCGACGTCGGCATGGCGTGGGAGATCTTCTCCCTGCGCTTCCTGCGCGCCGTGGTGAACGACACCATCCTGCCGCTGCAGGCGTTTGCCAACGGATCGAAACGCGCGCCAAAAGCCGGTTCGCTGCTCATCTGGCAAAAGGGCGGTGAGTTTCATGAGACCGGCCATGTGGCCGTTATCACTCAGTTGATGGGCGATAAAGTGCGCATTGCCGAGCAGAACGTACTCCATTCGCCGCTGCCGGTCGGGCAGCAGTGGACGCGCGAGCTGCGCCTGTCCGTCGAAAAAGGCTGCTACACCCTGCACGACACTTTCACAGATACCACTATTCTGGGCTGGATGATCCAGACCGACGACACAGAGCACAGCCTGCCGCAGCCGGAAATCGGCGGTGAACAGCTGAAAATCAGCGGGGCGCGACTGGCCAACAAACGCCAGTTCGACGGGAAATGGCTCAACGAAAAGGATGCTCTCCAGCAGGCTTACGTTCGCGCCAACGGACATGTGATCAATAAAGATCCCTGCCAGTATTTCACCATCACCGAAAGTGCCGAGCAGGAGCTGATCAAAGCCACCAACGAGCTGCATCTGATGTATCTCCACGCCACCGATAAAGTGCTGAAAGACGACAACTTACTCGCGCTTTTCGACATCCCGAAAATCCTCTGGCCGCGCCTGCGCCTCTCCTGGCAGTGGCGTCGTCACCATATGATCACCGGTCGTATGGATTTTTGTATGGATGAGCGCGGGCTGAAGGTGTACGAGTACAACGCCGATTCTGCCTCCTGCCATACGGAAGGCGGTTTGATCCTCGAAGAGTGGGTGAAAAATGGCTATCGCGGCACCGGGCATAACCCGGCGGAAGGCTTGCTCGAAGAGCTGACCGGCGCGTGGAAACACAGCCACGCGCGTCCGTTCGTGCATATCATGCAGGACAACGATATCGAAGAGGATTATCACGCGCTCTTTATCCAGCGCTCGCTGATGCAGGCCGGTTTTGACACCAAAATTCTGCACGGTCTGGAAGCGCTGAGCTGGGATGCGGCAGGGCAGCTTATCGATGACGAAGGTCGCGCGGTGAACTGTGTCTGGAAAACCTGGGCGTGGGAAACGGCGATCGAGCAGGTGCGTGAAGTGAGCGAAACCGAATACGCCGCCGTGCCGATTCGCACCGGTCATCCCCAGCAAGAGGTGCGTTTAATTGACGTGCTGCTGCGCCCGGAAGTGCTGGTATTTGAACCGCTGTGGACCGTGATCCCCGGCAACAAAGCGATTCTGCCGGTGCTGTGGCAGTTGTTCCCGAACCACCGTTATCTGCTGGATACGGATTTCGAGGTCAACGAATTGCTCACCAAAACCGGCTATGCGGTGAAACCTATCGCCGGTCGCTGCGGCAGCAATATCGATCTGATCAGCGCCGAAGAGGAGCTGCTGGATAAATCCAGCGGTAAATTCACGGATCGTAAAAATATCTACCAGCAGCTGTGGTGTCTGCCGAAAGTGGACGGGAAATACATCCAGGTCTGCACCTTTACCGTCGGCGGCAACTACGGCGGCACCTGCCTGCGCGGGGATGATTCGCTGGTGATTAAGAAAGAGAGCGATATCGAGCCGTTGATTGTGGAGAAGGATAAGGAGAGCTAATCCGGCACAACGCGCGTCGAAACGGTAAAACCCGCAGATTCTCCTGCGGGTTTTTTATTGCCGTTTTGGGGCTGATGCCATCGATTGATGAATAAACGTAATGAGTTATCCCGAATGTGCTAATAATGCACCGGTTATATTGTTATTGTTCTGTTTATTTTTTCACATTTAGATTGAATGACTGCTTATAAATAAATTACTGGTGTTAAATGCTGATTATTAACAATTGATGGCGCAGTATCCTGTTTCTTAAGGGATAATTTTTTCTGTGTTGTTTAAATAATAACCACGGCACTAAAACTGACATTTCTTTGAAAATCTTTGTGTCATATTCATTGGGAAATAAACGCAAAAATGTACAGGTAGGTATTTTAAATATTTTCTTAAATAACAATGCGTTTATTCCAGGCCGATTTAGGCCCTATTTTCACGGTTTGTCTGGAAACCGCATTTTTTCTCTTAGCATTAACACCTTGTTAACATTGTGGGTATAGTTCCACTTAAGACATTTTGTTATGCTCGCCGTTAAGAAATGTTGAATAAGTAAATTCTTAAAAACGATTATCTGCTACTGATTTCCGTTAGTGAAAATTGGTGCTTAGGCTTTTTCGCGCATTCATTAAACGTTGAAAAATTCTTACGTGTAAGATTTTTACCACTGGCTAAGTGGGGGAGGCGAAGAAAACGATATACACCATCCTCAGGGGTGGAATAGTAAGGGAGATCTATCTTGAGAGCGTTTAAATATACCCAGATACCTGCCGCCCTTGTTTTATTTGCGGCCACGATGTCCTCATCGATGGCAAATAACGGGACGATTGGCAGCGCCCCCGTCGCACGCACGTCATTAAAAGAGAGCATTCTTTTTGCTTTCGATCGCGATCCCTCCGTGAGCCAGCAAGCCGCTCAGATGGGAATTGGTCAGGCCCAGATTGATGAAGCCCGAAGCGGGTGGATGCCGCAAATTTCACTGAACGGCAATACGGGCCATAGCCAGACGACGGACTCCAGCGGTTCGCTGAAAAATTCGGCGGCGTGGGGCTTGAGCCTGACGCAGCTCGTGTACGACTTTGGTAAAACCAATAGCGCGATCAGCCAGTCTTCCGCCCAGCATGACAGCTATCGGTATCAGCTGATGGCGACGTTATCGTCGGTCGCGGAGAAAACCGCGCTGAGCTATGTGGATGTGAAACGCTATACAGACCTGACCCAGGCCGCGCAGGAGAACATCCTGGCCCTGAAAAATGTGCAACAGCTGGCGAAATTACGTTCCAGCGCGGGCCTTAGCTCCACTTCTGATGAGCTGCAAACGCAAACCCGCGTGGCGGGAATGCAGGCGACCCTTGAGCAATACAACGCGGCGCTGAAAAGTGCCCGCGCCAGGCTGTCGGTTCTGACGGGAATTGATGCACAACAGCTCTCCCCGTTACCGACCACGCTTGAGGTGCAGCAGGATTCCCTTGATAGCATCGACTACACGCTGATTCCCTCCGTTCTGGCGGCGAGAACCATGGAGAGTTCTGCCCAGTACGGCATTGAACGGGCGAAATCCCAGCACTGGCCGACCCTGAGCCTGAAAGGAGGAAGAACGCGCTATGAATCGGATAATCGCTCCTATTGGGACGACCAGATCCAGCTGAATATTGATGCCCCGCTCTACCAGGGCGGCGCGGTGTCCGCCAGGGTTCGCCAGGCTGAAGGGGCGCGTGCTATGGCCGCTTCGCAGGTGGATCAGGCTCGCTTTGATGTCCTGCAAAAAGCCTCAGTCGCAATGGCAGACTGGAGCGGGGCGCGTGGCCGAATGGAGGCCGGAAATGTCCAGCTGGAAAATGCGTTACGCGCCCGTGAAGTTTATAAAAATGAATATACCCTCGGTAAGCGAAGTATTAACGATCTCCTGAGCGTCGAACAAGATGTCTGGCAGGCAACCTCCTCCAAAATATCAGCAGAATATGATAGCTGGGCGAGTGCAGTTAATTATGCGTCAGCCGTTGATAATCTCATGCAACGTATTGGAATTGAAAAAAACGCTGCGGCCAAATTACCTGATTTAAGTTAGAGAAACGCGGCTGACGCTGCGGATATAAGTTCAAGAAGAATGGGAGATTTTCATTCCCGGGGATAGTCACATCCTCAGGATAGAAATACTCACAGGCACCCGTGTACCTGCAAGGAGAGAAATATGAGTAACGCTAAGATTGTCGATGTCATTATTCGCAAAACCGCTGAGAAAACAGTATTGACCGGAGAGGGAAATCTCTCGGTATCTGTTTCTGCACCCAGTGTCATTGAAATCCACGGATCGGCCCAGGATGTCGCACGTTATATGCGCCAGGGTAAGGATCTGCTGATTTACATGAAAGATGGCAGCGTGATTCGATGCAATAACTATTTTCTCGACGATCCAGAGGGCAAAAACCATTCCGAACTGGTGTTTAACGACCAGCAGGAACTGACTCATATCACCTTTGCAGAGACGGAAGAGGCCGCGGGGATGGCGGCGGTGGAATTAAGCGCGCAGGCCACGCCGATTTCCACCATCGAGCCGTTCCTTGAGCAGGCCAGTAGCTTAAGCGATGCCCCGTGGGGCTGGATCGCCGGGGCCGCGTTAGGCGGCGGGGCGATTGGCGCGCTGCTGGCGCACGGCGGTGATGGTGACACCAAAACCAAAGTCATCGACAACACCAAAGAGGTCGAAAGCGCGACGCCGACCTTCCTCGTGACGGATAAACAGGGTGACAAGCAGGGTGTGCTGAGTGCAAAAGAGGTCACGGACGATAACACCCCGACCTTTAGCGGCACCGGCCAGCCGGGCGCGACCATTCAGATCAAGGACAGCAGCGGCAACACCATCGCCAGCGCGATGGTCGGCACCAATGGCACCTGGACGGTAAAACTGCCGACGCAAACCGACGGCGAACACACCTGGTCGGTAGTGCAAATCGACGGCAGCAAAACGACTTCTGCGGGCAGCATCACCGTGAATGTGGTCACCGCCGATGCCAGCGTGACGCTGAGCACCACTGCCGGAGATAACGTCATCAATGCCAGCGAGCAGTCCGCAGGATTTGCCCTGTCCGGCAGCAGCAAACATCTCGCGCAGGGCACCGACCTGACCGTCACGCTGAACGGTAAGACCTACACCACTGAAGTGGGCGCGAACGGTGCATGGAGCGTTAACGTTCCGGCGGCTGATGCGAAGGCATTGGCGGACGGCACCTGGACGGTCACCGTGACTGGCAAAGACGCGGCGGGCAATACCGTCACCGGAAATCAGACGCTGAACGTGGATGCCCACGCGCCGACGCTCTCCGTGGATGCCATTTCGCAGGACAACATTCTCAACGCCGCCGAGCACGGCCAGCCATTAACGCTGAGCGGTAAAACCAACGCCGAGGCCGGGCAAATTGTCACGGTCTCCCTCAACGGCAAAAACTACACCACCACCGTCGGCAGTGACGGCACATGGTCCCTGACCCTGAATAACAGCGACGTCAACGCACTCGCTGAGGGTTCCCATACGGTCACCGTAAACGTCAACGACAAAGCCGGAAATCCCACCTCCACCACCGCTGATTTCAGCGTCGATACCGTAGCCCCTGTCGTGACGGTGAACGCCGTCGCGGGTGATGACGTGATCAATGCCGATGAGCAGGGTCAGGCGCAGATTATTTCCGGTCGCGCGAGCGGCGCAGCCGAAGGTGACGTGGTTACCGTGACGCTGGGCGGTAAGCACTATACGGGCGTCGTGCAAGCCGATGGCAGCTGGAGCGTAGGCGTTCCGGCGAACGACATCCGTGCGCTCGGCGAAGGTCACTTTACGCTCTCCGTTGCAGTGACGGATGCGGCCGGTAACACCGGGAATGCCACTCACGATTTTACCCTGAGCGGTGCAGCACCTGAGTTGACGATCGACCCTATCAGCCAGGACAACGTGCTGAACGCTCAGGAAGCGATGTTGCCACTCGATCTCAGCGGCACCAGTAATCTGCCGAACGGCAGCGCGGTAACCGTAACCCTGAATAACATCAGCTACCAGGCCACCGTGGAGAACGGCGTCTGGTCGGTACAGGTGCCGGTGACTGACGTGCTGAATCTGGCGAATACCCTCTACACCGTAAGCGTGAGCGGAACGGACAGCGTGGGCAACGTCGGCAGCGCGGACGCCATGCTGCTGGTGGATACGGCGCTGCCGCAGGTGATCATCAATACCTTTGCGGGCGATAATCTGGTCAACAATGCGGAAGTCGCCGTTGACCAGACGCTCAGTGGCCGCGTCGTTGGTGCGGCTGCGGGCGACACCGTCTCCATTACCGTCGGCGGCAAAAGCTACACCGCTATCGTCGGCAACGATCTGAGCTGGAAAGTACTGATTCCGTCCGCCGATCTGAACGCGTTTGGCGACGGCGATCTGACCTTCACGGCATCGGTGACCAACGCCCACGGCAATACGGGCACCGGCGAGCGCGATATTAATATCAACGCCGCCTTGCCGGGCCTGCGCGTCAACACCATCTCTGGCGACGACGTTATTAACGCCATCGAGCAGCATCAGGATCTGACTGTCACTGGCTCAAGCAGCCACCTGGCGCCAGGCTCACAAATGACCGTCACCATCAACAATATCGATTATCCGGCGGTCATTGCCGCCAACGGCAGCTGGCAGATCGGTGTTCCGGCGGCAGACCTGCAAAACTGGAGCGCGGGCGATATTCTGGTTGTGGCCAGCGCGCAGGATCAGTGGGGCAATACCGTTTCCGCTGAACATCCCATTGAACTGAATCTCTCTCCTGTCGCCGTGTCCATCGATACGGTGACCCTTGATGACATGCTGAATGCCGCCGAAAAAGCGGCGGATCTCACCCTTTCCGGCCAGACGCAGGGCGTCGAAGCGGGCCAGACGGTGGTAGTGAAATTTGCCGATCAGACCTTCACGGCCCAGGTTCAGCAGGACGGCTCCTGGAGCCTGACGGTCCCTTCCAGCGCGATGGACGGGCTGAGCGACGGGCGCGCGCAGGTTAGCGTGAGCGTAGCCAACACCAGCGGCAACAGCGCCGATGCGTCACGCGTGATCACGGTGGACACTCAGCCGCCGACGATTGCTATCGACAACCTGACCGACGACAACATCATCAACGCTGCAGAAGCGCAGCAGGATCTGATTTTAAGCGGCAGCACCAGCGCGCAAGCGGGCCAGACCGTGACCCTCACCCTGAACGGCAAAACCTATCAGGCGATTGTGCAGAATGACGGCAGCTGGCAGCTGAGCGTTCCTGCCGCCGATGTGGGTGCCCTCGCCGACGGCAACGTGACGATCAACGCGAGCGTCAGCGACGTGGCCGGAAACAGCGCCAGCACCGATCGAATCGGCCTGGTCGACGCTACGGTTCCGCAGGTGACGATTAATGATTTTGTCACCGACACCAACACCGTGAACTACACCGCCCACTCGCAGGCGCAGATTTTAAGTGGCTCGGTGACGGGCGCGGCCGCAGGCAATCTGGTGACCGTCACCATTGACGGCGTGAATTACTCCACCGCAGTGGATGCGGCGGGCAACTGGAGCCTGGGCCTGCCCGCCTCCGTGATTCAGGGGCTGGCAGACGGAACCTGGTCAATCGACGTCTCCGTGACTGACAGTGCCGGGAATACGGGCAGTAACTCGGTGGACGTGGTGGTGAACACCGCAAAACCGGTGATTGCGATCAACACGCTTGCCGATGACGACGTGATCAATGCGGCTGAAAAAGGCGCAGATCTGGCACTTTCTGGCACCAGCGATCAGCCGCAGGGCACGGTGATCACCGTCACGCTTAACGGCATCCATTACACCGCCATCGCGGATGACAGCGGGAACTGGACGGTAACCGTTCCGGCCTCGGCGGTCAGCGCGCTGGGTGAAGCGAATTACACCGTGACGGCCAGCGTCACGGACAGCGCGGGCAATAACAGCAGTACCACGCACGACGTGCTGGTCGACAGCGCCCTGCCGGTGATCACCCTCAATGCCATCGCCAGCGACGATATTATCAACGCCTCGGAAGTGGCGACCGGGCAGACTCTCAGCGGTAAAGTCAGCGGCGCGGCGAACGGCGATACCGTTACGGTGACTATCGGCGGCAATACTTACACCACGACCGTTAAAAGCGATCTCAGCTGGTCGGTGGATGTCCCGGCAGACGTGCTGAGCGCAATCGGCAACGGCGATCTGACGGTAGAAGCGTCGGTCACGAATGGTCACGGCAATACCGGTACGGGTGAGCGCGATATCACTATCGACGCCAATCTGCCGGGGCTGCGCGTGGACACGGTGGCGGGCGACGATGTGATTAACATCGTTGAACACGGCCAGCATCTGATGGTGACGGGCACCAGTACCGGCCTGTCGGCAGGCTCCGCGCTGACTGTAACGGTCAACGGCAAAACCTATCCGGCGACGGTCCTCGCGGACGGCTCCTGGAGCGCCGCCGTTCCTGCGGCTGACGTCGGTGCGCTGGCGGCAGGCAGCGTCACCATCACGGTGGCCGGCCAGAGCAGCGCCGGAAATCCGGTCTCCATCAGCCATGACGTGAAGGTCGATCTGGCGGATGTGGCAATCAGTATTGACGCGATTGCCAGCAACGATGTGATCAACGCGGCGGAGAAAGGGACCGATCTGGTCCTCTCCGGCACCACGGCGAACGTCGAAGCGAACCAGACGGTCACCCTGACCTTTGGGGGCAAAACCTATACCACGACCGTTGATGCCAACGGCAACTGGACGTACACCGTGCCATCGGCGGATCTGGCGGGTCTCAAAGACGGCGATGCCAGCGTGCAGGTGAGCGTCACCAACGTCAACGGCAACAGCGCCTCGGCAGGCCGCGAGTACAGCGTCGATGCTACCGCGCCGTCACTTTCAATCGAGATCATCAGCGATAACAACATCGTCAATGCGGCGGAAGCGCAGCAGGATCTGGTGGTGAACGGGACGACCAACGCTGAAGCGGGTCAACCCGTAACCGTCACGCTGAACGGAAAAGAGTACACCACCACGGTTCTGGCGGGGGGCAACTGGAGCGTCACCGTTCCGGCGGCCGATATGGCCGGAATCAGCGACGGTCAGTACACCGTGACCGCATCCGTGGCTGACAAAGCGGGCAACCCGGCGAGCGCCGATCGTGACGTGCTGGTGGACGCCACGGTGCCGCAGCTCACCATCGATACCCTTTCCGGCGATGACATCATCAACAGCACCGAGCACGGCCAGGCGCTGATCGTCACGGGCCACGTGACGGGTGCTGAAGCGGGCGATGTCGTGACCGTCACCCTCAACAACAAATCTTACACCGCCACGCTGGATGCCTCTGGCAACTGGATCGTGGGCGTTCCGGCGGCAGACGTGGGAGCCTTGATCGCGGGCGATCATACCCTCACGGCAACGCTGACGGACAAAGCGGGTAACAGCGACACCACCACCCATGACGTGGCGGTCAACCTCACTGCGCCGGTCTTGACCATTGATACGGTCTCCGGTGACGACGTTATCAACAACGCCGAAAAAGCCCAGGAGCTGACGATCAGCGGTACCGCGACGGGCCTGGCGGCTGGCGCGATGGTGACGGTGATGCTCAATGGCAAAGCCTACAGCGCCATCGTCAATGGCGAGGGCAAATGGACCACCACCGTTCCGGCGGATCAGGTCGGGGCGCTGGGCGAAGCGCTGTATGACATTAGCGCGTCGGCAACCGACAGCGCAGGCAACAGCGGGAGCGCGGTGCATACGGTTAACGTGGAATCCGTACTGCCAGGCGTCACCATCAACGCGATTGCTACGGATAACGTGATCAACGCCGACGAAGTGGCGGCGGGCCAGACCATCAGCGGTACGGTGGTGAACGCCCAGCAGGGCAACACCGTGACTGTCACCATTGGCGGCAACACTTACACCACCACGGTGCAGAACGATCTGAGCTGGTCGGTGAACGTCCCGGCGGACGTGCTGACGGCGCTGGGCAACGGCGATCTGACCGTCACAGCCTCTGTCACCAACGGCGTGGGCAACAGCGGTTCCGGCGAGCGCGACATCACCATCGATGCCAGCCTGCCGGGCCTGCGCGTGGATACCGTGGCGGGCGATGACGTGATCAACCGCATCGAACACGGGCAGAACCTGATTATCACCGGCGACAGCGACGGCCTCCCGGCGGGCAGCGCCCTGACCGTCACCGTCAACGGTAAAACCTATCCGGCGACGGTGCTGGCGGACGGCACCTGGAGCGCCGCCGTTCCTGCGGCAGATGTCGGTGCGCTGGCGGCAGGCAACATCACTATTACAGTGGCCGGCCAGAGCAGCGCCGGAAACCCGGTCTCCATCAACCATGACGTGAAAGTCGATCTGGCGGACGTGGCGATCAGTATTGATGCCATTACGACCGACGATGTGATCAACGCGGCGGAAAAAGGGGCGGACCTGGTGCTTTCCGGAAGCACCACGAACGTTGAAGCGAACCAGACGGTCAACATCACCTTTGGCGGGAAAGCCTATACCGCGCAGGTGGATGCGGACGGGAAATGGACCGTCACGGTGCCTTCGGCGGATCTGAACGGTCTGAAAGAGGGCGACGCCAGCGTGCAGGTGAGCGTCACCAACGTTAACGGCAACAGCGCCTCGGCGGGACGCGAGTACAGCGTCGACAGCACCGCGCCGGGCGTGACGATCAACACTGTTGCGGCAGACGACATTCTCAACGCGGCAGAAGCGCAAGCTGATCTGACGATCGGCGGCACCAGCACGGCGGAAGCGGGCCAGCCGGTCGTCGTGACGCTGAACAATAAAACTTACACCACCACGGTAGGCGCAGACGGCAGCTGGACGCTGGACGTTCCGGCGGCGGATGTGGCGAGCCTGGCGGACGGCGTTACCACGATCCACGCCTCGGTGGCTGACAAGGCCGGTAACCCGGCGTCGGTCGATCGCAACCTGACGGTGGATGTCACCGTTCCGGTGATCACCATCAATACCATCGCGGGCGATGATGTCATTAACGTGGCCGAGCACGCTCAGGCGCAAATCATCAGTGGTTTAGCCACCGGCGCGGCGGCAGGCGATAGCGTCACTGTGACCATCGGCGGCCAGACGTACACCACGGTGCTGGATGCCAGCGGCAACTGGAGCGTTGGCGTGCCAGCCAGCGTGATTTCGGCGCTCAGCGATGGCTCGGTGACGGTCTCCGTGAACGTCACCGATGCAGCAGGCAACACCGGCAGTGGCAGCCATAACGTAACTGTCGATACCGGTTTGCCGTCTCTGGGCTTCAATGCCATTTCCGGCGATAACGTGCTGAACGCCGTAGAAAAAGGTCACGATCTGAGCGTCGACGGGATCAGCGCAAACCTGGCCGAAGGCACACGGGTGACAGTCACGCTGAACGGTAAGCAGTACACCGCCACAACGGCCGCAGATGGCCGCTGGGGCCTGACAATACCGGCAGCCGACCTCGCGGGTCTCGGCGAAGCAAACTACACCCTTAACGCCAGCGCCACCAACAGCGTGGGCAACAGCATCAGCGGCAGTGCAAACCTGCAGGTGGATACGGCGCTGCCAGGCGTCACCATCAACGCCATTGCTACGGATAACGTGATCAACGCCGACGAAGTGGCGGCGGGCCAGACCATCAGCGGCACGGTGGTGAACGCCCAGCAGGGCAACACCGTGACCGTCACCATTGGCGGTAACACCTACACCACCACGGTGCAGAACGATCTGAGCTGGTCGGTGAACGTCCCGGCGGACGTGCTGACTGCACTGGGCAACGGCGATCTGACCGTCACCGCCTCCGTCACCAACGGCGTGGGCAACAGCGGTTCCGGCGAGCGCGACATCACCATCGACGCCAGCCTGCCGGGCCTGCGCGTGGATACCGTGGCGGGCGATGACGTGATCAACCGCATCGAACACGGACAGAACCTGATTATCACCGGCGACAGCGACGGCCTCCCGGCGGGCAGCGCCCTGACCGTCACCGTCAACGGCAAAACCTATCCGGCGACGGTGCTGGCGGACGGCACCTGGAGCGCCGCCGTTCCTGCGGCAGACGTCGGTGCGCTGGCGGCAGGCAACATCACTATTACGGTGGCCGGCCAGAGCAGCGCCGGAAATCCGGTCTCCATCAACCACGATGTGAAAGTGGATCTGGCGGACGTGGCGATCAGCATTGATGCCATTACGACCGACGATGTGATCAACGCGGCGGAAAAAGGGGCGGACCTGGTGCTCTCCGGCAGCACCACGAACGTCGAAGCGAACCAGACGGTCAACATCACCTTTGGCGGGAAAGCCTATACCGCGCAGGTGGATGCGGACGGGAAATGGACCGTCACGGTGCCATCGGCAGATCTGAACGGTCTGAAAGAGGGCGACGCCAGCGTGCAGGTGAGCGTCACCAACGTTAACGGCAACAGCGCCTCGGCGGGTCGCGAGTACAGCGTCGACAGCACTGCGCCGACCGTCACGATTGATACGGTCGCCGGGGATAACGTCATCAACGGTAGCGAAGCCGCCGCAGGGATTGTGATTTCCGGTACCACTACCGCAGAAGTGGGCCAGACGGTGACCGTCATTCTGGGCGGTAAAACGTACACCGCCCAGGTAGAGGCTGGCGGTAGCTGGAACCTCGCTGTTCCGGCGGGCGATCTGGCGGCGATGGCGGATAACGGCTATTCGGTGCAGGTCAGCGTGAGCGATAACGCCGGAAACCCAGGCAGCGCCAGCAAGGCGATCACTCTCGATACCACGCCGCCCGTTATCAGCTTCAATACGGTGGCGGGCGATAACGTCATCAACAGCGTTGAGCACGGACAGGCGCAGATTGTCAGCGGTACGGCGACGGGCGCGGCGGTGGGCGATAAGCTCATTATCACGATCGGTGGCCAGCAGTACACCACCACGGTGGATGCCAGCGGCAAGTGGAGCGTCGGTGTGCCAGCCAGCGTGATTTCAGCGTTGCAGGACGGTACGGTGACCATCAGCGCCACCGTGACGGACAGCGCGGGTAACAGCAGCACCCAGACGCACGACGTGGTGGTGAACACCGCTTCTGTCTCCCTGACGGTGGCAACCATCAGCGGCGATGATGTGATTAACGCGGCGGAAGCGGGCAGCGCGCTGACCATCAGCGGCTCAAGCACCCAGTTCGCCAGCGGGACGCAGGTGACCGTTACGCTGAATGGTAAAAACTATACGGCGAACATCCAGAGCGATGGCTCCTGGACGACCACTGTTCCTGCGGCAGACGTCGCGGGGCTGGCGGATGGTGCGCACTATCAGGTGTCCGTCTCCGCCCAGGACAGCGCGGGTAACAGTGCGTCAGCCACCCACACGGTGAGCGTCGATACCACGCCGCCGGTGGTCAGTATCGCCACGCTCGCGGGCGACGATGTTCTGAATGCCGTCGAACAGCAGCAGCCGCTGACGATCCACGGTTCGTCCAGCGCGGAAGCGGGGCAAATGGTCACCGTCACGCTGGGCAGCAAGACCTATACCGCCCAGATCGCCAGCGACGGAACCTGGACGCTGAATGTTCCGGCAACGGATCTTGCGGCGCTGAACGAAGGGGCGTTAACCGTCACCGCGTCGGTAAGCGATAAAGCCGGTAACAGCGGGCAGACCACCCATACCCTGACGGTGGATACCGTTGCACCGGTCATTACCATTGATACCGTGGCGGGCGACGATATCGTGAACAACAGCGAGCAGCTGGCGGGGCAAACCCTCAGCGGCACATCGACCGCCGAACAGGGCCAGAGGGTGACGGTGACCTTCAACGGCCACAGCTATCAGGCGATGGTTGACGCTGACGGTAAATGGTCGGTGTTTGTCTCCGGGCGCGATTTCCTCGGCCTGAGCGACGGGGATTACACCATTACCGCCTCCGTCAGCGATAAAGCCGGAAACCCTGGCAGCACCACGCATGACGTGACCCTGAACGGTGACGTGCCGACCATCAGCATCAACACCTTTGCCGACGATGACATTATCAACGCCGCAGAGCACGGCACTCCGCTGGTGATCAGCGGCACCACCGACGCGCCTGCGGGCCGCACGGTCACCCTCACGCTGAACGGCAAAACTTACACCACAACCGTTCAAAACGACGGCAGCTGGGAATACACCCTGGGCAGCGCGGATGTGACCGCACTGGCCGACGGTGGCGCATATGTCATTCATGCCGAGGTCAGCAACACCCTCGGCAACAGCGCCAGCGATAGCCATAACGTGACGGTGGATCTGACCGCGCCGTCGATGGGGATCAGCATTGATTCTCTGCACAACGACACCGGCCTGAGCAGCAGCGATTTCATCACTAACGATAATCAGGTTATCGTCAACGGCTCCCTGACCGCGCAGCTCGGCAATAACGAGAAGGCGCAGATCAGCCTCGATGGCGGCGTGACCTGGAGCGATCTGACGGTCACCGGCACGCAATGGCGCTATACCGATGGCCGCACGCTGACGGACGGGACTTACACGTATCAGGTCCGGGTGGTGGATAACGCGGGTAACGTGGGCGCGACCGACAGCCAAAACGTGGTGGTCGATCTCACCGCACCGGCCTCCACCACCATTACCGTGGATTCTGTGACCCAGGATACGGGGCTGTCCGGCAGCGATTTTATTACCAGCGATAACCAGATCACCCTGAAAGGGACGCTGGGCGCGGCGTTGGGCAACGGCGAACACGCGCAAATCAGCACTGATGGTGGCGTCACCTGGACTAACGTAAGCGTGAGCGGCCTGGGCTGGACCTGGGTCGATGGCCGCACGCTGGCCGACGGCGATTACAACTATCAGCTGCGCGTGATTGACGACGCAGGCAACATCAGCGCCACCACCAGCCAGGTGGTGACCATTGATACGGTGGTGCCGGACGCGAGTAAAACCGTCACCATCGACAGCATCAGCGACGACACCGGGCTGAGCAACAGTGACTTTGTCACCCAGGATACCTCCCTGACTCTGCACGGCTCGCTGGGCGCGACGCTGTCGGACGGCGAGTACGTGCAGATTAGCCTCGATGGCGGCAATACCTGGCAGAACGTCACCGTGGTAGGCAATAGCTGGTACTACGCGGACGGCCGCACGCTGCAAAACCAGACTTATGATTACTGGGTACGCGTCATTGATACGGCGGGTAACGTGGGGGATTCCGCTCATCAGCAGGTGACTGTCGATACGATTGCGCCTGATGCGGCGATTACCGTTACGGTGGATAACATCACCGTCGATACCGGCTTTGATAACAATGACTTCCTGACCAGCGAAACCTCTTACACGCTGCATGGCACGCTGGGGGCAACGCTCGGGGCGAATGAGTTTGTCCAGGTGAGTCTCGACGGTGGGCAGACCTGGGTCTATGCCACGGTCAACGGCACCCAATGGCAGTATGCCGACACGCGTACGCTGGGCGATGGCGACCATAGCTATCAGGTTCGCGTGGTGGATCAGGCGGGCAACGTGGGCGCGACCACCTCGCAGGTGGTGACTGTCGATACCCAGGCACCGCAATACGGCATTACGGTTGATGCCATCAGCGATGACACCGGGCAATCCGCGAGTGATTTTATCACCAACGATACCACCCTGACGGTCAGCGGATCGCTTGGCAGAGCGCTTGCCAGCGACGAGCGCGTGCAGATTAGTATGGATGGCGGTGCCACCTGGACCGATGCCACGGTGACGCAGACGCAGTGGAGCTACACCGATCCTCGCGTGCTCCCGGAAGGTGACCACACCTACCAGGTGCGCATTATCGATGAGGCGGGCAACGTCGGCTCGACCGCGCAGCAGGTGGTGACGGTTGATACCACACCGCCGGTCACACAGGGTACCGTGGTGAGCTACACGGACAACGAAGGCGAGCGCCAGAGCGATTTCGGATCGTCTGTCGCCACCGATGACACCACGCCACAGATCAACGGGACGCTGAATCAGGCCCTGGCAGCGGGTGAAATTGCCGAACTGTACCGCGACGGCGTGAAGCTGGGTCAGGTCACGATGAACGGGGCGACCAGCTGGTACTTCCAGGACAGCGGTCTGATCGACGGAAACCACACCTACGTGCTGCGTGTCACCGACACGGCGGGGAACAGCACGGATTCCGATGATTTCGTGCTGCGCGTCGATACCAGCATTCCGACCACTACGGCGGCGATCACCGGGCAGACCACCTCGGACACCACGCCGATCCTGAGCGGGACCTTGTCCGCTGAGCTGACCAACGGCGAGTATCTGGTGGTCACGGTTAACGGCAAAACCTACACCTCCGAAACCGGCGGTGCGGTGGTGGTCGACCCGAATCACAACACCTGGTATGTGCAGATACCGGACGGCGATGCGCTGGCTGCCAGCAGCTACAGCGTGACGGCGCAGGTGAAGAGCAGCGCCGGTAATGGCAACACGACAGGCACCACCACCGGCAGCCTGACCATCGGAACCGACTCGGTGAATACCGACTGGGCCAGCACCACCGGCAGCAGCGACAACTCCACCCTGACGCTCGGCATGAACAGCAGCGGGCTGTGGAATATCATCGCCAACGGACGCTCGTATTCCAGCAGCGATATGTCGACCTACAGCAATACCGCCCTGACCAACACCCGTGGCTATAACGTGGTGAGCCAGACGGCGGCAGATTTCGACCGAAACGGTACTGCGGATATTTTCGCCACCGAGACCACCTACGCCGGTTCAACGCAGGTGATGTGGACCTACAACGGCACCAGCTACACCGCCAGCCAGCTGGCGATGGGCACCACTATCTGGTACGGCGGCGTGATTGCCTACGACAAGACCGGTGATGGTTATCTGGACATGGCCTACGGCGATGCCGGGATGGACTCCCTGACCTACCTGATCAACAACAACGGGACGCTGACACCGGATGGAACCGGCGGGGAAGGCGGTTTCTACGGTCAGTTTGACTCAGGACGTGAAATCTCCGGGGTGGACATTAACAACGACGGCACCGTGGATATCGTCCAGCACACCAACCGCAGCGGTGCGTACTCGATGACGGTCATCAACAACGGCGGGAATGGCACGCTCACGGTCGGGCAAACCATCACCAATGTGTTTGTGGTGAACGCGGCAAACACCACCACGGCGGCGTCGATGACCTGGGCTGATTTCAACGGCGACGGGTATATGGATCTCTATCTCGGCAGCAGTTATGGCAACACCGGCGGTGTGATCTATTACAACGACGGTAACGGCCAGCTGTCGGCCTCGAAGAGTGCGGTGGAAGCCTCAAACGCCACGGCGGGTTATCTGTCGGCGGCGGTGGACTGGAACGGTGACGGCCAAATGGACGTGATCAAGTTCAGCACCTACGGCGGATCGCAAACCGCGACGTTGTTCACCAACAACAATAACGGAACGACGTGGACGTCAAGCCAGCTGGCAACTGGCCTGGTGAATGTCACCGGGATTGCGGCGGTGGATTACAACTGGGATGGCGCGAAGGATCTGCTGGTGTCTCAGCAAAACGGCAAAGTGGTCTATGTGCAGAACAAACAGACCATTGCAGACGGCACGGCTATGCACCTGCGTATTGTCGATAGCGAAGGCATCAACAGCTATTACGGCAACACCGTGAATCTGTACAACGCGCGCGGTGAGCTGGTGGCGTCGCAAATCATCAACGCCCAGTCCGGTTTCGGGGTGAATGACAGCTCGGCGCTGGTCAGTTTCTACGGCCTGAATCCGGATGAAATCTACTCCGCAGAGATTGTGAAGTTCACCAACGGCGCTTCCGCCAACGTGACCTGGGACGGACTGGAAGCAAGCAACGGCAAAGAAGGCTATGTGCTAACCGCCGATGCCGCGACGGGGGGGCACAGCGGAACGCTGACCGGGACCGGCTATAACGACACCTTTATCGCCGAAGAAGGAAGTTATACCTACAACGGTTCCGGCGGCTGGAGCACCACGTCGGATCACGATACCTGGAGCAACACCGGCGGGATGGATGTGGTCGATTACCGCAATGCGAGCGCGGGCATCACGGTGGACCTGAGCGTCACGACAGCCCAGGACACCGGGTTTAACACCACCACCCTGAAGAATATTGAAGGGATTGCAGGCTCAGACTTCGACGACGTGATCACCGGCAACAGCGGGGATAACCAGTTCGAAGGCCGTGGCGGGAACGACACTTTCAATATTGGCAGCGGCGGGCACGACACGCTGTTGTACAAGCTCATCAACGCCGCAGACGCCACGGGCGGTAACGGCAGCGATCAGGTTAACGGCTTTACCGTCGGGACCTGGGAAGGGACGGCGGATACCGACCGTATCGATCTGCGCGAGCTGTTATCCGACAGCGGGTATACCGGCACCGGCTCGGCGAGCTATGTCAACGGTGTCGCCACTCTGGACAGCAGTGCGGGGAATATTACGGATTACCTGCGCGTGGTGCAGAACGGCAGTAACACCGAAATTCAGATCGACCGCGACGGAACGGGCAGCCAGTTCGATCCGACCACGGTGGTCACTCTGAACGGGGTACAGACGGATCTGGCCACCTTGCTGGCAAACCATCAGCTGTTAGTTGCGTAAACCTCAGGCCGCGAGAAGCGATTCTCGCGGCATTTTTCGTATCTTTACAGTAATACGACTAACCACATAAATATTAAGGTATTTTTGTCGACACGTTCAGAAAGGGTTTACATTCTGGCCGTTCCACAGGGATATCATTTCAGAGCGACATCGTCGCCCTGAACAGGACGTTGCTAAATGAAGACTCACCCGCAGTACGAACCCTGGCTTGAGGCCATGGTGCTCGTTGCAAAACATTACCGGCTGGACTATTCACAAGAACACGTCCGGGTCACGATTCATCACGAGAGCCACTCTCCGCGAGAGCAGGTGCTCAACGATATGGCACGCCAGCTCGGGCTTAGGCTGCGCGTTGTGCCGGCGGATGCGGCACTGATTGATCCGTGGCGTCTGCCGCTGTTAGCGGAGTTTGATAGCGGGCAGGTTGCGGTCATCAACCGGATGGACAAAGAGGGCAACGTCAGCCTGCAGTTCAGCGGTGACGGTGGACTGGAAACGAGCCTGACGCGCGACGCGCTGGGTACCCGTTTGACGGGGTTAATCGTGCTGCGCCCGCTGGAGTCGACGCCCGACGCGAGGGTCGATGACTACATCAAGCCTTATGAAAAAAACTGGTTCTGGCAGCTGGCGCTGAAAGACTGGCGTCGCTACAGCGACATCATGCTGGTGGCGCTGGTGGCGAACGTGCTGGCCCTGTCTGGGATGGTGTTTTCCATGCAGGTTTACGATCGCGTGGTGCCGTCCCAGTCTGAGGCCACCCTGTGGGTGCTATTTGGCGGCGTGATGCTCGCCATCACCTTCGAGTTTGTGATGCGTATGCTGCGGGTGCATATCTCAGACGTGATCGGGAAGCGTGCCGATCTGCGCATTTCGGAGCGGGTGTTCGCCCACGCCCTGCGCATTAAAAACGGCGCCCGCTCAAAATCAACTGGCTCCTTTATCGCCCAGATCCGCGAGCTGGAGTCCGTTCGCGAGCTGATCACCTCCACGACGATTGCGGCGATTTCCGATCTGCCGTTTTTCCTGCTGTTCGTTTTCATTCTGTGGATGATCGGCGGCCCGCTGGTGCTGGTGGTGCTGCTTGCGGTGCCGCTGCTGCTGATTCCAGGTCTGTTGATTCAGCGTCCGCTCGGAAAGCTCTCCACGGAAGGGATGCGCGAATCGGCTATTCGTAACGCCACGCTGGTCGAGGCGGTGCAGGGCATCGAAGACATCAAACTGATGCGCGCGGAGCAGCGTTTTCAGAACCAGTGGAACAACTCGAACGACGTGGCCGCGAGCGTCGGGATGAAACAGCGCTGGCTCACCGGCCTGCTTCTGACGTGGACGCAGGAAGTTCAGTCGATTGTCTATGCCGTGGTCCTGCTGATTGGCTGTTATCTGGTGATCAGCGGTGACATGACCACCGGTGCGCTGGTGGGGACATCGATTCTCGCCTCGCGCACTATCGCGCCGCTGTCGCAAATTTCCGGCGTGTTGTCGCGCTGGCAGTCGGCAAAGGTGGCCCGCAAGGGGCTGGATGATCTGATGCAGCGTCCGATTGACGATCCCCTGCAGGGTAAAAAGGTGCATAAAGCCCATCTGCGCGGCCACTACGTGCTGGAGGAGGTCGGCTTTTATTATGACGAAGAAGAGAAGCAAAACGTTCTGAACATCCCCCGTTTGACCATCAATGCGGGCGAGCGGATTGCGATTCTGGGGCGCAATGGTTCCGGTAAAAGCACGCTGTTACAGCTTCTGGCGGGGATGCAGGAACCGCAGCAGGGCACCATTTTGCTCGATGATGTGGCGCTGAATCACCTCGACACGGCCGATCTGCGCCGCGATATGCAGTTCCTCAGCCAGCAGGCGCGCCTGTTCTTTGGCTCCGTGCGCGACAACATTGTGATGGGGAATCCGCTGGCGACTGACGAGGAGATTCATCAGGCATTAACCGTTAGCGGGGCGCTGGAGTTTGTTCGTAAGCAAAAAATGGGGCTGAACTATGTGATCAGCGAAGGCGGGGCCGGATTGTCCGGCGGCCAGCGCCAGGCCCTGTTGCTGACGCGCGCGTTACTCACCGCGCCGAATATCCTGCTGCTTGATGAGCCGACCGCCTGGCTTGATGAAGTGAGCGAAAAGCAGTTTATCCATCATCTCAAAAACTGGCTCGGCGACGGGCGAACGCTGGTGGTGGCGACACATCGTTTGCCGATTCTGGAACTGGTCGATCGCATCATCGTGCTGGAAAACGGCAAAATTATTATGGATGGCCCGCGCGACAAGATCCTGAATAACCATGGTATGGCCCCGCAGAAGGCGGCGCAGCGCACCGTGAAAATGAAGCCGTCCGCTCCCGCGAAGGCCGCAACCGAGGAGGGGATGGCATGAGTGATTTTTCTCGTTTCAACAGCCGTCTGCAGGAGCCTAAACTCCCGCGCTCGACGCTGGTGGCCTGGTCTCTGTTTGCGCTCTTTGCCCTCTTCACGATCTGGGCAAGTATGTTCCAGCTTGATGAAGTGACCACCGGGAGCGGTAAAGTGATCCCCTCTTCGCATGAACAGGTTATTCAGTCGCTGGAAGGGGGGATTATCCATAAGCTGCTGGTGCGTGAAGGGGATATCGTCGAGCGTGGGCAACAGCTGGCGCAGCTGGATCGCACCAAAACCGAGTCCAGCGTGCTGGAGAGTGAATCCCGGCTGAATGCCGCGATGGCAACCGCCGCGCGCCTGAACGCGGAGGCCAATCAAAGTGCGCTGGTCTTCCCGCAAGAGCTGGACGATGACGTTGAGCTGGTCAAACAGGAGACCGCGCTGTATCACTCTCGTCGCGACAGCCTGGAAAAAGGGCTTACCGGTTTGCGCCAGGGGGTAACACTTATTCAGCGCGAGCTATCATTGACCCGACCGCTGGTTACCCAGGGGGCGGCCAGCAAGGTGGAAGTTCTGCGTCTTGAGCGTCAAAAAAATGAGCTTGAGAATAAAATCACGGAAATGCAAAACCAGTATTACGTTCGCGCCCGTGAAGAGTTAGCCAAGGCGAATGCCGAAATCGAAGCCCAGCGTTCGGTAATGAAAGGGCGTGAAGATTCCCTCACCCGTCTGACATTCAACGCGCCGGTTCGCGGGATTGTTAAAGATATCGATGTCACCACCGTCGGGGGCGTGATCCCGCCAAATGGAAAATTGTTGAGCCTGGTACCGCTCGACGATCAGATGGTGATTGAAGCCAAAATTTCCCCGCGCGATGTGGCCTTTATCCATCCAGGGCAAAAAGCGCTGGTCAAAGTGACGGCCTATGACTACTCCATCTATGGTGGGCTGGAAGGTGAAGTGACCATGATTTCTCCTGATACAATTCAGGATGATGTTAAAAGAGATGTTTATTATTACCGGGTCTATATCAGAACCACGAGTAATCACCTGACGAATAAGCAGGGGAAAGAATTTCCTGTTTTTCCGGGGATGATTGCGACCGTGGATATTAAAACGGGCAGTAAAACCATCATTGACTACCTGCTGAAACCGTTGAATAAAACCAAAGAGGCCCTGCGCGAAAGATAAAGAATACTGGCGATCGGAAAACCGCTCGCCAGTTCAATTTTCCGGTGGAATTTAATCAGACAGAAGACAGTCGCTCTTTAGGATGTATGTTCAGATAATGTGTGACGTAGGCAAAGTAAAGTCCGGCATAGTTTTCGACCAGCTGTAAGAAGTTTGGATAAATACTGATGCGTCCATCTTCTCGCTCTTTCAAGTAGCCAGCCTCCTGAGCAGATTTCATGATCCGATTTACATGAATTCTGGAAACGAAAAACTCTTTTGCCAGCACGCTGGCTGAATAATCAATGGTTGCACCGTGAGCATTTTTATTCTTCATCGCCTGCAGATAAAGATACAGCATGATCATGCGCCCGCCATCTTTCTCAATAAATAACCCTACCTCTGGCAAAATCTTTTTAAAGGTGACACCACGAAAAAGATATTCTGCGGCCCGCCGGAAAAAACTGTGTCTGAGCGTATCATTATCCAGCAGGTTAATATTGACGTTGTAATCAGGATATAAAGTGCTTACCGGTAAAAAGGCCCCGGACATATAATTTTTAAGTTCGTCTAATCCTTTTTTTGTTGGTTCGATGATGGTCTTGCGCCGATCCTCAGTGCACCGCCAGGTTTTAATTCTGTTGGTAGTTCTGAGTAAAGTAATGATGGCTATGACACTGTTTGGACTGGCAATTTTATATCGGGTGCATAACTCTTTTATTTCTGATACTGAAGAGGCCTGATCGCCAAAAACAAAACAGCACATCGATAACACAATATTGAACCGTGACTCCTGGAGCATCGTTTTGTAGAACAACGGTTGTTTTTTGTAGATGGCATCATTAATGGTGAAGTGTTGTTTTATTGCTTCGCTGAATCTTGGATTATTTTTAATCACATCCCTTCGAAGCAGTAAAGCCCTTGATGATATATGGATATCCATACGGTTGTCCTATGTTGAGACGAGCCAATGGGGGTATTCATTTCTCTATTGAATGTTTAGCGTCACTATTATACATGTGATAAGTGGAATTTACTTTTGGTATTTATGAATAATATTCAGGAAGTGTGTATTTGCGTGGTGGGCAGAGGATGACGAAATGAAGTTGAATGAATGTGTGGATGCTGGCTGAATGAACATATTTACGTTAAATACGTTGGGTAATTAACGTAAATATGTCCGCCTGTCGCGATGAGTAATGTTTTTGTTTTAAACAAAAAACACAGGAGACACCTGTTTTATACAAAAATACGATATTAAATCTATGGTGATAACATTCCCGGTTTGTTATGATCTCGCTATTCAAAGACGCAGTGGCGAAGGTGTCAAAGGCGTTCGCAAACATCATTCTTTTTTATTTCTGGTCATTGATTTTGACAGCTATCGTCTTTTCGCAATAAACATTTTTACCCTCATTTATATTTCGCTGGAGATTATCATGGCCTGGGATGCACGTGCCAACTACCTGAAACGTTTTCAGAATCGATACGTCATTTCTTCCTGCAGCTATGCCTGGCAAGGGTATGAAATGCTTCTGAATAACAGCGGGATCTGCGCTTACCGTATTATGGTCGATGGTGATGAGCCATCCCAGGAAGAACTGAATGCGGTGTACGCCAGTGCAGGTGCTACGATTTCTGTATTCCTTAAAGGAGATATCTGCGAAATTTTAGGTTCATTGAAAAAAATGATCGTCTTGCTCAACGCCAAACCTGCGAAAGTCACCGTCCTTATTTACAGTCAATTACCGGCAAACTGGCTTTACCGCACATTGTACAGTTTGATCAGGGATAAAAATAAACTCAGAAATATACGCGTCGCGAATTTATCGCACCCCTGTCAGGATATTGTGACGGCAGTGTTCCCGCCGCTGGAAGAGGCCGCGTTCCTTGAGAGAAAAGTAAAAGATTGTTTTGAAAAGGGTTTGACGAGCCGGGAGTTAGATTCTGTGCTCTCTTTCTATCGTGGCGTGTCGGTCAAAGCCCAGGCAAAAGCCTGTGGTCTGGCGATCAAAACGATATACGTTTATCGCAAAGAGGGCCTGCGGAAATTGCAGCTGATCAATACCTTTTTAAGCCGTGGCGCGCTGTTTCGGGCGACATTCGCTGTTTCAGGCGAGCCTGTGAGTCATGATAATGCATATTTAGACGGACGTTTCACCACCGCACTGATAAATAAAGAAATATTCCCGGTGTATCAGATTATTACCGACAGTGATAAAAGAGGCGTTGGCTTTGAAATATTACTGCGCTGGAATCGTAAAGGCGTCATCCTTAAACCGGCAGATTTTCTGGCGAACTTGCATGATAAAAATATCTGGTTGCAGCTGATGGCTCTGGTTATTGATGCCGCCGTTCGCGGGATTAACAAATATAATGGGAAATATTATTTCTCCGTTAATATCCCACCCGAACTGGCATCCGGAAATGCCTTACCAGGGATGGCAAAAAAAGCCGTTGAAATGTTAAGTGATGAACACTGGGCAGAAAAACTGGTGTTTGAGTTCGCCGAAACGATTGATGTAACGCTGGATAAAGGGATTGCGGACACCATGCAGCGCTTGCGCCAAACGGGGTGCAGACTGTTTTTAGATGACTGTTTTTCAAGCGAACACGTTATGTTCCCGGTGAGACAAATTCCCTTTGATGGCCTAAAACTTGATAAAGATATCGTTGATAAATTTGCCGCAAACGACAGTGATTTCAGTCTGATTAAAGCGATGCAGTATTACAGCGATATTACTGGCGTTGCCTGTGTCGCTGAAGGGGTGGACAGCGAGGAAAAATTTAATACCTTATCCGCCGCTGGCATCAAAAGTTTTCAAGGGTATTACCTTGCCAGAGCGGTAAAAGAAGAGGATCTCGATTTTCTGGTGCGTAAATTTAGCTAACAGCGATACATTTTTTATGGTCGGGCGAAACTTTTGCTCGCGGGCTAACGAACTATTATTCAGATAGCCCCCTTTTCCCTGATGGAGTTGACCATGAAACGTTTGAAAATCGCGTCCGCCGCCGCCGTACTGACCCTTTCACTGTTTTCCATGAACACCCAGGCCGCGCTCGAAGCCGGAGCGAAAGCGCCCGATTTTACCCTTCAGGGCGCGCTCGGCGGTAAACCGCTGACGTTCACCTTACAGCAGGCACTGCAAAAAGGGCCGGTGGTGCTCTATTTCTTCCCGGCGGCGTTTACCAAGGGCTGCACGCTGGAAGCCCACGCGTTTGCTGAAGCGACGGATGATTTCAAAAAACTGGGCGCCACGGTGGTGGGGGTAACCGCCGGGAACGTCGACCAGGTGGATGAATTCTCGAAACTGGAGTGCCGCGATAAGTTTGCGGTGGCAGCCGATCCTGGTGCGAAAGTGGCGGCCGAGTATGAAACGCTGATGCAGATGAACGGTAAAACCCTCTCCGATCGCACCTCTTTCGTCATCGCCCCGGATGGCAAAATTCTGCTGAGCTACACCGACCGCAACCCGGATGCGCACATTCAGAAAACGATGGACGCCGTGAAGCAATATGCGAAATCGCACTCCTGATTAACGCCGACGTTCGCATTCGAGGTTTGCTATGTTAACCGCCATTTTTGCCGCCTTTCTGGGCGGCGTGATCCTGAATTTCATGCCCTGTGTTTTCCCGGTGATCTCCCTGAAAGCGCTGGGGATCATGCGCCATCAGGGCGACACGAAAAGCGCACGAACCGAAGGGCTGGGTTTTCTGCTCGGGGTGATTTTCACCATGATGGCGCTGGCGGCGCTGCTGCTCGCACTGCGCGCCGGGGGCACCGCCGTGGGATGGGGATTTCAGCTGCAGTCGCCGCTGGTGATTGCGGTTCTGGCGCTGATTATTCTCGGGGCTGCGCTCAACCTGCTCGGTGTATTTGAGGTCGGGCTGTCGCTGCAGCGGGCAGGGGAGATCTCTGTCGGTCGCGGAGCGTTTGTTCGTTCTGCCCTGACCGGCGCGCTGGCGATTGTGGTGGCCACGCCGTGCTCCGCGCCGTTTATGGCGGGTGCCGTGGGCTATGCTCTGGTGCAGCCGCCTGCGGTTTCACTGGCCATTTTCTTCGCGCTGGCGCTCGGTTTTGCCGCCCCCTTTACCCTCGTCTCCCTGTTCCCGGCAATTGCCCGTCGCCTGCCGCGCCCTGGTGCTTGGATGGATGTGCTCAAGCGTGGGTTGGCGTTTCCAATGCTGGGCGCCTTTGCCTGGCTGGTGTGGGTGCTGGCGCAGCAGGCCGGCACCACGGCGCTGGCGGTGATGCTGGCGAGCGCTGTGGTGGTGAGTTTTGCCGCGTGGCTGTACGGTATCGCGCAGCGCAGACGCTATCTCGGTCACTCTTACAAAGTGCTGCTGGCTATCACGGTGGCGTTTTTTGTTGTCGCCATCGTGCCGTTACCGAGGGCGATCAACGCAGGATCAACGGCGCCTGTGACCGCAGTGGCGGATAACGCGGCGCCCGTGAAGTGGTCTCCGCAGAGCGTGGAGGCCCTGCGCGGTCACGGCAAAGCGATCTTCGTAAACTTTACCGCGTCGTGGTGTATCACCTGTCAGGTGAACGATCGCACTTCGCTCTCAACGCAGGCGGTGAAAGAGGCGATGGCCCGCACTGGCGCAGTGTATATGGTCGCGGACTCCACCAAATTTAACGCGGACATCGATGATGCGATGAACACGTTCGGCCAGGGCGGTCTGCCGCTGTACGTGGTCTATCCGGCAGACGGAAGCGCGCCGCACGTGCTCCCGCAAGTGCTGACGCCCTCAATTGTGGTGAATGCCCTGAATCAGGCGGCTGGCAAAAAAGCATGAGGTAATCGTTATGGCGGAATATGGATAACGGGCATGCCCCGCGCGAGGCCTGGCCTGAGCTGATGACAAAAGCGCAGGCCGGCGATCGTCGCGCCTATACGCAGTTATTGCGGGCGATCGTTCCGGCTATCCGCGCGATAGTGCGCCGACAGGTGTTCGATCCGGCGCTGGTGGAAGATGTCATCCAGGATGTGCTACTGACAGTGCATCGGGTTCGCCATACCTACGATCCAGACTGCCCCTTTTTACCCTGGCTGATGGCGATTACTCAGGCTCGGGCGGTCGATGCGCTGCGCCATCAGGGGCGGACGCTACGCAGGGAAACGGATACGGAAGAGGCGCTGACCAACGTCGCGGCTGCTGAGAGCGTGGAACATCAGGACGAGCAGGAGGAGCTGGCGTTGATCCTCGACAGGCTGCCCGCCCGCCAGCGGCAAATCGTGGAACATATTCATCTGCAGGAGATGACGCTTGCGCAGGCGGCAAGCCGTCACAATCTGACGATCTCTGCGGTGAAATCCCTGCTGCACAGGGCTATTACCAATCTTCGCCGGATGGGAGCGAATCATGACCGATCATGAGCTGTTAATCGAAAAACTGAGTCGGCAGGCGCAGCCCGTCACCCGCCCGTGGCGCGATGGCTGGCGCGTGCTGGCGTGGACGTTAATGGCGTTGCCGAGCGGGTGGCTTTGCAGTTTGCTGTTGCAGCGCGTGGCGACGGACTGGTCCCAGGCGGGCGCACTGCTGGCCCTGCTGCAACTTGGGCTGACGTTTGTGATGGGGGTGCTGGCGATCCGCAACGCGTTTTTACTCAGCATTGCCGGACGCCGTCCCCTGAGCTGGAAGTGGTTTATGCCGCTGCTGATCGTGTGGCTGGGCTGCGTGCTGGCGAACCTGGGCCAGTCGTCCCAGATTCACCATCGTGACGCGGTGAACTGCTACGTCTTTATGATGATCGTCAGCGCGCCGATGGTGCTGCTGGTTATCGGCTATCTGCGCCGTACCCGCAGCCTCCATCCCCTGCAAAGTCTCGCCTCGGCAGGAGCTGGCGTCGCCTGCATGGCGCTAACGCTATTGTCGTTTTGCCACTCCGTCGAAGTGCATCCCCTGGATTTCGCCCTGCACATGGCAGCGACCCTGACAATCGTGGTCGCTACGATCGGCTTGGGGTGGAGATGGGTGGCGATAGATTGAGCGTTAGAGCTGAAGAATAATTTTGGTATTAATGCTTAAGAATAGAGATAGCCGTGCCGATAATATCTTTATTATCAATAATAAGGATATCAGTATGAACTGCTACTACGCCTATCATGGCCCTACGAACAGCGATGATTTTGAGTATGAAAAGGGTTATGGAGTCAGTCGAGTATCCACCTGGCAACGCGTCAAAGAAGGCGATCGCGTTTTTGTCATTCAGCATCCGGAGAAGCAGCAAGAATACAAACTTTGTGGCCTGTATGAGATCGTTGGTCATTATGAGGCCTCTGAGAGCGTTTATCCTTTCAGGTTTAGATTAGAGAAAATTAGCCAGGATAATGCATTTATTGTGTTAGATGAGCAGGCGTTAAATAGAAAATTACCCGACATCAAAGGTGACTCTCGTCTAAGTATCTTTAAACAGCATTTCTGCCGTCAGGGGGCAACTTTCCAGGCTCCCCTGGATCATGAAGTTGTTGCGGTTTTAAACAGTCTGGTGAACATGACAGACCTTGCTCCTGACCAAGTCCATCTTCGCGAAGATGGTCTGCGAATGCTCAAAGTTCGCAACGGGCAGCAGGCGTTCCGTGAGAGTATTATGGCTAATTGGGAAAATAGATGTGCAATTACAGGGTCTGCTCTGGCACTTGAAGCCTGCCATATTGAAAGTCATGCTACTAAAGGAACCTATGCGATTGAAAATGGCATCGCTCTTGCTGCCGATCTGCACACGTTATTTGATAACGATCATCTGAGCTTTGAAAATAACAAAGTCGTACTCTCTCTGGCGGCACAAAACGAGCCAAGATATGCCAGGTTGCATAATCAACTACTAAGGACCCCTCTGAAGCCGGTGCGTTTTATTACCGGTAAACAAGGGTGATATTTTAATCTGGTATCAGGCGGTAATATGCAAGGCATGGATGGCGCACAAAAGTATTCAGTCGCAGCACTGTTAGAGAGTATCTCTCGATGGAATGAGGTTAGACAACTTTCTAAATCACGATATCAGGCTCAACTGGCACCTGACTTTAGTCTGATGACGTGGCTGCAGAAGGATGAAATGGCGCTATCACGATATTTTGCATTTCTGCTTGATCCCGGTGAGGCGCATGGACAGTCCAGGCTATTCCTCGACGGCTTTATCAAACTGATTAATAAAAATTCGGGTAAAGACAAAGCCAATATTTCATTTGGTCATGATGTGCGATCCTTTACGGAGGTATTAACGGATACTGGACGAAGAATCGATGTACTGCTGACGGGCAAGAGTGGGCTGATCGCGTTAGAAAATAAGCCTTGGGCAGCTGATCAGGAACGTCAGTTAGTCGATTATGGCGAATGGTTACTGAAGAAAAATCAACCCTGGTCCTTAATCTATCTTAGCAACACGCCCCCTACTCCAAAGGCACTCCCTGTGACTGCCGCATCTGATATCCGCGATCATATTGTTGTAATTTCCTTTTTCAATATTGTCGAATGGCTTTCATCAACTGTGCCATATATCAAAGCCAATAATGTAAAGTTTTTCGTAGAGTCACTAATTGAATTTATTAGAGAATCAGTGAATGGAGATTACATAATGAATGATTCACAAGGATTGTCTGAGATAATATTGAAAGATAAAGAGAGTATTCAGTCTGCATTTATTATCGCTAATCAAATTCCAGAAATTCAAAAGAGAGTGTTTTTTGATTTCATCGATGCACTTAGGGAATACTTTTCTGATTATCCCTTAATAATTAATGCTGAGGAAGATCCTTCCGTACGTTTTGGTGGTTTCCACGTTCTTTTTCATCCCAAAAGTGAGCGCTCTCTTTTTTGGGAATTTTCGAATGGGAATTACAACAATCTCTACTTCGGGGTCACTGCGAGGGAAGAAGAGAAAAGTCAGAACGACATGCTCTACAAGGCAATGTGTACCCTTTTCCAGGGTTCGATACCAAAATCCAGTAAATGGTGTGCGTGGTGGTCGTGGGATATGGACCCGCTTGGACAGAATCGTATTCCGCGCAGCTGGGGCAACGACGGTAGTGTATGGGTGACCCTGGGTGAACGTGGAGAGAGCAGTATTTTTGCTGCCGTTAGGGACGTTATTCTGCGTGTTTATCAAGAAATGGATTTGGACTTGATGCGTTAATTGAGACAACCCGCCAATCGAGGCGGGTTCTTATCGTTTTTAATAACGTTCCAGCTGCCACTGATGAAAACGCCCCAGCAGCAGGACGGTGGTGAGCGCGCCGAGCAGGGCGCAGAACATATCTGACTGGGTATCCCAGGGATCGCCCTGCGTGCCGAGAAAATCATCCGCGCCTTGTCCCATCGCCAGCGCCGCCCACCATTCGATCAGCTCGTAGGTCGCGCTGATGGCCAGCGCGATGCAGCACACCAGAAAACTCGTCATTTTGCGACCATTGACGTAACCGCCGCGCACCAGAATCTCTCGCGCCGCCAGGGCAGGCACTAGCCCCTGGAAAAAGTGTCCGAGTTTATCGTACGGGTTGCGGCTCAGATTCAGCCACTCCTGAACCTCAAAACCGATGGGCACTTTGGCGTAAGTGTACATTCCGCCGACCATCAGAATGATCGCGTGGAAGAAGATCAGCGTGTAAAGGAGGGGAGTGAGTGGGTAGCGTTTCTGGGTGGCGAGCAGCAGTGGTACCACGATGACCACGGGGGTGACTTCCATCAGCCAGGTGACGCGGTCCCCGGTAAACAGGCCGGTATAAATCAAGATCAGCAGCAGGAGCAGCGCGCCGCCCTTTAATGCAGAGGAGAGTGCAGTTTGGCTCATGGCATTTTCTTATCGGGAAAAGAACTACTATTAACGCGCCCGATGAAAAACTCAATGTTTTGCCGGCCATGATAAAAAAAACGGGGCCATGTGCGGCCCCGTTTTATTCACAGCAATTAGAACATCTTACGCAACCGCAGGCTGAAGGTATGCGCCTGATAGCGCTCGCCTGCTTGCAGATCGTAGCGCGCGTCCAGGCTCAGATCGTTGGCGTCGTACAGCGTGCTGCCGATCGCCACACCCGCCATATCTTCCACCGGCGATGCGCCTTTGGTGATAAAGCTGGTTTCACCGACGGCATCGGCGGCGTAGGTCGCATGGCTGCTCACCTGGCGGTTATCGTACTGATGAATCCACGAGACCTGCGCGAACGGTGTCAGGCTGCCGAGACCGGTCGCGAAGGTTTTCTCGATGCGGGCACCGATATCGCTCACCACAGACTGGGAATGGGTACTGCCCACATCCAGCGCCATGCCGTTACCGCCTGTCTCTTTATAGTCATCCACATGCTGATACCCGTACGTCAGGCTGGCAAGCGGCGTGACGACAACGTCGGCAGGCAGCGTGACCGGATAGCCGAACTCCGTTTGCAGGGTGACGGACTGACCGTTGAATTTACCCTGCGCAGCGCCGGAGAAGCCGGTGAAATCTGCGCGGCGAACCGAGCTGTAGTTCTGGCGGTTTACACCGGCAGAGAGGTTCAGATACCACGGATCGCCCGTGTAACCGGCGTAACCGATGATGCCGTAGTTGTCGGCGGTGGAGGTGTTACCGCTCAGATTGCCTTTACCGTGCACGGAGGTGTTGCTGTAGTTCACGGCGGCGCCCAGACGCCAGTCGTCACCCAGCGAGCGGTCGGCGCCCAGAATCAGACCGCCAAATTTCGCCGTGTATCCGCTGATTTCAGCACTGCTGTCCTGACGCGCATAGCCGCCAAACGGCTGACCCCAGACGATCCAGTTGCTTGTGTAGTCATCACCGGTCGCGACGCCGCTGGTGCCGGAGGTGTGCGGATTACGCACGGCATCAATGTGCGCGCCCACAACCGCCTGAGCGGTAGAGGTCGCCACGGCGGCGGCTGAACTGGTGTTGATGTTCTGGCCTGGGGAGAGTTTTTCGCCCGCGCGGTTGGCTTCATCTTTGCCCTGGATGGCTAACGAGGCGTTATACAGATCCAACAGCTGCGGAGAGGAGATCCCGGTGTAGTTCGTCAGACCGCCCAATGCCGCGGTGGCGCTTGGGATCGTCGCCAGCGCAGGTTTTGGCGTTGGCTGAGTCGGCGGCGTGACCACTGGCGGCGTCACAACCGGTGGTGTTACAACGGGCGGCGTCACAACAGGTGGCGTGACAACCGGCGGCGTCACGACGGGCGGTGTTACAACCGGTGGCGTCACGACGGGCGGTGTTACAACCGGTGGCGTCACAACGGGCGGTGTCACAACAGGCGGTGTTACAACAGGCGGTGTTACAACCGGTGGCGTGACAACAGGCGGCGTCACAACCGGAGGCTCGGCGCCCACGGTCAAGACCAGCGCTTTGTCTGTCCCTGTCTCATAAACGGAGCCACTCACGGCGCCACGATAGCCGATCGCGCTGTAGTTCAGCTTGTCGGCGTTGTAATCGGTGCCCGATCCCGCGGCATTGATCACCACATAGCGCTGGCCTTCCGCGAACTGATACGTGCCACCCGTGCGGACCAGGTTGATGCTGGAACCTTCTTCGATTGTCGCATTGCCGGTGACATTCAGACGGCCATAGCCGGTGTCGGCCATCAGCGTGCCGTTCTGAGTTGCCAGATCGGAGATACCTGAAATCAGCGCTGCCGCGGCTTTCTGGTGGTAATCCCCTGCAATTGTTATGTCTGTATTGACCTGCAAGGACGCACCACGGTTCTGGACCGTGGCCGCATTCACGTTATCGTTCAGCAGCAGTGAACCGGTGCCAAAGATGACGTCTGAGTGCTGGCTGGTGAGGGTGCCTGTCCCGTTCTGGCCGGTTAAGGTTCCCGTGGTCGTGCTACCGCCATTGATGAGTAACGGTGCTGCGCTTTGGGAGTAAATATCGCCTTTCACCACACCGTTGTTGGTCAGCGTAATATCCGCGCTGGCGTTGGTATCCGTGTAGATATACAGGGCAGAGTTGCCGCCGCTCAGGGTGCCGTTATTGATGATTTGCGTGGCTGGATTCTGGTTGCTGTAGCTGGCAAGGTAAATACCGTAATAGCCGCCCGAGATTTCGCCGTTGTTCACGATCTCGGCGATTGCTTTGCCGTCGGAGCTGCTGGCGAAAATACCATTGTTGATCGCAGCAATGCGGCCATTGTTTTCAAGGGTGCCTACGGTGCCATAGTTGGTAATGCCGTCTGCGCTACCGCTGATCAGATTGTCATTGATAAGGGTGTTGATCGTTCCCCAGTTAATCACCCCGGCGCTGCCGAAATAATTGAGGGTGCCGGTCTGGAGTGTGCCCGTATTATGCAGCGTACCAATGATCCCGCGATTATAAATCGCGCCGTTTTGCCCGGGCATCGGCATAAAATTGTTATTCGCAGCGGTAATTACGCCGGCATTGGTCAGACTATCAATAGTGCCGAGGTTATTAATACCGCGGTAGCCGGTAATGGTTCCGGTTTCCGTGTTCGTCAGATTAAGAATATGGCCGTTATTTTCGACGGAGCCGGTATTATCCATCCCCATATTGAAATTATTCAGCGAATTTTGAATCATGCCACGGTTAATAAAATTATCCACGACGCCCGACGCACTCAGTTCGACGATACTGCCATAATGGTATTGATTAACGCTTTGGATAATGCCGTTATTTTCAAATGTACCGGCTGTACCGTCAATTTGAACCACATTCATACTGAAGGGCAGATTATTATCGCTAATATCAGTGATCAGGCCTTCGTTGGTGAATGTAGTGACCGTCGCCCCCTGTTGAAGCGTTAACGCGGTTGTGGGCGCGCCGCTAAGGGAGCCGGTATTGGTCACGCGAATAACATCGTTTGAGCCGAGCACCTGAAGGCCGGACATTGGTGTGTCGATGATGACGTCTGATGCTGCGATAGAATGGGTCGTCAGCAGCCCCTGTGCCGCTGTTGAAGCCACCAGCAAAGAAATCAGCTGGCTAAGGTATTTTTTTCTCATGGTGAGCCGTCACAAAGTTGCGATTGTTGTAAGAATGCAGATGGAGAAACTTCGGATTAATCCGATATTGTTCGGGCGCAGAATATACAATTTGTTGCAAAAAACAATAAGCTTTGCTTAATTATTTCATCGAGAAATAATTCCATAAATTTTGTGTTGCTTTTAATTTAACTTAGGGTGAGATATGGCTTTGCGGGTTAAACAGAATATATTCTTTGCAGCCTTATTGATTAATTTATCTTTTTTATTCGTGAGCTGCGTTTCTGTCGAACCCCGGGAGACGGCAAGCCAGATTGCGCAGGATGCAGGTCTTACCAGAGAAAATGTTCAAACAGATTCCTTTTTGATTGCCAGCTGGAGTCGAATTGCACCCTCAGTGACGTCACTGCATGTCTACATCGAAGGGGATGGATTTGCCTGGCAAAGCCGCACGCGGCCCTCGGACGATCCGACTCCGCGTAATCCCGTTGGCCTGAAGCTGGCTGCCGCTGATACTCACGCCAGTGTGCTCTATCTGGGCCGGCCATGTCAGTTTATAGGGCTACCGTTGCCTGCGTATTGCAGTGTTCGCTGGTGGACCGCAGATCGTTTCTCCCCGCAGGTATTGAAGGCGATGGACGAGGCGCTAAGCCATTTTACGGCGCGTTATCCGGGCGTGACGCTTGAATTAACGGGATATTCTGGCGGGGGTAATATCGCGGCGCTACTGGCCGAACGGCGTGGAGATGTCCGGGTGCTGCGCACCGTGGCGGGTAATCTCGATGTCAATTATGTCAACGAGTTGCATCATGTGAGCGCGATGCCTGACGCACTGAGCGCCATCGACCATGCCAGCAAGCTGGAGCACATTCCACAGCTGCATCTCAGCGGCGACACGGATGAAACAGTTCCCCCCGAGGTCGCCCGTCGTTTTGTGCAGGCGACAGGTGGAACCTGCACCCACACAGCAGTGGTAAGCGGCATGGCGCATGGCTCCGACTGGGCAGCCATTTGGCCGCAATGGCTGGTGAAAGGTGTGCCAGCTTGTTAATGGAACGACTCAGAAATCGTCTTCATCCTGCATGATCGCGCTACGACCGCCGTCCATAACGATGGTGGTCCCGGCGATAAATCCTGCTTTTTCGCTCGCCAGGAACAGGCATAATTCGCCGACTTCCTCCGGGAGACCAATGCGGCCTACGGGGTGTTTTTTAATGGTCCGTTCACGGGCCGCTTTCGCATCAGGGTGAGAATCAAACCACGCCTGATTGCCGAGCGTATCAATATGATTCTGCGGCTGAAGGCATCATATTGGTATTGCCTGTGGCGGGATGAGTTCCTGCAGTTGCCCGAAACATCCTGGCGGTGGCGCCACGTTTCAGGCCTGAAGGCCGTGTAAAGAACATCAGCTAGCCGGAGTCGTCGCAATGGTATTTGTCATTGCTGCGGGTTATGGCTTGGTCAGCCATTTATAAGCAGATTAAGAAGGCATTGTTAGGAATGGTGCTAAACTTTTTAATTTAGGGGAGATGGGATATGTTATCGCTCTTCTATTTGATATGTGTTTTTATCTATCCAATATATAATCTTATACTTACCAAAATAATTTTTTTGATCCTTGTTGCATTCCATTACTTCTGATGGATACCAGCCATTTCCATGTAAAAAAAGAGCACCTTCATTGATTAATTGACTTATTATGATGTTTTTTTGTTCATTATTAACATGGATAATCATAGATTCATCTGAACATGAAAATCCTATTGACCTCATTCTGTTAATCAAGTCCTGCCCGCAAACCATAATTTTTACAGTGTCGCCAACAATGTCAGTAATAATGATCGCATTAGGCGGTAACTTATTCAATTTACATTAACCCTTATAGATACTGGTGTTGATGTCGGTACAGAATTTATGACTACTTCAGGAGTATCTCCTGGTAAATGCTGACCAGGACCAAGTAAATAATATTTACCATTCAGTGGGCTGCGCGATTTTATATCGTGAAATCCATCAATTTTTCTGATGCTAAACCCACTATTCAAAGAACCCGAATTTAATTCCATATCTTTTACAATATTTGCCGCTAATGATTAGGAATAGTCACCTCACCATTCTGAACACCACTGAAATATTTTAGGGTAGCTTCTTTATCCGTGATAAACGAACTATCTCTACCAATCGAGGGGAACTTCTCCCAACTTTTGGGGCTTATGTTACCCCGCATCAACTTGCAACATTTGGATTTGTCGCGTTCTGGCGCTAAAATTTTATACAACCTAAGCCTATCAATAAATTTCAGTCGATTATTGGCATGCGCGTAAGGATTTACCCCACCCAATAACCCAATCGGATCAGGGCTCAGATATTGCTTGTTTCACAAACAGGGTATGGGAAGCGGTTGTAGTACAACCCGGATTCTTCATCCTCATATTGGTGGGGAAAATGTAGTCCGTATAAAAGTTGGAGTTATTCGCACTTCCTTCCCGGCCCATAGTTGCTGTTTTCCTCGCCAGACAATGGTGCCGTCTTCGTTTTGCTGCACCTGGATGCGTCCAACCGTACCCCTCACCGCATAATGCAGTTATCCTTTTTCATTGTGCGCCAGTGGCGTCAAACTCAGCGGTTCGTATATCCAGCGAATTGCATTTTCATCATACGGTTTGCCGTCAGAGCTGAACGTCATTTCGTTGGTCAGCTGGTCGCCATATCAGTGAAAATCCTTCCTCGGTTTGTTGTGGAGGGCGCAGCGTTTACAGATGTGCCGGTCAAACTGCTCCCAGCTTTCGATACCTGTGAGCGGGATAAAGGCATCTCCGCAGGTAATTTAATAGAGAGTAAACAACAAAACTAGGAACGTATTCCCAGTGTTTGATAAACTATTTTTTTACATAATAGAAATCAACATCATACTCGTTGTCACTTATGGAAATCACTCTGTCCGGTGATTGAAATAGTAGTGAAATATCATATGTTTTGTTTAGTCTAAATACGCTTGTTATAAATGAATAAAAATCATTTACACAGGCAGATATTACACTTTTGCCTTCAAAAACAAGACAGCAAGAAGTTTTTTCTATTTTTAATAGGGATGTCATAGTCCTAATTATTTCATTCATCTTTACTGGTTGTTCAAGGGAAATCTTGTGATTTCTATTGTCAATGGCATAGGCTGTTTTTAACTTTTCTCTATGCCATAAAAAATATCGTTGTCTAGCGGATATATAGAGAAAGAGTTGAGTCCTTCAAGATTAACAGCAAACTTTTTTGCTCTGAACAGAAGTAGTTTGTCTTCAATTTTATTTTTCATGATAAATATGGTGATTATCACAGGAGTTTTTTAAATGTTATTTTCTAATGCTAGAGAAACCAAAATCTACATAACCTTCAGAAGTAATAGAAAGGCACCACTTCGTCTTAGGGGCAAAAAAATAATGATGTTGCGGAACTTGGTATGTTAATAAAGCCAACGTATGATTAAACTGTTCTGCCGAAATTTTCAAAGCAAAATCTAAAGAGGAGTCATTTATATAAAGAATTTCTTCTGAGTCGCAGAATCGATAATGCCTGTTGATAAAAGCTATCACTAAAGAAGGCCAAAATCTTTTATCATTTGTAAGCTTCTGATATGAGTGGCTAATGGTCTTATCCCAATCAATCTTAGAACCAGCCCATTCAAACATATCCGATAAGTAATCGGCAATTGGTTCCCATTCATCAATTATTTCAGGTGGATTTGGAAGGTCGGCAATAAGCAATTTAATTTCATCATTAAGTGTCATTCTCCTCTCCTTGGTTTTGAAGGGTGGTTATATCTTTTTGATGTTTGGTTGTTGTTTTTTCAATTGCATCAAATTGGTAATGATCTCCCTTATCCTTGCCGCTAAAAACATTGATATGAGCTCCACTTCTATCGTCATATTCGATTCTAAAGCCAGTTTTCCCATCAGCAGTGGTCATACTTACAGCTTTACCTTTCGTGGCTCCAAATTTTCCAGTATTAACTCTTTCTGCTTTAAATCCTTTGGCTTCGAGCCATTTTAGGGCTTTATTCATTGCCTGCATCGAATGATGCACAACAAACCAACCCCAGCGGGTCAATCCACCCCAACGGATTATGCACATACCCGTAAGGATTTATCCCACCCGCCAACCCAATCGGGTCCGGACTTATATACTGCCCAGTCTCACAATCATAGTACCGTGTAATACAACCCGGATTCTTCATCCTCATACTGGCCCGGAAAACGCAGTCTGCATGAGACGTTAGCGTCATTTGCACTCTCTTACCGGCCCCACAGTTGCTGTTTTCCCCGCCACACAATGGTGCCGTCTTCGGCCAGCAGTTCCTGGATGCGCCCGACCGTATCCGTTACCGCATAGTGCAGATGGCCCTTGTTGTAGCGCGCCAGCGGCGTAAAGCTGCCTGGTTCGTATATCCAGCGAACGGCGTTTTCATCATCCGGTTTGCTGTCAGAGCCGACGGGAATTTCGTCGGTGAGCTGGTCGCCGTTCCAGTGAAAATCCATCCCCGGTTTGTTGTGGCTGGTGCAGCGTTTACTGATGCGCTGGCCGAACGGGTCGTATTTGTATTCCCAGCGTTCGCCATCTGGCGTTTCGATACCTGTCAGCTGGCTCCGGGCGTCCCAGCGGTAGCGCCAGAGAAGAGGGCGGTAGCCGCCTTTATCGACCAGTTTCTTCACCAGACGACCGTTCACATCGTATTTCCAGGTGGTGTTATGCGCGTTAACCACCCGGACAAATTTACCTTCCTCCGGTTTTCCGGTATCCGCCAGCAACTGGAAGCTGCACAAAAAATTCGCGATATTTTCTTCAGCAAACAGAACGGCTTAGGTGCGCAATTTGCGGTAGAGACCGTGTCATTATCTGGCAACAAACGCCGCAGCGTGCTGAATCTCGACGGCCAGTTAGTGGATTACAGCCAGGGGCGCAACTACACCGCGCATCTGGTGTGGCCGAACAATATGCGTGAAGGCAATGAAAGCAAACTGACACTTATCGGTACCAGCGGCAATTCCCCTCGCAGCATCAGCTTCAGCGGTCCGTGGGCTCAGTTCCGCCTGTTCGGGGCGGGGCAGCTAACAGGTGTGCAGGACGGTACGTTCAGCGTGCGTTTTACCGTGGACGGCGGGGCGATGGTTTATCGCGTACACACGGATACGGAAGACAATCCATACGCAGGTGGGTTGTTCAGTCAGTTCGAGCTACCGGACACGCTCTACTGAGGAGGCAGGGATGAAGAATGACGTACTCACACAGACCATCGTTACCGGCAGCGATCCTCGTGATCTGCCCGAGTTCAGCGCAATCCGGGAGGAAATTAATAAAGCTAATCATCCGTCACAGCCGGAGCTGAACTGGCGGCTGGTGGCGTCACTGGCATTGTCGATTTTCAAATCCAACGGTGTGGATTTGCATACGGCGACCTACTTCACCCTGGCGCGAACCCGCACTCAGGGTCTGGCAGGCTTTTGTGAGGGCGTGGAACTGCTGGCGGCGATGATTTGCCACGAGTGGGACAAATTCTGGCCGCAGGGCGGTACAGCACGTACCGAAATGCTCGACTGGCTGAATATTCGCACCGGCAATGTTCTGCGACAGCAAATGTCCTTCGCGCCAGCCGATCTGCCACTGCTGTATCGCGCGGAACGTCCGTTGCAGCTCATCTGCGACAAACTCCAGCAGGTGGAGCTTAAGCGTCAGCCACGCGTTGAGAATCTGCTCTATTTTGTGCAGAACACGCGTAAACGGCTGGAGCCGCAGTCTAAAAGCCTTGCCGAAACCCAGACGCAGAACACGGTCAGAACTTTGGTTTACGCGCCGGAGAGCATCTCGTCAGCTTCGACAGACGCGATGCCTCCGCTGCCTGAACTGCCGGAAATCACGGTGGCGGTGCGCAGTCCGGCAAAAAAAACGGGCTGCGCGATTAAAGGGTTTATTGCGGGTATCGCCTATAGCGCAGCTATCGTCGCTGCACTCTGGTGGTGGCAGTTTTATCCGTCGCAGCAGATCCTTTCGCAGGTTAAGGACAGCGGGCCAGGAGTCGCATCGTTATGGCTGGTTTCGCCCATGCTGGATAGCTATCAGCATCGCCTGCAACAACAGTCAGAGACCTCCGCACTGCAGCCGCTGGAAACAGGAATGCTGATGGCTCGCACTGCGAGTAGCCGCTGGCCGGGGAGTCAGCAGCAGCAAAAGGCTACCGCGTGGTGGACTGAGACGGTGAAAACACGCGCCAGTAGCAGCCCACAACTCCGGGGCTGGCTGCAGACGCGACAGGATTTACGCGCCTTTGCTGACCTGGTGATGAAACGCGAAAAGGAGGGGCTGACACTCTCCTACATTAAAAATGTGGTCTGGCAGGCAGAGCGAGGGCTAGGTGAGGAAACCCCTTTGGAATCCCTGCTGACGCAATATCAGGATGCCCAGACGCAGGGGCAGAATACGCAAGCGCTGGAAACAGAAATTAACGAGCGGCTGGAGGGCGTAGCAAGCCGCTGGCTATTGCTAAAAAATCATTCTCTGCCAGAAACGGCAGCCAACGAAACCAGTGCCGGGAAATAATCCGGACCCGAGGAACTTATTATGGCAAATCTTGTTTATCTAACTCTTAACGGTGAACTTCAGGGGCTGATCTCGGCTGGCTGTTCTTCGCTGGACTCCATTGGAAATAAGGCGCAATTACCAGCGGCGGCAAATGACGCCTGTTCTTCGCCAGTGGGGTGACTTCGCGCCCGCGGGATGCATCCGTTTCCATACCCGGCATCGATCAGCCGATGATAGGCATTGATAGATAGCGCCAACATGGCTGCGTGAACTTGAAAGGATCGGCCAGGATGGGGGTTCTGAACGCCAGAAAGCAAAAAACCAGCCCTAAGGCTGGTTTTTCTAAATAGTGGTGCCCGGACTCGGAATGAAACTACAGGTTCAATCGCCTTGATATTAAAGATTTTTTCTGTGTTTTTTAAATGAGAGGCCCCCTTTGAGGCCCCCATCTCAAATTTGATTCCTGTCTGCATATCATGCTACTAAACTCATCCCGTCATTAGCTTCCAGGATGGCTTTGCTCGATGTGCTGAATGACGGAATCGAAGCAGATGGAAAGTATAGTGATTTTTACCATTACAGACCAGGTTCTGGTTAAAGACTACTTTCTCCACTTAGTAAGGTTCTGACAGTGCCTTGCTTATATCACGCGAACCATGCATCACCCTTTCAATACGGACCTCTGTATCCAGTACCCTGAAAAGGACAAGATAGCGCCCGTAAGTACAACATCTTATACCTGGAGCCAGTTCTGGCCTTTCTCTGTAGTGTGACGGGGCTTCAGCGATCAACAGGCACTGTTGGTACAGCTCTTCGGTAAAGCTGATCGCCCGTAAAGGATTATCCTGTGCTATCCAGTCGCCAATCGATTCAAGGTCGTGCTCCGCCAGTGGCGATATACCCAGTTTCATTTTTTCTGGGTCCCTGATGCCATCATTTTGTATTTTCTGGTCAGACGACCGAAGACTTCTTCTGCATTATGACTCTCACCACTGTTAATGCCAGCGATTATTGCATGCTGAAGCGACTCAATCATCGTTTGTTGTTCTCTCTCTTCGAGAGCCCTAAGCCCTGCGCGGATCACCTCGCTGGTGTTGTTGTAACGTCCGCTTTGGATTTGTTCACGAATAAACTCTTCGAAATACGGAGTAAGGGCGACAGTTGTTGGCATGATTCAATCTCCTGCTTTTTGACTATCTGTTAATAATAGTTATTATCTTGCTCTGACTCAAGTGCACTTGCTGGTATTTAACGGTTATCTCATGTTTGGCTTTCCGGCAGCATGCCGGGATAGTGCCTTGCAATGATGTCGTTCAGCTTCTCTGTCAGATCCGGTCGTCTGAATACGATATGGGCCGTCCCCTTCTGAAAATACGTAATCACAAACATCTCATCTTCATAGCGGTTGCTGTGCCTGTTCTCATGGATATGATCGCCTAACCGACGGGTCACGTCGGCCCGGTTGTCGGGAACAGGCTTTCCATCAAGAATCATCAGCATACGCTCCAGATCTGCTAACCGATCGCGTTGCCAGCCCCAGTTGAGCCCGAATCCCCACCGGTCGTGTTTCACCAGTCCGTTCACGATGATCTTTTTGCCGAACTTACAGGGGTGATTCGACTTATAATCCCAGCTCAGACCCTTAAACACATTAATCACCCCGCGCTCAAACACCTCGCCTTTGCTCTGGTGCAATTGTTTAAACGTGCTGAGGATATTTTCTTCACAGATAGCGGGAATATCGTCCTTTTCCAGGCTGCTGTACCACTGGTCACGCGCCTGAGCGTCCATGAGCGCCAGCATACCTGAGCGTTGCATCAGGTCGCGCCAGAGGCTGCGATCGAGATTGCGGGTGATGGCTTTCATCGCTGATTCTGGCTTCTCCATCAGCCAGCAGTCGTAACGGTACTGGCGTACTGCCCACTCATTCGCTCTGCCGCCGCCGATACTGGCTGTCAGTGCTGAGATATCGTCGAGTTGCTGAATGAGCGCTTTAATCTGCGCCAGTGCAGCGTGACGCCCGGTGACAATGCGTTCGATGCTGGTGGAGCAAATCACACCGGTGTGCCCGGTTAATACTTCAGGTTCAGTGTGGATCATGTCTGACATTGTGTCTTCCTTATATATAAACAAAAACGCCAGCCGGTAAGGGCTGGCGCTTATGGCGTCTGTCACGTTCAGGCGCGGGCGCTCTGCAGAAGCCGGAGATGGCGCAGATCGCGTACGTCGTTTCGCGCCTGTTCGATCCAGGGTAAAAGCCTGGCGGAATCGGTGTTGTCCTCGCCATTGTCGAAGATGATCCCCGTACCGCAATCGATGTTGTCCTGCAGCCACTCAATCAGAATGTTGAGAGCGGCTTCGGTGGTTAACTGCTGCATGAAAGTATCCTGTGATAAGTGGGGGTTACCAGCCGAATGTGGCGAAGCCTGGCAGAACTTCTCCGGCAGCATCCAGATGAATGATGCCAGCAGCGTAACGGCGCATAAGCGTAACAACCAAACGACGAAAGGCTTTTGATAACCCCATTCTCTTGAGCTCCAGCACCGGGAATAAGCGAGCGTTGAGTCTGAGCAGGTAGCCGTAGCCGGTGTAAAGTACCCAGTCGCTGTTGCTGCCGTCGTGATGCTGAACAGAGGCCTGATCCAGAATCGTGTTATCTTCGGGAGTGATATGCGCTGTACTGCACTGGATGCCGTTAACGCGAGTAACAGATGGAAGCGGATCTTCAACAATCAGCTTGCCAGGGGCATCAGCAATACGAAGCGAGTAACCCTTATCAGAGACCACATTGATCAGGTCAGCCAGTTCAATACCGTCGATATCGACCACGATCCGGCCCATGTTGAGGGCCAGAATGTTGACGGTATCGGCTTCCACTGTGAGGGACAGTTTCATGAATGTTGCTCCTGAACTGCGTTACCCGCGATGAGATGAGTGATCCTTTTATACCCGTTGCGTTGCATCAAACCCGTTTCCCTTCTGGCCCGGAGAATATCAATTACCCCGATAAAAGGGGACTGATGCTGAATGGAGAAGCCGGGACGATCAATTCGTGCCAGTTCATATTTTTCAACATGAAAATTGAGCGCATCTGCCAGTGAAACCCCGGCGTCGATATGCTGCTGAATGACACCGTCGTTGCCAAACTGTGTGTCGTTAAGCGAAAGGCCGTAATGTCTTTCCAGCAGATACGTAAGAAGTTGCTGCCAGATTTCTACAGATGACAGGCGTGACGATGCCTCCCGGTTTCGGGATACAGGTAAAATCCGCATTAAAGTTATCTCTGTTAAATAAATGAAAGGAATGAATGGCGGAGGGATTTAACGTGGTACGTTACTGCCGGATGGCGTCAGGTGCGGCCTCCAGTGTGAACCAGTTAATGCCCTGTTCTGCGTCGTGATGGCTGGCAGCATGGCGTAATGCCGCTCTGGCCTCTTCTGTGGTAACAGCGTCATCCACATTGCGTACATCGTCTTCGAACCAGACCGAACACAGGACGAAGTCGTCGTACTGATGCTGTTGCAGCCGTTCAATGACCTCGCTGATTTTACAGGCGTGCGGCATGGCGATTAGCCTCCGGGTTGTGCTTCTGGTGGTGTTGGGTAAATCGCTATATAGATGTACCCGTGCGAACCGAGGGAGTCGGCCTCACAGGTCAGTCCTTTTGCATACAGCGTGACGCTGTGCTGATGACGGGGATTGAGCTCACCGCTGGTGAGCATCAGTTCCAGTTGCTTCAGCAGCAGTGGAAATGCCTGGTCCAGATGGCGTAAGTCGGCGTCGCTGAACGTCCCGGTAATACTGGCGCGGTCGGCCAGGTAATGCAGGCGATTGCCCTCCTGCGCCAGCCGTGCGCCCAGGCACGGGGTCACGCTGCGTTGCAGACCCCACCAGGGTTCGCTGATATCATGGGGGGCTGCCGGTGTTTGATTCGACAAAGTGGGTTCTCCTTAAAGTTAAGTTAATTCAGGGTAACGCTGCGCAATACGACATACGGCCCGTTGCGGTCCTGGCGGCGCTCCGCGAAGACCGCGAGCACGCCGCTAATATCCTGTACCTCCCGGCCTGCATAGTGGCAGACGCTGCCGCTCCATTTGTACTTTCCGCTACAGAAGTGAAACAGCCGGGACTGCGGGTGCTGGCGGTATATCGCCATCGCCTGGCGTTTGCTGATGATTTTCATCGTTGCCTTCTCCTTTGTTTCACAGCCAGCCACGTTCCGAAAACGAGACGATATCCATACCCCCCACCACCAGGTGGTCCAGCAGGTGGATATCAACCAGGTCCAGCGCCTGTTTCAGGCGTTCGGTGATTAACCTGTCGGCTTGACTTGGTTCAGCTTCCCCTGACGGGTGGTTATGGGCCAGCACGGCAGCGGCGGCATTATTTTTCAGTCCGGATTTAACGACCTCACGCTGATGGACGGTGATGCTGTTAATCGTCCCGATGAACAATGTGTCGTGGGCTATCAGACGGTGCTGATTGTCGAGCCACAGAACGGTGAAGGCTTCGCGGTCAAGCGTGGCAAGCTGCAGGCGTAGCCAGTCGCGTACTGAGCTGCTGGATGTAAATGCCACGCCAGGTTCGCGTAGCTGGCACGCCAGCAGGGTTAAGGCTTCCCTGATGGTTTGCTGGTCAGCAGGGGCTAATTCACGGGCAAACAGCGGTAACTGTTGTTCCATGGCGGCATACCTCAGTCGATGATGTGCATAATGGCGCTGCGTTCAGGGTGAGTCAGGGCGTAGTCCCGCAGGCGGTAATAGTGCGCGGTCATGGCCTCGCTGCCGGTACGGCAGGCGTGGTGGCTGTATGCCATGAGGCTGACGGCTATGCCTGCGGCTTCGGCGCTCATCTCTGCGTCGTTGCCGTTCATCGCGTTGAAGAGCGACCAGGGCTCATTGCGGTCATTATCAGATTCCGGGGCCATAAATGTCCCGCCGTTGCTCAGCGTGTAAAAATTCCAGATGCCGCCGCTGTAGTCTGCACAGAGGCGGTCCATCCAGGCGAAGACAGTCGGCTCAAGGATTATCCACTGCGGTATGCTGCCGAAGTGCTGTGGCCAGAAGCCCACGCGCTGCTCGTCCTGTACTAGAGTAGCGGTCAGCTCTGGTTCAGTACCGGCACCGGCAGGTTGTGACTGTGACGGGAGGGTATCGTTAAGGTTAATAATGTCGGTCATGGTAGTTTTTCCTTGTTTATTTATCGGGTTGGGGATGCTGGTTAAGCCGGAGTGACGGGCAGGACTGCGCATAGCCATCCTCATCACAGCGTGACGGCCAGTGCCCCTCCGGGAGGCTTAAGCTGCACAGGCTGAGTTCACCGGGTCGGTAAAGAAGGTGCGAGCACCAGGCGCACAGGTCGTCATCGGAGATGGAGCGGCAGCCTGTCCGGTGGGTCAGTGAAAGCGGAGATGGCGCAACCTGAATTACGCCATCGGGGATGTGCGGCATTACTTCAGGCTCTCCAGCAGGCTTTCCGCCATCACCCACAGCGCACGGTTTAACTTAACGTCGCCATCAATCCCGTTAACGGCACGGGTGTGGCTGCGTTTGCCCTTCGCGGTACGCCCGGGAAGGCCGCCTTTGAGCAGGTTCTCCTGCAGCCTCTGGTACGTTGTCCACAGGTCGTCCTGACGGTCTTCATACCTGCGGGGCGTCAGTATCTGCGCGGCGGTCACCGGCTGATGTTCTTCGCCAAAACGGTACGTCAGTGCGGCGTTCGCCAGCGCGTGTTGTGCAGGTGGGGGTAACAGCAGCGACTGCATAGCCTCTCGTTTCTCCTCCACCCGGTCAAAAATGCCGAGTACTTCGTAAGCGCCTTCAATCACTTTCCCGACGATATTGCCGCGGTGCGGAACTCTGATTTCGCCAAACGACTGGCCGCAGACCAGGCTGATTGGTGCACACGCTTCGGAAGATGCCCGGAAGTAACTGAAAACTGGACTCGCCACCGTGCGAATTAAGGATAATGATTTCAGGCACATGCTGACCGTTTATCTGACCGGTGCGACGCAGGCGGAGCAGGTGCTTTGTGTGCTCCCGGCGATTAGGGTCACGAACCCGTGACTGACAGGCAAAGAACGGCTGAAACCCTTCGCGCTGCAGGTTCTCCAGCAGGGTAATCGTCGGTATATAGCTGTAACGCTCAGAGCGCGACGCGTGCTTGTCTTCGCTGAAAACGCTGGGAACATGCTGCATCAGCTCTTCGCGGGTTAACGGACGGTCACGGCGTATCTGGTTAATGTGACCAAAACGGCTGGCTAAGCGCATCTGTGGGCTCCTTATTGCTGGCATGAGAGAGCGGGCCGTCCCCCGCAGAGGACGGTCCCGGTTTTAAAGCGTGAGGATATGACGGCCGGGCTTACGGCTGCCCGGGGGCCGGCGTGTGCAGGAAGGTGTCAAAGGCCAGGTGGCCGATGGTGCGGGTGGAGACCGCATCCACGGTGCCGCTGACCACCCCGCCCGCCAGCGGGAGCAGGCGCACCAGCTGGCCGCCGGTGCTCATCCCGGTGCGGGCGAGCATGAGCACCAGGGTTTTCTCCGCAACCCGGCAGGTCAGGACGGGCGTCCACTGCTCCGCCATCTTCATTATCATGTCCTGGAGCAGGGCTTTTGCGGCGTTGCCGCACAGGCAGAGCCCGCAGAGGGCGCGGATACGCTCGTCGGAGAGGCGGTGTCCGCCGAGGCAGGCGAGGGCGGCAACCAGCCGGGTCTGGATAAAGAGCACGCTGGTGATATTGAGGGGCAGGGTGAGCGGAAGGGCGGCCAGGCCGCCTGCGCCGGAGAGAAAGCCGCTGCTGCCGGCCTTGATGCTCTCCCAGCGAATCATGTTGCGGGCGGCAAGGGCTGCATCGCCGCCGGCGTCGTCAAGGTAGCGCTCAGCGAGGGTGGCGGCAGACTCAATGCCTGCGATGCCGCTGACTGCGCGGTCATAGAGCCAGCCCATAACGGCCTGCAGGCCTCGTGGCGTGTCGGGGGACGGTTCGCTGAGCACATCGTCGTGGCGGGTATCGTATTCGTCGGGTGGGGCGTCATGGTACATAAAACCTCCGGGTGTACGGATAAAAGAAAGCCGGCTCCGCTGTGACGCGGAACCGGCCGGTGGTGCCCTTCAGGGGCATAAGACGACGGCCCGGACATCCTGGCGGAGGTCCGGGCGGGTATTTTCTGCTTCTGACGGGGGAGGGTTGCGAAGAAGCCGTGCGCGTCAGCGACGGCGGAGGCGGGCTCAGGTCAGTGAGGCGTAAACCTGGTTCGTGGCCCCGACCATCTGGCTGATGTCGAACTCTTCCACGGCCTTTCGGCGGGCGCTGCGCTTCATTTCAGCTATATCACGGGCGTGCATGCGGCTTATGCACGTCAGTAACGCTGCCAGCGCACGCTCGTCTCCCGCCGGAACAATCCAGCCGTCGGTCCCTGCGGTGACGTTTTCAGGCAGCCCGCCAAAATCACTCACGATGACCGGCAGGCCGGCCGCCATCATTTCCCGGCAGGCAAAGCTGATTGTTTCAACCGCATCCGACAGCACAAATCCGATATCCGACTTCGCCAGCAGGGGGCGCGGGTCGGACAAAAATCCGGTAAAGGTTACCTCCACGGGCAGGCCGCCGCAGAGGCGTCGCAGCCTCTCGTCCGGGGGCGTGTGTCCCGCAATGGTGACGGAAAAGCGCGCCCTGACAGCGGGGGGCAGCAGGGCCAGCGCCCGGAGTAAATAGTGCCAGCCCTTGTAGGGGGCGGTGCCGGCAATGCTCACCAGCCTCAGCCTGTCAGATACAGGCGCGTCAGTCTCATCCGGTGGCTGCCACCACCGGGTATCAACGCCGTTCCTGATGACGTGAACCCCCGGGGCGCTGACGGGAAAACCCAGGGTCTGCGTGACGGAGTGGCTGACCAGAATCACGGCATCATTGGCCCTGAGGAAGCGCCAGCGTGATACCCGTCCGCTGACCGGAAAGGAGTTGTGTTTTGTCAGTACGGTGCGAAATTTTCGGGTGCAGAGCATTCTGGCATAGAGCGCCAGCCGGTTATCGGGTGAACCGTTGGTGTGCACGATGTCAATCTCGTACCCGTCAATGAGGCGACTCAGCGCCCTGACGTTGCGGATAACCGCCGGCAGCTCCTTCAGCTTTCCGGGAAAGCTAAGGGGAAACAGGTTGCTGAAGCGCTGCTGCTCCAGCGTCCGGTAAAGGGATGAGGTGGGCGGGCAGGCCACAAATACGTTGTGCGGGCTGCGGGCGACCAGGGAGGTGATATAGGTATCATGGCCGCCGCCAGACCCGCGATGAAAATTGGTATAAAGGATGTTCATTTTGCGTCCTGAAGGGGAGCCTCCGCTCCCGGCGGGTAACGTCCTGTCTCAAATGTGCGCAGTACGTCACTGATAAGCGGAAAATGCGGCAGGGCAGAAATAAAACGCTCGCCCGCCGTGAAATAGCAGATGTCCTCGCGACGGGTGAATCGCCGGCCGCTGAGGGTGACGCTGCTGATGCCCGTCAGGGCAAAGACGCGCAGGCTCCCCTGACGGCAGGCCACCAGATACCACTCCGTTCGGAAGTGGATAAGCCGGTAAGGCTCAAGCCCGTCGTGACGCCTGCCGTCCACCATAATGCCGATGCTCACCTGCTGGCTGATGGCCCTCACCAGACGGCTGAAGAACTCCGGCAGGGCCGCATGCGTGTTAAGCGGCGCGTGCCAGATTAGGCAGGGAGAGGCCGAGGACTCGTCTGAGAGGATATGCAGAAGCGAATTGTCTTTTGCCGGGATAATGTGCTCTATCCCCGTGTTGCGGATAAAGGACTGCGCGGCCGGTGAACGGTCGGGCTGCTGTTCGCCGCGCAGCCGGTAGCAGCCCCGGTCGGCAGTGATATCCAGATGGGCGAGGCGCTGGAGAAAATCCCGCTGCAGCGTGCGCTCAGACACGCCAAACTCCGCGGCGAGGGATTTAATGCTGAGTGATTCTCCGGCCATCAGGCGGCTGATAATGACCGACAGACGAACGGCAAGCCGATCGTGTCGGGGATCGGTTTCGTTAAACATGGTGTCTCCGTGACTGAATGGCTCCTTAACGCGCGCATTATGCCGGGTAGTCCCGTCAGGGTTTGTCGCTGAAGACCGGTGACCCGCATGGCGTCGGCGTGAGGTAATGCGCTGAAATATAGGGATGTAATCTGTAATGCCGGTGTACGTGGCGATAATCGCGACACGCACTGTCGGCTAATGGATGGGTGTGCTGAAAATCAGTGAAAAACGGAGAAATGTGTCGTTCGGGGAACTCCTGTGACAGCGATGCCGGAAGCGGTCCTTCCTGCTCTTCACATGAGTAATATGGGCGTGAGATTTTCTGGAATGGTGTTACGACCAGACGAATGCGTACCGTACCGGTCGCGACATATCAATACTGGCGCGCGGAGCGGAAGAAAAAGAGAGGGATTTTGCAGGCAACGTGCTGAAACGCAGACGTGTTCAGAGCGTTGTCGTTGAAGAGAACAACGTGACCCGCGTGCTTATTGTCAACATTGTTGTTCTGAGTCGGTG